>CAWFYD010000001.1:0-332695 GCA_963819945.1 uncultured Acidimicrobiia bacterium
GCACTGCGGAACTCGCGTGGCCTGGTGGGCGCCAAGGTACGCGCCTTTCTGGATGCCCTGGAAGAGACCTTCCCCGATCGCGTCTTCGCCGGCGCTGCCACGAAGCCTGTCTAGCGCGGTTTGCCCCGGTGCGGCGACGGCAAGGTGGAGAAAGCCCTGCTCTCCTCGCTGCGAGGGCTGGCGATGCGAAGCGGCCATTGACGCCGACCGCCCGCCCGCCTATGTTCCTCCCCATGAACCGCCACCACCCACGTCCGCTGATTATTCGCATCGCACCGGAGCGGGCAGGCTAGCGCGTGGTTCAGTGTCGCTGGAAAAAGCCCGCCTTCGAAGCGGGCTTTTTTGTATCCGGTTCGCGGGCGTCCCCCTCCCCAGGAGCCTTTCATGAATACCGATGATGTATCGCCGCCGGTCCTCCATCTGGTCTGCGGCAAGATCGCCGCGGGCAAGTCGACGCTGACGCGGCAGCTCGCCGCGCAACCGTCCACGGTGTTGCTGAGCGAGGACGTTTGGCTGTCCCAGCTCTACCCGGACGAGATCCACACCCTGGCCGACTATGTCCGCCGCTCGGCCCAACTGCGCCAGGCCCTCGCGCCGCATATCGCATCGCTGCTGCGGGCCGGACTCTCGGTGGTGCTCGACTTCCCGGCAAACACGCTGGGCAACCGTCGCTGGATGAAAGGCATCATCGACGCGGCAGGCAGCGATCACGTCCTGCATTACCTCGATGTCCCGGACGAGGTGTGCAGGAAGCGCCTGCGGGAGCGCAACGCCTCGGGCAGTCATCCGTTTTCGACGAGCGACGCGGAATACGACGAGATCACCCGCTATTTCGTGCCCCCATCGGGCGATGAAGGCTTCCATATTGTTGAACACGGGGCATCGTGACCGGATCTGGCGCTTGCCGGGCTTTGCCCGCCATTCCGGTCGACAGCAGCACGTGGATGCGTGGACTGCGCTGCGGGCAAGGCAGTGGCCGGGCGGCGCCCTAGAGCACGGCCGGGATGAGTGCCTTGGTGCGGGCCTGGTAGCGCCGATAGGGCTCGCCGAAATGCGCGGTCAGCCAGACCTCCTCCAGCCGAAGCTTGCGCCAGAACGAGACAGACACGAGGGCGACGGCCAGCAGCCCGCGCCAGTCGCCGACCATGACGGCGTTGCCCAGGAACAGCAGCAACAGGCCTGTGTAAATGGGATGTCGGACAAAGCGGTAGGGCCCGTTGGTAATGAGCTCATGCTCCTGCTTCAACTGGACCGTGGCACTCCAGTTCCGGCCGAGCAGCCTGCGCGAGACGATGGACAGCACGGCCCCGGCGACGGCCAGGGCAAGTCCCACCGCGTACACCCGCGTCGTGTGGGGAACGAACTGCTCGCGCAGGAGGGAGTGGCCAAACCATTCGCCCGGGCCCAGCAGCAGTGCGGCGATCAGCAGCGGCAGCCAATAGACCATCAGGCGCTTGGCGAAGTGTTCCTGTTGGCGGGCGGGCTTGGCCGAGCGCGCCGCCCAAAGCCAATACCCGAGTACGGCGATCCAGGTGATGCGCAGGGCGTGTTCAAAGAACGGTGGCATGGATGCTCCTGTGTGCTGGCGGACGATCGCGGTGGCGGTGCACCGCCGCGTGCGGTTGCAGCCGACATCCTTGCCGAATCGAGCATCCCATGGGCCCGCCAGGTGACTGATGGCGGGATGCGAGGGACGAGTTGAGGGATGGCGGGGGCGAATGGGTGGGGAGATCTGGCCTGTCGACGCGTGATGCGGCATGCGCTGACATCACCCGCATGCCATCCCGTCTTCCAGCGACAGAAGTATCCCCGGGGCGCTCCCCGGGTCGCCATGCCGGTTGCCCGTCGCACGTCGAATTTCGCCCGTTGCCGGTGACGGTGCATTCGGTATGATTTCCGGGTCATCGGCCGTCCGCGGGCGGGAATGACGGGAATGGCACGCCTCGGGCATCGGCGCGCAAGTCGGCAACGGCATGGCGAGGCGGATCGGGGCGCGCCACGGATCATGGAGTACAGGGGGAAGGGACATGGCTTGGAAGGCGTGGGTGGTGGCGTGCGGCGGTGCGATGGCACTGGCCGTGTTGTCCGGGTGCGCACCGGAAAAGGTCAGGGACGTGGTGGTCGACAAGGGGGCGTATCTGGGCAAGCACTTCGGCGTGGACTCGCTGCCTGCGCAGGTTCGCGAGACGGTGGAGAATGCCGACCACGCGCCGCTGCCATTCCAGCAGATGGTGGTGGACATCACCTGGAAGTATCACGATGTGGTCCAGGACACGAGCTACACGGTGGATTCGACCTCGACGCTGACCAATGTCGGCGGCAGCTTCGTGCAGGCGCTGCGCGAGTACACGCGCAACGGCGTGCCGACGGGCCAGCTCTTCGAGATTTCGTATCGCGGGCTGCAGGCATTGCGGGACCAGGACGTGGCGAACGACAAGCGCATGGTCGATCCGCTGTACGAGATCAAGTCACTCAAGCACTTCGACGTGCTGGCACCGGGTGACTCGGGCAGCAAGGTCGAATACGAGTTCGCCTTCGCACCTTCGGTGCAGATCATGAATTTCCCGATCGGACGGAACAGCTGCGTGCTGGGCAGCGTGACGGCCGCGTCGCAGCTGAGCCCGGCGCTGGAAGGCAACGAGCAGCAGGTCGACTGCACCGAATACAACTCCAACGGCGTGGTGCGGGGGCATATCCGCTATGCCTACCTGACCCGTTACGGCGTGGCGCTGGAGCTGCACTCCGAATCGGCCAGCAAGACGAAGGACGGCACCGTCACGCGGGCAAGCGTCCACTGAACCGGGGTGGCGGCCGGGGAGTCCGTCCTCGGCCGCCGCGCGCGGCTCGCCCGTGGATGGTGTCTGCCGGCATAACGACGTATCGTCGCCGGACATTGCCAGCAGGCCCGCCATGACCACGCCCCCGATGTTTCCCCATGCCGACTTTCTGGCGGCGCTGCGTGCGTTCCGGCAGGCATCGTGCTGGCCGGTCGGCGCGGTGTTGCCGTCGGCGATCGGCACCGTCGTGGCGGCGCCCGATGGCCGGCCCACGCCTGCGCTGGACTCGCTGATCCAGTTGCTCGCGGCACGCCAGGCGGTATGCAAGGCGGCGTCCGACACCTCCGCGGTGGCCGACCAGCTGCGGCGCTACCAGAAGTACGCGAAACCGGGGCAACCCTCGCCGCATGTCGTGCAGTTGCGCCAGCAGCAGGCAGCGGCGCGGCAGGCGTCGAGCCAGTCACGCCAGGCCTTCGTGCAGGCCGCTGCCGCGTTCGTGCGCGATGCCGCCATCGCGCTGCCGCCGCGGCAGGCGCTGGAGGCGTACATCACCCAGTGGATCGCGGTACAGGTGCCTGGCGCGCGCTAGGCATGCTCAGAGCTTGCCCTGTTCCAGCGGACGTTCGCGGTGCATCAGCGTCCACTCGGCATGCTCGGCCAGCGCCGCCTCGCCCAGTTCGCGCAGGATCTCGCGCTGCACGGCGGGGTCGCGCGTGCGGCGCAGCAGGTCGTGCGCGCTGGCGAAGATGCGCTGCATGAAACGGTATTGCTTGATCAGCTCCTTGTCGGCCTTGCGATAGGCGTAGGCCTCGCGCACGGCGGCAAGGATCGAGAACACCGCCATGATCGCGACGAGGACGGTCTTCATGTCCTGCGACAGGCTGTCGCCACGAACACGGCCAGGAACACGCTGATGGTGATGCCCATCCACAGGCTGATGCTGCCGATCAGTTCGGTGACGTGATGCAGGTGGGTGCGGCGCCGGGTATTGCGTTCGTAATAGTGGAGCTGGCCGGAGTGCGCCCGATTCGCCGACCCATTCGGCGATCACCTCCTGCAGCTCCTGGCGCGCGCGGCGGCAGCGGGCTGCCGGCAGGGAACAGCCCGGCGGCGCGCATCACGTTGCGGATCCAGCCCAGCTCGATGTTCTGCTTCTGCAGGAAGTTGTCGTGGGCGAACTCGTGGTCGGCGGTCATCGAGATGCCGGCACGGCGCCAGTAGGACTGGATGCGCAGGCCCTCGGCCAGCGCGCGGTAATCGAGGTACTTGCGATGCCAGCCACGCCGGCTGGCCAGCACGGCGACGAAGGCGCCGATGCCGAACAGCAGCAGGAACACGAAGATCATGTAGTCCTGCGCCGGCAGATCGGAATAGCACATGAAGGCGATGCCCATCAGCGCCGCCAGGGTGTAGGTCATGCGCATCGCCAGCAGGATGCGCTTCTGGAAATGGATGGCCAGCCAGTCGGCGGCGCAGAACAGGCTGTCGATGGTGGCGGTGGCTTCGCGCGGCGGTTGCGCATGGGCGCAGGCGGCGGACTCGATCGCCTGCGCATACTTCGCGGCATCGGCATTGAACTCGGCCATGCGCGAAAACATCAGCTGGAACTCGGCCGGGATGCCGGATTCGGCGGGCACCTGCAGCGACTCCGTGCACCAGCGTGCGCTCAGTGGCTCCAGCCCGTCCGCCGGTTCGCCGTGGGCTTGCGCGCGCGAACAGACGATATGGTGGAGCAGCCGTTCGTCGCCCCCGCCCAGCAGATGCTGCCGGCCCTGGCGGCGGTCGATCACGCCGGGCAGGGCGCCGCTGAGGTAGTAGTGCACGATCTGCGCGGTGCCGCCGAGGCGGTCGGAGTCCTTGCCATCCCAGATCGCCAGCAGGATGTGGCAATGACTGGCGACGTAGACCCCGGCGCGCGTATAGGCGAGGTTGCGGGCAACGCCGGGGCTTTCCACCGGATCGGGCCGATGCCCGCTGCGCAGCGGCAGCTCCACCACGCTGGCCTGGTCGCACAGCACCTCGAAGAGGGAGCGCACCGCGGCGCTGCTGAAGTCGTCCATGTACAGCGCGCGCGGCAGCGGCAGCGGCGCGATCAGGGTGGCGCCGGCGGCAAGCGCTTCCTCGGCCACCAGCTGGTCGCCACCCTCCGCGAGTGCCGACAGCACCACCAGCGGCAGGCCGGGGAAGTCCTGTTTCAGCTGCGCGAAAAAGGCCTGCACGCGCTGGCGTATCCGGCGTGATCTCGTGCGCGCGGGATATTGCGGTGGCTGGTGACACCGACAACGAGGGGCGTCATGGGCGCTTCCTGCCGACGGGATGGGGTGCAGACGTCCTTGTCGCCGGATGGGGGCAGTGCACGTCGTGCTTTCTCAACGGTCCGGGATGGTCGGGTTGCGGGTTGCTGCGAGGGCGGCTGCGGCTGCGGCCGCCGCGGCGGCCGCAGCAGCCGCAGCCGCCGCCGCCGCGGCGAGGGCCGCAATGATGGTGTCTTGCCCGGTCGGGTGGCGGTGGTGGGTATCCTCACCATGATGGTCAGACATGATCTCCTCCAGGGAATGTGGGTTGGTCGTGCGATGTGATCCGGCTCGGGCCTTCCCTGGCCCGACGGGTCGCCGTTGCCCCGTTTTCCAATCAGATGTTGGGGATGCTCGGATTGCGGGTGGTGGCCGGCTGTATCCGCGGCGCCGGTGCGTTCGAGCCGTTGTCCGTGGTCTCGGCGTCGTTCGCGCCGGTATCTTCGTCATCGGGTGCAGGGTTGTTGGGGTTGTTCTGGTTGTCGTTGCGACGGTTGGGCATGATCTTCTCCGGGTTGTACGGGATGGCCGGCGGGCTGTGTTCGAGCTTGGCCATCCCTGGCCCGGCGAGGCACCGGTGCCCCGCCTTCGACTCAGGTGTTCTTGATGGTCGGATTGGTGGTGGTGTTGGTGGGAATGTCGGCGATCGTGTAGTACGTGCCATCGCCCACGGTAATGCCCAGCCGATAGGTCCACGTGCCTTCGCTGGCGGCGCTGTCATTGAGGTCGCTGATGTCGAGTTCCTTCGTGCCCAGACCGCTGGGTTCGCCGAAAATGCCGTCGTCTGGTTGCGGGTCCAACCACTGGAAGGATTCGAACGAGCCGGTCGCGGCATTGCCGTGCAGGTGCCAGGTGATGGTCTGGGCCTTGTTGTGACGGGGCACGTGATTCGGGTTGCCTTTTTGGTCGACGTCCACGCTCCACGGGGTGGTGCTCTTGTCCAGGCTTACCTTGAGTTTGATCGACATGTGGTTGCTCCAGTCGGGGGCAGGGTGGGCTGCAGCGCGGCGGCGAAGCAGCAGGGACGTACGATCAGGGCGAATGCGCATCCAGCGAGCGCCTGCAGGCTTTGCTGGAAATCCGCATTGGGCGGGTAATCGATGTGCTCGCGTTGCAGCAGGTCGAGCACGGCCAGATCGCGGTAGCCGGATGCCCACAGCTGCCGGACCAGCGGCTGGGCCTGATCGCGCTGGCCCAGGCCGAGCAGGACTTCGACATGCAATGCCAGCAGGCGCGGATCATTCGCGCCGCTGCGCACGTTCTGGATGGCTTCCAGCGCGGCATGCCGCAGCTGCGAGGCTTCGGCCGGCCCGCTGGTCAGAGGCCAGCGCCAGCCGCGCGCTCACCGTGTCGAGCAGGATGGCCCGCTCGTTGGGTTGCTTCTCGGATAGCGATTCCAGTGTGGCCAGCGCCTGGCGTGCCAGGCTGCGTCCCTGCGCCGATATCGCCGGCGGCCAGGGATTGCGCCGATTCCTCGAGCTGGACCTCGGCCATCTCCCTTTGCCACAGCGCGTTGGCCGGGTCCTTGCTGATCAGTGCGGTGAAGATGCGCAAGTGCACTGGTCGTTGAGCCGACCGGCTTCGGCCTGGTCGCCGGCGAGGCGGCGCAGCCGACCCAACTGGGACGAGTACAGCGCCAGGCTTTCCTGGAAACTGGTCTGGCTTGGGATCGACGGCGACCAGTTTCGCGGCCATGTCGACCGCTTCCTGCAGGTCGCGCATGCCGGCGTCGGCGTCGCCGGCCAGGGCCAGGGTGCGGCCCAGGATGGCATGCGTCGCAGCAGGTTGTCGCGTCGGCTGTTATCCTAGGGGTCGACCGCGACCAGGCGCGACTGGATCGAGTCGTCGGCCCGGTATTCGGCGACCGCCTGGCCAGGTCGCCACGTTTCAGCGCCAGCTTGCCAAGGTTATTGTGGGCGGCCCCCATGTGCGGCGCCCATTCGGGCTTGACCTGTTTGCGTGAAGTGAGGGCTGGCAGTGCCAGCGTGTTGCGGTATGCGCTCGGCGTCGCTGAGGTTGCCCGCGCGCCTCGAACACGTGGCCGATGTTGTTGTCGAGGTAGCAACTGGATTATCAGGTCGGGATTCTCTGCGGCCTTTGATTCGGCCCGATGCAGCGCGCGCCTCGCCGATTCGAATGATTGCTGGGCGGCGTCAGATTGCCCAGGTACCAGTCGCCGAGGCCGATGAACGCGAGGATGCGCGCGTACGCGGTTTGGCGGGCGACACTGGTGGGGCGCGGCGTCGGCAAGTGCCGGCAGAGTCGGGCGGAGGCCCGGAACGACTCCATGGCGGTGGGCAGGTGGCCCTGGTCCATCCGCACGCTGCCGATCTTTTCCAGGGCCTTGGCGCGCTGTGGCGAGGCTTCGTCGGTGACATCCGTGGCGGGCAGCGACTGGAAGTAGGTCATCGCCTTGTCGTCGACGCTCTGCATGATGTCCAGGCGCGACACTTCCGCCAGCTTGTCGTTGAGGTCGCCCGAGCATGAAGCCGACCAGATCCTCGGCTTGCTTCTGCCGCCGCGTCGGCGGCCGGCTTGCGCGACCACGGCGTCGTGGCGCGCGATGAGGGCGAAGATCGCCAGCGATGGTGGTCACTGTGATCGCCAGTGCCGCCAGGCGACAATCACCGTCATGCGCCGGGTACGCCGCTGCAGTTCGCGCTGTTTCAACTCGTCGAAACCGACATCCAGCAGACCGGCGATCAGTTTCAGCTTGGCGTTGGCCTTGCCGTCCTTGCCGGGGCGCGCATCGGCGGCGATCGGCTCGGCGGGCTCGCGGGTGAGTTGGCCGTCAGTGTCGAGCTGGAAGCGCAGGGCCGGTGCGAAACATTCGTCCGCCGTGCTGCCGGGCAGGTCGCTGGCGTTCGGTTCGCCATCGACGATCAGGCAGAAGATCCGATCGCTGCGGCCAAGTGCTTGAACGCCAGCACTTCGTCGTTGGACCCAGCGTGAGTCGGCCGCGCGGGGCGAGCAGATCACGATCAGGTTGGCCGATTGCGCCAGCGCTTCGTTGACCTTGCGGTCAGGTCGTGCGCGCTGGCCAGTTCCTCGCGGTCGCGGAAAATCGGCTGAGGCCGGCGAGGATCACGGGTCCGGCGGCGGTGGTCGCGGCCGACCAGCCGCTGCGGGAACCGCATAGCTCTCCAGCGCCTTGTGCAGCCAGTCGGCCCAGGCCTTGTCCTGGTGGCTGTAGCTGATGAAGGCGTGGTACCGGAAATCCGGCCTCACTGAGGCATGCGACATCAGGAACGACACTCCCGCAGTTCGCTGCCGGCTGCCCCTGTCCGGCTCAAGGCCTGGCGCCGCCCTTGCGGAACCCTGTCCGCCAGGACGCTCCCGTCATCCATGCCAAAAGTGTGACGTGCATCACATTTTTCCAGCATGCGCCCATCGACCCGCCGGATGCAAGCATCCGGGGGTCCGTGACGGGAACGAGGTCAGCCGTTGGCGGGCGCGAGCGTCAGGCGATGCTCGCTCTTGCCGGGCAGCAGCGGCGTGGGGCGACCCTGCACCCAGTCCTCGTGGCCGGCGCCGAAGAACGGCGACAGCGGGTTGTCGCTCTGGCCGCCGGGCATTTCCAGGATGCCCTGCGCCTCGTGGCCGGGCGACACGTCGAGGCGTTCGGATGCGCCGAAGCCGGGCGCGGCCACGCGCGGCATGTTGTTGTCGCCGGGCATCGGTTCGTCCGGCATGTCGATGAAGCGGCCGAGCCAGCCGGGCAGGGCGCGCGCCAGCGGATGCTTGATGTCGCTGCGGTTGCGCTCGCCCCAGGTGCGCGCGGCCAGGCCGCCGGGTTGCTGGCCCAGGTCGCCGGCCACCTGCCGCGCCGCATCGAGCAGCAGGGCGTGCCAGTCGGCGTAGTTCGGGTCGAGCAGCTGCGTCGGTTGCTGCCGGATCATCGCCCACACGGCGGCTTCGGCACTGTTCTGGCCGGGCCAGCATGAAATCGGCGATGGCGCTGCTTCACCGCGCGCGGCGAAGGGTGCCAGCACCGGCTTCGCTGACCTCGGTGCGGAAGGCGCGCACCAGCCGGTAGTCGACGCTGTCGACGGCGGCGCGGCCCTGCCAGTGCGCCGGTGAGCTGGCGCAGCTGTCTGCAGCGCCGGGATCGTGCGGTATCGGCCAGCGTCTGCTGCAGCAGGCGCTGCCAGCGCGTGAGCAGCACGGCGCGGTCGTCCAGCTGGATGTCGAGCAGGTTGCCGGGGCTGAAGTGGCCGACGGCCGTGCAGGTCGTCGCGGATCTGCTGCGCGCGCGCGCCGAGGTCGTGGCCGCCGTTGCCGAGCAGGGCCAGCGCCGGCGCCGTCGACGGTGCGGTTGTTGGCGGTCCACAGGCGGCCGTCGGCCGGATCCTCGATGCGCGGGTACTGCGCGGCGTGCGGCCCAGCCCTGCCAGCCGGTGCCGGGCTGCGACCAGTCCGACGGCAGCAGCGGATCGATGCCGGCGCGCAGCGGAATGCTGTTGCCGGCGATGGTCCAGCCGATATGGCCGGCGCTGTCGGCGACCAGCAGGTTCTGCGCCGGCATGCCCAGCTGCGGGGCGAGATCCAGCGCGCGGCCACGTCCGGCGTGTGCTCCAGCTGCATCAGCGTCGAGGTTGTAGCCGCGCGGGCGGTCGCGCGATCCAGGCCAGCGCCAGCGGCGTGCCGTCGACATCCTTGCCCATGATCGGACCCCAGCGCGTGTCCTCGACCTTGAGCACGGTGTCGGGCTGCGCCCTTGACCTGGATGTGTTCGTCGTGGCGCTCGATCGTGGCCCAGCCATCGGGCACCTTGTAGCGCGTCGGGTCGGCCGGATCGCGCTGCACGCGCACCCAGTCCAGCCAGTCGCCGTAGCTGTTGGTGAAGCCCCAGGCGATCTGGCCGTTGGAGCCGACCACCATGGCCGGCGTGCCGGGCAGGGTGACGCCGTTGACGTCGCGCTCGCCGTTCGGCGCGCCGGGATCGGGGTAGCGCAGGCGCGCGCGGAACCAGATGTTGGGCACGCGCAGGCCCAGGTGCATGTCGTTGGCGAGCATGCCGGCGCCGGTGCCGGTGAGCGCGCCGGCCACGGCGAAGCTGTTGCTGCCCGGGCGCGGTGCGTCCAGCGCCGGCGCCAGCGCGGCGGCGAGATTGGCGGGCGCTGGCGGACGCCGCGGCGCTGGCGCAGGTCGAACACGTCGGCTGCCGGGTATCACCGGCGGCGGCGACAGCGCGGCCGCTCAGCGGCGCTTCCCAGTCGGGGTCCGGCGCCAGCAGGAAATCCACCAGCGGCGCCGGGCAGCACCGCGCGCATCTGGGCGATGCGCAGCTCGCGCTCGTTGCGGCCGTCGCCGTTGAGGTCCAGATACATCGCGGCGATCACCAGCAGGCTGTCTTCGGAGCGCCAGGGCTGCGGCTGGCTGCCCAGCAGCAGGTATTCCCACGGACGCACGCGCAGGTCGGCGAGGCCGGCATTGACGCCGTCGCGGTAGCGGTCGAGTGCGCGCTTCTGTGCCGGCGGCAGTGCCGCGTAGGCCGGCTTCGACCACGGCGCGCAGGCGATGGCGGCGGTGATTGAGATCGACCTTCAGCGCGGCCGGCCGACCAGCGCGGACAGCTCGCCGGCCGGCATGCGCCGCATCAGGTCCATCTCGAAGAAGCGTTCCTGCGCATGCACGTAGCCCAGCGCATAGCTGATGTCGTCGCGGTTGCGTGCCGCTCGAGGGTGACCGTGCCCAGCGCGTCACGGCTGATGCTGACCGGTGCCGCCAGGCCGGGCAGCTGTGCGCTGGCCATCCAGGCGCGGCGCGACTGCCGGCCAGCAGCCACCAGCCCGTGAGGAAGGCGATCAGCAGCAGGGCCAGCAGGCTCAGCAGGCGGCGCGGGATGCGCCACGCGTCGCAAGCGAGGCGGCCTTGCGCGGTCGTGAGTCAGGGTTTGGCGAACACGGCGAAGATGCCGGCATACGGCTTGACCATGAAGGCCGGTGCGCCGGCGTAGCCTTCGCCGTCGACGTAGAGCTGCGAAATGCTGCCATCCAGGTACAGCGCGTCGCGGCAGCCCAGCTTGTCGCGGAACAGCCGTGCCGAAGGTATGGAAGTTCACCGGTGCCTCGCTCACCGCGAAAACCACCTCGGTCGGCGTCCTCGCGCAGACGCCGCTGCGCCATTTCAGGCTGGACGAGTCGTCGACGAACTGCTCGTTGAGCTTGCCGTCGATCAGCAGCATCGGGCCGGACTGGGTCGCCCACTGCGGCTGTCTTGCCGTCGGCCTTGAACGCCGCGCTGGTGCGCACCGCGGCATGGCCGTCGGGATAGATCGCGAACACGCCGTTGGGCAGCAGCGAGAAGTTGCCCGCGGCCGGATTGCCGTGGGCGAGGTTCAGCGGCACCACGGTGCGGCCGTTCTCCACGTACAGCCCCAGCGGCGCGAACTTGCGGTCGTAGATGCCGGCATTGGCGGCGAACAGCAGGCGCTCGCCCATGCGCCTCGCCCCACTGGCGCAGCGCTCTCGATGCTGCCGAACGGCTGGCCGCTCTGCGGGTCGCGCCAGTGCAGGGTCAGCGGCTCGCGCTTCAGGTCGAGCTGGACGATGCGGTAAGTTCTGGCCCTCGAACGCCACGCTCGCCGCTGTCCAGCGCCTGCGCCGTGCGGCGCGCAGGCCGATCACGCCGGCGACCAGCGGCAGGGCCAGCGAGCCAGCGCAGCACGGCGCGAGATGGGCGGGAGGGGCGGGACGCGAAGCGAGTGAAAGCATGCAGCCGATGGTCGCCGGGCGGCGGCATCCGACGCAAGCCCGGCGGCCGGCAACCGCGCATCTGCACGGCGCGACTGCGCAGCTGCCGTTAAACTTGCGATCTTTTGCGCGCGGCATGTCGATGCCTTACACCCCGATCGTCGCCACGCTCGGCTACGTGCTGTCGCCGGATCGCCGGCAGGTGCTGATGATCCATCGCAACGCGCGCCCCGACGACCAGCACCTGGGCAAGTACAACGGCCTGGGCGGCAAGATGGAGCCGGGCGAGGACATCGCCGCCTGCATGCGCCGCGAGATCCTGGAAGAGGCCGGCATCGGCTGCGAGTCGATGCAGCTGCGCGGCACGCTGAACTGGCCCGGCTTCGGCAAGCAGGGCGAGGACTGGCTCGGCTTCATCTTCGTGATCGACGGCTACAGCGGCACGCCGCTGGCAGCCAACCCCGAAGGCACGCTGGAATGGGTGACCGCTGGACCGGCTGATGGAGCTGCCGATGTGGGAGGGCGACCGCCATTTCCTGCCGCTGGTGTTCGATGACGACCCGCGGCCGTTCCACGGCGTGATGCCGTACAAGGACGGACGCATGCAGTCGTGGTCGTTCAGCCGCTGAGCGTGACGCCGACAGGCGGCGATGCGCAACGGGTCGGCCGGGTCGCCGCCTAGGGCACGTCGGCCAGCCACGCCGGGCTGGAAAAGCGTTCGCGCGCCAGCGTGTCGGCATGGGTCAGTTCGTCCTGCCGCAGCGCGCTGTCGCTCAGGCCGTGCAGGCGGCGGAAGGTGGCGATCATCTGTGCGATCACCGCCTCGCGCGGCAGGCCGGTCTGGCTGCGCAATGGATCGACCCGCTTGGCGGCGCTGGCCGTGCCCTTGTCGGAGAGTTTCTCGCGGCCGATGCGCAGCACGTCGAGCATCTTCGCCGCGTCGATGTCGTAGGCCATGGTCACGTGGTGCAGCACCGCGCCACCGCGATGCACCTGCGCCGCGCCGGCGATCTTGCCGCCCTTCGGAGGTGATGTCGTTGAGCGGCTGGTACCAGGCCTTGATGCCCAGTTCGCCCAGCGCGTCCAGCACCCAGGTGTCGAGGAAGGCGTAGGCCTCCTGGAACGACAGTCCGTGCACCAGCGATTGCGGCGCGTACAACGAGTAGGTGATGGTGTTGCCCGGCTCGATGAACATCGCGCCGCCGCCGGAGATGCGCCGCACCACCTCGATGCCGTGACGTTGCGCCGCCGCCATGTCGACCTCGTTGCGCAACGACTGGAAGCGGCCGATCACCACTGCCGACGCCGCCCATTCCCAGATCCGCAGCGTCGGCGGCCGCCGGCCGGCACCGACCTCGTGGGTCAGCACGTCGTCCAGTGCCATGTGCAGCGAAGGCGCTTGCGCGGTCGGTGTGGATCAGTTGCCAGTCGTGGTCGCGCCAGTCGGTGCGCATCATGCATCGGGCTCCTGGTGAAGGGCGCGGCGCACGGCCACCGCGATGGCCTCGGGCGAAATGCCGTACATCAGCACGTCGGCACCCAGCGCGACATGCAGCTTGCTGGCCAGCGCCATTTCGCCCAGGTGCTGCGGCAGGCCCTCCAGCGTCGCGGTTGATCGTGGCCAGCGCCGTGTCGGGCTCGAGGAAGAAGTCGCCGCTGAGCTGCACGTCGGCCAGCCGCCCGTCGCGCACGGCGAGGTCGATCACGACCAGCTTGCCGCCGGGCATCTTGTATTCGCCATGCATGGTGGATGCGGTCCTTCGTTCGGTGGCACGGGCGGCTAGGCCTTGTGGCGTCGTCGCGACAGCATGTTGAGACCCTCGACGACGGCCGAGAACGCCATGGCCGCGTAGATGTAGCCCTTGGGTACGTGGTTGCCGAGGCCTTCGGCAACAAGGGTGATGCCGATCATGATCAGGAAGGCGAGCGCCAGCATCACGATCGACGGATTGCGGTTGATGAACTCGGCCAGCGGCCGTGCGGCGAACATCATCGCCATCACCGCCACGATCACCGCCGCGAACATGATCTGGATGTGCTCGGTCATGCCCACCGCGGTGATGATGCTGTCGATCGAGAACACCAGGTCGAGCACCACGATCTGGCCGATCGCCGAGGCAAAGCCGGTGACGGCCGACGGCTTGCCGTCTTCTGCGTGTTCGGCCGGTGTCCGGCGTCACGTTGTGGTGGATTTCCCGGGTTGCCTTCCAGATCAGGAAGGCGCCGCCGGCGATCAGGATCAGGTCGCGCCAGGAGACGCCGTGCCCGAGCAGCGTGAACAGCGGCGTGGTCAGTTGCACGATCACCGACACCGTGGCCAGCAGCGCCAGCCGCATGACCAGGGCCAGGCCGATGCCGAGGCGACGCGCCTTTTCGCGCAGCGTTTCGGGCAGCTTGTTGGTGAGGATCGAGATGAAGATCAGGTTGTCGATCCCCAGGACCACCTCCATGACGATCAGGGTGGCCAGGGCCAGCCAGGCGGAAGGGCTTTGCAGCAGGGCAAGCGTCGACTCCATGGTCTGGCTCTCGTCCGGTGAGTGAGGGGGCGTCGCAGGCCGAGTCTATTGCAGATGGCGCGTGGCTTGCCTGCGCCGAAAGGGGCTTGCGCCGCGCGCTCAGTGGCCGTAGCCGTGGTGATCGCCGTTGAAGTGGCCGCTGCTGCCACCGACAGAGATGCTGATGCCGCCACGCGGATCGTCACAACTGCCGAACGCCTTGCTGAGGTTGACTCGCCGCCGCCCAGGTGCCCGTGCCGATGTGGCTGCCGCTGACCACGCCCATGCTGACGCTGCCGTGGACCTGGGCCTTGTTGTAGGTGGCGTCGTCGCAGGCGTAGCGGTCGCCGGCGTCGTCTGTCGCCAATGCGACCGCTGGTGTCGCCGTAGTACGCGCCCGGCGGGTCCCGGGTGGTCGCCACCCCGGCGCCGGCCGGTTGCCTGTCGTGGCGGCCGTGGCCGGCGCCGCCGCGGTGCTGGCCGCCGCCGGGACGCTGCCGGGCGGCAGCTTGAGATTGAGCGGCTTGGCTGGCGTCTGCGCCCAGGCCGAGGCCGCCAGCAGGCTGGCGGCGACAGGACGACGGATCCGTGGTGGTGTTCATACGTGCTCCGGGGCTATGGCCCGTTCAACGCGTCGAGATCGCGTTGCGTGCACACCTGAAGACTTTGGGTCGCGCGGCGGCCGTAAGTTCCGGCCGCCGCACGTGCGGGAGTCGGCTCGGCCGGTCGCCGTTCAGCCGCTGGTCTCGATCCGCTCCACCCGGCGCAGGCCGCGCGGCAGCACGCCGCCGCGGCTGGCGCGGTTGCCGCCGTACTCGACCAGGTCGGCCCACTTCAGCGTGAGCTTGCGCTGGCCGGCGTACAGGGTGACTTCGCCCTTGCCTTCGGCGACCACGGCCACGCCGACCACGCGCTCGTCGCCGCTGGCCAGCTTGGCCTTGGGGATCTCGATCAGCTTGTTGCCCTTGCCCTTGTCCAGCTCCGGCAGCTCGGCCACCGAGAACATCAGCAGGTGGCCTTCGCTGGTGACCACCACGATGCGGTCGCGCGCCGGATCGGCGGTGACCACCGGCGCCAGCACCTTGGCCCCGTCGCTGAGGCTGAGGATCTGCTTGCCGGCCTTCTGCGGCCGGTGAGCGCTTCGAAGCGGGTGACGAAGCCGTAGCCGAAATCGGTGGCGAGGATCAGCCGGGTGTCGTTGTCGCCGGCGGCCAGCGCGTCGAACTGGCGCCCGCCGGCGGGCTGAAGCGGCCGGTCAGCGGCTCGCCGTTGCCGCGCGCCGAGGGCAGGGTGTGCGCCGGCGGTGGAATAGCTGCGGCCGGTGGAGTCGATGAACGCGACCTGCTGGGTGGTGCGTGCGCGCACGACGCGGCCAGCAGGCCGTCGCCATCGCGGTAGTTGAGCGCCTTCGGCGTCGACTCGTGGCCCTTGCCGGCGCGGATCCAGCCCTTCTGGCTGAGCACCACGGTGACCGGCTCGCTGGCGACCAGCGCGCTTTCGTCCAGCGCCTGCGCCACTTCGCGCTGCACCAGCGGCGAGCGGCGGTCGTCGCCGAACTTCTCGGCGTCGGCGCTGCAGTTCGTCCTTGATCAGCCCCTTCAGCTTGGCCGGCGACTTCAGCAGCACGTTGATGCGCGCGCGCTCCTCCTCCAGCTGGTCGGCCTCGGCGGTGATCTTCATTTCCTCCAGGCGGGCCAGCTGGCGCAGGCGCGGTCTCGAGGATGTAGTCGGCCTGCTCCTCGCTGAGGCGTGAAGCGGCGCCATCAGCACCGGCCTTGGGCTCGTCCTCGGTGCGGACGATGCGGATCACTTCGTCCAGGTTGAGGTAGGCGATGCGCAGGCCTTCCAGCAGGTGCAGGCGACGCTCGACCTTGCCCAGGCGATGCTCGAGGCGGCGGGTGACGGTGGTGGTGCGGAAGCGTCAGCCACTCGCTGAGGATGCGTCTTCAGATCCTTCACCTGCGGGCGGCCGTCCAGGCCGATCATGTTGAGGTTGACGCGGAAGCTCTTCTCCAGGTCGGTGGTGGCGAACAGGTGCTGCATCATCTCGGCCGGCATCGACGCGGTTGGAGCGCGGCACGATCACCAGCCGGATCGGGTTCTCGTGGTCGGACTCGTCGCGCAGGTCCTCGATCATCGGCAGCTTCTTGGCGCGCATCTGCGCGGCGATCTGCTCGAGGATCTTCGACGGGCTGACCTGGTGCGGCAGCGCGGTGATCACGATGTTGCCGTCTTCCACGCTGGTACACCGCGCGGGCACGCACGCGAGCCGTTGCCGGTTGGTACATCGACAGCAGGTCGCTTGCGCGGGGTGATGATCTCCGCCTCGGTCGGGTAGTCCGGGCCGAGCACGTGCTCGCACAGGTCGGCGACGGTGGCGTCCGGGTCGTCCAGCAGGCGGATGCAGGCGCTGACCACCTCGCGCAGGTTGTGCGGCGGGATGTCGGTGGCCATGCCCACGGCGATGCCCATCGAGCCGTTGAGCAGCACGTGCGGCACGCGCGCCGGCAGCCAGCTCGGTTCTTCCAGGGTGCCGTCGAAGTTCGGCACCCAGTCGACCGTGCCCTGGCCGAGCTCGCCCAGCAGCGCCTCGGCGATCGGGCTGAGCTTGGACTCGGTGTAGCGCATCGCCGCGAAGCTCTTCGGGTCGTCCGGCGAGCCGAAGTTGCCCTGGCCGTCGACCAGCGGGTAGCGGTACGAGAACGGCTGCGCCATCAGCACCATCGCTTCGTAGCAGGAGCTGTCGCCGTGCGGATGGAACTTGCCGATCACGTCGCCGATGGTGCGCGCGGACTTCTTCGGCTTGGCGGTGGCGGCCAGGCCCAGCTCGCTCATCGCGTAGATGATGCGGCGCTGCACCGGCTTGAGGCCGTCGCCGACGAAGGGCAGGGCGCGGTCCAGCACCACGTACATGGAATAGTCGAGGTAGGCGCGCTCGGCGTATTCCTTCAGCGGGATCTGTTCGTAATTGGCTTGCAGGTTCATGCGGTTGCATCAATCAGTTGGCGCGCAGGCTGCGCGGATAGCCGGTCGATGGTGCCAGAAAGCGGCCTGGGGTTGTAGGACGGGCGACGCGGGACAGGCGCGTTTCGCCGTGTGTCGCGGCATGCGGGAGCGGGCGGGCCGTGCCCTTCCCGGGCGCGGCGGCTTACTGGCGTTCGGCCACGATGCCCAGTTTGATGAGCTGCGCCTGCACGCTGTCCGGCCCGGCCAGGTGGGCGGCGCCGACGGCGATGAAGATCGTGCCCTGGTGATGGCGCAGCAGGTCGCCGATGCGCGCGGCCCAGTTCTGGTTGCGCTGCACGATCAGACGGCGGTACAGCGCGGGTTCCTTCTGGCGCATCTCCTCGTCTTCCACGCGGGCAATGGTGGCGACGTCGCCGGCCTTCCAGGCGTCGGTCAGCCTGGCCAGTTCGACGGTGGCCTGGTCGAACTCGCGCAGGGTCGAGCGCAGCATCGCCAGCTGCATGGCCTGCGGCATGTCGGCGAGGAAACGGATCTGCTCTTCGCTGGTTTCCAGGCCCAGCACTTCCTTGCCGCTGCCGCTCATCTGCGCCCGCAGCAGCTTGTCCACGCCGTGCTCGGGGTCAAGCCCGGCCTTGAGCAGCGGCGCGGTGGCAATGGTCAGCGCGGCCAGCCACGGTTTCATGGGGGCCAGCGTCTGCGCGCCGCCGGGTACGCCGGCCCGGTTGGCGGCAGCGTTCAGGCGCAGCATCTCGTCCTGGCTCAGCAGGCTGGACAGCGGATGGGCGTAGTCCATGCCGTAACGCATCACCAGGGTCATCATGTTGGCGGGGTTGTCGTCGGTGATCTCGACATAGAGCGTGCCGCTGTCGGCCAGTGCATGGTCCAGCGCGGGGTCATGCCAGCTGCTGTCGTTGGGCAGCAGGTGCACCGTGCCGAACAGGTAGATCGTGGTATCCGCGTCACGCACCACCCACAGCGCGGGGTCCGCCAGCAGCGGCAGCGGGATCAGCAGCAGGAAAACAGTGGCGAACAGTCGTGGCAGCAGTCGGTGGGTCATGCCCGCAGTGTCGCGGCAAGGGGGCGGGAGGTTCAATCCCGCCCTGGCCACGACCCGGCGCGCTCGCGGGTTCGCAGAGCGGGATCGAGAGTGGCTTCAGGTCCACCTCGACCCCGCATTCCGGATCAGAAGCGGAAACGCACGAACAGCGAAGGGCCATTCACCTTGAGGTCGAGATCGGCCTTGTAGTGCGATTGCGCGTCATTGAGCTTGACGCGGCCGTAGCTGTATTCCGCACCCAGGCCGACGTTATGCCACGGGAACCACTCCAGCCCCAGGGCGGCGTTGTAGATGTGGCCGCTGAGATTGCCGCCGTTCTTTTTCACGCCGGAGGCATCCACGTACATGCGCCATTGGTCGTTGAACGCATGGCGCCAGCCAAGCTGCAGCTCCGGTGCCCATGCGCTGTCGCGATAGTCGGAAGAGGCCTGCACCGACTGTCCGTTGAGCGATGCCATGCCGCTGATGCCGGCATTGACCTTGTAGTACGCCGCGCCGAGGCCCAGACCGAGCACGTCATTGCCGTCGCCAAACCACCAGCGGTAGGCGGCGCTGCCGAAGTCGAAGTTCAGTTTGCCGCTGACGCGGGCGGCGGCATCGTAGGTATTGCCACCGTAGCTGATCGATCGGGACAGCGAACGGCCGTGCTCGCGGTTGAGCCGGTAGTAGTCGAATGAAAAGCCCTGGTGATCGCCGATCAGGAAATCCAGCCGCGCCCGCGGTTCGGTCTTGTGCTTGTTGAAGCTGAGGTCGTCTTCCAGGTTGACGCTGCCATAGTACTGGCCGCTACGGTCGCTGGCGCCAATGGTGGTGTCGTTGGTGGTGGCGTAGCCACCGAGCCAGATGCTCACACGATCAAGCGCCGGTGACTTCTGTGCGAATGCCGAGGTGCTGGCCAGCGCCAGCGGGACGATCAGCCAGGCCCGGTGTGGTCGACGCCTGGTGAGAAGGACGGCTGCTTGCTTCATGCGGGCTCCGCGCGATGAGGGGGAGCCGCATGCTACGAAGTGGCCGCGTGCAGGGGCCGTCGACAGCGGGCGAGATACATGTGAAGCGACGTCGTCGCATTCAGGTGGTGGTCTGTTCGCCGGTGGTGACTTGCCCCTTCGTGATATGGCGGAGCGCCGTGCGGATGAACGCATGGCTGGCGGGCACGTGGAATGGACGTGCGCAGGAATGCCTTCCGGCGAAAGGTCACCCGCCTTTGGTCCTGCCAGCCCGCGCCGCCATCACTCGGTTTCGACCTGCTCCAGAAATTTCACCAGCCCGGCAAAGTATGTCTGCTGGTCGTCGTACATCGCACATGTGGCTGCCCTCGGGGCAGAGCAGTAGCTGGCCGTGCGGCAGCTTCTTCGCCATCGTCTGCCATGTACGGCGGGGTCCATGGTGTCGTGGCGCTGCGCCGATGACCAGCGTCGGCACGTTGATCCGGTGCAGGTCGGCGCTGCGGTCCCAGTGCTCGAGCATGCCGCTGGCGCCCATCTCGCTGGGGCCCTGCATCGGCATGTAGACCTGCTTGTTGACGTGGCGAACGAGCGCGGTTACCGGGTCGGGCCACTGCGCCGCGGCATGCGCAGGATGTGCTGCTCGTAGTGCATCGGCAGCAGCAGCTCCACGTAGCGGGGGTCGTCGTAGTGGTCGTTCGGCTTCCAGCTTCTGGATCTCCGGCGAGCGCCTTCTGGTCCATCGCCGGCATCAGCACGTTCGTGCGCGTAGGCGTTGTAGGCCGGGATGCTGGACACCATGTTCGAGATCACCAGGCACTTGAGGTGCTGCGGGTACTTCAGCGCGTACTCGATGGCCAGGATGCCGCCCCAGGAATGGCCGAGCAGGCAGAAGTTGTCGCTGGTCCAGGTGCAGTGCCTGGCGCACCTGCTCGACCTCGTCGACGAAGCGGTCGGTGGTCCACAGGCAACGGCGCCAGGCCGTCGGGCTGGTCGCTGTAGGCCGAGCCGAGCTGGTCGTAGTAGATAGTACTCGATGCCGGCGGCGGGCAGGTAGCTGTCGAAGGCTTCGAAGTACTCGTGGGTCACGCCGGGGCCGCCGTGCAGCAGCAGCACCTTCAGCTTCGGGTTGTTGCCGACGCGCTTGGTCCACACGTGGAAGTGCCTGTGGGCGTGTTGATCGGGATCATCTTCACGCCGCCGCCGAGCACGTCGTCGTGGCCGGCATGCGCGTAGTAGGAGGCAGGCACGTCGCTGGCAGCATGCGCCGTGATTCCGCATGCGACGGATATCCCGAACAGGACCTTCAGCACGTACTTCATGGCGCTCCCCTTGCGATGGCCAGCACGCACTATCGGACGCGCCTGGCGCGCTGGCAAGCCGTGGCCGGCGCTCAGCGCGGCGCGCGATAGCCGCCGGGCACCCCACGCGGGCTCAGCACGATCTGCCAGAGCTGGTCGCGGCGGCTGCGGAACACGGCCGCGGAGACCGACAGGTAGAAACGCCACATGCGCCGGAAGCGCTCGTCGTAGCTGGCTCGCCAGCGTCGGCCAGCGCGCTTCGAAATTGGCGCGCCAGGCGGTCAGCGTGCGGTCGTAGTCGGCGCCGAAGTTGTGCCAGTCCTCGATCACGAACAGGTCTTCCAGCGCGGCGGTGATCTGGCTGGCGGCGGGGATCATCGAATTCGGAAAGATGTATTTCTCGATCCACGGGTCGGTCTGCGCCGGCGCGCCGTTGCTGCCGATGCAATGCAGCAGCGACAGGCCGTCGTCCGCGCAGGCAGCGGCGCACGGTCTCGAAGTAGGTGCGGTAGTTCTTGCCGCCGACGTGTTCGAACATGCCGATCGAATAGACCGCGTCGAAGCGCTCGGCGATGTCGCGATAGTCCTGCAGGCGGATCTCGATCGGCAGGCCGGCGCACAGTTCGCGCGCGTAGTCGGCCTGCTCCTGCGACACCGTGACGCCGACGCCCTCGACGCCGTAGTGCTCGGCGGCGTACTTCAGCGCCTCGCCCCAGCCGCAGCCGATGTCGAGCACGCGCATGCCGGTTTCAGCTGCAGCTTGCGGCAGACCAGATCGAGCTTGGCCTCCTGCGCGTCGTCGAGGTTGGCGGCCTTGGCCCAGTAGCCGCAGGAATACACCAGGCGCTTGCCGAGCATCGCCTGGAACAGGTCGTTGCCGAGGTCGTAATGCGCCTTGCCGATCTCGCAGGCGCGCTCGCCGCGCTGCAGGTTGATGAACGGGCCTTGAGGTGGGCCAGCAGGGTATCGAGGGTTTTCAGTTCCTGGTCCAGCCCCGCCGTGAGCAGGCGCGTGCACAGGCCGGGCAGGTCGTCGGCGTCCCACCAGCCATCCATGTACGCCTCGCCGAGTCCGAGCGAACCGTGCGCGAACACGCGCGCATAGAGTCGATCGTCGTGGACGCGCAGGTCGATCGGCGCATCGCCATCGATGTGGATGCCGGCCTGTTCGAGCAGTTCGCTGGCGCGGGCTTTCAGGGAATCCTGGTTCATGCCTTACCTCGCGGTGGAATGGAGGGGATTGGGTCGATCGACGGGCTCAGCTTGCCATCACGGCTTGCCCAGGACTGCGAACGCGGTGGGCGAACGCGCGTAGACCACGTCGACGCCGGCGTCGCGCACGAGCTGCAGCAACTGCTCGGCCTGCTCCTCGCGCAGCAGGAACTCGACCTTGACGGTGAGGTCGTCGGCCAGTTCGAAGAACTGCTCCTCGTGCAGCACGCCATGGCGGCCGTAGCAGGCAATGGCACGGAATACCGAGCCGCCGCCGATGCCGTGCTCGCGCGCCTGGTCGAGCAGCCATTCGGACAGCAGGATGCCGTTGTGCTTGCAGCGCGCGTGGCAATAGAAATGCAGGTGCACGCCCTGGTGCAGGGTTTCCTGGTTCATCGGTGACTCCCTATGCATGACGCAGCAGGCTGCGGGTGATCGCGAGGCCCAGCACGGTCATCGCCAGCGAGCCGCTGAGGTGTACCAGCACATGCCCGCTGAACCACAGGTACTGCTGGCGACGAACGGCTCGTGGAACGTCGTCGCCGAGTCGTACGGACCGCTCCAGTTGGTGTGCACCGCCGGGTCGGCGCCGAGCACGTGGTCGTACGCCAGGATGTGGGCGAAGCCAAGCTCGTCGACCCGTTCGCCGTAGGCCCGCACCGCGCCGACATCGCCACCGAGCTCGGTCTGGGGAAACACGACACCGATGCGCACGTCCGTCACGCCCTTCCGCTCTGCCTACAGTCGGACGCTACCGCTCCGTTCCGACGGCCCCGGCGGGTGCGCGAGGCACCCGTCTATTGGCATAGACTGTGCCAGAACTTTCGCGTGGAGGGAGAGACCACTGCAACGCTATCGACGAGTTCCAGGGCCAGATCGGTACGACCCACCACGACTCGACGCCGTGGTTCCCCGACCGCGCGCACCCGGGGGACGACGCACCGAACGTCGTCGTGATCCTGCTCGACGACACCGGCTTCGCCCACTTCGGTTGCTACGGCTCGAGCATCGACACCGCGAACATCGACCGGCTCGCGTCGAACGGCCTGCAGTACACGAACTTCCACGTCACGCCGCTCTGCTCGCCGACGCGCGCCGCGCTGCTCACCGGACGGAACCACCACAGCGTCGGGATGCGGTGCCTCTCCAACTTCAACACCGGCTTCCCGAACATGCGCGGCCACATCTCGAACCACGCGTCGACGATGGCCGAGGTGCTGCGCGACGAGGGGTACACCACGTTCGCCATCGGGAAGTGGCACCTCTGCCAGATGGCCGACGCATCCCAGGCCGGTCCGTACGACCAGTGGCCACTGCAACGCGGATTCGACCGCTACTACGGCTTCCTCGAGGGGGAGACCGACCAGTTCAACCCCGACCTCACGTACGACAACCACCGCGTCGACCCGCCGGCCCGGCCGTTCGACGGCTACCACCTGAGTGAGGACCTCGTCGATCACGCGGTCGAGTTCGTCCACGACGCGAAGTCCGTTCGGCCGGACCGGCCGTTCTTCTGCTACCTGGCGTTCGGCGCAACGCACGCCCCGCACCAGGCGCCGCCGGAGTACGTCGCGAAGTACCGCGGTCGCTTCGACACCGGTTGGGACGTCGCCCGGGAGCAGTGGTTCGCCCGCCAGATGAAGCTCGACCTCCTGCCGGAAGGAACGGAGCTCGCGCCGCGCAACCCGGGGGTGGAGCCGTGGGCCGACCTCTCGGACAACCAGCGCCGGCTCGCGGCGCGGTTGCAGGAAGCCTTCGCCGCGTTCCTCGATCACACCGACGATCAGATCGGCCGCTTCGTGGATGCTCTCGCCGAGATCGGTGAGCTCGACAACACGATCCTCATGGTGCTCTCCGACAACGGGGCGAGCCAGGAGGGCGGCCCGTACGGCGTGCTGCACGAGATGAAGTTCTTCAACGGCATTCTCGAGACGCCCGACGAAGCGATCGCGACGATCGACGAGATCGGTGGACCGCACAGTCACTCGAACTACCCGTGGGGTTGGGCACAGGCCGGCAACACCCCGTTCAAGTGGTACAAGCAGAACACGCACGAAGGTGGCGTCCACGTTCCCCTCATCGTGCACTGGCCGAACGGGATCGCCGAGCGCGGCGGGCTGCGCCGCCAGTTCCATCACGTGAACGACCTCGCGCCGTCGATCTACGAGGCCGTGGGCGTCGAGCCGCCGTCCGTGTACCGCGGGCTGGAGCAGATGCCGGTGTCGGGGACGTCGCTGCGCTACACGTTCGACGCGCCGGACGAGCCAACCCACAAGTCCGTGCAGTACTTCGAGATGGGCGGCCACCGCGGCATCTACGCGGACGGTTGGAAGGCCGTCACCCGCCACACCGCGGGGACCCCGTACGAGGACGAGGTCTGGGAGCTGTACCACGTCGAGGAAGACTTCTCGGAGTGCCACGACCTCGCGGCGGAGATGCCGGAGAAGGTCGCCGAGCTCGTGGCCCTCTGGTGGGTCGAAGCGGAGGCGAACGGCGTGCTCCCGCTCGACGACCGGCTCATCGAGCTCTTCGGCGCCCGGTTCGAGGACCGCACGGTCCACCCGACGAACCGCCAGTACACGTACCGTCCCCCCATGGCTCCGCTCCCCGCGCAGGCCGGTGCGGCACTGGGTGGCCGCAGCTTCAACATGACCGCGACGATCGACCGCGACGTCGCCGACGAAGGGGTGCTGTACGCGACCGGGACCGAGAACTCGGGCTTCAGCCTCTTCATCCAGAAGTCTCGTCTCGTGTTCGACTACAACGCCTTCGGTGCGCACGAGATCGTCGAGTCGGACCGTGAAGTTCCCGTCTGGCGCGTCGCGGGTCGGCCTGCGGGTCCGACGGACCGGTCGCCGCACCGGGAGCGCAGAGCTCCTCATCGACGGCGAGCCGTGCGGCAGCACCGAGCTCCCGCTGCTCATGCTGGTCATCTCGAGCGTCGGATCGAGCGTCGGCTACGACCAGGGCTCCGCGGTGAGTGACCGCTACCGCGCGCCGTTCGCCTTCTCGGGCAAGCTCGCCCGGGTCGACATCGACGCCGATCCCGAAGGCAACCACCACGTGCCGGCGGACGTGGCCGAGGCGGAAGAACGCGCGGAGTCGGCCCGCCAATGACGACCGACACCGCCGCCGGCGAAGCGCCGATCGACGGTCGGACCGCCCGCCGGGATCGCAACCGCGAGCTCGTCCTCGACGCCGTGCTCGAGCTCTTCGCCGACAACCAGTTCGCGCCGAACGCCGCGGATGTCGCGGCTCGCTCCGGGGTCTCGCTGCGCTCGGTGTACCGGTACTACGAGGACTTCGACGAGCTCGTGCGGGCCGCCATCGCCCGCAACGCCGGAGCGGGTGGCGCCGCTCATCGACATCTCGGATCCCGGCGAAGGTCCGCTCGCCGAGCGGATCCACCGCTTCGTCGCGGCCCGGATGCGGCTGTACGAAGCCTCGGCCCCCATCGCCCGGGCGACGCTCAGCCGCGCGCCGGCCAACCCGCTCGTCCGCGACCAGGTCGAGCTGGTCCGCCGGCGCCTCACCGACCAGGCCCACGAGATGTTCGCCCCGGAGCTCGCCGCGCTCCCGGCCGCGCAACGGCGGGCGATCGGCGCCGCCGTCGACTTCCTGTGCCAGTTCGAGAGCGCCGAGCACCTGCGCGTCCGAATGGGCTACTCCAACGCGCAGACCGCGGACATCATCCGCCGCAGCCTCACCGCACTGTTGACGAACAGCTGAGCACGCGCGCTCAGGCGAGATCAGCCGGATTCACTCCGGTGCCGCCGGCCTCGCTGCTCGCGTAGATCGCCAACGCGAATCGCAGCACGTCGACCGCTTCCTCGCCGCTCCACCAGAGCGGGCCTTCCCCGGTGTGCAACCAGCGCAGCCAGTGGCGCCCGGAGTCACGGAAGCTGCTCGCCCAGTCGTCGTCGAGCGCGTGGTGGCTCCGCATCTCCCCGTCGGCGTACACCTCGAGGCTGGGCTGCTGGATGCCGCGGCCGGTGCAGCGGTTGACGCGCGCGTAGCCGCGCCGGCCGGTGACCTCCCAGCGCTCGTCGTTCGTGTAGTAGTCCGAGCGCAGGTAGAGGTCGGGGGCGAGCGTGATGTCCCACACCCCGCGGATCCCGTTCTCGTGCTCCCACATGATCGTGGTGGGCGCGTCGATCTCGATCGTCGGTACCACCTCGGTGCCGCCGACCCACGCGCGCACCTCCGCGATCGGGCCGAAGAGCCAGAGCGCGGTCGCGAGCTTGTGCCAGCCGTCGTCGAACACGAGGATCCCGCGGCCGCGCTGCATCTGCTGGAACTGCCACTCGTAGCTGCTCATCGGCACGTCCCAGCCGCCGTTCCCACTCGCCACCATCTTGAGGTGGTAGCCGGCGACGTCGCCGAGCTCGCCCGACTCCACCGTCTCCTTGAGCTTCCGGAGCGGCTCGTAGAACAGGTAGTTCTCCATGACCCGCAGCACCCGGTCGTTCGCCCGCGCCGCGTCGAGCATGCGCTGGGCGTCCGCGATCGTGTTGCACATCGGCTTCTGCAGGTTGACGTGCCAGCCGTGGCCGAGCAGCTCGATCACGCCGTCGACGTGGAGCGGGATCGGCAAGAGCGCTTCGACCGCGTCGACCGCGAGGCCACTCGCCGCCAGCTCGGCCGTCGAGGCGAACGTCTGCGCGTCCGGCCACTCCGTCAGCCGCTGCGCCCGGCGCTCCTCGCTCGGATCGACGAGCGCCACCACCTCGACGTCCGGGTTGTCGACGTAGGCCCGCACGTTCAGGTCATAGATGCGGCCGAGACCGACGAACGCAGCGCGGACCGGACGGTCGTACGGCGTGAAGGTCATGCGCCTGCGACCGGCGGACCTGCGGCGGGCTCGAGCTGTTCCATGAACTCCAGCCGGATCCCGCCCGGTGCCTCGACGAACGCAATCCGTCGCTTCCCGAACGCGCCTTCGACCACCTGCGGTCCCCAGAGCACGGTGTGCCCGGCCAGCTCCGAGTCGAGGTCGTCGGTGAACAGCGCCGGATGCAGGAAGCCCTCGGCCGGAAGGTCGACCTCGTCCTCGTAGATCGCCCGGGTGAAGAGCGTGATCATCACCGGGCCGAGGAACACATCGGCCCGCTCGCCGTTTCCCCAGTGCATCCGGTCCCGCACCTCAGCCCCGGCCGCCGTGTAGAAGGCGCACGCGGCATCGAGGTCGGCGACCTTCACCGCCAGGTTCGCCATCCCGGTCACTGCCACACTGTCTCCCCTCGTGCAGGCCGAAGCCCGGGACAGTAGCGGGACCGCGCCGAGCGGCGGGTCAGGCCCAGCCGCCCGCGTAGCCGACGAACTGGCCGGTGGTGAAGCGGCTGGTCCCGTCGACGAACACCGCGCACATCGCGGCGCACTCGTCGACCGTTCCGAGCCGCTTCATCGGGACCGCCGCTTCGAGCTTGGCCCGAATCGCCGGATCCGTGCCGCCGGTGGCGCGGAGGAACTCGGGGAAGTCCATGAAGTTCGTGCCGAGCGCGTTGACCTGCACACCGTTGCGGGCAACTTCATCCGCCACGTTGCGCACGAGGTGGTTCGCGCCCGCACGTACCGACGAGTACAGCGGCGCGCCGGGCGTGGCGCGGGCGCCGGACGCGCTGGTCACGATCAGCACTTGGCCCTCACCGCGCTCGACCATCGGCGCAACGACGGCCTTGAGGAAGTGGTACGGCGCCTCGAGGCAGCCCGAGAAGACCGCGCGCAGGTCCTCGATGCTCGACTGCAGGAACCGGCCCGTGACGACCCGCCCGGAGAACGCCGCGGCGGAGTCGAGATGACCGAACCGCTCGAGCCCGGCGGCGACGAGGCGCTCGGACGCCGACGGGTCGCTCAGGTCCTTCACGTCGGTCACGACTTCCACCGCCGCGCCCAGTCCCTCCAGCTCCTCGACCAACCCGGGCTCCGGATCGCCGACGACGAGGTCGTGGCCCGCGCTCGGCGAGCAGCCGGGCGAGCGGCGGGCCGATGTAGAAATCGGTGTTGGCGACGAGCGCGACCCGGCGCGCTCCGCTCTCCGGCGCAGCATTCGTCATGGCTCCCCCTCGGTCCCGGCGACGAGGGCACGGTAACACTTGTGGCGCAGCGATTGCCACAACTTTTGGGCCCTGGCTAGGGTGGCGCGATGGACATCCCCACGGTGCGGTACGGCCAGATCGACCCCGAGTACTTCGAGACGCTGGCGGGGACGCCGGCCGAGGACGACGGCCCCGTGTGGATGATCAACCTGATGAAGTACCGCGACCTCGCCGACTACCAGGACGGTCGCGAGACGACGATCACCGGCCGCGAAGCCGACGACATCTACGCGCCGTTCGGGCCACTCGCCGCGGTCGGGGCCGAGATCGTGTTCGTCGCCGACGTCGAGACGCAGCTGCTCGGCGACGCGCCCGTCTGGGACCGCGTCGCCGTCGTGAAGTACCCGACCCGACGCTCGTTCATCGACATGCAGTCGGACCCGAGCTTCCTCGACCTGCACGTGCACAAGGAAGCGGGGATGGAGCAGACCATCGTCATGGGTGGCCTGGCGATGGAGACACCCGCCATTCCGGACGCGCCGGACTGGGCCGACGTTCCCCACCCCCCGACCGCCGACGACGGACCCGTCGTCGTGCTCCACGTGATCCGCTTCGTCGACGGCGGGATCGACGACATGACCGCGCTACCAGAACCAGCGCCGCGACCGTCGCGGTGCCGCACGGCGTGCGCCTGGCCGGATGGTTCGAGATCGAAGGCACGATCATCGGCGACGGTCGCTCGTGGGATCAGGCGCGCTTCAACGCCTTCCCGAGTCGCGAGGCGTTCATGGCGGTCGTCTTCGACCCGGACCGGCTGGCCGCGCAGCACGGTCACCGGGAACCGGCGATGGCCGACACCTACACGATGATCCTGCGCCCCCTCATCGACAGTCTGGAGCAGAGCCAATGAAGATCACGTTGCTCGGCACGGGCAGCCCGATCCCGGACCCGAACCGTGCCGGCCCGTCGACGCTCGTCACCACCCAGGACGCGACCTTGCTCGTCGACTGCGGGCGCGGCCTGCTCCTCCGGCTCACCGCCGCGGGCGTGCTCCCGCCGATGCTCAGCGCGGTGCTCGTCACCCACCTGCACAGCGACCACATCACCGACCTGAACGACGTCATCACCACTCACTGGGTGATGGGCACGTCCACGGTGCCCTGCGCATCTACGGCCCGCCGCGGACGCAGGAGGTCGTCGACGCGACGCTCGCCATGCTGGGACCGGACATCGAGTACCGCATGGCGCACCACGACGACCTGACCGAAGCGCCGATCGTCGAGGTGGTCGAGGTGAAGCCGGGCGACAGCTTCGAGCTCGGGAACACGATGGTGCGCGTCGGAGCGACCGACCACCGGCCGGTCGAGCCGACGGTCGCGTACCGGATCGAGAACGACGGCAAGTCGGTGGTGCTCGGCGGTGACGGCGTGCCGTGCGCCGGACTCGACGAGCTCTGCCAGGGCGCGGACGCGTACGTGCAGACCGTGCTGCGCGAAGACTTCGTGCGCCTCGTCCCGAACCCGCGCTTCCAGGAGATCCTCGACTACCACTCGAGCGTGCAGGACGCGGCCCAGACCGCGGCGCGCGCCGGAGTGGGCACGCTCGTGCTCACCCACTACATCCCCGGGATGGGTCCCGGTCAGGAGCCGGAGTGGCGGGCCCTGGCCGCCGAGCACTTCTCCGGCCCCATCGCGCTCGGCGACGACCTCACCGTCATCGACCTCTGAGTCCGCGCGCGCCGCTCGCCGAGCGGCGTACCGTCGTCAGCATGGTGGAACCGAGAGACGACCACGGGCGCGGGCGCGAACGGCCGGAGCCGCGCCGGATCTCGCCCAAGCTGGTCCTCGGGATCGTCGTTGCCGTCCTCGGCGCTCGTCCTGATCCTGCAGAACACCAATGACGCCCAGGTGCACCTGTTGTTCTGGGACGTCACCGCCGGGCTCTGGATCCTCCTGATCGGGGCGGTCCTGCTCGGGATGCTGCTCGGCTGGCTGCTCCCGAAGCTCCGCCGCGGCCGCCGCGACGGCGAGGACTGACCACCCGAGGCCGGAAACTCCTGGACTTCCGTCGTGCTCCATGTTACAAACCAACGGTCGGTATCTAATCCAGGAGGCACGACCATGGGCGCGACGACCACCGGAAACGAAGTGCTGGCCCGCCATCTCGCGGCCGAGTCGATCCACGACCCGCAAGCGGCCGCGGCGACCTACTGCGAGGACTGCTTCTACGAGAACGCCGCCCTCGGGCTGCGGTTCGCCGGTCGTGATCTGGTCGCGTTCCAGTACGCCACCTCGTGGTCGCTCATCCCCGACATGGCCGCGCGCTACGACTGGGAGCTCGATCTCGGCGACCACATCGTCCAGAGCGGCCGCATCACCGGCACTGCCGGCGGCGAGATCCTCGGGGTGCCCGCTCGCGGCGGCCCGCTCGACTTCGAGTTCACCGCGGTGATCTCGTTCCGCGACGGGCTGATGGCCGGTGAGCACATCTGGTACGACCTCGAGCAGTTCTGTGCCCAGGCCGGGGCCGACATCGACGCCGTCCGCCAGGCCGCGCAGGATCTCGCCGCCGCGGTCGGCGCCCCCGCGTAAGCCGCGGCGAGTAGACAGGTCGCGTGCCGAGCCAGGTCGAGCGGTCCACCGCTACGCGCCGTCGGATCCTCGACGCCGCCCGCGAGCTCTTCGCCGAGCGCGGGTGGGCGGCCACGTCGATCGACGAGGTCGTCGGCGCCGCGGGCGTGACCAAGGGCGCGCTCTACCACCACTTCCGCGACAAGACCGACGTGCTCCGCGCGGTCTACGAGGATCAGGAGCAGCACAGCATCGAGGGACTCTTGGAGATCGGCACCGAACATGCCGATCCGCTCGACGCTTTGCGCGCCGGTTGCCGCGCGTTCCTCGTCAAGTGCCTCGACCCGACCTTCCGCAAGATCGCGTTGATCGAGGCGCCGGCCGGGCTCGGGTGGGAGGAGTGGCGGGAGATCGACGCCCGCTACGGCTTCGGGTTGCTCAAGGCGGGCGTCGAGGCGGCGATGGACGCGGGCCGGCTCCGGCGCATGCCGCTCGACCACGTCTCCCATCTCTTGCTCGCCGCACTCTCCGAAGCGGCGCTGCTCATCGGCCGGGTCGAGGATCCCCGAGCCGAGCTCGACGAGATCGCCGGCGCCTTCGACGCGCTCCTCGACGGCCTGGAGACGCGCCCTCCGCGTGGAGCCGCGTGCGCTACTGCTTCGGTCGGCTGCCGTAGTCGCCGAAGGGGTCGTCCCGCTCACGGACTGCCTGACGGAAGCCGACGTCCTGCGCCCGGGCCACGAAGTCCAGGCCTTCCTGGGTGTGGCGGGCGACCCCGTCGAACAGGGTGCCGAGCAGTCGCGACGTGTCGGGGCGGTACATCTGGGCCCCGACGTCGTTGCACACGAGCTTCAACATCTGCAGCTGGTTGAGCGGCAGGAGCGCCATCCGTTGGGCGAGCTCACTCGCCCGCGCTTCGAGAGTCGGCGTCGGGCACGCACTCGAGCACCATGCCTAGCCGCGCGGCTTCCTCGGCACTGATCTCGTCACCGGTCAGGAGATAGCGCTTCGCCTGCTCCAGCCCGAGCCGGGCCACCCACAGCCACGGTGCCTCCGGGATCCCCCACACCCGGGCGGGTGGATAGCCGAACCGCGCCGATGCTCCCGCGACGATCAGATCCGCGTTGAGCACGAGGTCGGTCCCGCCGGCGATGCACCAACCGTGCACCGCGGCGAGCGTCGGCTTGCTGATCGTGTGGAGCATGGCGAACGCTTCGGCGAACCGGCCGATCATCCGCAGGTCCGCCATCGAGTCCCACGCGCGCTCGCGACCCTCCTCGGTGGCCTGCGCGGCAGTAGACCAGTCGAGCCCGTAGCCGCTGCAGAACGCCGGACCCTCGGCGCGGAGCAACACCACCCGCACCTGATGATCGTCGTCCGCCGCGGTGAGGGTGGCGACGAGCTCGTCGCGTAGCTCCAGCGTGATCGTGTTGTACTCGTCCGGCCGGCACAGCACGAGGTGCCGGACCGCGCCGTCGTCTTCGACCCTGATCGCCGTCACGCCGAGACAGTACGCCGCCCGCTCGTCCGAGCTCAGCACACCGGGCTAGGAGGTTTCGTTCCAGCGGGTCAGGGCGCGGGCGCCGTGCTCGGTGCCGATCACGCCGATCGTCGCGGGATCGAGCACGAAGTGCGCGCCGCCGCGCGGGCCGAACGACAACGCGACGGCGGTGAGCACCCGCAGGATGTGACCGTGGGCGAAGAGCAGGACCCGACCGTCCGCTGTGGCGCAACGGTCGAGCACCCGCTGCGCCCGGGCACCGACCTGCTCGGCGGTCTCACCGTTCGGCACGTCGCCGGTGAAGATCGTCCAGCCCGGATCGCGCTCGCGGATCTGGTCGCTGGTCAGGCCCTCGTAGTCGCCGTAGTCCCACTCGACGAGGTCGTCGTCGATCTCGGCATCCACGAAGCCGGCCAGCCGGGCCGTCTCCCGGGCTCGCGTCCGCGGGCTGGACAGCACCAGGGCGAATCGCTGCCGGTCGAGCCGGCGGAACAGCGCCGCGGCTTCGCGTTGGCCCTCCTCGGTGAGCGAGATGTCCGTCCGACCGGTGTGCCGGCCGTTCGTGCTCCATTCCGTGGCGCCGTGGCGGACCAACCAGATGTCGGGCAGCGCGGTCACGGCGCGGTGCGGTGCTCCACCCCGTTGGCCCCGGCGACCAGCAGGTCCGTGGCGAGACCGATGAACAGGCCGTGGTCGACGATGCCGGCGCGCCGACCGAGCTGCTCCGAGAGCCGCTGACAGATCTTTGATCGGGGCGAAGGTGCAGTCCATGATCCAGTTGCCTTCGTCGGTCACGAACACGTCGTTGTCCGAGCCGCGCCGCACGTTCACGTCAGCACCGAGGTCGGCGAGGTACTCCTCCTCCGGCCGCCAGGCGAACTGCACGATCTCCACCGGCAACGCGTGCGTGCTGCCGAGCACCGGGGAGAGCTTCGCCTCGTCCACCACGATCACCTCGCGCAGGCTCGCCTGGGCGACGATCTTCTCGTGGAGCAGCGCACCGCCTCCGCCCTTGATCAGGTTGAGATCGGGGTCCACCTCGTCGGCGCCGTCGATGGTGAGGTCGATGACGGGATGCTCCCCGAGCGTCGTGAGCGGGATCCCGACTTCACGGGCCAACGTCTCGCTCGCCGTCGAGGTCGGGATGCCCAGCACGCCGGTCAGCTCGCCCGACTGGATGCGCGCGCCGATCCTCCGGATCGCGTGAACCGCGGTGCTGCCCGTCCCGAGACCGACGACCATCCCGGACTCGACCCAGTCGACGGCGCGCTCGCCGGCAGCTCGCTTCAGCTCGTCACGGTCGCTCATGCCTTGGTCACGACCGGATCATGCCAGCCCCCGGACGACGCGATCATGCGGTCGGCCTCCTTGGGGCCCCAGCTGCCGCGGGCGTACGGGTGTGCGACGTGGTGGTGGGTGAGGATCTTGTCCACCACTCGCCACGCCTGCTCCACCCCGTCCTGGCGCGCGAACAGCAGGCCCTCCCCGTTCAGCGCGTCACCGAGCAATCGCTCATACGGGCTCATCTCGTCCGGGAACTCGTTCGAGAGGTAGAGCTCGCGCTGCTCGCCGATCATCGCCTCGCCGGGGATCTTCGCTCGCGCCCCGAGCCCGATCTCGATCATCGGGTTGAAGCGGAAGCGCAGGCAGTTCGTCTTCCCGACCTCGGGCTCCGAGTCCACGAAGACCTTCTGCGGCGGAGCCTTCAGCTCCACGAGCACCTCGGTCACATGCTCGGGTAGCTCCTTGCCGGCGCGCACGTACCACGGCACGCCATTCCAGCGCCACGAGTCGATGTGGAGCTTGACCGCCGCGTAGGTCTCCACGTCCGAGTCGGACGCGACACCCGGCTCGTTGCGGTAGCCCTCGAACTGCCCGCGCACGATGTCGGCCTGCGTCAGCGTGTCGACCGCGGTGAACACCCGCTCCTTGCCGTCTCGCAACGGACCGTCGCCCATCCCGAGCGGCGGCTCCATCGCGAGCAGCGCGACGACCTGGAAGAGGTGGTTCTGGATCACGTCCCGGAGGCAACCGACCTCCTCGTAGAACGCACCGCGACCCTGCACGCCGAAGTCCTCGGCCATCGTGATCTGCACGCTCTCGATGTAGTTGCGGTTCCAGATCGGCTCGAGGAACGAGTTGGCGAAGCGGAAGTAGAGGATGTTCTGCACCTCCTCCTTCCCGAGGAAGTGGTCGATGCGGTAGATCGCCGATTCCGGGAACACCGTGTGCACGATCCGGTTGAGCTCTTCCGCGCTCGCCAGGTCCCGGCCGAACGGCTTCTCGACGATCACCCGCGCGTTGTCGGCGGAGCCGGACGAGCCGAGCGCCTCGATCACCTTGCCGAACAGGCTCGGTGGAATCGCCAGGTAGTGCGCCGGCGTCTTGCGCTCCGACCGCGTCGAGATCGCTCTTGCAGCTCCTTGAACGTCGCCGGGATCCGCGTAGTCACCGTCGACGTAGTGCAGCGAGCTCATCAGGTGGTCCCACGCCTTGGCGTCGGTGATCCCACCGCCGAACTTCTCGATGCTGTCGCGGGCCCGGTCCTTCAGGTCGTCCAAGGTCCAGTTCGAGTACGCCACGCCGATGATCGGGACCCGGAGATGCCCGCGCCGCGCCATCGCGTACAACGCGGGGAACGTCATCTTGTGGCCGAGGTCCCCGCTGCATCCGAACCAACACAGCGCGTCCGCGCGATCTGCCTTCGCCACGTCAGCTCGCCTTCTCGTCGTGGCCACCGAATTCCTTGCGCATCGCCGACAGGATCTTGTCCGCGAAGTCCGACGCGCCCCGAGATTCGAACCGGTCGAACAACGCGGCGTGAGCACGTGCGCCGGCACCCCCTCGTCGATCGCCGCGAGTGCGGTCCAGCGACCCTCGCCCGAGTCGGAGACGCGACCGGCGAAGCCTTCGAGATCCGGCGACTCGGAGAACGCGTGCGCCGCCAGGTCGAGGAGCCACGACGCCACGACGCTCCCGCGCCGCCAGACCTCGGCCACCGCCGGGATGTCCAGCTCGTACTGGTAGTACTGCGGATCGCGCAACGGCGTGGTCTCGGCGTCCTCGTCCCGCTTCCGCTTGCCCGCGTCGGCGTTCTTCAAGATGTTCAGGCCCTCGGCGTACGCGGCCATCATCCCGTACTCGATGCCGTTGTGGACCATCTTCACGAAGTGGCCCGCGCCGTTGGGACCGCAGTGGAGGTAGCCGTTCTCCGCGGTCGACGGCGGCCCGGTGAGCCCGGGAGTGCGCGGCGCGGACTCCACCCCGGGCGCGATGGTCTTGAAGATCGGGTCGAGGTGCTGGACGATGTCGTCCTCGCCGCCGATCATCAGGCAGAACCCTCGCTCGAGACCGAACACCCCGCCGCTCGTGCCGCAGTCCACGTAGTGGATCTGCATCTCGGCCAGCGCCTTCGCCCGGTCGACGTCGTCGCGGTAGTACGAGTTGCCGCCGTCGATGATGATGTCGCCCGGCTCCATCTTCTTGGCCAGCTCCATCACGGTGTCACCCGTGAACGCGGCCGGCACCATGACCCATGCCGACGCGCGGCTTCTCGAGCTTGGCGAGGAACTCGTCGACGGTCGTGCCGCCGGTCGCGCCTTCTCCCTCGAGCTCGGTGACCGCCGCCGCGTTCACGTCGTAGACGACGCACTCGTGGCCGTCGCGCATGAGCCGGCGCACGAGGTTCGCGCCCATCCGACCGAGTCCCACCATGCCGAGCTGCATCTTCGTGCTCCTTTTCGGGCTTGCGGTCAGTTGCGACCGCAAGCGCCGGTAGCGGCGAATGAGGTTGTTCGTCGACGAGTCGTGGGCGAGCGCGGTCTTCGTCGGTCGCGCTCAGCTCCGGGATGATGTTCTGCGCCAGCTTCTTGCCGAGCTCGACGCCCCACTGGTCGAAGGAGTTGATGTTCCAGATCGCGCCCTGGGTGAACACCTTGTGCTCGTAGAGCGCGACGAGCTGACCGAGCACGTGCGGGGTGAGCTTCGTGGCCATGATCAGTGTTCGTCGGGTGGTTGCCCTCGAACACCCGGTGCGGGACCTGGTGCGCGGGCACGCCCTCGGCCTCGACCTCTTCGCGCGTCTTGCCGAACGCGAGCGCTTCCGGCTGCGCGAGGAGGTTCGCGGTGAGCAGGTCCTGGTGGTCGCCGACCACCTCGTTCGGCCTGCGCGAAGCCGATGAAGTCGGCCGGGATCAGCTTCGTGCCCTGGTGGATCAGCTGGTAGTAGGCGTGCTGGCCGTTCGTGCCGGGCTGACCCCACACGATCGCGCCGGTCTGCCACTCGACCCGCTCGCCGGTGCGGTCGACGGACTTCCCGTTGCTCTCCATCTCGAGCTGCTGGAAGTACGCGGGGAGGTGGGTGAGGTACTGGCTGTACGGCAGGATCGCCACGGTCTCGGCGCCGAAGAAGTTGTTGTACCAGATGCCGATGAGCCCGAGGATCATCGGCAGGTTCTGCTCGATCGGCGCGGTCCGGAAGTGCACGTCCATCGCGTGGAAGCCGGCGAGCATCTCGCGGAACGCCTCCGGACCGATCGCGACCATGAGCGACAGCCCGATCGCGGAGTCGTAGGAGTAGCGCCCGCCGACCCAGTCCCAGAACTCGAACATGTTCGCGGTGTCGATCCCGAACTTCGCGACTTCCGCGGCGTTCGTCGAGACCGCCACGAAGTGCTTCGCGACCGCGGCTTCGTCGCCGAGCGCGGCGAGCGACCAGTCGCGAGCGGTGCGCGCGTTCGTCATCGTCTCGAGCGTCGTGAACGTCTTCGACGCGATGATGAACAGCGTCTCCTCGGGGTCGAGGTCGCGCGTCGCCTCGTAGAAGTCCGTGCCGTCGACGTTGGAGACGAACCGGAACGTCATCGAGCGCTCGCTGAAGTCGGCCAGGGCGGTCGTGGCCATGCGCGGCCCCAGGTCGCTCCCGCCGATGCCGACGTTCACGACGTTGCGGATCCGCTTGCCCGTGTGCCCGGTCCACGCACCGGACCGGACGCGGTCCGAGAAGGCCGCCATCCGGTCGAGCACGGCGTGGACCTCGGGCACCACGTCGACCCCGTCGACGAAGATCTGCTCGTCGGCCGGTGCCCGCAGCGCCACGTGCAGCACGGCCCGCTGCTCGGTGATGTTGATCTTCTCGCCCGCGAACATCGCGTCGCGCAGCTGCTCGACTCCGGCGCGCCGGGCGAGGGCGACGAGCAGCGCCGATCGTCTCGGGCGTCACGCGGTTCTTCGAGTAGTCGAAGAAGAGGTCGCCCGCCTCGAGCGTCATCGTCTCGCCCCGGTTCGGATCGTCGGCGAAGAGCCGGCGGAGGTGCACGTCGCGCAGCTCGGCGAAGTGCGCGTGCAGCGCACGCCACTCGGGCGTGTCGATGATCCGGACGGGGTCGTTCACGCGAGCTCCATGCGTCGGGGGGCGCCCGATTCTGACAGACCACACCCCGCCTGACGGACCTAACCCAATTCCACCAGGCTGCTCAGGCCGAGCCAGTCGAGGAAGTTGGTCGAGCTGGGCGGTCAACCACCACAAGCGGTCGAACATCAGGAGCAGGCCGAACACCGCGAGCACTCCGGCCGACACGAGGGTGATCGTGCGCATGTGGCGCTTGACGAAGGACAGCGGCGTCGCCCAGCGCCCGAAGGCGAGCCCGACGCGCCAGGAAGGAGACGCCCATCCCGACCGAGTACGCGACGAGGAGCGCGATCGATCGGAAGCCTGACTTCGTTCGCCGCGGCTCCGAACACCGCCGCGATCACCGGACCGAGGCACGGCGACCAACCGAACGCGAACGCGGCGCCGGCAATCGGTGCCGTGAACATCCCGAACCGGTCGCTCATCGCGAATCGGAACTCGGGATACAGCCTCGGGGTGCGTGAGCAGCTGGGAGCCGGCGAGGTAGAGCGCCATCACGAAGACGATGAAGCCGGAGACCCGGGTCAGCGTCTCCTGGTTGCGGAACGTCGCCTGCCCGAGCGCGGTGACGGCGAGGCCGAGGAGCACGAACACCACGGTGAAGCCGAGCGCGAACAGGCCGGTCATCGTGGCGATCCGGACCAGGTGCCGGTGCTCGCCGCCCTGGAGCTCGCTGACCGAGAGCCCCGTGACCAGGCTCAGGTAGCCCGGGACCATCGGGAGGACACAGGGAGAGAGGATCGACACGATCCCGCCCCCGAACGCCACGAGGACGGAGACGTTGGAGGAGGTGATCTCGCCGAGAATCACCAGGCGAGGTTACGGCCCCGTCCCCGCCGGCTTCCGTCGGGTCCGGACACCGGGACCCGTAGGATTGGGCCCGGTGTTCGTGTCCCACCCCAGGGTTACGGTGCGAACAGACGTTTACCTCGAGGTCAGGAGAGCTCGGCGCGGTGGCGCAACGACGAAAGCCAACCTCCACTTCGAACTTCGGTGTCGGCAAGCGCGAGAACCACGACTCCAGTGACTTCTACGCCCGGTTCTCGCCGCCGAAGCTCTCGAAGGCGGAGAAGCCAGTCCGAGGACCACCGTCGTCGATCAACGAATCTTCTGCAAGAGCGCGACCCGACATGCTCGAAGAGGAGTCGCCGGCGAACTCCGTCGCGCTCGTCGTCACCTCGCCGCCGTACTTCGCGGGCAAGGAGTACGAGGAGGCGCTCGGCACCGGGCGACATCCCCGCGACCTACTTCGAGTACCTCGAACATGCTCGAGGACGTCTTCGGCGAATGCGAGCGGGTGCTCGAGCCGGGCGGGCGGATCGCGGTCAACGTCGCGAACCTCGGGCCGGCGACCGTACCGCTCACTCTCGGCCGACATCATCCGCATCCTGCAGGACGACCTCGGCCTCCTTCTCCGGGGCGAGATCATCTGGCAGAAGGCGCACGGCGCGGGTGGGTCCTGCGCGTGGGGCTCGTTCCAGAGCGCGGCCAACCCGGTGCTGCGGGATCTCACCGAGCGGGTCATCGTGGCGAGCAAGGGCCGCTTCGACCGGGCGATCAGCCGACGCGAGCGCGAGGACCGAGGAGCGCCCGTCGAGCGTCTCGATCTTCAAGGACGAGTTCATGGAGGCCACCACCGACCTCTGGGACATCCCACCCGAGCAGGCCAACCGCGTCGGGCACCCGGCCCCCTTCCCGATCGAGCTGCCCCAACGGCTCATCGACCTCTACACGTACGAGGAGCGATCTCGTCCTCGACCCGTTCATGGGTTCGGGAACCACCGCCGTCGCCGCCGTGCGAACCGAGCGTCACTACGTCGGGCTACGACACCGACGCCGGGTTACGTCGATCTGGCCAACGCCCGGATCACAGCGGAGCGTGAGCGGCTCGAAGCGCTCCAACCCGTGTGGGGGAACCACGCCGACCGTCGCTCCCGGCCGTGCGCGACGTCGCCGACTCCGATGCCGAGCTCGGCTTCCAGGCGCGAGCGGTGAAGGACGGGAAGAAGGCTCAGGATCTCGCGCGCGAGGTGCTCGAGGCCGCGGCTTCGTCGACGTCGCGGACCGGATGCCGGCGCGCAACGGTGTCGCGCTGAACTTCACCGCGGTCGACCAGACGGGTCTGCGATGGTACTTCGACGTGTCCGGCGCGTTCACCAGCGCGCGCGCCGGTCTTCGCCGGACCGACACGCTCTGGAAGGCGCTCGGCCGCGCCGCGGTCCTCAACGCGGACCCGGATCAAGCCTCTCCCGATCATCTTCCTGACGACCGATCTGCCGCCGCGCGGCAGCGCGGGCCATCTCGCCCTGCGGGCCGGCCGTGGCCAGCTGTTCGTCGACGCGGTGGAGATGCAGTCCCCCGAGCACTTCGACCGCTTGCGTCGAGTACGCCCGACGGGCGAATCGCGTGGCCGCCCGATCGGCGACGATCTTCTGCCGCCCGACGAGACCGATGGCTGACGGCCGGCGGCGAGCTCATCGCGTACGCCGTCGTCCACCGCGATCCGCCGGAGGTCTTCTTCGCGGAGGACGAGCACGTCCTCTCGCGGGTGCTCGCGCTTCCAGCTCGTCGCGCAGCTGCCCGCGGCCGAGGTCTCGTCACCCGAACGGCTGCGGGCGATGCGCGAAGCGCTGCTCGACGAGCGATGGGGCGACGCGCTGGTCGAGTGGATGAACGAGACGGACACGGTCGTCGACGCGTATCCCGAGCGAGGCGATCTGGGGAGCGAGCGACTCGACCTGGACCGCGCGTCGCTCGAGATCCGGGTCGCGCCGCTCTTCACCGACTGACTCCGTGCCGTCCGAACGTACCGAGATCACCGAGATCGCCACCGGGCTCGGCACGCTGGGGATCCCCACCATTCACGAAGCCGTGGCGGCGCGACCGACCGCGTCGTCACCAACGTTCGCGAGGATCAGTGGGAGCGGCTCGAGCGCCTGCTGGCCGACCCCACTCACGCGTCGACCTTCGCCATGGCCTTCGCCAACGGGCAGGCGTTCGCCCAGGCCCGTGACGGGCTCCGAGGTCGACGGCCGATCGTGGTCGAGTGGAAGGGACCACACGGTTCGGTCGGCGACCAGGTGGCGCCCGTCGACCTCCGCGTCGATCACGTGTACCTCATCAGCTGCAAGTACCTCTCGCGCATCCTGTCGAATCTCGCGCCGGCGAGCCTCTTCGACCACGGGTTGCTCGGGCGACCGTCGCGTCCGCCGGCTGGACTGGTACCAGGAGGTCGCCCCGCTCGAGTACCAGGCGCTGTACCGCGCGGTCCGCGACGCGCTCGACCTCTCGACCGCGCTCCCGAGCTCCGTCGATCAGCTGACGGTCGAGCACCGCCGGATCTTGAAGCCACTCCTCAAGGAGCGGTTGGCCGGGCGACGCACTCGCGGCGTACTCCGACCTCACGTTTCAGGTGAGCGCGGCATCGGCCACCCGCTGGCGGCGGATGGCTCGGCACCCGCCGCGATCAGGCGGCGATGCTCTGGCGCCTGCTCCGCATCGGCAGCGCGCCGTACTTCGTGCTCGGCGCGAGCGCGAGCAGCTCGCTGCGCCTGCGGATCGCCACACCATGGGATTGGCAGCAGAGCTTCGAGCTGCGGGACTTCGCCGTGTGGGCCGACTCGGCGGGCCAGCCCGTCATCCGGTGGCGGGCCACCGTCTGGAGCCAGGCCGAGAGCATCGAGCGCCGGGTCGACGGCCACATCGAGATCCGGTGGAGCCACGGTCGCTTCGCGCAACCGCCGGAGGCGAAGGTCTACCTCGACACCCCGCACCACGAGGTGCCGGGCTACGTCCCGTTGGTCTAGTGGCTAGGGACCGGATGGTCTGGCCCGCCGGCGGATGCGGCGGGCGACGACGATCGCGACCACGATCACCGCGATCAGCGCGCCGAACCAGATCAGCGAGCCGCCGAGCCGCTCCCGCCGTCGCTCGAGGAGCCCGCCAGGGCCGCGGCCGACGTGTCCTCCTCCTTCAGCCGCCGATCGGTGTCCGCGTCGCGCTCGCGTCCGGTCGTCGCCGGTGCGCTGGGCCGACCCGTCCGGTGCCGGTCGCCGCCGCGCCGGCGCGGACCACTCGCGCCGGTCGACGGGCAGCGTCGACGCGCTCGTCGGCGCGCCGCCGGGTGCGGCACCGGACGCGGCCGGTCCCGACGCCGGCGTGGTCGCGGTCGCGCCGCTCGGGCCCGCGCGGGTCGACGCGGCGGCTGGACCGGTGGGTTCGTCGCGGACGGCCCCTGCGGTGGCGCGAGCGAGTCCAGCGACACGAACTCCGGTGCGGCGCCCGTGCCGAACTTCCATCCCTCGACGTCGCCGTCATGCACCTTCGCGGTGCCCGCGCCCGACCGGCGAGTACTGTGAACGACGACGTCCCGGCCGGGGCCCGGAAGTACGCCCAGTACCGCGCGTCGCCGTCCTGGCCGCCCAGGCAGTCCGGCCCCGCGTCCCGGCCGACCCCGAAGAGCGCGGCAGACCGCGCCTCCCTGTCCGTTGAAGGAGTAGACGACCGGGTCGGCTTCGCGCGCGCTGGAGTGCATCGATGCCGGTGATGGAGTCTTCGGTGAAGGTGATCACGACCTGGTGCACCGCTCGTGCCGGTGTCGACGATGACCGCGGCGCGATGCGGCGACGCCGCGATGCGCGGCCGGTTGCCCGAGCAGGCCCGCGAGCAGTCCCCGCACACGCGGCAATGGTGACGATGGAAAGCGTCAGCCGGCGCATCACGTTGCCGGACACGGCACTACAGCGCGAGGCCGCGGGCGACGTCCTGGCCGGGCCAGTACGGCGCGTCGGGTGGCGCGAGGGGCGCGGGCCTGCCGCGCAGGCCGAACGGGTGCATGCCACCGAAGCCATCCATCACGAGGCCGCCGTTGCCATCCGCGGCGACCGCGACCTTGCGCGCGATGTCCCAACCGGGCCAGTACGCACCGCCCGATGTCGGGAGTGCGGGCGCCGCGTGACCCTGCAGGCCGAACGGGTGCAGTCCCCCGAAGCCGTCGAGGACGAACCCGCCCTGCCCGTTCGGGAGGATGGTGATGCCCCGGGCGATGTCCCAGCCGGGCCAGGACGCGCCGCCGGAGCTGGGCCGAGCCGGCGCGGCGTGGCCGTGAAGTCCGAACGGGTGCAGCCCGCCGTAGCCGTCCAGGATGAATCCGCCGGTGCGGTTCGGGAGGAGCGCCACGTCGCGGGCGATGTCCAGGCCGGGCCAGGACGCGCCGCCCGAGGTGATCGGCGACGGCGTCGCATTGCCGTCGATCGCCGAACGGCGCCAGGTTGCCGTGACCGTCGAGCTCGAACCCGCCGCGCCGATCCGAGAGGATCGCGATCCCGCGCACGATGTCGGTCGCGGTGACCGTGGCATCGCCGGGCGCGGCCGGTGGCGACGCGCCCTTGAAGCTGAACGGGTGCGCCACACCGAATCCGTCCGTCACGTACCCACCGCACGCGAAGGCGCGCTTGCGCCGTGCGCGGCGGCAGGTTCGGTCGGAGCAACCCCTGGACTGCCTGCGACGTCGCGAAGGTGTTGATGCCGAAGCTGTCGTTCGGGCTCTTGAACCGGCCGGTGGTGCCGGCCTGCTGCTCGCGCAACCAGGCGTCCGGGTTCACGTACGGCTGGCCCGTCGATGCCGGGAGCACCGTGTCGCGCCAGGTGCTCGTGGTGACGTCGTACCCGGCAGCCGTGACCGCCAGGATCGCCATCGCGGTCGAGTTCGGGTCACCTGCGCCGAACGACTGCCAGCTGCCGTCCGCCTGGAGCTGCGCCGCGAGGAACGCCAGGCCGGCCGCGACGTCGGGATCCGTGTTCGGAGCGCCACTCGCCAGCAGCGCGCGGATCGCGAGGGCGCTCGTGTCGATGTCGAGCTGCGGGTTCGCGCCGTCGCCGGAGAAGCTCCAGCCCCCGTCGGCCTGCTGCGCGCCCCGGATGTACGTCGTCGTGATCGCCGGCACCGAGCCGGTGACGAGCTCGAGCGCGAGCGCCGCATACAGCGTGTCGCTGAACGCGCCGTAGCTTCCGGAGGTCTCGCCCAACTTGATCCGGGCCACGAGGTTGCGGCCCGAGCCGCCGTCGCACTCGGGATCGAAGCGGGTCGGATCCAAGCCGAGCGGGCCGAGGACGAGCAGCACGAGCTTGGCCGCGCCGCCGGCCGAGATCTGGGCGTCCGCCAGGTCGTCCAGCGCGTTCAGCGGCGTCGTTCCCCCGGCGCTTCACGGCGCGGACCGCCTTGAGCGCGGCCGGCGCATCCCAGGTGGAACCGGTCTGGGCCGCTTCGGCGATCGCGAGCACCGCGTCGCGGGTCTCGAATCCGGGAAAGTCGGCGACCTCGAAGCTGCCGTCGGTGCGCTGCTGCGTCTTGAGCCAGGTAACCGCGGCGGTCGCGGCGTCCGCGCTGGTGGGGTCGGCATGGGCGACGCCACTGCCGAACGCCGGCGCACTCACGCCGATCGCGAGCGCGACGACGAGTCCGAGAGATCTACGAGCGAGCAACATGGGGCCTCCGCCGGCCCCTCTCCACGAGGGCCGAATGTTGACCGCCCGCAGGCGGTGCGTACCCAAGCACCGGAAGCTTCCGGTGGACCGCGGCGGTGGTCCTGGCTCACGGTTCTCGCGAGGCCGAAGCGTCGGTCGAGCCGTTCACAGTTGCGGGTCAGCGCCGGTCTTGCACCGGCTTCCCCCGCCCCGGCACCCGGGATCCGCCCGGGACCGGGACCGCACGCACCATCCGGGGTTGCGCGCGACCGCTGTCGAGCGCGCACCCTAGGGGAATGCGATCCCCGGCAGCAACCGCCCGGCCGTGGCATTCCGTGGCCTGGCTGGTGTGGGCGATCGCCGCCGCGGGCGCCGTGCAGCTCGCTCCCAGCCCCGTCTACGTGGCCCTCGTGATCGGGATCGCGTGGCTCATCGTCGAGGTCCACGCCCCGGACGGGCCGTATCGGCGCGCCTTCCCGGTCCTGCTCGCGGTCGGCGTCACCTTCGCCCTGATCCGCGTCGTGCTCACCGCGCTCACCGCCCACAACGGCATCGACGTGCTCTTCACGATGCCGGACTTCACGATGCCGCGGCTGCTCGGCGGGTTCACGGTCGGCGGCACCGTCGAGGCTCCGGTGGTGCTCCAGTCCCTCTCCGAGGGGTTCGCGATCGTCGGCATGATGGCCGTGTTCGGTGCGTTCAACGCCATCGCGTCGCACTACGAGCTGGTGCAGTCCTCGCCGCGGGCGTTCCACGAGCTCGGCGTGGTGACCACCGTCGCCCTCGCCTTCGTGCCGTCGACCATCGAGTCGGTGGGCGCCGTGCGCGAGGCGGACCGGGCCCGCACGGGGAACCAGTCGGTGAAGCGCGGCCGGCTGCTGCGACTCGTCGTGCCGGTGCTGGAACGCGGGCTGGAGCGCGCGGTCGCCCTCTCGGAGTCCATGGACGCGCGCGGGTTCGGATACGGCGGGAGCACCACGAGCGATCAGGCCGCCGGGCTGGTGCGGGCTCGGTTCACTGCTCGCGCTGGCCGGCGCGTTCGTCGCGCTCGTCGGACGGGCCCGCCCCGCGGCGATCGGGCTCGGTGTGCTCGGCGTCGGCCTGCTCGTGCTCGCCGCGATGTTCGCGTCCGGTCGCACGCGTGACCGGCACCGCTACCGGCACCGCCGGATGCGCACCGCCGACTGGTGCATGGTCGCGGTCGCGCTCGTGCGCGCCGCTGCTGCTCGGGATCATGGGGCTCGCCGGCGAGGACTCGCTCGTCTGGTACACGAGCCCGCTGCACTGGCCCACGTTCGAGCCGCTCGTCGCGCTCGCGTACGTCCCGCTGCTCGTCCCGCTCGTGCGCCTCCCCTCACCCGGGCCGCGCGGTCACCGACGACTTCGCGCTGGAGCCGGGCGAGCCCGAGCCCGAGCCGGAACCGGCGGCCGCATGAGCGCGATCTCGTACTCGTCGCTGTCGTTCGGGTATCCCGACGGTCCGCTCGCGCTCGACGCGGTGGACCTCGAAGTGCTGGCGGGCGAGATCCTGCTGGTCGTCGGCTCGTCCGGGTCGGGGAAGAGCACGCTGCTGCGGGCGGCGAACGGGCTCGTCCCCCACTCGACCGGCGGCCGCTTCTCCGGCGAGGTGACCGCGTTCGGCCGATCGACGCGCAGCCATCGCCCGCGCGAGCTCGCCGACGTCGTGGGGTTCGTGCACCAGGATCCCGAGGCGCAGTTCGTCGTCGACCGGGTCGAGGCCGACGTCGCGTTCGTGCTCGAGAACCTCGGGCTCCCCGAAGATGCGATGCGGCGGCGAGTCGAGGAGGTTCTCGACGCGCTCGGGATCGCCCACCTCCGCGATCGCAATCCCGGGCACGCTGTCCGGCGGTGAACGGCAGCGGTGCGCGATCGCCGGCGCGTTGGCCGCGGCACCGAGCGCGCTCGTGCTCGACGAGCCGACCTCACAGCTCGATCCGCAAGGCGCCGAAGACGTCTTCGCCGCGGTCGGTCGACTCAACGCGGATCTCGGCACGACCGTGCTGCTCGCCGAGCACCGGCTCGAACGCGCCGCGCCGCTCGCCGATCGCGCCGTCATCGTCGCCGGCGGTCGCATCGCCGATCCGCCCGGGCCCGACCGGTGCCGTGCTCGCCGGCTATCCCGGCGCGCCGAGCGTCACGCGCCTCGGCCGGCTGCTCGGTTGGAACCCACCGCCGCTCACCGTGCGCCAGGCGCGCGCGGTTCGCGGTCGCGATGGACCGGCGGCCCGTCACGCCTGGCCGACGGACCGGACGACGCTCCCGCGGCGGGCGAGCTGCTCCTGCGGCGCCGAAGGCATCTCGGTGGCGCTCGGTCGCCGACCGGTGCTCCACGGCATCGACGTCGACGTGCATCGCGGCGAGGTCATCGCGCTCCTCGGCCGGAACGGTGCAGGCAAGAGCACGCTGCTGCGGGTCCTCGGCGGGCTGCTCGACCCGGATGCCGGTCGACGTCGCGCCGCGAGCCAACGCCGCGTACGTCCCGCAGGACCCGAACTCGCTCCTGTTCGCGGCCACGGTGCGGGCCGAGGTCGCCGAGACGCTCCGCTTGCTCGGCCGGCCGGACCACGGCGCGGTGGACCGTTGGCTCGCCGCGCTCGGGATCGAAGATCTGGCCGACCAGCACCCGCGCAGCCTCTCGGGCGGGCAGCGGCAGCGCGTCGCGATCGCCGCGGTCGCCGTGGGCGGCGCGGATCTGCTGCTGCTCGACGAGCCGACGCGCGGCATGGACGCGGCCTCCCGTCATGCACTCGAACGCGCGGTCTCGGCGCACGCCCGGCAAGGTGGCGCGGTGGTGCTCGCGACCCATGACGTCGAGCTCGCCGCGCGGTGCGCGACGCAGGCCGTGGTGCTCGGGGACGGTGAGGTGGTCGCCGCGGGCCGGGCTCGGGACGTGCTCGGCGGCTCGTTGTTCGCGCCCCAGGTCTCCCGCGTGCTCCCGCCCTTCCTCACGGTCGAGGACGTGGCGAACGCCATGGAGCGGGCATGACCGCGGTCAGCCTGGCCGGCGTGGCGGCCCGGCGCACGCGACCGATGCTCGTCTACGTCCTCGTGGTCGTCGTCGGCGCCGGTGCTTTCCTCTATCCGTTCTGGTTGCCGAGCACGACGCTGCCCAACATGGCGCACTCGGGCGACGCGCCGCTCGTGGCCGCGGTCGTCGGCGGTCTCGTCGTCGCCGCGATGGCACTCGAGGTCCGGCGCGGCACGATGACCGGTGCGACCGTCGCGATCCTCGGCGTGCTCGCGGCGATCGCCGGGCCTGTTGCGGCTGCTCGGGCTCCCGGGCGGCGGCAACGGGATCTTCTTCCTCGTCGTGCTGGCCGGCGCCGCGTTCGGACCACGCTTCGGCCTGCTGCTCGGGCTCTGCGCGATGGCGGTCTCCGCGATCGTGACCGGCGGCATCGGCCCGTGGCTCCCGTTCCAGATGCTCGCGCTCGCCTGGATGGGTGGGCTCGCCGGCGTGATCGGCATGGCGACGGCTCGCCTCGCGCCGCGCGTCGAAGTGATCGTGCTCGCCGCCTACGGATGGACGTGGGGCTTCCTGTACGGCGCGATCATGAACCTCTGGTTCTGGCCGTTCACCCGCGACGGCGGGCAGCTGTCGTGGACGCCCGGGCTCGGGCTGCCCGAGACGCTGAACCACTACTGGTCGTTCTACGTCACCACGTCACTCGCGTGGGACGCGGCAGCCGCGCTCACCAACGCGGTGCTCATCCTGCTCACCGGCGCGGTGCTGATGCGGACGCTGCGCCGCTTCGCCCACCGCCTCGACCCCGTCGTCGAGCTCCAGCCCCCTCGCCCCACCGATCAGCCGTTTTGGCGTCAGTAGGGACCCGTAGAGGTGCCCTGCTGACGCCAAAACGAGATCTGGGGGCGGGGGTTCAGGCGGAGCGGTCCATGGGTTGGCCGGCGTCCCAGGCGGCGAAGAGGCGGGAGTAGCGGCCGCGGCGTTCGAGCAGCTCGTCGTGGGTGCCGACCTCCATCAGCCGACCGTCGTCGACCACCGCGATCCGATCGCAACGCGCCGCGGTCGAGAGGCGGTGCGCGACCACCACGACGGTCCGGCCCTCGGTCAACGTCTCGAGCGCGCGCTCGACGAGGCGCTCGGTGCCGGGGTCGAGGTTGGACGTCGCTTCGTCGAGCACGAGCAGCGCAGGGTCCGCCAACGCGGCACGCGCCAGCGACACGAGCTGCTTCTCCCCGGCCGAGAGTCGCGAGCCGCGCTCGCGCACCTCGGTATCGAGACCGTCGGGGAATGCGCCGAAGATGTCCGACAGCCCGAGTGCTTCGACTGCCGCGTCGACCTCGGCGTCGGTGGCCTCGGCTCGGCCGACCCGGATGTTGTCGCGCACGGTTCCGGCGAAGAGGAAGCCTTCCTGCGGGCACGACGACGATCCGCTGGCGGAGGCTCGCCATCGTCGCGTCCCGCAGGTCGACGCCGTCGAAGCGCACCGCGCCTTCGGCAGGGTCGTAGAAGCGGACCATGAGCTTGGCCAGCGTCGACTTCCCGGCGCCGGTCGGCCCGACGAGCGCGACCCGCTCCCCCGGCGCGACCGTCAGCGACACGTCGCGCAGCACCATCGGACCGAGCGGGTGGATCTCGCCGGCGGTGTCGGGCGGGCCCCCGCCGTAGGCGAACGCCACCCCGTCCACCTCGATCGCGCCGCGGTCCGGGAGATCGACCGCGCCGGGCTTCTCGCCCACGGTGCCCTCGGTGTCGAGCAGCGCGAACACCTTGTGCAGCGCGGCACCGGCGGACTGCACCGTGTTGTAGAGCTGGCTGAGCTGCTGGATCGGCTCGAACAGGCTGTTCAGGTAGAGCACGAACGCGAGCACGGTGCCGACCGTGATGATCCCCTGGTCGACGAACAGCCCACCGACGCCGACGACGATCGCGATGCCGAGCACGCCACTGAACTCGACGATCGGGAAGTACTTCGCCGAGATGCGCACCGTCTCGAGGTTGGCTTCGTACTGCGCCTCGTTGGTGTTGTGGAACCGACGGATCCAGCCCCGCTCGCGTCCGAACGCCTGCACGACGCGCACACCCTCGAGCCCTTCCTGCAGCGTGGCGAGGTTCTGACCGATGCTCTCGCGCACTTCGAGGTACGCGCGGTTGGACTCACGCCGGAACCAGCGGCTGGCGATGAGCAGCGGCGGCACGATGACGAGCGTGCACAGCGCGAGCTGCCAGCTCATGACGAAGATCACGACGATCGCGCCGATGAAGATCAGGATGTTCTGGATGAACATCACGAGGCCCTGCGAGATCAGCTCCTGCAGCGCGTCGATGTCCGACGTCATCCGAGAGACGAGCCGGCCGGTCTTCTCCCGCTCGTAGAAGTCCATCGACAGGCCCATGAGGTGGCGGAACACGCGCTCGCGCAGGGCTTGGAGGAACCGCTCGCCGGTGCGGCTCACGAGCCAGATCACCGAACGGCCGGTGGCGAGCCCGATCACCGCGACGACGAGGTAGCAGAGCGCGGCCATGTCGAGCGCATGGGCATCGCCGCCGGTGAGCCCGGAGTCCACGCCGTAGCGCACCAGTGCGGGCCCGGCGAGCAGGCACGAGGTCTGGAGCGATCAGCACGAACGACGCCGAGCGCGATCTGGCCGCGGTACGGCCGCAGCATCCGCCACAGCCGGCGCATGACCTGGTGGGCCTGCTCCCGGTCCAGCTTCGAGTCTTCGTCGACCGGCCCGCCGTCGACCCAACCGCCCCTCATGACCGCACCCCGCCCACCGCAGCCGGTCCCCGACGCGTCCGCCGCCGCGAGCACGGTGCGGTAGCGCTCGGAGGTCGCGAGCAGCTCGTCGTGGGTGCCTTCGGCCACGACCAGCCCGTCGGCGAGCAGCACCACCCGGTCCGCCAGCGCAATCGTCGCGGGACGGTGGGCGATGATGATCGTGGTCCGGCCGCTCATCACCTCGCCGAGGGCGGCGCGAATCTCGTGCTCTTTGGTGGGGTCGACCGACGAGGTCGCGTCGTCGAGGATCAGGACCCGCGGATCCGCGATCACCGCGCGGGCGATCGCGATCCGCTGCCGCTGGCCGCCGGAGAGCGAGAAGCCGTGCTCACCGATCACCGTGTCGTACCCGTCCGGCAAGCGCGTCGATGAACGCTTCGGCGCCGGAGAGCCGCGCCGCCCGGCGCACCTGCTCCTGCGACGCTTCCGGATCGGCGAACGCGATGTTCTCCCGCACGGTGTCCGAGAAGAGGAAGGTGTCCTCGAACACGATCCCGATCGACTGCCGGAGCTCGCGCACACCGATCTCGCGCACGTCCACCCCGTCGAGCAGCACCCGGCCCGCTTCGACGTCGTAGAACCGCGGCAGCAACCGGGCGACGGTGGTCTTCCCGCTGCCGGTGGCGCCGACGAGCGCGACCGCTTCACCGCCGCGGATGGTGAGGTCGAGGCCCGTTCAGCACCGAGCGACCCGGGCCGTACCCGAACTGCACCCCCTCGAACGTCACGGTGCCCGGCCCCGGCGGGTAGGTCGACGGCGTCCGCGTGGTCGACGATCTCGGGGTCGGTGACGAGGATCTCGTGCACCCGGCCGGCACCGGCCGAGGCGCGCGACGCCTGCGCGATGAGCATGCCGATCATCCGCAGCGGCCAGATCAGCATGAGGATGTAGAGGTTGAACGCGAGGATGTCGCCGACCTGGAGCTGGCCGTCGAGCACCTGGTGCCCGCCGTACCAGAGGATCGCGACCATCGAGACGGTGGGCAGGAAGTCGATGAGCGGGATGAAGCCGGCGCGCAGCTTCGCCGCCGCCAGCGCCTGATCGAGCACGCTCTCCGCCTCGGCCTCGAGCCGCTTCACCTGCATGCGCTCGGCCCCGAAGCCCTTCACCACGCGCACCCCGGCCAGGCTCTCCTCGACCACGCCCGACAGGTCCGCCAGCTCCTGCTGGAGGGCCAGGTTCACCGGGGCGATCCGGTTGCTGAACCGGGTCGCGGCGATGTTGAGGAACGGCAGCGCGCCGAGCCCGAGCAGCGCGAGCACCGGGCTCTTGATCACCATGATCGTGAGGACACCAACCATCGTGAGACAGCTCGCCGCGGTCAGCGGGATGAGGATGACGACGGTCTCGACCTGCTGGATGTCGGTGTTCGCGCGGGCCATGAGCTGGCCGGTCTGCGACTGGTCGTGGAAGGCGAAGTGCAGCCGTTGCAGATGCGCGAACAGGCGCTGGCGCAGGTCGGTCTCGGTGCGCAGCGCGATGCGGAACGCGGAGTACCGGCGCAGGCCCGTGCGCGACCGCCTGCACCACCCCGACCGCGACCATGACCAGCGTGAGGACGAGGACCTTGCCGCCGTCGCCCTGGCGCATCCCGTCGTCGACGGCCGCCGCCGCGAGCAGCGGCACCGTGAGCTTGGCGAGGGTCCAGACGAGGCCGGCACCGACGCCGCCGGCGACCCACCAGCCTTGTGGTCGCACCGCCGAGTACATGAGACGCCAACCGGCGCGGCGAGCGTCGCGCTCTGACCGATTCGCTCTCCGTCTCCACACTCACGCGACCACGCTCACCGCGTCCGACACTCACCTCGGGCGTCCCCGACGCGGGGCGCGTTCGGGGCGGCGAGCGAGGCTACCAGCGACTCCTGACGGGCCCGTCGGGAATTGCGCGCGTCGCTACGAGCCGAAGAGCTCGCGGCGCATCTCGTCCAGCGCCGCCTGCACCCGCGGGTCGTCCGGCGAGCCGATGAGTCCGGCCACCCGCTCGGGACCCTTCGCGCCGCGCACCGCCTCGCCGACTTCGGCCGCGTCGGGGCCGACGACGATGACCGCGTCGCTGGTCTCGAGCCGCTCGATCATGCGTCCGCGACCGCCGCGGCCTGCTCGGCCTCGGCGTGCTGCAGCACCTCGAGGATCTCGTCGCCGACGAGCTCCTCGTGCTCCAGCAGCTGCTCGCGCAACGCGATGACCAGGTGGCGGTGCGAGTCGAGCAGGTTCCGGACGTCCGCCTTCGCCTGTTCGAGGATGCGTTCGACCGACCGGCGGGCTTCGTCGTCGGCGAGGACCTTCGCCACGATCCCGGCGTTGAACGGGCCCTGCACCGCTTCGAAGCTCAGCAGCGTTCCGGCCATGCCGAACGAGCCGACCATCTGCGCGGCGAGCGTCGTCGCGTTCACGAGGTCGCTGCTCGGACCGGTGCCGGACTCGCCGAAGAAGAGCTCCTCGGCCGTCATGCCGCCGAAGTTGATCTGGATGGCCGCGATCAGCTCGGACCGGGTGCGCGTGTAGCGCTCCTCCGTCTCGGAGTGCGCGAGCAGACCGAGTGCGTCCTTGCGCTTGATGATGCTGAGGACCTCGAGCTTGAGCCCGAAGCCCACGAGATACGCGATCACCGCGTGACCGGCTTCGTGCGTGGCGATCGTCGCCTTCTCCTCGATCGTGTACTCGACGGGCTGCGCGAGACCGATCTCCTCGGTCAGCTTCGCCTGCTGGATGTCCGGCCACTCCATGGCTTCGCGCCCGTCGCGCAGGCACCACACGAGCGCTTCGTCGAAGAGGTGCTCGATCATCACCGGCGAGTACCCGAAGGTCATCGCGGCCAGCGTGTCGCGGCGCTCGTCCTTGTCGAGCTCGGGAACGTGCGCCTTCTTCTTCATGTAGTAGTCGATGATCTCGCGGCGTCCGCCACGACCGGGGAGCCCGAAGTACACGGCGCGGTCGAAGCGACCGGGGCGCAGCAGCGCAGGATCGAGGTCGGCGGCGCGGTTGGTGGCGCCGATCACCAGGATGTTGGCGCCACTCGGCCGGCGCTTGCGCAGCTGGTGGGCGGCCGGCATGAAGCGGTTCAGCCGGTCGATGAACCAGCCGCGGATCCGACCACCCATCGTCGACTCGTCGAACGACTGCATCTGCACCAGCAGCTCGTTGACCACACCGCTGATTCCTTCGCGGCTGTCGGAGCGGGAGACGCCCCGACCGGAGTCACCGTCCGCCATCGAGCGGCTCACGCCACTGCGGGAACCGGCGATCGCGTCGATCTCCTCGATGAACCCGATGGCTCCACCCTCACGACGCGCGATCTTGCGCAACGACCGGAAGAACGAACGGATCTTGCGGTTCGTCTGCCCGTAGTACATCGACTGGAACGCGCTCGGCCGACACGAACAGGAACGGGACGCCGGCTTCGCGCGCCATCGCCTTCGCCATGTACGTCTTGCCGGTACCGGGTGGACCTTCGAAGAGGATCGCCCGCCGCGGTGTGCCACCCATGCGATCGCGGAACGTCTTGAACGCGAGGAACAGGTTGAGCGTACGGATGACTTCGTCCTTGACGATGCCGAGTCCGACGACGTCGTCAAAGGTGATCGGGATCTCGCTCGGCCGGTAGAGCGTGTGCGGGCGACTTGCCCGCCATGCGCGAGCGGCAGGATCAGCATCACGCCGAGCAGGAGCACGAGGATCATGCTCGGGATGTACTGGCGCAGCTCCTCGGGGATCGAGAAGTGCGGCCAGCCCGGCTGGATGTAGTTGCCGGTGAAGAGACGCCAGTAGAGGAAGATCGCGACGACGACGAGCACGACGAGGATCTCGAAGACGCGGCGCTGGCGGTGCGCTTCGCGCTCCTCGGCCACATCGCCGACCGAGCCTCGCAGCACCTCGGCCGAGCCGAGCATCCGTACGTCCATCGACTGGGTTCCTGCCTCGTGTCTTGACGTGGTCATCGGTCGTGGCGTCGTCCGTTATGTGCGGTCTTTGAGTACTTTACGCCCTCACGAGGTAGGCCCGTGTCCGCCGAGCGATTCCAGCCTATCGACGCGCGGAGGCGTGACCCTGAAGGCACGGTTCGCGGCGAGTCGTCGCGGAAGGGTCCAGTTGTAGGGTCGGACGGTGCCTGAAGCCGACGCGCGGATCCTGCGGCTCCAGCAGGGGACGGTCGCCGTCGTGCTGCTGGCGGGCTTCGTCTTCCAGATCCCTGGATGATCCCGGCCGCCGCCGTCCTGCCCGGCCTGGACGCCGCACTGGGCGCCACGGGCCCCACGGCCCGGTTCTGGCGGGCCGTCGCGGCCAAGCGGGCCGGGCCGGCCCAGGGCCTTCGACTCGGCCGAGGTGAGCCGCGACCAGGCGCTCCTGGTCTTCTTCGCCCTCATCGTCGCGACCCTGCTCGAGCTGGCCGGCGTGGACGTGCTCGCCGCCCTGCTCGGCTTCGTCGTGGCCGGGGTCGCGGCGCTGTGCGCGACCGGGCTCTTCTGCGTCGGCGCCGAGATCCACCGCCGCCGCGGCGGTGGTGACGGTCGCGGAGGCGGTCGCCGACCGCGGCGCGGCTCCGGCCGCTAGCCGCGCCGGCGGCGCGTCACCGGGGCAGCTGGTCGGCGGGGATGTCGGCGATCCGCGGATTCGCCTGATCCCGGCCGGAGAGGATCGGGTCGGTGCCCGGCCACACGATCTGCAGCTCCGGGTCGTTCCACGCCACCCCGAGCTCGTCGTCGGGGTTGTAGTACTGGTCCACGAGGTAGGTGATCGTCGCGTCGGTGCGCGCGTAGAAGCCGTGCGCGACGCCGCGCGGGATGTAGAGGCCGCGGTGCTTCTCGGCGTCGAGCTCGACCGAGAGCGACGTGCCCCGGGTCGGCGACGACACCCGGAGGTCGTGGAGCGCGGCGAGCACCGAACCGAACGGCACGTACCAGTAGTCCGCCTGGTGCAGGTGGTAGTGCAACCCGACGAGCGTCCCCTCGCTGCGGTCGGCGCGGTTGCCCTGCACCATCTGCGGCGCGCCGTCCGGGAGCCACTCCTGGCGGAACGTCTCGGCGAACATCCCGCGCTCGTCGCCCCAGATCTTCGGCTCGACGATCACGACCCCGTCGATCGCGGGGGACTGCGTCACCGTGGCCATCGCGTCACTCGCTGCCGAGCAGGCGGCCGTAGCGACCCTGGTAGAACAGCAGCGGACCCGCGTCGGCGGTCAGGCCGAGCTCGTGCACACGGCCGACGACGATGACGTGATCGCCGGCGTCGTGCTCGGTCTCGATCGTGCAGTCCAGGTACGCGTGCACGTCGTGCAGGATCGGACCGCGCTCGCCCTTCTCCCACTCGATGCGGCCGAAGCGGTCGGCACCCTTCTCGGCGAACAACCGCGAGATGTGCTCCTGGTGCTCGTCCAGCACGTTGACGGTGAAGTGACCGGCCCGCTGGATGCGGGGCCACGTGCTCGACGACTTCGCGGCGCAGAACAGGACGAGCGGAGGATCGAGCGAGACCGAGGTGAACGAGTTCGCGGCGATGCCGACGGGCTCGTCGCCGTCCATCGCGGTGATCACCGTGATGCCGGTGGCGAAATGCCCGAGGACCGAACGGAACGACGCGGCGTCCGGCTTGAGGATGTCGGTATCGGGAGTGTGCTCGTCCGGGGTCTTGTCGGTCACAGGCGGCTAGTGGACCGCGCGAGCTGTTGGGCGGCGCAAGCTCGAGCACGATGCCCTCGGCTGCCGCCAGCACCTCGCCGGCACCGATGTGGTCCGCGGTGTCGCGGGCCGCCCGCAGCAGCAGGTCGATCTGGTCGTCGCTGTGCGCCGGGTCGTGATGGAACAGCGCGAGGCGCTGCACGCCCGCTTCCTTCGCGACGTGCACCGCGTAGTCCACCGTGCAGTGACCCCAGTGGCGCTTGTGCTCGAACTCCGCCGGCGTGTGCTGCGCGTCGTGGATCAGCAGATCGACGCCGTCGCAGAGCTCGAGGACATCCTGGGGGACGTACTCGTCGGAGTCCGGGTTGCCACCGATCTGGCGTCCACCGGGTGCACCCATCCCGCAACCCTGACCGTGGTCGGAGAGGTACGCGATCGAGACGCCGTTCCAATCGAGCCGGTAACCGAGCGTCGGTCCGACGTGGCGGATCCAGCGGGACCGCACCTTCGCGGTGGTCGACACCGGGAAGTCGTCCTCACCGACATCGTGGAACCGCACTTCGCCCTCGAGCTGCTCAGGCGTGATCGGGAAGTACGGCGGCTGCATCATCCCGGCGAAGACCTCGCCGATCGGGCCTTCCTCCTGGCGAGGGCCGTACACGTCGAGCGTGTTGCCGCCGCGGTGGAGCGGCACGAAGAACGGGAGTCCCTGGACGTGGTCCCAGTGGAGATGGCTCAGCAGGACGGTGCCGTGGAAGTCCAGGTCCTCGAACGGAGTGTCGGCGAGGAGCCCCAGACCGAAATTGCGCAGGCCCGTTCCGAGGTCGAAGACGATCGGTGCCTGGCCCTCGACCTCGACCGCGACACAGGAGGTGTTCCCGCCGTAGCGGGCCAGCTGCGGGCCGTCGCACGGTGTCGAACCGCGCACGCCGTGAAAGGTGACTTTCATGCCCCCCGACATTGGACGGGGAGGATACCCACTTTCTCGGCTCGAAAACACCCTCCCCGTTCGGCCGATCCGTTCCCGGCCTGAAGTCACCGGCCCGTGCACTACGAGAGAACCCGCTTCTTGAAGCCGCTGATCCCGAGCCAGGTGAAGAGCACGGAGAAGCCGATCATCACCGGATAGACGGCCCAGAGGCTCATGTGCTCGCTCGTCGTGAGCGCCGCCCGGAAGCCCTCGCACATGTACACGAGCGGGTTGCAGAGGACGAAGATCTGGAGCCACTTGATCGGGGCCAGCGAGGACCACGAGTAGTAGATCGCGCCCAGGAAGGTGAGCGGCAGGACCACGATCCCGAAGAGCATCGGGAACGGTGCGCGGGTCGAAGCGGGTCCCGAAGGTGAGCCCGAGCGCGCCGCACATGTAGCAGGCGAGTGGCGCGAGCGTCAGCAGGACCAGCCAGTTGATGTGCGAGGTGCACGGGGGTGGCCGGGACGATCGCCGCGATCGGGAAGACGAGCAGCGCGGCGAAGAGCCCGTTGAACGCCCCCGAGATCACCTTCTCGATGGCGACGAGCGAGACGGGCATCGGGGCGAGCACCCGATCCTCGATCTCGCGCGTGTACCCGAACTCCTGCACCATCGGCAGCGCGACGGACTGGATCCCCTGGAACATGATCGAGAGCCCGATGACGCCGGCGACCAGACGGGTGGAGAACTCAGCCGCCGCCGCGCCCGAACCGCCGACGCCCTGGCCGATCTTCGGGAACACGTAGGTGAAGATGAAGACGAGCAGGAACGGCTGCAGCAGCGTGCGCGGCAGGAACTCCCTGAGGGTCTTGCGCAGCACCGTGAGGTCCCGCAGGAACAGGGCCCGGAACGCGGTGCGGGTCGACTTCCGGGCGGAGCGCTCGAGCTCTTTGACTCCGGGGATCGTCGTGGGCGCGGTGATGGTCGTCATTCGCGGAGGTCCTTCCCGGTGAGGTTGATGAACACCGTTTCGAGCGTGGGTTCGGTGGAGGAGAGGTCCGACACGGAGAAGCCGTGGCGCTCGGCGGCGTCGACCACCTTGGGGAGCACGCCCTGGATCTGGCGCACGCCGAGGCGCACGACGTTGTCGGAGTGCTCGACGGTCGTCGCGTTCGGGATCTCGGCGCGGAGCACCTCGGCCAGCTCGTCGAGGTCGCCGTCGGCGGTCACGGTGACCATCGCGTCGATGCCCACGGACTGCTTGAGCGCCGCCGGGGTGTCGAGGGCGAGCAGCTTGCCCGTGGTCGATGATCGCGACCCGGTTGCACAGCTCGTCCGCCTCCTCCATGTAGTGCGTGGTGAGGAGGATCGTCTGGCCGGCGCCGTGGAGCTCGCCGAGGATGTCCCAGAGGGCGATGCGACTCTGCGGATCGAGGCCGGCGGTCGGCTCGTCGAGGAACAGGATCGCGGGGCGGTGCATGATCGCCCGCGCCACCATGAGCCGCTGCGCCATGCCGCCGGAGAGCGTCGAGCACCGGGGCCGCGGCGCGGTCCGCGAGCCGGAACTGCTCGAGCAGCCGGGTCGCTTCGGCCTTGGACGTCTTCGCGTTCATCCCGAAGAAGCGACCGTGGAAGTAGAGGTTCTCCCAGACCGTGAGCGAACGGTCGAGCGTGTTCGTCTGCGGCACGACGCCGATCACCTGCTTCGCCGCGGTCGGGTGCGCGACGACGTCCACTCCACCGACGAAGGCATGACCGCCGGTCGGGATGACCCGCGTCGTCAACATCCCCGCGGTCGTCGTCTTGCCTGCGCCGTTCGGCCCGAGCAGGCCGAAGATCTCGCCCTGCTTCACGGAGAGGTCGAGCCCGTCCACCGCGAGGATGTCGCCCGGGTAGACCTTGGTGAGTCCGACGGTGCGGATCACCTCCTCGGCGGCACCGGACACGATCCCGGTCGGCACCTGCTCAACGCCGGTCGGCATCGCGTTCCTCCTTCGTGGCGGTGAAGTGGTCGTGGATCTTCATCAGGGCCTTCCCCATCACGTCGATCTCGGACTTGGTCAGAAATGAGCGGAGCTCGGCATCGACCGCTTGCGCGTCGTCGTGCAGCTCCTTCAGGCGGAGCCGACCCTGCTCGGTCACGTACACACGTGCGATGCGGCGGTCCTTCTCGTCACGCCGCCGCTCGACGAGGCCCTCGTGGCGCCAGGTTGTCGAGGTGATGCACCAGCGTCGGCGGCTCGATGTGCATGCTTCTCGGCGAGCTCTCGCTGGCTCGACCCTTCGTGCTCCGCCGCCTGGCGCAGCAGGATCCAGTGCCAGAGGCTCGCCCCGCGCTCGCCCATCCGGTCGTCGAGCGCGTCGTGGACCGCGCGTTGGCCGAGGTAGAGGCGGCGTCCGAGGGGTGGCTCCATAGGGCACCTCATTATTAGTCACCTAACGGTTAGTCGGCAAACGGTTCCCGCGGACGGACCCGGTGCTCGAGCCCCGTGCGTAACGCTCCGGCGCATGACCGAGCCGCAGCACATCCAGGCCAACGGGATCGACTTCGCGTATCTCGAGGACGGGCCGGCCGACGGGCCCGCTGGCCCTCTGCCTGCACGGGTTCCCGGACCACGCACCGACCTGGCAGCACCTCATGCCGGAGCTCGCGGCCGCCGGCTACCACGCGGTCGCGCCATGGCTCCGTGGCTACTCGCCCACCGGGCTCGCGCCGGACGGCAACTACCAGATCGGGGCAGTCGCGCTCGACGCGCTGGCGCTCGCCGACGAGCTCGCCGGCGACCGGGACGCGGTGCTCATCGGCCACGACTGGGGAGCCATCGCCGCGTACCCCGCGGTCGCGTATCGCCCCGAGCGGTTCTCGAAGCTCGTCGACGCTCGCGGTACCCCACCCGGCCGCGCTCGCGGCGCGCTTCCTCACCACGCCCGCCCAGCTCAAGCGTTCCTGGTACGTGTTCTTCTTCCAGACTCCGCTCGCCGAGCTCATCGTGCCGGGTGACGACTTCGCGATCATCGACATGCTCTGGCACGACTGGTCGCCCGGCCTGATCCCCGACCACGACTTCATGCGCCGGCTCAAGGACACGCTCGGCGCCCCCGGCTCCACCGCGGCCGCGATCAGCTACTACCAGTCGATGCTCGGAACGAAGCCCGGCGACCCCGAGCTCGACGCGGTGCAGAACGCGGCCAACGGGCCGACGCCGGTGCCGACCCTCTATCTCCACGGCGCCGACGACGGCTGCATGGGCATCGAGATCGTCGTCGAGCAGGAGCTCCGGCCGCTGTTCCCGGCCGGACTCGAGCTCGAGATCGTTCCGGCATCCGGCCACTTCCTCCATCTCGACCAGCCCGAGGCGGTCAACCGACACATCCTGGAGTTCCTGCGCTCCTGACCGACCGATCCGGCAATTCGCCGGTACCGTTTGGGGGTGGCGCACCACCATCACGCGCGACACTGCGCCCTCCGACGAGTCAGCTTCCACGCACCGGGCTCGCATCCGGGCGCTCCAGATCGCCCTGGTCGCGAACGGCCTCTTCTTCGTCGTCCAGCTGGTGGCCGGCATCGCGTTCGGGTCGCTGGCCCTCATCGCCGACTCGGCGCACATGGCGTCCGACGTCGTCGCGCTCGCCATCGCGATCTTCGCCCAGGTGCTCATCACGCGGCCCCCGTCGACCCGCAACACCTACGGGATGCTGCGGGCCGAGGTGCTGGCCGCCCAGGCGAACGCCGTGGTCCTCGTGCTCGTCTCCGGCTGGGTCTGCTACGAGGCGGTGCAACGGCTCTCCAGCCCGGAGCCGATCGACGGGCTCGGCGTCCTCGTCGTCGGCGTGCTCGGGTTGGCGGTCAACGCGGGCAGCGCGTGGGGCATCGCCCGGTCCGCGGGCGCGAGCCTCAACCTGCGCGGCGCGTTCCTCCACCTCGCGTCGGACGCGGTCGGCTCGATCGGGGTGATCGTCGCCGGCGCGGTCGTGATGGCGACGGGCGCCGACTGGGTGGACCCGGTGGTCTCGATCCTCATCTCGATCCTCGTGTTGGTCGCGGCATGGCAGCTCCTCCGCGACTCGACCCGGGTGCTGCTCGAGGGTGTGCCGAAGGGGCTCGATGTCGACGCGGTCGAGCAGTCGCTCGTCACCGCCGACGGAGTCGAAGCGGTGCACCATCTCCACGTGTGGTCGATCGGCTCCGAGACGCCGGCGCTCTCCGCCCACGTCGTGCTCGCCGGCGAGCTGACCTTGCACCAGGCGCAGACGCGCGGCGAGCAGCTGAAGGCGGATCTGGCCCGTGACTTCGGCGATCGAACACGCCACGCTGGAGCTCGAATGCCATACCTGCGACGACGATGAGCACGATGCCGGAACACGAAGCCGGACGGTGACGTTATGAGCGACATGACCGGAGTCACTACGCCCGAAGTCCCGCCCAGCCCCGCGCCCGGCGCCGGCCGGGTCTCGCCGCCCGGCACCAACGCCGGCGATGGCGGCGATCGACCGGGCCGCTCCGGCCCGGCGCTGTGGCAGATCCTCGCCCTCGTCGTCGCGCTCTGCGGCCTGGCCGCGGTGGTCGGCTGGCGGCTGGGGTCGGACTCCCCGTCGAAGCCGGGCGCCACCTCCGTCGACGTCGGCTTCTTCCAGGACATGACCACCCACCACCAGCAGGCCGTCACGATGGCGCTGGACTACCTGCAGCACGGCGACCGACCCACTCCTGCTCCAGGTCGCGAGCGAGATCGTCACGTACCAGAGCTCCGAGATCGGGATGATGAACACGTACCTCGGTCAATGGGGGCGTGGCGGCAACGTGCCCAGCCAGGCCATGGGGTGGATGCAACCGCCCGTACCCCGCAACGAGATGCCCGGACTCGCGACCAAGGCCCAGATGGCCGAGCTGGCCGCGGCCCGCGGCGCGAAGCTCGACGACCTGTTCACCAAGCTGATGATCATTCACCACGCCGGCGGCATCCACATGGCGGCGTACGCCGCGTCCCATGCCGACGAGGCGTCGACGCGCCGGTGGGGCGCAGCGATGGACGACGGTCAGCGGGGTGAGATCAGCGAGATGAACACCTGGCGCACGAAGCACGGCCTCTCGACGGTCATCCCGCCGCTGGCCGAGTTCACCCCGCCCGCCAGCTCGGACGGATAGCGCCTACCCGCCGGTGGCGAGCGTCCCGAGGTCGGGATATCCCATCGTCGACTCCGCGCCGTCGACGTAGAGCGTCTCGCCGGAGATCCACGACGCATCGTCGCTGACCAGGAACAGCGCGGCGTCGGCGACATCACGCGGCGCCCCGACGCGACCCATCGGGATCGACTCGACGTACGCCGCACCGATCTGGGGCATGAGGCGGGCGTACTCGGTGAGCGGGGTCTCGACGAGGCCCGGGACCGATCGCCGCGACCCGGATGCCCTTCGGGCCGAGCTCCATCGCCGCGCACCGGGTGAGCATCTCCACGCCGGCTTTCGCGCTGCAGTACGCCGACATGCCCTTCGCCGGGACCTTCGCGTTGATCGACGCCAGGTTGACGATCGCCCCGCCGCGTCCGGTGGCCTCCATCGCCTTCGCCTCGTGCTTGAGCGAGAGGAACGTGCCCGTGAGGCACACACCGATGACCGTGTTCCATTCCTCGAGCGCGTGCTCGGATACGGGTGCGAGCGTGCCGAGCCCGGCGCAGTTCACCGCCAGGTCCAACCCACCGAACTCGTCGACCGCCCGCGCGACGAGACGCTCGACATCCGCCTCGACCGTGACGTCGACGACCTCCGCGACGACCGCGTCGCCCAGCTGCTCGACCATCGCGGTGAGCAACGACTCGTTGCGATCCCCGAGCACCACCCGGGCACCTTCGTCGACAAACCGCTGCGCGCACGCCAGCCCGATCCCCGACGCCCCACCAGTGACCACCCCCACCCGCCCACCCAACCGCTCCCCCATGCTCTTCCTCCCACACGCGACACGACTCCGCTCCGACCGTCGTGAGACTACGAGACCCCCTCACGCAAGACGATCGAGTGACACGAAGTCTCGTGCGCCCCGGCAAAGGGCAAGGGCGGCAAAGACCAGCGACGGGTACGAGGACGACGGGACGGATGCCCCTGCAGGGGAGCGAGTTCGCCGGCGCCCTTTGCCGGCGATGTCTGAGCGGGTCGCAGGGGCGTCCGGCCCGTGGTCCGGTGAGCCGCGCTCGACGCGCGGCCGTGACGCATCCGGCTGGCCGATCAGTTGGTCAGTTGGTCAGTTGGTCAGTTGGACGGACCCTCGGCCCGCACCTTCTCCACCGCAACCAACGCCTCACGCAGCTGAGCGATCCACTCCTCCTGGTGCTGGCCGACCAGACGAACGCACCACGCCAACGCGTCGCTGCGCGACCGGGCGACCGAGGCATCCACCAACGTGTCGAGCACGCCCCGCTCCTGCATCCGCAACCGGGTCATGACCGGGACGCTCAGGTTGGTGAAGATCACCCGCTCGTCGCCGCACTCCACGCCCCAGGCCAGCTTCCGGCCGAACTTGGCCTCGGTCGGCGTCGGCGATCGCCATCCGCTGGGCCCGGGTCTCCTCCCGGAACGCCTCGATGCGGGACCGCGCGGCTGCGGTCCGGGTGGCCTCGTCGGCGTCGGGTCCGAGATCGGGCGCGGGCAGGGTGCCGACGGCGAGCACCTCGTCCCGGTCGTAGGTGATCTCGGGTGTCCCGCTGAACCAGTCGTCGGGCAGGCGCCCGGCGAACCAGCCCACCGTGGTGGCGCTTGCTGCTGGCATCGATACCTCCGTGACCTGCGCATCCGCGGTGGTGCGCTGTGATGCTTACAACATTACACCATCACGGAGGCGGAGCGGAGCGGCGCCGTCGGAGCAACGGCTGGGCCACGAGGACGGCCGCCGCGACGAGGAAGACCGCCGCCGCGGTCGCCATCGCCAGGGTCAGATACCACGGGCGTCGCCTCGTGCTCCGGGCGCACGACGAGGCAGGCGATGAAGCGCGCCGAGGGACGCGATCGCCAGCGTCGCCCACTCCCGTTCGGGACCGCGACCCCCCGTTGCCATCGCTCTACGTTATTCCCGTATTTGGGTCCCATATTCACAAACGGCCCAAACACCCATACTGGAGCTAGTGGCGCACCGCCAACGCCGCGCCGCAGCTGGGCCGCCACGGCCGAGGCCTCGGCGTCCGAGCCGTACTTCGTCCGGGGCCAGAAGAAGCCCCGCAGCCCGTCCTTCGGCCGGCGCGGGACGACGTGGACGTGCAGGTGCGGGACGCTCTGGCTCACCACGGTGTTCGTCGCGGTGAAGGTCCCCACCGCGCCGAAGTCCTCCATCAGCACGCGCGAGACGTCACGGACGGTGTCCCAGAGCGGACCCATCAGGTCGTCCGGCGCGACGTTCAGATTCTCGACGTGATCGGCGGGGACGACGAGCGTGTGCCCGGGGAACAGCGGCCGGTGATCGAGGAACGCCCGCACCGGGCCGTCGGCGATGACGAGGTGCGCCGGCTGCTCCCCGGCGACGATCGCACAGAAGAGGCAGCCGGGCTCCGCGCTCATGCCGTCACTCAGGGCTCGTGTACGGCCGTTCCCGCGGCTTGGCGGCTTCGCGCTTCGGGATCATCACCTTGCGCTTGAAGTAGCAGACCTCTTCGCCGCGCTGGTTGAAGCCGAACGTCTCGACGCTCACGATCCCCCGGTCCGGCTTGCTCGAGGACTCCTTCTTCTCGAGCACGCGCGTCTCGGCGTAGATCGTGTCGCCGTGGAAGGTCGGCTTCTTGTGCTGCAGCGTCTCGACCTCGAGGTTGGCGATCGCGACACCGCTCACGTCGGGGACGCTCATGCCGAGCACCAGCGAGTACACGAGGTTCCCGACCACGACGTTCTTCCCGAACTGGGTCTGCGTCTCGGCGAACCACGCATCCGTGTGGAGCGGGTGGTGGTTCATGGTGATCATGCAGAAGAGATGGTCGTCGTACTCCGTGATCGTCTTGCCGGGCCAGTGCTTGTACACGTCACCGGGCTCGAAGTCCTCGAAGTACCGACCGAACGGCCGCTCGTGAATCGTCATGGGCGCGCAGGGTAGCGATCCACCGGGACGCGTGGTGGATCGAAGTCCCCTGAACCGTGGAGGGAGGCCGGTAGCCTCGGCAGTCCGTGCTGCATCGCCTGCCCGATCGGCTGTGGGTCCCCGCAGTCATCGTGCTCCTGCTCGGCGGAGCAATGATCGCCGGTCGCCTCGTCCGAGCCGCCGACGGCGACCCCACCCGCTTCGTGGTCGCCGGCGACGTGCACACGGACCGCCGCGTCGCGCCGGACGACCTGTACGTCTCCCGCGGGGACGGCTACGACGGGCAGTACGTCTACCGGCTGGCCCTGGACCCACTCGACCTCGCCGACCAGGCCGCACGGCATCACGTTCGACGTCGCGATGCGGCGGCAGCGGATCGCCTACCCCGCCCTGGTGCACGCGGTCACGTTCGGCTCGGAGTCCGCAGTGCCGTGGGCGCTGATCCTCGTCAACCTGGTCGCGCTCACGGCAATCGGCGCGCTGGGCGGAGCGATCGCACGCGAGGCGGGCCGGCACGCGTTCTGGGGAATCCTGCCGGCGATCTACTTCGGCCTGGTCTTCAGCACCGCGCGCGATCTCACCGAGGTCGTGGAGTGCGCGTTCCTGCTCGGCGCTCTCGTCGCGCTCCGACGAGAACGGTGGTGGATCGGCGCGCTCGCGTTCGCCGCCGCGGTGCTGGCCCGCGAGACCGCGCTGATCCCGGTCGTCGCCTACGGGGCGTGGCGCGTCATCGAGATCGTCCGGAAGCGCCGGCCCGCCGGTACACCGGACGCGGCCTGGATCGTCCCGCTCGGCGCGTTCGGCATCTGGCAAGCAGTGTGCGCGACGGCCGGCGAGCTGCCCATCGCCACCCGCGGCGGCAACGGGACGACCTGGCCGCTCCGGGAGCTGGCCGACGGCGTGCAGCACTGGATCGACTACCTGAGCCAGGGCTCCGGCGTGATCTTCGTCGCCGAATCGCTCACGCTCCTCGGGGTCTTCGTCGTCGCGCTCTGGTGCCTACCAGGCGCGCGACGCGCCGCCATACGAGAAGATCGCCGCCGTGGCCTCCATCGCGATCGCACTCTGCGCGACCACTCCCGTCGGCGCCTGGCGTGAGCACGCCGACCTGCGGATCTTCGCCGATGCGTTCGTGCTCTCGTCCGTGATCATCCTCGGGGCGCGGCGGCGGGCGCTGCCCGTCGTCCCGATCGTCACCGGGTGCGTCGCGCTCTGCTGGATCGGCGCCGCGGCGTTCCGGGTGCGGACCCTGTGAGCACCGCCGCGGCCGAACCCGAATCGACGTCCTGGTCTCGCACCAGCGTGGGCCAGGTGCCGCACACCGCTCGCCCAGAGCCTGCCCGCCTGGGTCGTCGCCCGCGTCCTCGTCGTCGCGGCGCTCGCGCTGGCGCACTACCTGGTGGACCAGCTCGGGGTGCGGGACGCTGCTCGTCCGCGACTCGGTGCGGGCCGGCCTGCTCACCTGGGACGGCGGGTACTACGTCGACATCGCGAGCAAGGGCTACGCGGCGATCTCGCGCGACTCGCTGCGCTTCTTCCCGCTCGTGCCGATGCTGGCGAAGCCGTTCATCTGGGTCGGCATCCCCGCTCGCGCCGCCGTCGTGATCGTCAGCAACGCTTCGGCACTCGTCGCGGCGGCGCTCCTCTACACGCTGGCCCGCCGCGAAGGTCGCGACGCCGCGTTCGCCAGCCGCGCCACCTGGCTGCTCGCGCTCGCACCGGCGGCGTTCGTCCTTGTCCTCGGCTACACGGAAGCAACCACGATCGCGCTGGCGATCGGGATGTTCCTCGCGTTGCGGGGCCGGCGGTGGTGGATCGCGGCCGGTCTCGGGGTGCTGGTCGGTTTGAGCCGACCGTCCGGCGTGATCCTCATGCTGCCGGCACTGATCGAAGTGGCGCGCGGAATCCGCGGCCTCTCGACGAAGGAGTACGTGGCCCGCGCCGCAGCCGTCATCGGCCCGGCGATCGGCACCGCGCCTCTACCTGACGTGGGTCTGGGACCGGTTCGGCGATTTCTGGCTCCCCTACTCCATCCAGACCGAGGCAGGTCGCCGCGGTTCGTTCGCCGATCCGTTCGAGACCATCGGCGACGCGCTGCGTGGCCTCTTCAACGGCAACACCATCGGCACCGGGCTGCACGTTCCCTGGCTCCTGCTGGTCGTGGTGCTGATCGTCATCTGCTTCCGCACGTGGCCCGCGAGCTACGGCGCGCTCGCGGCCGCCGGGATCGCCAGCGCGATCATCTCGGCGAACCTCGACTCGTTCGAGCGGTATGCATTGGCCGCGTTTCCGCTCGTGCTCGTGGCGACCTCACTCACCACCAGCCACCGGGTCGAGCGTGCGGTGCTCGTGCTCTCCGGGGCCGCGATGACGCTGTACGCGTTGCTCGCGTTCCTGCACGCGTACGTGCCGTAGTCCCCGTCAGCTCTTGAGCTCGTAGCGCTTCAGCAGGCCCCGAGCGATCACGAGCCGCTGGATCTCGTTCGTGCCCTCACCGATGATCATCAGCGGCGCATCCCGGTAGTAGCGCTCGATCGGGAGCTCGGTCGTGTACCCGACCCCACCGTGGATCCGCAGGCTCTCCGTCGCGATCTCGAATGCGGTCTCGCTGGCAAAGAGCTTCGCCATCCCGGCCTCGACGTCCGCGCGCTCACCGCGTTGCTTCAGCTCGGCGGCGTGCACCGTCAGCAGGCGGGCCGCCTGGAGCTTCGTCGCCATGTCGGCGAGCTTCTGCTGGATCGCCTGGTGCTCCGCGATCGGCTTGCCGAACGTCTTGCGCTCCTGCGCGTACTGAATCGCGGCTTCGAACGCCGCCCGCGCCACCCCGACGGCCCGCGCCGCGATGTTGATCCGCCCGACTTCGAGCGCCCCGAGGATCCAGCCGAGCCCGTGCCCGAGTCCCTCGTCGCCGCCGAGCACGCAGTCCGCGCCCAGGCGGTGACCGTCGTAGACCATCTCGACGGTCTCGATCCCCTTGTACCCGAGCTTGCCGATGTTCTTCGAGACCGTGATCCCGCCGAACGTCGGGCCCGGCTCCTTCTCGACGATGAAGCACGTGATGCCCTCGTCGGTGCGCGCCGCCAACGCGATCAGCCCGGCCCGCTCCCCGTTGGTCACCCACATCTTCGTCCCGGTGATCACGTACTCGTCACCGTCGCGTACCGCCCGGCAGCTGATGTTGCGGGTGTCGCTACCGGCATCCGCCTCGGAGAGCGAGAGGCATCCGCGCAGCTCGCCGGTCGCGAGGCGGGGAAGCCAACGCTGCTGTTGCTCCGGCGTGCCGTTGCGCATGATGACGCTCGCCGCGATCGTGTGCGTGTTCACGATCCCCGACAGCGACATCCAACCCGCGGCCAGCTCCTCCACGACGGCGATGTAGGCCAGCAGGTCGAGTCCGAGCCCACCATGCTCCTCGGGGATCGTGATCCCGAAGAGCCCCATCGCCTTCATCTGCTCGACGATGGCGGCCGGGTATTCGTCCGCGTGCTCGAAGTCACTCGCGACGGGGAGCACTTCGCGCTCGACCCAGCGCCGGACGGTGGCCCGCAGCTCGTCACGGACCTCTTGGTCAATCGTTGCTGTCATGGGGCGAGCGTAGGCCGGAGCGGTGCGGCCGCCACGAGGCCGGGGGTGCAAGGAACATGTGGGGGACCCGGTACGTTGACGGCCACGATGATGCATCAGACGATGATGAGCTTCCGGCGCGATCCGGACGCCGTGAAGGGCAAGCGCCTCGAGCGCCAGCTGCTCCGGCGGGTGCTCCGGATGACCCGCCCGTACCGGGCCGCGCTCATCGGCTTCTTCATCAGCGTCATCGCCGCCGCCATCATCGGCGTGATCCCGGCCCTGCTGTTCCGGGCCCTGATCGACGACGCGGTCAAGAACAGCAACGAGAGCCTGGTCGTCGTCCTCTCGGCCCTCGCCGTCGCCGTGGCGCTGGCCAGCGCCGGCCTCAGCCTGGTGCAGCGGTGGTACGCCTCCCGGGTCGGCGAAGGCCTCATCTACGACATGCGGGTCGCGCTCTTCGACCACGTGCAGCGGCTCCCCATCTCGTTCTTCACCCGCACCCAGACCGGCTCGCTGCAGAGCCGCCTGAACAATGACGTGATCGGCGCGCAGAACGCGGTCACGGGCACCCTCGGCACCGTCATCTCGAACGTCATCACGCTGGTCGTGACCCTCTCGGTGATGCTCGTCCTCGAGTGGCGACTCACGATCCTCACGCTGATCGTGCTCCCCGCATTCATCATCCCGGCCCGGCGCATCGGGCGGCGCCTGCAGACCGTGACCCGCGAGAGCTTCTCGCTCGACGCGTCGATGAACAACACGATCGCCGAGCGCTTCAACGTCTCCGGCGCGCTGGTCGTGAAGCTGTTCGGGAACCATGAGCGCGAGCGCGACTACTTCGCCGAGCGCGCCGCGCGCGTCCGCGACATCGGCGTCACCTCGGCGATGTACTCCCGGGTGCTCTTCGTGGCGCTCGGGTTCGTCGCCGCGGTCGGCACCGCGGTCGTCTACCTCGTCGGCGGGCAGCTCGTCATCGACAACGCGATCCCGCTCGGCACGCTCGCCGCGTTCGTGATCTACACGGGCCAGATCTACCAACCGCTCACCCAGCTCACGAACTCCCGGGTGGACGTCCTCACCGCGATGGTGAGCTTCGAGCGGGTCTTCGAGGTGCTCGACTTCCCGCCCTTGCTCACCGAGCGGCCGGGCGCGGTGGACCTGGTCGACCCGGCCGGTCGCATCGAGCTCGACCACGTGTGGTTCCGCCATCCGGCGAGCGACGTCGCATCGCTGCGCTCACTCGAAGAGGGGCCGGCCGGGCGTCGAGGACGACGAGCCCAGCACCTGGATCCTGCGCGATGTCACCCTCACGATCGAGCCGGGCGAGTTCGTGGCGATCGTCGGCCCGTCCGGCGCCGGCAAGACGACGACCGCGATGCTCGTGCCGCGCATCGCGGATGCCAACGAGGGCGCGGTGCGGGTGGACGGCCAGGACGTCCGGGATCTCACGCTCGCACTCGCTGCGCCAGGCAGTCGGGTTCGTGATGCAGGACCCGCACCTGTTCCACGACACGATCCGCGAGAACCTGCGCTACGCCCGGCCCGAGGCGACCGACGACGAGCTCATCGCGGCCTGCCGGGCGGCGCGCATCCACGACCTCATCTCGTCGCTGCCGGACGGGTACGACACGGTCGTCGGCGAGCGCGGCTACCGGCTCTCCGGCGGCGAGAAGCAGCGGGTGGCGATCGCCCGGGTGCTGCTGAAGTCGCCGTCCATCGTCATCCTCGACGAGGCGACCTCCCACCTCGACACCGAGTCGGAGCACGCGATCCAGCAGGCGCTCACCGCGGCGCTCGCCGGGCGCACCGCGCTCGTCATCGCCCACCGCCTCTCCACGATCGTCAACGCCGACCGGATCATCGTGATCGACGACGGCCGCATCGTCGAAGAGGGCACGCACGGTGACCTCCTGGACCGCGAAGGCCTCTACTCGGACCTCTACCGGACCCAGCTCGACCAGCGACGGCCGGAGCGAACCCGAGATAGCCCGACGGTACCGGACAGCGCTCGAAACCGCCTGACCGCTCCCGGAGACCCCCTCCCGGTACCATCGGGAACCCCCGAAGCCCTCCGCTGCGACCCCTTCTTGCCATGGCTGAACCAGAATCCGGCCCCTCACCGGCGCGCCGCTCGACGGCTGCCGAACGGCAGCGCCGTCAGACGCGCCGGCGCATCTTCGGGACCATCGGCGTCGTGGTGCTGGTCGTCCTCGCCGCGCTCTGGTTCAGCGACACCCTGCGGATCCCGACGGACGGGCCGAGCTTCGCCAACGGCGCCGTCCCCGACCAGCCAGACCGACACGGCCGGCGTCAAGCACGTCGACGGGTCGGTCGAGCCGAGTCGCCGCGCCCTGAACCCGCTGCTCCCGCTCAAGCTCTGGGTCGGCGGTGACTCACTCGCCGGCTCGCTCGGCCCGTCGCTCGGCAAGATGACCGGGGCCACGGGAGTCGTGCAGCCGTACTACGACTCGCGCATCTCGACCGGTCTGATCGCCGGCAACATCGACTGGCCGTCGCACGCGACCGAACAGCTCAGCCAGGTCAATCCGGAGGTCGTCGTGTTCATGATCGGCACGAACGACGCCGTCATCTACAACGACTCGCAGGCCGAGGACTACGCGCAGAAGGTCGACGAGATGATGCGCATCCTCATCGGGGACGGTCGTGAGGTGTACTGGGTCAACGCACCGGTGCTGGCCGACGACCGGGACGAGGAGAACGTGCTGAAGGTCAACGAGATCCAGCACGAGGTCGCGACGCGGTATCCCGAACAACGTCACCTACGTCGACGCGCACACGCTGTTCGCCGACGACCAGGGCCAGTTCCAGTCGTCGATGATCGACGCGTCCGGCAAGCGGATCGTGCTGCGCGCCGGTGACGGGGTCCACTTCACCGCCGCGGGCGCGGACCATCTGGCGAGCGAGATCTTCGACCTGCTCGACGCCCGCTGGAAGATCCTCGACCAGGCGGTGCCCGGCCAGACGAAGAAGACCATCGCGGCCCGCGGCTCGACCCAGGTCCCCGGCAGCGGCGGCTCAGCGGCTCGAGCTCCGGATCGAGCTCGGGCAGCAGCTCCGGGTCGGGCAGCTCGAGTCGATCGTCCTCGAGCGGCAACGGATCCGGCGCCACGTCCACCACCCAGGCCACCACGGCGACCACCCAACCGACGGCCACGACCCAGCCGACCGCGTCGACGACGCCGACGACGACTGCGACCCCGCCGACGACGACTTCCGGCCCGTAGGCCCGGCTCCGGCCCGGAGATTCGCCGGACGCGTCGGTAGGCTCCCGCCCGTGAACGACGTGGGAAAGTCAGCAGCGGCCGCAGTCGAGACGGCGACCGACGTAGTCAACGAAGCGGCGCGGAGCCTCGCCGAGCGTTCCACGGTGGACGGGCGGATCTCGGTCGCGGCGCTCGACCAGCACCAGGTCGTGGCCTACGACCTCGCGCACGCGGCGAGCGCGGTCGCCGGCTCGCCGCGTGATGCTGGACTACGCGCAGCACGGCGAGCTCGAGGCCAACCTCGCGTACACCTTCATCGCCGACGCGATCAGCGACGTCGGCTCACGGTTGGCCGGCCGCGAGGCCGAGTTCGGCGTCGCAGCCCGGTCAGCTCGCACCGGCGGGCGGACTTCGTCGCCGAGTTCCGGGCCCCGAGCTTCCTCGAGACCGTCGCCGACGCGCTCCCGCGCCACGGCACCGGCCCGGCCCACCTCGACGAGGAGTTCGATCTCGTCCGGGACAGCTTCCACCGCTTCGCCGCCGACAAGATCCGCCCGTCGCCGAGCACATCCACCGCGAGAACGCCGACATCCCGGAGGACATCATCTCGGGCATGGCCGAGCTCGGCGGCTTCGGTCTCTCGGTGCCCGAGGAGTACGGCGGGTTCGCGGCCGGCGGCGAGTCCGACTACCTCGCGATGTGCGTCGCCACCGAGGAGCTCTCGTGGGGCTCGCTCGGCGCGGGTGGCGCGCTCATCACGCGTCCCGAGATCCTCACCCGGGCCATCGTGAAGGGCGGTACCGAAGAGCAGAAGCACGCGTGGCTGCCGCAGATCGCGACGGGTGAACGCGTCGTCGGCGTGATGGTCACCGAGCCGGACTACGGGTCGGACGTCGCCGGCGTGAAGGTGACGGCAACGCCGACCGAGGGCGGGTACGTCATCAACGGGGTGAAGACCTGGTGCACGTTCGCCGGTCGCGCCGACACGTTGATGGTGCTGGCCCGCACCGACCCGGACCGCAGCCGCGGGCACCGTGGCCTGTCGGTGTTCGTCGTCGACAAGCCGCCGGCGCCGGGCCACCACTTCGCGTTCGACGACGGACGCGGCGGGAAGATGGAAGGGCGCGCGATCGACACGCTCGGCTACCGCGGCATGCACTCCTACGAGGTCGCGTTCGACGGCTGGTTCGTCCCCGCGGACAGCCTGATCGGGCTCGAGGCCGGCCAGGGCCAGGGCTTCTACCTCCAGATGGAGGGCTTCGAGAACGGGCGGCTGCAGACCGCGGCGCGCGCCGTCGGGCTCATGCAGGCGTCGTTCGACGCCGGTCTCGCCTACGCCCAGGAGCGGCAGGTCTTCGGCCAGCCGATCTTCGACTACCAGCTCTCGAAGGCGAAGCTCGCCCGGATGGCCGCGCTCATCTGCGCCGGCCGCCAGTTCTCCTACGACGTGGCCCGCAAGATGGCCCGCGGCGAAGGTGCGCTCGAGGCGAGCATGGTGAAGGCGTACGTGTGCCGAGCCGCCGAGTGGGTCACCCGCGAGGCGATGCAGCTCCACGGCGGGATGGGGTACGCCGAGGAGTTCCCGGTGTCGCGCTACTTCGTCGACGCGCGCGTGCTGTCGATCTTCGAAGGCGCGGACGAGACGCTGTGCCTCCGCGTCATCGCCCGCCGACTGACCGAGCAGGCACTCGCGAGCTAGCACGCGCTACCTAGCTCGCGGCGAGAGCGCGAAGCGCGACACGGGCGCGGCGCCGTCGGCGAGATCCGCGGCCATGCGGCCGATGAGCGGTGCGAACTTGAAGCCGTGGCCCGAGCACGCGGACACGACCACGATCGGACCGACCCGGTCGAGGACGAAGTTCTCGGTCGCGGTGTTCGTGTAGAGACACGTGACCTCGGTGACCGGATCGGGCACCAGACCCGGGCAGCCACTGCTCCACGAACGCGGCGACGCGTGCGCGGGCCGCACCGTCGACCACGAAGTCGCGCCCGTCTGCGGTCACGGCCGGACCGGTGTGATGCTCGGCCACCTTCACACCCTCGCCCGGCGTCTCGAGCCCGTACTGGAAGATCGCGCCGTGGTGAATGAAGCTCGGCCACGGCACGGGTTCACGCGGCGCGAAGTGGAACGCCGACTCCTGCGTCACGACGAGCGGCGGCAGGGTCACGTGCGGGCTCAGCGAGCTCGGTCGACCCACCCGCCGGCCGCAACCACGACGACCGCCGCGTCGTAGGTCTCGTCGTCGGTCGCGACCTGCACCCGATCCGTCCCGATCTCGAGTGCGCGCACCGGCGACGCTCCACCGCACCTCGGTGCCGCGCCGCTCGGCCTGCCCGATCAACGAGTCGCCACGCGACCGCGGCCTCGATCCGGCCGCCGTCGGGCTGGTGCAGCACCGGACCGTCGAAGCGCATGCCGGGCCAGCGCTCGGTCGCGGCCGGCCGGCTCGAGCATCTCGTACGGGACGCGCTCAGCATCGAGCGCAGACCGGATGGCCTCGCACTCCGGCGGGATCACCGTGATCCACGCTGCCCGTCTCGACCAGGATCGTGGCGCCGGCGTCGTGCTCCAGCTCGTGCCACGCACTCCGGGCCGTCCCGGCCGAGGGCGATCCAGAAGGGCTCGGGATAGGCCAGCCGGAAGATCCGGGAACCGCCGTGCGAGCTGCCCCGGGTGTGCTCCGGCCCGAATTGCTCGAGCACCACGACGGACCAGCCCCGCCGGGCCAGCTGCCACGCCGCCGCCGAGCCCATGACGCCGCCACCGACCACGATCGCGTCGACCCGCTGCACCCTGCCAGGCTAGGAGCCGTGGAAGCCGTCCCGACCGAAGCCGGTCACCCGTCGGCGCGAGCTCGCCGTGTTCGCCGTCCCGATGGTGCTGCTGGCGATCGGCGCGAACATCGGCAACGCGTTCGCGCCGACGCTGATCACCGACGAGCCGGCCGTGCTCCTCGCGCTCGCGCCCCGGTTCCGCTGGCTGCTGCTCTCGTCGCCGAAGCTCGACGGCGCTGCCGTTCTACGCCATCCCGTTGGCGCGGGCGTTCGGCGTCCTGTCGCTCTACTACCTGTTCGGGCGCAGGTACGGCGACGCCGCGCTCCGCTGGGTGGAAGTGCGCACCGGCCGGCGGGCGCTGCGGCCGGTGCTCTGGATCGAGCGCCAGTTCCACCGCGGGCGGTACGGCATCCTCATCCTCTTCCCCGGCACGCTCGCCGCGCTGCTCGCGGGCGCCGACCGGATGCGGTACTCGGCGTTCATCACCGTCGCGATGGCCGCGACCGTGGTGCGGCTCGTGCTGATCCGCACCGTCGCGGACATCTTCCGCGGCACGCTGCTCGACATCCTGGACTGGGTCGGCGACAACCAGCTCTGGCTCACGATCGCGTCGTTCGTGATCGTGATGGGCTGGGTGATGTGGAACCAGCGCGGCGGCATCGAGCCCGTCGCGTCCGTCGAGGAGCTGGCCGAAGAGCTCGACGTTGCCGCGGCCGAGGTCGCGGACGGTGATCCCGCGTAGCGGCGGTAGCCGCGGGGATCAGCTCTTGCTGCGCTGCATCCCGGCGCGCTCGCCGCGGCTCACGAGCTTCACCGCGACCTTGCGGCTCGCCTCGTCGATCATCTCGTCGCCGAGCATCACCGCACCCTTGCGGTCGCCCTCGGTCGTCGCCTTCTCGTAGGTCTCGAGGATGTCCCAGGCCTTGTCGAACTGCTCCTGGGTCGGCGAGAAGAGCTCGTTGAGGATCTGCACCTGGTCCGGGTGCAGCGCCCACTTGCCGTCGTAGCCGAGGATCTGCGCGCGCGTCGCGAAGTCGCGGAACCCGTCGCTGTCGCGCACCTTCACGTACGGGCCGTCGATGACCTGCAGGCCGTTCGCGCGACCGGCCATGAGGATCTTGACGAACACGTAGTGGAAGTAGTCGCCCGGGTACTCGGGGATCTCGAGCCCACCACGCAGGCCGGGCATCTCCATCGACGCGGACATGTCCACCGGGCCGAGGATGATCGTCTCGAGGCGCGGGCTGGCCGCGCAGATCTCGTTGACGTTGATCAGGCCGAGCGCGGTCTCGATCTGCGCCTCGATGCCGATGTGGCCCGCCGGGAGGCCGGCCTGCTGCTCGACCTGGGTGAGCAGCAGATCCATCGCGACGACCTCGGCCGCGGTCTGCACCTTCGGGAGCATGATCTCTTCGAGCCGCTCGCCCGCGTTGCCGACCACTTCGAGGATGTCGTAGGCGGTCCACGGCGTGTCCCAGGCGTTGACCCGGACACAGAGGACCGTCTCGCCCCAGTCCTGGTCCCGGATGGCGGTGACCGCCTTGCCGCGGGCCGCCTCCTTCTCCAGCGGGGAGACCGAGTCCTCGAGGTCGATGAACACCATGTCGGCCCCGAGGGTCGGACCCTTGGCGAGCATCTTCTCGCTCGATCCGGGGACCGAGAGGCACGAACGGCGAGGCAGGTTCTTCGTACGTTGAGACATGGCGGGCAGGCTACGACAGGTCGCCCGAACGCTCCCAACCCGCCACAATGGCCGGATGACGACCACCGTGAACGCCGCCGATGTCCTCGCCCGCATGATCGGAGCGATCGAGACCGGCGACCTCGCCCTCATGCGCTCGCTGTACGCACCCGGAGCCGTCGTGTGGACGTGCTTCGACGACCACGAGCGGGACGTCGACGCGGCCGATGCGGGTGGTCGAGTGGCTGGTCGGGGCGACGACGGAACGGCACTACGACGTCACCCGTCGGATCGAGATCGAGGGCGGCGTCCTGCAGCAGCACGTGCTCCACGGCACCACTCCGACCGGCCGCACGTTCCAGATGGCGGCGTGCCTGGTCGTGCGGGTCGAGGGCGAGCTCGTCGACGCGCATCGACGAGTACCTCGACCCCAAGCCCGTGCTCGGAGCGCTCGGTTGACCACGCTCTCGGAGCTGGCGGACGGGGTCTACGCGTGGATCCAGCCTCATGGCGAGTCAGGCGTGAGCAACGCGGGCGTGATCGTCGATGACGACGGGATCACGATCGTCGACACGCTGATGGTGCGTTCGCAGTGGGAGCCGTTCGCGGCCGCGGTGGCCGAGCTCGAGCGGCCGGTGAAGCGCGTCCTGCTCACGCACGCGCACATCGACCACGTCGGGGGGACGCAGGCCTTCCGCAACGCGATGGTGCTCGGTTCCGTCGCCACGAGCGATCTCCTCGACCAGCCGATGCCCGTCGACGCGTACAAGACGTTCATGAGCGCGTTCGCCGAGGAGTTCGACGACCTCGCGGAGATCGGGACCCGGCCGGTGAGTCACATCGTCGACGACGCCGCGCAGCTGACGCCCCGCATCGAGCTGCTTCCCGCGTCGGGCCACACTGCGGGCGATGTGATGGCGCTCGTCGCCGACTGCGACGTGCTGTTCGCGGGCGACCTCTGCTTCTTCGGTGTGACCCCACTCGCGTTCCAGGGCGATCCCGAAGACGTGGGCAGACGTGCTCGACGCGGTCGCCGATCTCGCGGACGTGATCGTCCCGGGGCATGGTCCGGTCGGGGGCGCGAGCGAGGTGCGTGACCTGCAGGCGTATCTCCGGCATTGCGTCGAGGGGACGATCCCGCCCGGGCCGTGGGACCAGTGGAGCGAACGCGCCGAGCGCGACCCGATCAACATCGAGAAGGCCGCGATGCTGCGCGCCGGCGACGACGGCATGCCCCCCAGCATGCTCACCGCCATCGGCCTCACCTAGCTCCCCATCGCAGCCCTCCCCCGTCCAGACTCGTTTCGGCGTGAGTTCGCGTTGCTATGGCAACGCGAATTCACGCTGAAAGCGGATTGCGTGCGCGACGCGGCCGGGTGGTTGACGACGTCGTGCCAGCGGAACCGCAGCACGAACCAACCAGCGGCCGTGAGGCGCGCGTCTCGCTCCTCGTCGCTGCGCCGGTCGAGCAGGCCGTCGTGGAACTCGGCGCCGTCGACCTCGACGACGATTCGCGCACCGCGGAACACGGAAGTCGACCCGACCGATCCACCCGTCATCGTCACCCAGATCGACCTGGCGTTCCGGGACGGTGAGCCCGTGCTGCGCCACGAGTGCGATGAACCAGCGACCGCGGCGAACCCGGTGCCGGAGCCCTTCTGCCGTTACACCCAATGCCAATGCCTGGACACGCGTGATGAGCCCGTGTTGCGTTGCTGCGAGCGCATCCGTGCGCCGGTCGATCATGTCCGCACGCTACGGAGAGCCTGGGACACTCACGAACCGGGGCGAGAGCGGCGGGGGTCGCTAGTAGAGGCCGGCGAGCTTGGAGTGGTCCCAGGTGACGGTGTTGTCGGCGATCACACGGATCAGCACGCGCTTGGTCGCCTGGGCCTCGACGCCCGCGCGGACGAGCTCGTCGTCGACCGCGCCCCAGTACTTCGGGAACAGGTGCATCCCGAACGCGGTCACCTCGGGCAGGGTCTCGACGATCTCCGCGTGCCCGACGATCGACACGCCCCGCAGCTCCTCGTAGACCTCACCGGTCGCGACCAGCACGGTGAGGCGCGGGTCCCGGCGCAGGTTCACGACCTTCTGGCTCTTGGCGTACGTCCAGAAGCACAGGTCGTCGCCCTCGATCTCGTACCACATGGTCACCAGATGGGGCGTCCCGTCAGCGTTGATCGACGCCACCTGGAGGTCTCGGCCGGCCTCGAGGAAGGCCCGGGTCTCGGCGTCGGTCATGCGGATCTGGTCGCGTCGTGACATGAAGCCGGAGGCTAGACGGGTGTCGCGATACCGTCTTGCGCCGTGGCCAAGAACCCTGACCCCACACTCGAGCTCGCGACCAGCAAGGGCGTCTCCCGGACGCTCGACGACTGGTCCACGATGTTCCAGCTCTGCCTGGTCATCCTCCCCGACCGGCCCGAGGCCTCGGCGTGGATCCCCGTCGTCCGGCGGATCTCGGCGGTCCTGGGCGACAGCGACTGCCGGATCGCCTACGTGGTCACCGGTTCCGCCCAGATCGCCAGCCGGATCCTGGGCGACGACGAGGACAAGGTGACGACCTTCATCGATCCCGATCGCACCCTCGTGGGCAGCCTCGGGCTCGAGCGCCTGCCCGCGCTCGTGTTCCTCCGCCAGGACACGACGGTCGGGGCGGCCACGGAGGGTTGGGACCCGGTCGAGTGGCAGGCGCGTGGCGAAGACGGTCGCCAAGGCGATGGCCTGGTCCACCCCGGACCTCGCACCCCCCGGGGAAGCCATTCCGGCCCCCACCGCCGGCTGGCCCGCCTAGAACCCCAGGTCAGAGGGTTGCGAGCGGCGCCACCGGGGTGGCTCCCGGGACGAAATATGCCGACAGAAATGGCATCAGGGGCCTCAATCCCTTAGGGTCAACGGAACCGCTCGCAGATTTGTGTGTTCCTGCGCGCGGTAATTTTGTAGCCAGCGTCATCAGGACCGTGTTCTCGCGGACCGTGTTCAAGAACGACCGACGGCGGCACCTCCGAGCCAAAGGGAGTCCCCACTTGAACCTCCGGGCCAAGATCTCTGGAGTGGTAATCCTCACCGTCGTCGCGGCGCGGCCTGGTCCCGGCTGCGATCGCGCAGGGCTCTCCGCTGCAGGACAAGCAGGCGCAGGCCGCGCGGCTCGACGCGCAGATCCAGGCCAACGGGTCGCGCATCGTCACGCTCTCCGAGAAGCTGAACGGCGCCCGGATCCGGCTGCAGAAGGCGCAGGCCGGCATCGCCGAGTCCGAGCGCCGCACCGCCGAGGCCCAGGCCGAGACCGACCGGATCGATCACCTCCTCAACGCCCGCGCCGCCGAGATCTACAAGGGCGCCGGCAGCAGCAACCCGCTCGAAGCCATCGACGTCAGCAACGTCACCGAGCTCGCGGCGCGCTCCAAGTACGCATCCGCCGCGGCCGACAAGGACGACTCACTGCTCAACCAGCTGCAGAAGGCGCGCGAGCTCCTCGCCGCGCAGAAGGCCCAGCTCGAGCAGCAGAAGGCCGCGGCCGCCGCCGAGCAGTCCGCCGCCGACTCCGCCCGCCGCCAGCTGCAGTCGTCCAACTCGCAGCTCGCCGCACTCAAGGCCCAGGTGAAGGGTCAGATCCAGGCCCTGATCGACCAGGAGCGCGCGCGCCAGGCCGCCGCGCACGCGTGCTGCAGGCCGCGTCGGCCGCACGCCGCTACACCGGTGGCAGCTCCACCGCCCGGCGCAGCTCCATCCCGGTCAACTTCCCGAACGCCCCGGCCCCCAACTCCCGGGCGCAGATCGCGGTGAACTTCGCCAAGGCGCAGGTCGGCAAGGGCTACCGCTACGCCACCTCCGGCCCGGACACGTTCGACTGCTCCGGTCTCACTGCGGCGGCGTGGGGCGCGGCGGGTGTGGGTCTCGCCCACTACTCCGGTGCGCAGTACCAGCAGACGATCCGCATCGGTCCCGGCGACCTCCAGCCGGGTGACCTCATGTTCTACGGACCGGGCGGATCGAACCACGTCGAGATCTACATCGGCGGCGGGATGGTCGTCTCGGCCTCCAACCCGGCGACGGGCGTGAAGGTGGCCGGGGTGCGGTACGGCACCGCGAGCGGCTACGGCCGCGTCGGCTAGCAGCCCGCCCGAACACCGACACCACCCGCAGCGCCGCGTCGTACGCAGCGCGCACGCACGCGGCGTACGCGACCGATGCGAGCTACGGAATGACGAGCATCCCGAGCTCGGCTTCGAGCTGCGGCCGCGGCTTGGCCCCGAGCGACGAGCGCTCCAGCCGGCCGTTCCGGAACAACCCGATGAGCGGGATGCTCTGCACCTCGTACTCCTGCGCGAGCGCGGGCTCCTCGTCGATGTTCACCTTCACGACCTTGTACGCGCCGACGCGCATCGCGGCGATCTGCTCCACGATCGGACCGACCTGACGGCACGGGCCGCACCACGGCGCCCAGAAGTCGACGATCACCGGCAGCGCGCTCTGCAGCACCTCGGTCGGGAACTCCGCGGTCGTCACCGACTTCACCAGACCCTCCGGCGGGTCGTCCGGGACCGACTCGCTCGGCTTCTCCCCCGCGTACACCGCGTCGATCCAGCGCCCGCGCGCGTTCGATGCTCTCCAACGCGACCTGGTGACCCATCGGGTACTCCGCGTAGACGACCGGCACACCGTTCGCCTCGAGCACGCGCGCGAGCTGGCGGGCACGCGCCACCGGGACGAGCGGATCCTGGTCACCGTGCTCCACGAGCACCGGGAGCTCCTTGCCCGCGTCCCAGTCCGCGTCGATCACGTCGAGGCCGGGCAGCGCCGGGCTCATCGCCAGCACGCCGATCGGGCGCGGCCGGTCGCTCGATCGCAGCGCGAGGGCGAGCATCATCCCGGCGCCCTGCGAGAAGCCGGCCACCAGCGCCTGTGACCGCTCGAAGCCCTGCTCCTGGCACGCCTCGTCGAGCAGATCGTCGAGCGCGTCCAGCGAGGTGTTGAACGCCTCCGGGTCGAACTCACCCTGGGGGCTCCACGAGTACCAGGCGAAGCCCGGGGTCCCCGCGGCCGCCTCCGGCCCCCGGGGCAGCACGACGGCGAACGTGCCCTCCGGGTCCAGGTACGGCAGCAGGCCACCGAGGTCTCGCTCATCGGCCCCGTAGCCATGGACCAGGAGCAGCAGCCGGGACGCATCGGAGCCACGTACGACGTTCGTCACGAGGGAGGTCATGCACGAAACGCCAGCCTACGCATCCGTCGCTACGTCCTGCATGCGACTTGGGATCAACTTCGGCTACCAGGACTGGGGCACCGGCCTCGCGAACGCAGTGACGCTCGCGCAGGAGGCGGAGCGCTCTCGGCTACCACTCGGTGTGGACCGCGGAGGCCTACGGCACGGACGCGGTCACGCCGCTGACGTGGCTCATGGCCCACACCGAGAAGCTCAACTTCGGCTCGGCCATCCTCCAGATGCCGGCCCGCACCCCGGCGATGACCGCGATGACCGCGGCCACGCTGGATCTCATGAGTGGCGGGCGGTTCCTGCTCGGCCTCGGACTCTCCGGGCCGCAGGTGGTCGAGGGCTGGCACGGCCAGCCGTACGGCAAGCCGCTCGGCCGCACCCGCGAGTACGTGGACATCGTCCGCACGATCCTGAAGCGCGAGGCACCGCTCGAGCATCACGGCAGCGAGTACCGCATCCCGTACGACGGTCCCGACGCGACCGGCCTCGGCAAGCCGCTGAAGATCATCGTGCATCCGCGGCGCGCGGACATCCCGATCTACCTCGCGGCGATCGGCCCGAAGAACGTCGAGCTGTGCGCGGAGATCGCCGACGGATGGCTGCCGATCTTCTTCTCGCCGACCCGGCTCCGCGACACGTACGGCGCGGCACTCGACGCCGGCTTCGCCAAGGCCGGGCGGCAAGACGCTCGCCGACTTCGACGTCGCGCCGACCGTCAGCGTGATCGTGGGCGACGACGTCGAGATGCTGCGCGGCTTCGTCAAGCCGATGGCCGCGCTCTACATCGGCGGCATGGGCGCACGGGGGCGGAACTTCTACAACGACCTCGCGTGTCGCTACGGGTTCGAGGCCGAGGCCAAGAAGATCCAGGATCTCTACCTCGAAGGCAACAAGAAGGAAGCCATCGCCGCGGTGCCGGACGAGCTGGTCGACGAGATCGCGCTGATCGGCCCGAAGGAACGCATCGCGGACCGGCTCGGGGCCTGGAAGGAGAGCGGCATCACCACGATGATCGTGGGTGCGCAGCAGCCCGAGGCGCTCCAGGTCATGGCGGAGCTCGTGCTCTGTAGCGCATCGGCGCGCCGCGTGCGGGCCCGGCGACCGCGGCCTGGACTACCGTCGCCGCCCGTATGGCATTTCAGGCCGTGATCTTCGACCTCGGTGGCGTCGTGTTCCCCTCGCCGTTCGACGCGTTCGCCGCGTACGAACGAGACCACGGGCTCCCGGATCGATTCATCCGGGGCGTCGTGGCCGCGAGCGCGGACCACGGCGCGTGGGCCCGGCTCGAACGGAGCGAGGTGACGTTCGACGAGTTCTGCGTCGCGTTCGCCCGCGAGTGCGCGGCGGCCGGTGGCACGGTCGACGCGGCCGAGCTGATGCGCGAGCATCAACCAGGGGTTCGCGGCCCGCCCGGCGATGATGGCCGCGATCGCCGCCATCCGCGCTCAGGGCCTGAAGGTCGGCGCGCTCACCAACAACTGGGCTCACACCGGCACCGCGGGCGACAACGAGCCGCACGCGCTCGGTCACCTCGGCGCGTTCGACGTCGTCGTGGAGTCTGCCGTCGAAGGCCTGCGCAAGCCCGACCCGCGCATCTACGAGCTCGCGTGCGCCCGCCTCGGCGTGACTCCGGCCGAAGCCGTGTTCCTCGACGACCTCGGCGTCAACCTCAAGCCGGCCCGCGCCCTCGGCATGACGACGATCAAGGTCGACGATCCCGATCGTTGCGCTCGCCGAGCTCGCGACCGTCCTCGGCTTCGCGCTGGACGGCGACTGATGGAGCTCGTGCTCGTGCGGCACGCCGAGCCGGTCCGCATCGGGCCCGAGGAGTCCGGCGGCCTCGCCGTCGACCCGGAGCTGACCACGCGCGGCCTCGACCAGGCCGCCCGCCTCGGCGCGTGGCTGGCCGGCGAGCCGGTGCACCACGTCGTGAGCAGTCCGTTGCGGCGCGCGCTCGAGACTGCGCGCGCCGGTCGCGGCGGCGCATGGCCTCGCCGTGGAGACGATCGACGGGTTGCAGGAGTGGGACGCGGAGTCGGACCACTACATCCCGATGGAGGAGCTGCGCGAGAACAAGGACGATCGTTGGCAGGCGATGGTCGAAGGTCGGTGGGAGGACTACGGCGGCGAGAACCCGGACGGCTTCCGGGACCGGATCGTGCCGACGCTCGAACGCGGTGATCGAGGCGCACCCGGGTGAGACCGTCGTCGTCGTCTGCCACGGCGGGGTGATCAACGTGTACCTCGCGGCACTGCTCGGCCTCTCGCAGCACCTCTGGTTCGATCCGGCGTACACCTCGATCAGCCGGGTGCGCGCGCGCCCGTTCCGGCGCGCGCTCGCTCGCTTCGCTCAACGAGACCGCTCACCTCTACGCGACCCGGGAGCCGGCACCATGAACGTCACGACCACCACGGACGGGCCGGTGCTCGTCGTCACCATCGACCGCCCCGAGGCGCGCAACGCGGTCGACGGACCCGACCGCCGCCGAGCTCGCCGACGCCTTCCGCGCGTTCGACGCCGACGACGAGCTCGCGGTCGCGGTGCTCACCGGCGCGGGTGGCACGTTCTGCGCCGGCGCGGACCTCAAGGCCTTCGGCACCGAGCGGGGCAACCGCGGTCGCGGACGACGGCGACGGGCCGATGGGCCCGAGCCGGATGCTGCTCTGCGCAAGCCGGTGCTCGCGGCGGTCGAGGGGTACGCGGTGGCGGGCGGACTCGAGCTCGCGGTCTGGTGCGACCTGCGGATCGCCGCCGACGACGCGGTGTTCGGCGTGTTCTGCCGCCGGTGGGGCGTGCCGCTCATCGACGGCGGGACGGTGCGGCTTCCCCGGCTGATCGGGCAGTCCCACGCGCTGGACCTGATCCTCACCGGCCGCGGCGTCTCGGGTGAGGAGGCACTGCGGATGGGGCTGGCCAACCGCCTCACCGAGCCGGGCGAGGCGCTTGACGGACGGCGGTCGCGCTCGCCCACGAGCTCGCCGCGCTCCCGCAGACGTGCATGCGCATGGACCGGCTGTCGGCCTACGAGCAGTGGGAGCTCCCGTTCGACGCGGCGATGGACAACGAGCTCGTCCGCGGCCGGGTCTCGATGCGCGCCCCCGACCAGGCCGTCGGTCGCTTCGTGGCCGGCGAAGGTCGCCACGGAGCCTGACCCCGGCCCGCCGCGGCCGCGGCGTCCACCTGCGCCACTCGGCGCTCCCGTAAACTCGTGGCGGACTTCAGCATCCGTCGAAGGGACCTCCATGGCCGCGGCTGACACCGCCAAGACCCGCACGGTCGGCGACATCATGAGCACCCCCGTCATCGTCGCGTCGCCCGACGACAAGGTGGCCGAGGCGGCCGCCCGGATGCGCGAGCAGCGCGTCGGATCGGTCGTCGTGGTCGACGGCAGCCGGCCGTCGGGCATCCTCACCGAACGGGACCTGGTCCGCATCGCCGCCGCGGGCGCGGACACCGGGGCCGCGACGGTCCGGGACTGGATGACCGCGAACCCCGACTCGGTCGCGCCCGACGTCGACGCCGCCGACCGCGTTCGCCAGCCTCTCCGCAGCACGGGTACCGCCACATCCCGGTCGTCGACGACGACGAGGTCGTCGGCATCGTCTCGATGCGCGACCTCATGCGCATCGCGCAGATCCAGCCGGCCGAGAACCTCGCCCACGAGATCCCCCGCGGGCCTCGAAGGCGTCGTCGTCGCCGAGACCGACGATCGGCGACGTGCGCGGGCTCGAAGGCTTCTACCACTACCGCCAGTACAACGCGGTCGAGCTCGCGGAGAAGCGCTCGCTCGAAGACGTCTGGTACCTCATGTTCGAGGGCGAGCTGCCGACGCGCCGCCGAAGCCGCGGCGTTCCGCGCGCGGGTCGCGCCGCTGCGCGAGATCCCGGCCGAGGTCAAGCGCGCACCTCCCCGACATCGCGCGGCTCGGGCGCAACGCGCCGCCGCTCGACATGCTGCGCACCACCGTCTCGCTCCTCGGCGCGCAACCTCGGCTTCCGGCCGTCGCTCGACATCGACGCCGCCGAGCTGCGGAGCCAGGCGCTGCAGGTGTGCGCGGTCGTCCCGACGCTGCTCACCGCGATCTACCGGCTGCAACACGACCTCGAGCCGATCGATCCCGACCCCGACGCTCGCGTACGCGGCGAACTACCTGTACATGCTGAGCGGCGCGGTCCCGCCGCCGAGCACGCACGCGCGGTCGAGCAGTACCTGATCTCGACGATCGACCACGGCTTCAACGCGTCGACCTTCACCGCCCGGGTGATCACCTCGACGGGCGCGGACCTCGCGGCCGCGGTCACCGGCGCCATCGGCGCGCTGTCCGGGCCGCTGCACGGCGGCGCGCCGAGCCGGGCGCTCGACATGCTCGACGCCATCGGCACCATCGACAACGCCGAGCCGTGGCTTCGCGACGCGGTCGAGCGCGGCGACCGGCTCATGGGCTTCGGCCACCGCGTGTACAAGACCGACGATCCCCGCTCGGTGATGCTGCGCGGCGTGGCCGAGCGAGCTCGGTGGCGACAACGTCGAGCTGGCCAAGCAGATCGAGCAGAAGGCGATCGAGGTGCTCGCCGAGCTCAAGCCCGGCCGCAAGCTCTACACGAACGTCGAGTTCTACGCCGGCATCGTGATGGACCGGGCCGGGCTGCCGCGTGAGATGTTCACGCCGACGTTCGCGTCGAGCCGGGTCATCGGCTGGTGCGCGCACATCCTCGAGCAGGCCGCCGACAACCGGCTGATCCGCCCGAGCGCGCGCTACGTCGGTCCGCCCCCGCCGCAGCCCGTCCCCGACCCCGAGTAGCCGGTCGACGACCGCCGGCGCTAGTTCGGGCGAGGCGGACTGCAGGACCCAGATCGGCAGGGTCCGCCGGTGCTCGCGCGCGACGTAGAGGCGCACCTCCACCGAGCCGAACTTCTCGACCGGCACGTTGCGCAGGTCGAACGTGATCGGGACGTTGAGGTTCTCGTTGATCATCAGCTCGGTCGCGCCGAGCTGGATCTCGCCGGCGATCTCGGCGAGCTGCTGCCCGTCCTCGTCCACCACGACGACGTGCACCTCGTGCAGCCGCTCGGCTTCCACCCGGTCGAGCTCGAGGACCGTGGCGAGGTAGACCCCGAGCGGCGCGGGCAGCTGGTCGCGGTAGCAGCGGGTGACACCACCCGAGGCGACGAAGAGCAGGCCTTCACGCACCTGGGCGAAGTCGGCGAGCAGTGCGGTGGTTACTTCCATCGCGCGCGCGCAGCGTAGCGGACGGATCGCCGGGTCCCGACCGGCCGCGCGAGCCTGAACGCCGCGGGATCGCTCGGGAGCGGCTCAGGCGGTGCGCTCGAGCGAGAGCCGCTTGGGCGAGAGCCTCTTGAAGAACGCGCTCACCGCGGTGACCGGTGCGAGATGAGCAGCATCGCGAAGCCGATCAGCACCATCAGGTCGCCGAGCAACGCGAATCCCCGGATGTCCGAGCCGGTGAACGGCAGGGTGCCCGACGCGGCCTTGGCCGCGCTCGTGCGTCCCCGGGTCCGAGACCGACACCAGCCGCGCCGACGATTCCCGGTGATCCGACCGGCGGCCCACCGCCGGGATCGACCGGCACGCGTCGGTGGCACGTACGGACCGCTGGTCGTGGTCGGCTTCGACGTGGAGGTGTCGGCTTCGACGTCGACGTGGTGGGCTTGGTGGTGGGAACCGTGGTCGGGGTCGATTGGCACGGCGACTTCGGGATCGGCACCGTGCCCTTGCGCCGTGCCGGCGATGACCGTCGCGTTGTGCGCAGGCGTCGACCGTGACGACGTGAGGTGCACGAGCGTGCCCATGCCCGGATCGATGACGTCCTGGCGGGTCGTACGTGATCTTGGTCGCGAAGGCGTCCACGACGATGCACCGTCTGCGGGCTCGACGACGTGTTCTTGATGTTCAGTCGCGTATGGAGGGGCTGCGCCGTGACCGTCGCACATCAGCGAGTACACCCGGACGATGCAGCGGACCGATCTGCGTCTGAATTGCGGAGGACGCGCGGAGTCGGCGACGGCGACGAGGAACCGCCGAGCGCGAGCCGCGCCGACGACGGTGATCCCCACCACCATCAGCCTCGCCCAAAATCCGCGCATCACGTAGCCCCCGAGCGGGAATCCTATCGCGCGCTGCGTGGCCATGAAAAGGGCGGCATCCGGGCGCTCCGGGAATGGTCCGACCAGCCCATACGATCGGGTCTGCGCCGCCGTCGAGCGTCCCCGGCGGAAGGCACCCATGGTCAAGATCCCAGAGCGGGCCCAGCGACTCTCCGCGACCGCCCGGATCCGGACCGCCGATGCCGTCGAACGGGCCCTGGACCGGGTCTTCGACGAGCCCTTCGACGTCCCGGACGCCGAGACCGCCACCCGCCTGCTCACCGGCCCCAATCGGCCGCTCTCCGAGCGCCCTGCTCCGCTTCATCGAGGGCCAGGCGCTGGTGAAGCTCGGGGCCCAGGTCGCCCGGCTGGCCAGCCGGTCACGGGCGGCCGCCGTCGCGGCCAGGGTCGCGGCGATCCCGGCGGCCGCCGAGGCCGGCACGGTCGCGGGGGCCGGCGGCGCCGCCGCGGGCGCGGCCGGCTCGGTCGGGACCGCGGCACTCGGCCGCGGCCGCCGTCACCGCGGCCACCCGGACGACGCGAACCGTGAGCCGGGGCCTGACCGACGTCCGGATCCTCGCCTCCTATCTCACGTCACGGGCCCGAGCGCAGCAGGTGGTGCTCGACAAGCCGCTGCTCCGCGCCCTGACCCTCTCGGCGTACACCGACCCCCGCCGGCACGTGGACTTCCGCCTCGCCGGACCCCGCGGGGCGTCGAGCGTCGCCGCCCGCTGGGCACGCGACACCGTCGACACGCCGTCGGAGACCCGGCGGCGCGACGACGTTGCGTCGTGGATTGCCGCCATCGACCGGCTCGACCTCGCCGGCCTCGCCGCGCAGTGGGCGCGCTCCTAAGGCGCTTGACGTTGTCGTCGTCGTCGAGCTCCCGGAGGAGCCGGCGCCGGACGTCGACGTGGTCGCGGACTTCGGCGGCTCGACGTGACCGCGTCCGCTCTTGACCACCCAGCGCCCGAACTTCGACGCCACCTTCACCTTCGCCTTGGCCATCAGGTTGAGCAGCTTGTCCTGCCCTTCCTTGCCGTTCTCGACGAGATCCCGACGGATCTCCTTCTTCACCGACTCGAACGGCAGCGCCTGCTGGACCGCTTCGGCCTTGATGACGTGGTAGCCGTACTGCGTCTTGACCGGCGCGGAGACCTGGCCGATCGGGAGCGCCGCGGCCGCGGCCGCGAACGTCGGGTCGATCTGCTGACCGTCGATGCAACCGAGCACGCCACCCTGCGCGCCGGACTGCTTGTCCGTCGACTGCTGCTGCGCGAGCTGCTGGAAGCTCGTGCCCGCCGCGAGCTGCGACTCGATCGCGTTCGCCTCGGCCTCCGTCGCCACGAGGATGTGCGAGATGAAGCGCCCCGACGCGCAGCTCGTGGCCAGCGACGTGGTGTAGCTCGCGAGCGCATCGGCATCCGTCGGAGGCTTCGTGTGCGTACGCACGTAGGCCGGGACGTTCGCGTACCGGTTGAGCAGCGACGTGCGGAACGACTTCGGGAATGCGGCGACGATCGCCTGGCTGCCGAAGAACTGGTCGGCCCACTGGCCGGCCGCGACCCGGTCGTCCTTCGTGATCTTGGTGCCGTCCTGCTCCACGACGCCCCGGGCGACCTCGGTCTCGACGAGCGCGGTGAGCCAGGCGGCCTTGATCGTGGGCGGGAGCTTCCCGCCGCTCTGGGCGAGCTGGGTCTTGACCTGCGAGTTGCTCGCGATCGATGCGAGCTCACTGTCGATCGTGGACTGCGAGACATCCTTGCCGTTCACCGTGATCGCCGAGGCCGAGTCGGACGAGCACCCGGTGGCGAGCAGGGCGAGAATCGCGACGCCGGCGAGCGCGCGCGAGAGACGGTTCCGAAGCGAGGCATAGCGCAACAGTCAATCGCATCTGGGCGACGATCTGGCATCGGGCCACTCACAGCCGGGGCACAGCAACGATGCGCCGCCCCCGGACCGACCCGACCGGACCAGCGGCCGCCGCCAGCTCTCTACGGACGGATCACGCGCTGAGCTCGATCGCGTCGCTCATCATCGCGACCCGGCCCAACGTCGATGGCATGTACGACCGCCCGCCGGCGGCTTTCCGCAACGGCCCCGCGGCCCGCAGGCGCCGCAGGTAGGCCTCGGTCGAATGCAGTGACGCGTGCCCGAGGTACTCGCGTACCTCCCGGATGTCGGCACCGTTCTCGAGCATGTGCGCGGCCGCCGACTGCCGCAGCGCATGTCCGGACCGGCCGTCGAATGCGGCGACCTTCACGCCGGCGTCGCGCATCCACTGCGCGACCAGCTTCGACACGTAGTCGGCGGAGATTCCGAGTCCGGGATGGTTCTGCGAACGCAACAACGCGCCGGTCGGTCCCGGATGCGCGATGAGGTAGCGGCACAGGACGTCGCGCGTCTCTTCGGAGATCGGCAACGTCCGTTGTCTCGCACCCTTGCCATAGATCGTGATGAGCCAGTTGATGAGGTCGATGTCCTCGCGTTGGATGTCCGCGATCTCGCCGGCCTTCATGGCCTCCTGTGCCATCAGCAGGACGATCAACCGGTCGCGGTCCGAAGTGAGGACGGTGAGAACCGCGGTGATGTCGACCGCCGGCAACGCGCGCGGCACGGCCGGCAGCGCGGCCGGGCCGACGACTCCGTCGGCCGGGTTGTGGCTCAGGTAGTCGTGGCTGACGCACCAGGCGAGGAAGGTGCGCACGCAGGAGAGGTAGATGCGCTTGGTGCGCGGCGAGACGTCGAGCGTCTCGAGCCAGCGCTCGACGTCGCGGCGTTGCACCGCGCCGATCGGCTGCTCCCGGCCGACCCAGACCGAGAACTGTTGCAGCACCATCCGGTTGTGGACGGCGGAGCTCGAAGCGAACTCGCCGAGCTGCTTGCGTGCTTTGACATAGCTCTGAGCCAGGCTGCCCACGCCCACGAGTGCTCTCCCGGTCGGAAGCGACACAGGGCGACAAGCGGGGTCCGGACCCATCATCTCTGCGGCGACATTCTCCGCGGCCGGCCGGCCGGAAGACAAGTGCCCACAACACCCAACTCGGCCTTCCGAAATATCCTCGCTATGGGGTAGCAGCAGGTCAGGTGGCCTGCCGCTGCCAAAACGCCTAGGGAAGCTGCGTCCGGGCCGTCTCAAGCGGCTTCCGGCGGCGGCCGATGATCTCGCCGGAACGAGGTGGGGCCAGTGGTCGGAATCTTTCGCGACACGAACGTCGATGACAACCCGGTCGGAAGCGGCCGGTCGCGCCGCCGGCGCGCCCGGACTCAGACAGCACCGTGGGTCCGGGCGAGACCGACGGCCCCGGTCGATCCCGGACCATCGACCCGCCGCTGCCCGCTGGTCGCGCTCGTGCTCGGCATCTCCGGCGTCGTCCTCGGCATCTCAGTCGTCTGGTTCTTCGCCGCGATCCCGGTGGGGATCGTCAGCATCGTCGCCGGGCTCGTCGCTCGCCGTCGCGTCGACACCTACCACGACCCGCGCGCCGCGGCCGCGCGCCACGATCGGCACCGCGCTCGGCTGTGTGGCGATCCTCCTCGGCATCACCGGCGCGTACTTCCTGCCCCGGGTGCTCGATCGTGCGGACGGGTTCCTCGGAACGATGCAACGGAACGTGAACGACGACGTCAGGCAGGTCAACGGAGGTCTGAGCCGCGACGTCAATCGGCTCGACCGCACGCTCTCACGCGACCTTCGGCGCTTCGAAGCCTCCAACCGGACCGATCTCAACGACCTCGAGAAGCGCACCGGTGTGGCGATGGCCGCCCTCGAGCTGCGGCTCAATGGTGACGTCGCAACCGTGAGCGCGTCCGAGCGCCGTGACCTCGCGCAGCTCGAGACCCGCTTGCAGCACGATCTCGAGGCGCTCGAAGCTTCGATGCGCAAGTCCGACGACACGCTGCACGACACCGTCGGCGGACTCGACGCGCGCATCACCAAGATCGAGAAGAAGCTCGGACTCTGACCGGACCTGACCCCTGACGGGACGGCCGGTGCCATCATGGCGCGGTCACCCCTCGTCCCGTCGGGAGCGGATCATGGGCACGACCATCGAGGTGCGCGAGCCGGGTCAGCGCCTCCACACGACGCTCGACTGGCTCGACTCCTGGCACTCGTTCAGCTTCGGTCACCACTACGACCCGGCGAACGTCAACCACGGGCTGCTCATCGTGCACAACGACGACACCGTCGCAGGCCGGCCGCGGGTTCGGCATGCACTCGCACCGCGACATGGAGATCGTCACCTGGGTGCTCGATGGCGAGCTGCGCCACCGCGACTCCGAGGGCAACGACGCAGTGATCTACCCCGGCCTGGCGCAGCGCATGAGCGCGGGTACCGGGATCACGCACTCCGAGTGGAACGCGAGCGAGGCCGAGCGCGTCCACTTCCTCCAGATGTGGGTGCCGCCGGACGTCGCAGGGCGTGGCGCCGGGCTACCAGGAGACCGACGTGACGGCCGCAGCTCGCGGGCGGCGAACTGGTGCAGATCGCCGGCGGCGGCAACGACGGCGCACTCCACCTGCACCAGGCCGGGGCCGAGCTCTGGATCGCCCGGGCACCGTCCGGGGCCGCCCTCACCGTGCCGGACGCGCGCCCACGTCCATGTGTTCATCGCGTCCGGAGACGCGACGCTCGACTCGAGCCACTCGTTGGCCACTGGCGCGGCGGCGCGATTCGACGGACGCCGGCGTCGTGCAGCTGGACGTGGGCGCGGCCGGCGCTGAGGTCGTGATCTGGGCGACCACGTAGCCCGCTCGGACGCGGCGCTACGGGTGCGAGGGGGCCGGCGCGGCGCCGTCGACGAGGAACATGAGGTCGTCGGCGTAGCAGTACCACCAGTCCTCACCCGGCTCGTACGAGCGGATGACCGGGTGCGCCACCGAGTGGTAGTGCGCGGTCGCGTGCCGGTTCGGAGAATTGTCGCAACAGCCGACGTGTCCGCAGATCATGCAAAGACGGAGATGCACCCAGACCCCGCCCATGCGCAGGCAGTCCTCGCAGCCGGTGCTCGACGGAACGACATCGGCGATCTGGTCCAGGTGCGTGCATTCATCAGGCATGTCCGTACCTCCCTGGTGGACGGATGCGTGCGCCAAGTCGGCCGCGCCCGACCGGCCATCGGAGCCTACGGACTGACGACCCGGCCTGGCACGTCGAACCGCTCAGCCGATTCGCGGCGGTCGGACTTCCCTCACGACTCCGCGCGGACCAACGCCGGCTGACGTCGGCACGCCACGTCGAGGGCCAGGGTGTCTTCGAGCACCCAGTCGTCGGTCATCCGGCCCCAGCGCAGTGTGAGCCACTGCACCGCTTCGTTCTCGTAGCGGGTGCCGTCGGCGAGCGTGGCGCCGATGGCGATCCGGACGGCGATCCGGGTGTGCCAGGGCCACCCGCTGACGATCACGTCCTGCACGTCGAACGTGATGTCCGGGAACCGCTCGAACACCGCGCCGAGCCAGGCGCGAAACCGGTCGCGACCGACGAACGAGTCGCCGAGCGGGGTCGCACCGACGAACGTGAACCGCATGTCTTCCGCCGCCATCTTCCACGGAACGTCGAGGTCACGGGCGTTGATGCTCCGCCAGACGGCCCGGGTCTTGGCCGCCACGATCTTCCGGTACATCTCGACTCCTCGGTTCTTGTATTGAACTCACCATAAGGGAGATGAGTTCAATACGTCAACCCACTAGGCTGACGGCATGAGGCAAACGAGCTTCGCCGGCATGAACTGCTCCATGGCTCGCAGTCTCGAGGTGATCGGTGACTGGTGGACTCCCCTCATCCTCCGCGACCTCTACATCGGGATCTCCCGCTTTGATGCGCTCGCGACCGATCTCGAGATCTCGCGCAACCTCCTGTCGACGCGACTGAACGCGCTGGTAGAGGACGGGATCATCGAGCGTCGCCGATACCGCGAGCACCCGCCCCGCGACGAGTACACGCTGACCGAAGCCGGCCGCGATCTGGTGCCGGTGCTCATGGCGCTCACCGCGTGGGGCGACCGCTGGGTCGTCCCGGCCAACGGTCCGCCGGTCCAGTTCCGCCACCATGACTGCGGTGAGATCTTCGAGCCGCAGGTCACCTGCTCCCACTGCGCCGAGCCGGTGACGGCCGAGCACGTCGACGTGCTCCCCGGCCCCGGGGGGCGGGCCGGCCCCGGCACGCGGCTGATGGCCCAGGCCTTGCGCAGCCGGAAGTAACACTGGGGGCTCCGACGAATGGAGAGCACCCGATGAGCACCGAGAACGATCCCGAAGCCGACGACCTGAGCGATCTCATCCCCGGCAACGACGACGCGATCCCGACGACCGATCGCGACGAGGACGAGCAAGCGGCCGCCGATGTGCTCGAGGTCGACCAGAAGGAGCTCGAGGAGCTGGGGCTGACCCTCGACGATCCCCACCAACCCGAAGCCGAGTAGCTCCGGCGCGGTCCGTGGGAGGTCAACCGTCCTCGGGAGGTCGAGCCGCCGCACCGGGCACCGCGATCCCGACCTCGTAGGCGATCATCACGAGCTGCGCGCGGTCACGGCAGTCGAGCTTGGTGAGCAGCCGGCTCACGTGCGTCTTCGCGGTCGCGTGCGCCATGAAGAGCTCGTCGGCGATCTCGGCGTTCGACAGGCCGCGCGCGACCGCGGCGAGCACCTCGACCTCGCGCTCGGTCAGGGTGTCGAACCCCGGCGGTGGCGCAGTCGGTACCGCCGGCTCCACGTCGCCCGCGAACTGCTCGATCAGGCGGCGGGTGACGCTTCGGCGCCAGCAACGCCTCACCCGCCGCGACCACCCGCACCGCGCCGAGCAGGTCGTCGGGCAGGGTGTCCTTCAGGAGGAAGCCGCTCGCGCCCGCTCGCAGCGCGCCGAGGACGTACTCGTCGAGGTCGAAGGTGGTGAGGACGAGGACGCGGGTGTCGCACCCGCTCGCCGCGATCCGGCGGGTGGCCTCGATCCCGTCCATCTCCGGCATGCGGATGTCCATGAGGATCACGTCGGGGCACTCGGCCGCCACGAGATCGACGGCCTCGCGCCCGTCACCCGCCTCGCCGACCACCTCGATGTCGTCGGCGGACCGCAGCAGCACGCTGAAGCCGCTGCGGACGAGGGCCTGGTCGTCGGCGACCGCGACGCGGATCATTCGGCCTCCCGGTACGGCAGCTCGGCCACCACGGCGAACCCGCCGCCGGTCCGGGGTCCCGCCGACAGCGACCCGCCGTACACCCCGACCCGCTCGCGCATGCCGACCAGCCCGTGGCCGCCCTCGGTGGCGGTGCCGTTCACCCCGCGCCCGTCGTCGGTGATCCGGAGCCGGACCGCGTCGGGCTCGTACGTGACCGTCACCACCGCCTGCGCCGGACCGGCGTGCTTGAGCACGTTGGTGAGCGCCTCCTGCACGATCCGGTACGCGGTGAGGTCGACGCCGGGGGGCACGTCGGCGGAGGAGCCCTCGACGCACACCGACACCGGCAGGCCCGCGTCGCCGAGATCGGCGACCAGCCGGTCGAGGTCGGCCAGGCCGGGCGCGGGCTGGTAGGCGGCGGCGCCGTCGTCGCGCAGCACCCCGAGCAGACGACGGATCTCGGTGAGCGTCGAGCGGCTCGTCGCCGAGATCGCGTCGAGGGAGCGCTTGGCCTCCGCGGGGTCCTGGTCGATCACGTGCGCGCCGACGCCGGCCTGCACCGCGATGACGCCCATCGAATGCGCGACGACGTCGTGCAGCTCCTGCGCGATCCGCAGCCGCTCCTCGGCGACGGCGCGCTTCGGCCTCCTCGTCGCGCTCACGCTCGAGCTCGATCGCCCGGGCCTCGAGCTCACCCAGGTACAGGCGCCGGTTCCGCATCGTCGACCCGAAGAGGTACGCGCCGGCGTAGACGGCACCACTCAGCGCGAGCCCGGTCGTCGTCGCGTCCGGGATGCCCGCGGCCGCGACCGACGTGAGCCCGATCGCCACCGCGAGGACGCTGAGCAGCCGGCCACGGCCATCGGCGTGCGACCCGACCGTGTAGAGCCCCACGAGCAGCATCTGGGACTGGACGTTGGAGGGATAGCCGATGATGGCCAGCACGCACAGCGCGACCACGTTGGTGAGCAGCACGGGGACGGGTGCGCGCCGTCGCGCGAAGTAGGGCAGGCTGCACAAGAGCGCCAAGCACCACGCCGAACGCGTCCGCCGAGTGATAGCCGGGCTTCGAGCCCTCGTCGCTGAACAGACCGACGAGCCCGAACACGGTGAACGCGGTCCCGAGGAACGCGTCCAGGACCCACGGATTCAGGTCGCGGAAGCGCTGCGAGAGCTGCGCGAATCGGGTCCCCGTCTCCATGCGGTCAACCTAACCACCGGTCGGGACCGGGCGCATCGGCTCACGGGATGACCCGCGCGTACACCCCGGGATGTACGCGCCGGCTGCGGCATCCATCGCGGGAGGGCCCCGAGGTGCACGCCCGAACCATCGCCGGGCCGACGAAATCGGGCACCGGGAAGCGCATCGTGGCGGGGACGGCTCGAACGGCGGGCCGCAGCCGAAAGGAACCCGACGATGACCTTCACCCTCACTCGGGGTCGAGCGCAGGAGACCCCCGCACCCGACCCCCTCGTGGCCGCCCGGGCCGTCGACGCCGTCAAGGTGTACGGCAAGGGCGAGGCCGAGGTCCGCGCCCTCGACGGCGTGACCGTGGACTTCGCCACCGGTCGCTTCACCGCGATCATGGGCCCCTCGGGCTCGGGCAAGTCGACGCTCCTGCACGCGGTCGCCGGCCTCGACACGCTCACCGGCGGCACACGTCTGGATCGGCGACACCGAGCTCGGCTCGCTGTCCGAGAAGAAGCTCACGCAGCTCCGACGCGACCGCATCGGCTTCGTCTTCCAGTCGTTCAACCTCATCCCGACGCTCACCGCGGCCGAGAACATCGTGCTCCCGATGAAGCTGGCCGGCCGGAAGCCCGACGCCGCCTGGGTCGACAACGTCGTCGACACCGTCGGTCTCGGAAACCGGCTCGGTCACCGCCCGTCGGAGCTCTCCGGTGGCCAGCAGCAGCGCGTGGCCGTCGCCCGGGCGCTCGCCAGCCGGCCGCAGATCATCCTGGCCGACGAGCCCACCGGCAACCTCGACTCCCGCACGGGCGCCGAGATCCTCGCCTTCATGCGTTCGGCCGTGCGCGAGCTCGGCCAGACGATCGTGATGGTGACGCACGACCCGGTCGCCGCGGCCTACGCCGACCGGGCGGTGTTCCTCGCCGACGGTCGCATCGTCGACGAGCTCGCCGACCCCACGTCCGATTCCGTGTTCGACCGCATGAAGTCCCTGGGAGGCTGATCATGTTCGCACTCGTCCTCAACTCCATCCGGGCCAACAAGACCCGGTTCTTCCTCACCGGCGTCGCCGTCATGCTCGGCGTCGCCTTCATGACCGGCACGCTCGTCCTGACCGACACCATCAAGAAGTCCTACGACGACGTCGCCGCCAACGTGTACAAGTCCAGCGACGCGGTGGTGCGCTCCGGCCGCCACATCGACGCCGGCGATCAGGGTGACAACCGCGGCACGGTCTCGGCGGCGACGCTGGACCGGGTCCGGTCGGTGCCCGGCGTCAAGACCGCCGAGGCCCAGCAGCTGGGCGTCGCGATGGTGGTCGGCCACGACGGGGACCTCCTCGACGCCAACCGCGAGCGGGCGATCCCGATCGCGATGGCGTGGCAGTCCACTCCCGCCCTGAACCCGCTCGAGCTCGCCTCGGGTCACGCGCCGCGTGCTCCGGACGAGGTCGTCATCGACCGCGCGCTCGGCGAAGAAGGGCGACTTCCACGTGGGTGAGACCGTCCAGGTCATCAGCCAGGTCGGGCACGAAGCCGTACCGGCTCGCCGGGATCGCGACCTACGGCGGTCACGACAGCGCCGCGGGCGCCCAGGTCGTGGCGTTCGCGCCGGAGACCGCGGCCGCCGCCATCGGCACGCCCGGCCGCTACACCGCGGTCGAGGTCATCGCCGAGCCGGGCGTGAGCCAGGCCGAGCTCGCGGCGTCCCTGCGCCGGGCGCTCCCCGAGCGTGACGTCGAGGTGCTCACCGGCGCCGAGGCGGCCAAGGAGGCCGAGAAGGCGGCCGGCAAGAGCATGCAGTTCATGAACATGTTCCTGATGATCTTCGCCGTCGTGGCGCTCGTGGTCGGGTCGTTCGTGATCTACAACACCTTCTCGATCACGGTCGCCCAGCGCACCAAGGAGACCGCGCTGCTCCGGGCGATCGGCGCGAAGCGCAGGCAGGTCACCCGCGCGGTGATGGTGGAGGCGCTCCTCACCGGCATCTTCGCCTCGGCGGTCGGTGTCGTCGCCGGGATCGGCGCGGCGCAGGGTCTGCGGGCCGTGCTCGGTGCCTTCGGGCTCGAGCTCCCCGGCACGGGCTCGGTCGTGGCGCCGGCGAGCCTGATCGTCTCGGCACGTCATCGGCGTGGTCGTCACCGTGATCGCCGCGTACCTGCCGGCCCGCAAGGCGGCGAAGGTGGCGCCGATCGAGGCGCTGCGCGACGCGGCGGTCGACCGGTCGTCGACCTCGAAGCGCCGGGTCGTGATCGGCACCCTCCTCGCCGCGGTCGGCGGTTACGCCGTCGCCGCGGGGCTCGGCGCCCACACGGTCGCGACGGTCGGCCTGGGTGCACTGGGCGTCTTCGTGGCGCTGGTCGTGCTCGGACCGGTCATCGCCCGGCCGCTGTCCCGTGGTCTGGGCGTCCTGCTCCCCCGCTTCCGCGGGATGCCGGGCACCCTCGCCCGGGAGAACGCGTCACGGAACCCGCGGCGCACGGCCTCGGCCGCGTCCGCACTGATGATCGGCGTCGCCCTCGTCGCCTTCATGACGGTGTTCGCGGCGTCGGCCAAGGCCAGCATCGCCACGTCGATCGACAAGGCGATGAAGGCCGACTGGATCGTCGAGACGCAGTTCGGCATGGGCGGGATGAGCCCCGACGTGACGAAGCGGATCGACGCCCTGCCCGAGACCGGTGCGGTCACGGCGCTGCGGTACCTGAACACCACGGTCGACGGCAAGGTGAAGAACACCTCGGCCGTCGACGAGACCACGGCCACGCAGACGATCGACTTCGACCTCCGGTCGGGCTCGGTCCAGGCGCTCGGTCCGGGCACGGTCGGCGTGCAGGCCGACGAGGCGAAGGCCCACCACCTGCGCGTCGGTGACACGGTGGCCATGACGTTCGCCGAGACCGGCTCGCAGACGCTGCGGGTCGTGGCGATCTACGGGACCAAGGAGCCGATGGGTCCGTACACGCTCGGCATCGAGACCTTCGACGCCAACGTCACGAACCACGTCGACAACCACGCGCTCGTCGACACGGCCGACGGGGTCTCGATGACCCAGGCCCGGGCGGCGATCGACCAGGTGCTCGAGGACTCCCCCAACACGTCGCTGCTGACGCGGGACGAGTTCAAGGGCGACGTCGCCAACCAGATCAACAAGGTGTTGAACCTGGTGTACGTGCTCCTGGCCATGGCGCTGGTGATCGCGCTCTTCGGCATCGCCAACACGCTGGCGCTGTCGGTCTTCGAGCGCACCCGGGAGCTCGGGCTGCTCCGGGCCGTCGGGATGGCCCGGGCGCAGGTGCGGGCGACCGTCCGGTGGGAGTCGGCGCTGATCGCGCATGCTCGGCACCGTCCTCGGCACCGCGCTCGGCCTGGGCCTGGGCTGGGCGCTCATCCGGGCGGCCAGCGGCACCCAGCTGGCGCAGCTGTCGGTCCCGGTGCGGCAGCTGGCGGTGATCGTCGTCGTCGCCACCGGTGCCGCCGTCATGGCGGCCGCGCTCCCCGCCCGACGGGCGGCGCGCCTCGACGTGCTGCGGGCCATCCAGACCGGCGACTGAACGCGGCGGTCGAGCGACCCGGGGAGAGGTCGGCGCGGTTGCGCCCGGCCTCTCCCCGCCCGCGTTCCGCGTCGCGAGGCGCCCGCAACATCGTCGTTGCGACGCCGTCGTCAGGTCGAGCGACGTCGGGAGCGGTGAACCGGCCGCGGAGTCCGCCCATCGGTCGGAGCGAGAAGCTTGCGTCCTCCTCGATGGAGCTCGAGATGGCGACGTCGCCGAGTCGAGCGAGCGCGGGGATGATCGCGCGGAGCTCGGCCAGCGCGAGGTGTTGACCGATGCAGCCGCGGGGCCCGAGGCCAAAGGGGATGAAGCTGCGGGCCTGCGCCGGGTCGTCGGCGGGGTGTCGATCGGGGTCGAAGCGTTCGGGGTCGGGCCAGACCTGCCGGATCGCGGAGAATGCCGCGCAGGTAGATGCTGACGACGGTCGGGCGGCGCACGCGCACCGGTCCGTCGGCGCCGGGCAACGCTGACCCCGCCCCGGGTCGGGCGTGCGGATGAGTCCCCACGCCGGCGGTCGCAGGCGCAGTGTCTCCGCCACGAAGGCGTCGGCACGCTCGGGGTCGTGACGCAGTCGCGCCCAGTGGGTCGGATGCGCGGCGCCCTGGACGAGCACCCAGGACAGCGCGGCGGCCGTCGTCTCGTTGCCGGCGAGGAGCAACCCGAGCACGTGACTGCGGATCTCGGAGCGCTTCAGTGCGCGGCCGTTGACGTTCGCCGCACTCAAGCTCGCCAAGACGGTGCCGTCGACCGCGCCATCGTTGCCGGTGCGGTCGATGATGTCGTCGACGGCAGATTCGAGGACGCGCCGGTGTGCGCGCATCCGACGGGCTCCGGCACCGAACGCGATCGGAACGCCGCTCGAGAATGCACCGAGGCGGTGGCCGACCCACGCGACGACCTCACGCTGGTGATCCGCCAGGACCCGGGCTCGCTCCGAATCGAGCCGCGCGCCGAGGAACACCCATGCCGCGATCACCAGGGCGAGGCGGCCCATGAGCAGCTCGAGGTCGATCTCTTCGTCCCGCGCGACGCCGGAGAGCTCCGAGTCGACAAGGTCGTCGATCGCAACGAGTCGGCTTGCGAGCACTCGGCCGCGGAACGCGGGTGCCACGATCGGTTGGCTCCGCGACCAGGCCCGGTCCGATTGCGTGAAGATGTTCTCCCCCACGCCGAGCCGGACCGGGTAGCGCATCGTGGGCGGGCGGGTCCACGAGGCGGACTCCGTGACGAGGATCCGGCGGGCCACCTCGGCATCGGAGACGACGTAGACGGTCGACCGGCCGAACCGCAGTGCGGTGACCGGTCCGAGGGCGGCGGCCTCGTCGAGATATCGCAACCGGTCCTCGCTGAAGGCTCGGAGCGATCCGAGCAGTGACCGGTCGATACGGAACGTCGGCAGCGATTCCATGGGCCCTCCGGACAAAGCAAGTACTTTCTTTGTAGCCTGTCGGGATGGCCGGAGCAACCCGTGACCGCATCCTGGCCGAGGCGACCCGGCTCTTCGCCGAGCGCGGGATCAAGGCCACCACGGTGGCCGACATCGAGGGGGCGGCCGGGCTGCGCCGGGGATCCGGCGGCGTCCACCGGTACTTCCCCACCAAGCACGACCTCGTCTGGGGTGTGCTCGAAGCCCAGCTCACCCGCGCCCGGCGCGTCTTCGACGATGCGCGCGAGTGGGAGCCACCCACACCCGAGACCATCCCCGAGTTCCTGGCGCAGCTCGGGCGCTACATGCTCACCAACGCGGATGACAACCGCGAGGTTGCGCTGATCATGCTGCGCGAGGCGCACAACCTCCCGCCCGGGGTGCTCGCCGCGCACGAGGCGGGGAACCTCGACCTCGCGTACACGACGACCGCGGCCGCCATCCGTGCCCGCCAGGAGAGCGCAGGAGTCACCGACCTCGACGCCGACGCGGTGGCGTTCCTCGTCGTCGCGCCGCTGATCTACTTCCGGCTGATCGAATGGGCGACCGGCGGCAAGATCCTCGACCTCGACGACGATCGCCTCCTCGCGACGTGGGTCGACATCTTCACTCCCGTGTTCCAGCGCCTCGCCGGCGGCGAATGAGCGCATTGGCGCACGCGACGGTTGGCCCCACAACTTTGTTGCGCCCGTAACTCTATCTAGGTAGAGTTACGCGGTGGACCGCCAGCGCCAACCATCGCCGCAGACGGCCAAGGTGCTGTTGGCCTTGGCCGAGCAACCCACGCCCTGGCGCTACGGCTACGACCTGGGCCGCGAGGTCGGCCTGAAGTCCGGGTCGCTCTACCCCATCCTGATGCGCCTCGCCGATCGAGCGCTCCTCGAGGCGGCGTGGGAACAGAACCCGGCGCCGGGGCGACCGCCGCGTCATCTCTACCGCCTGACGCCGAAGGGCCTGTCCCTGGCCGCCGAGCTACGCCCGGCGGCGGTCACGCGTCGGGCACGACTGCAGCTGGGGCCGGCGACGTGATCGTCGTGCTGCTCGGCCCGATCATGCTCTGCGCCGTGCTGTGGGTGCTCGTCCGCTCCGGTCGCGCGATCCCTCGCGCCGCGCAGCAGGCAGCGCGACTCGGAAGCGCCCGCTCGGGGATCACGCCGTGACCTGCCGACAACGATCCTAGGGTTCAGTGCTCGTCGCCTGCGCGGTCAACGTGGCGACTGGGCCGATGCGATGGAGACGGAGCTCGACTCCATCACCGGCCGGATGGCTCGGTGGCGTTTCGCGCTCGGCAGTGTGCGGGTGGCGATTGCCGCAGCCACCTCGTGAAGAGCAACCTGTTCCGCTTCAGCAGATGACGATGATCGTCGTCGGCGCGGTCGCCGTTGTCGGCGATCGCGATCTACGGCCAAATCCGGTTGGCCGCGAATGCCTCGACCGGCGGCCACGGGCTCCTGTACACCGCCGTGGCCGCCGCCATCATCGTGTTCGTGCTCGCCGCTCAGGCCGCCATGGCCATCCGGCGCGCCCGCGCCGCCGATCCCGCCGCGAAGGTTTCGCGCAGGTGGGGAATCGCCGGGGGCGGCGTCATGGGTCTCTGTCTGCTCATCTCCCAGACCCCGCCGATCTCGACATCGGGGTTCCACATCGCAACAGTGAGCTTCGTTCTCGCATTGGCGACACCGCTGATCGTCGGTGTGCTGGCGTCACGCGCGTCGCACGACCGCCGGGCGGGGGGCAGCGCAGGCGCCTGGGCCGGCGCAGTCGGCGGGTTCATCTTCCTCATCGGCTTCATGACGATCACGCTCGCCGCGACGCAGTGGTTCACGCACGATCCCGGAGACCATCCGCGCATACCAGGACTCGTTGTCACCGGCGCATTTCGCGTCCTACGGCACGCACTACCGCTCGATCGCCGGCTTCGTGATGAGCGAGAACAATGACACTGCGCTCATCGGGGGCCTGCTCTGGTTCCCTCTGCTCGCGACGTCGCCGGGCGCCTTGGTGCCCGCGTCACAAGATGGGCAGATCCGCCCTACGCGAAGCGCTCCGCAGATCGCTCGAACAGCTTCCGGAATTCGAGCACCTCAACGTAGAAGCGCGGTGAAGTGGCGAGCGCGATGACGTGGCGAGCGCGGTGACGTCCAGCACCGGTACGAGCATCAGTGGCGGACCTTACTGGGGAGACGCAGCGCGCTGACGGGCGCTTCCGGCGGGTTGACGCCTCGCTCCTGACGCCCCGGGCGGCCACCCATTATCAGGCGTGCGGGCAAGCTCGCCGCCATAGGTTTGCGGGGTGCGAGCAATGCGAGAGCAGCATCGGGTTGGTTTGGACTACCTGGAAGCTTCGACGGCGCTTCTGCAGCCGAGTCCGCCGCGCTCACCCCACGAAAGGGTTGTACGAAGCAGCCGACCTGCAGTGGTGGTGGCGCACGCCCGCGCGCTACCGACGATCTCGGTCAGCTCTTCTGGTTCGATCAGCTCGGCCGCCCCGAAGCTGCGGTGATCGCCACCGACTGGGGCGACCGCATCGCGCTCGATCCGATCGTCATGCCCGACGCAACTCCCGACTGGGTTGGCCACGTCATCGAGCGCGGGCTTTCCCACGCCAGTGAGTCCGGGTTTGCCGCGGTCGAGCTCGAGGTCGACCGGGCCGATGACGTGCTGCGTGAGGTGTTGTTCGGCCATGGCTTCGCGATCAAGGACGACGGACTGGTCGAGTCGTGGCTGGCTGCAGACGCTCGACCGGAGATCAGCCCGCTGCACGAGAACTACCGGTTGTCCAGTCGCCTCGACACGACGCGGCCGTCCGCATCACATGATCAAACGGAACGGACCCGACGTCGAGGCGCGGCTGCGCCAGACCTCGCTGTACCGCCCCGACCTCGATCTGGTCGTCCTCGACCGCGACGACAACCCCGCCGCGAGCGGCCTGTTCTGGTACGACCCCGAGACTGCGACGGGTCTCGTCGAACCTATGCGCACCGAAGACGATCACCAGCGACGAGGACTGGCCCGCCACGTGCTCACCACCGGCATCGACCGGGTGGCCGAGGCCGGCGCGGCGCGCATCAAGATCTGCTTCGAGCCGGACAACCCGGCATCGAGGGGTCTCTACCTCAGCGTCGGCTTCGAACCCGTCACGCAGACCGACGTCCTCGCTCGCCGGGCGAGCGCACCAGCTTCGTAGGTCTTCCTGCTCAGCCGTGCCCGGAACAGGATTCGAACCTGTACGCCCCCGAGGGAGCCGGCGGGTTTAAGCCGCCTGCGTCTGCCGTTCCGCCACCCGGGCAACAGGAGTCAGGGTAGGCGCCGGCGGTTGCTCTTCCGCTTTCTCCGCCTGCTCCAGCGCGGGGAGGTCGATCTCCGGCTCGGCAGCTCGTCGCCGAGCGCGAGCTGGAAGGCCCGGCGCAGGCGCGGCACGCGAATCCGGCCCGACGCGGTTGGCGGCGAGCACGCCGTCGATCATGTCGTCGACCACCTCGCCGTAGGACCGCCCGCGCAAGGTGACCGAGACCACCGCGCCGCCGGGGTAGCGGCGCAGGGTCCGGCTCGCCTCGCGCACCCGGGGCGGGCTCCGGAACGCGGGGACGAGCAGCCCCGACGCCCGCGCGGCCGCGCCCAACCGACGAGCGGCAGTAGCAAAGCGCAGCGCCGGGACTCCATCCACCGCTCGACTATCCCATGGGCCTGGGACAGCTACGCCGGTACCGCCCGTCGCGAGCGTCGCACCGATGAAGCTGCCGGCCCGACGCAGCGATCACGACCGCGACATCCTCCGGCTGGCGGTCCCGGCATTCGGGGCCCTGGTCGCCGAGCCGCTCTACCTGCTGGCCGACACGGCGATCGTCGGCAACCTCGGCGTCCGTCCCCTCGGCGGCCTGGCGGTCGCCGGCATCGTGCTCACCGCCGTCTTCGGCATCTTCAACTTCCTCGCCTACTCCACGACCGGCGCGGTGGCCCGCCAGCTCGGGGCGGGCAACACGCGAGCCGCGGCCGAGCAGGGGATCGACGGCATCTGGCTCGCGGCGGGGCTCGGGCTCCTGCTCGCGCTCGCCGGCCTGCTCCTCGCGCCGGTGATCGTGGACGTGATGGGCGCGTCGAGCTCCGTCCGACCGTTCGCGCTGACCTACCTGCGCATCAGCCTGCTCGGCTCGCCGTTCATGCTCATCGCGCTCGCCGGCGCCGGCTACCTGCGCGGCATGCAGGACACCAAGACCACGCTCGTCATCGCGATCGCCGCGAACACCCTGAACCTCGGGCTCGAGCTGCTCTTCGTCTACGGGCTCGACCGCGGGATCGCCGGCTCGGCCTGGGGAACCGTGGCCGCGCAGGTCGTCGCCGCGCTCGCCTTCCTCGTGATCGTCCGCCGCTCGGCTCGCCGCGCCGGCGCGGGGATCCGGCCCCGGGCGGCCGGGGTGAGGAACACCGCCGTCGTCGGGAGTCATCTGATCGTGCGCACCGGCTCGCTGCTGCTCGCGCTCCTCCTCACCACCGCGGTCGCCGCTCGCATCTCGGACGTCGCCGTCGCCGCGCACCAGATCGCGTTCCAGATCTGGACCTTCCTCGCGCTCACGCTCGACGCGATCGCCATCGCCGGCCAGGCGCTCGTCGGGCGCTTCCTCGGCGCGAGTGACGACCTCGGGGCCAAGGCGGCGTCGCGGCGCATGCTCGAGTGGGGAATTGGCGTCGGGTTGATCCTCGGGGCGCTGACGGCGCTCCTCCGACCGGTCCTGGTCCCGCTGTTCACCGACGATCGCGCCGTGCAATCACTGGCCGAGCAGGTCCTCTGGTTCGTCGCGGCCCTGCAGCCCGTCGCCGGCGCGGTCTTCGTGCTCGACGGCATCCTCATCGGCGCCGGCGATTCGCGGTACCTGGCCGCCGCGATGGCGGTCGCCACCCTTGCTCTACCTCCCGCTCGTCGGCGCGGTCTCGGCCCTCGACGGCGGGCTCATCGCCTTGTGGGCCGCCTTCTCACTCTGGGTGGTAGCGCGCCTGGTCGGGATGGGAGGCCGATTCGCGACGGATCGGTGGGCCGTGACGGGCGCGGTGCGGCGCGCCTGACGGTCGGCTTGCGCAGGACCAGGCAACGCGGTTTCCTCTGAACGTGCCCGAGCTTCCCCGAGACGGCGACATCCAGTTCCTCGAAGCCCTGGGTCTCGGCGCGTCCGAAGACGATCGCCCCGGATCTCCTCCGCCCGCGGCCGAGGACCCGGCCGAGCTCGAGGCGCTGAGCGACGCGCTCGTCGAGGCACTCGGTGCCACGCCGCCGGCTGACGGACCGGCGTCCGACCTGGAGCCCCCGGGCCTCTCACTCGTCCCCGCGCCGCGCCCCGAACGGCTCGACCTCGAAGCCGAGGAGTCCACGATCCGGCGCGGCGACGTCGACGCGTGGGGTCGCAGCGAGCACCTGCGCTCGTTCGTCCGGCGCGTGTACGACCCGATCTACAAGCACTGGTTCCGCGCCGAGTGGGAGGGGCTGGAGCACATCCCCCGCACCGGCGGCGCGCTCCTCATCGCCAACCACGCGGCCGCGATCCCGTCGGACGCGCCGGTGATCATGCACGGCATCGAGACCGAGCTCGGCCGGCCGGTGTACGGGCTCGCGGAGTACCTCTTCCGTGCGCTGCCGGTGCTCGGCACGCTGTGGTCGCGCTCGGGCGGTGTCCCCGCGCATCCGGACAACGCGTACCGGCTGCTCAAGGACGACGAGCAGCTCGCGCTCGTGTTCCCCGAAGGCGCGAAGGGAACCGGCAAGCACTACCGCGACCGCTACAAGCTCCACCGCTTCGGTCGCGGCGGGTTCGTCGAGATCGCGATGCGCTCCGGCGTGCCGATCATCCCGATCGCGGTCGTCGGCGCGGAGGAGTCGATGCCGACGTTGTTCAAGAGCCGGCGGATCGCCGCGCTGCTGAACATCCCGTACTTCCCCATCACCGCGAACATGCTCGCGTTCGGTCCCGCCGGTCTCGGCATCTACTTCCCCGCGAAGTTCCGGCTCCGCGTGTTGCCGCCGGTGCACTTCAACGTCCCCGCCGACCAGGAGCGCTACCCGCGGGCGTTGGTGATGGAGGAGTCCGAGCACATCCGCGAGATGATCCAAGAAGCCCTCTACGACATGCTGCGCACGCGTCGCAGCGTGTGGTTCGGCTGAGCGGATGCGCGTCCTCGTCACCGGGCTCGGCACCTTCTGGGGGAGCCGCCTCGCCCAGCAGCTCGAACAGATCGAGGGCGTCGAGAGCATCGTCGGCCTCGACACGCATCCGCCGCGCCTCCCGCTCGAACGCACCGAGTTCGTGCGCGCCGACTCGAACTACTCGATCCTCGACCGCATCGTGCGGGCGACGCGGGTCGACACGATCCTGCACACGCACCTCATCGTCGACTCGACCGAGATCTCGGACCGGACGCTCCACGAGATCAACGTGATCGGGACGATGAACCTGCTGGCCGCCGCGGGCGCCGCCGGCAGCCCGGTGCGCAAGGTCATCGTGAAGAGCTCGACGCTGATGTACGGCTCGAACTACAAGGACCCGTACTTCTTCCGCGAGACGATGCCGCGCACGCGTCCGCCGCGAACGAGCGTCGAGCGCTCCCTGCTCGACGCGGCCGCGTTCGTGCGCGACTTCGCGATCGACAACCCGCACATGACCGTCACCAAGCTGCGCTTCTCGAACGTGCTCGGCGACGACATCGTCACGACGCTCTCCAACGCGTTGCGCCTGCCCGTCGTCCCCGAGATCTTCGGCTTCGACCCACGGCTGCAGTTCACCCACGAGGACGACGTGACCGGCGCGCTCCTGCACGCGACGACCCACGACGTGCCCGGGGATCTACAACATCGCCGGTGACGGCGCGCTGCCGTGGAGCGAGGTGTGCGCGATCGTCGGCAAGCGCCGGTTCGCGCATGCCGCCGCTGCTCACCGGCTGGTTGGCCGAGCCGCTGCGCATGCTGCGCGTCGTCGACCTGCCGCCGGAGGTGCTCAGCCTGCTGCGCTACGGCCGCGGCGTGGACAACAGCCCGTTCAAGCGCACCGGCTTCCGCTACCGCTACAGCAGCGCGGGGACCGTGAACGCGTTCGCCCGCAGCCTCCGGCTCGAGAAGACCGTCGGCGACAAGAACCCGACCTACCAGTACGAGCGGGATGTCGAGACGTTCTTCCGCCACTCGCCCGCGGTGGTCCACACCGACGGAGGCTGAGTGCCGCTCCACGTCGAACGGCGCGGTCGCGTCGGGATCCTGACGCTCGACGACCCGGAGCGGCGCAACGCGCTGACCCAGGACCTCGTCGACGCGATCACGGCGGCCGTCTCGACGTTCGAGGCGGACGACGCGATCGGCGCGCTCGTCGTGACCGGCGCGCCGCCCGCGTTCTGCTCGGGTGCCGACGTCGAGCGCGCTCACCGGGCTCGCGCGAGGCCGGCCGGGATCCGGGTGACGTGCGCGAGATCTACGCCGGGTTCCTGCGCGTCCTCGACTGCCCCCTGCCCGACGATCGCGGCAGTGAACGGTCCGGCGGTCGGCGCGGGCTTCAACCTCGCGCTCGCGTGTGACGTACGCGTCGCGGGCACGAGCGCGCGCTTCGATGCTCGCTTTCTGCGCATCGGGATCCACCCCGGTGGGGGTCACACCTGGCTGCTCGACCGGGCCGTCGGCCCGCAGGCCGCGGCGGCGATGAACCTGTTCGGCGAGCGGGTCAGCGGGGAGCGCGCGGCCGAGATCGGGCTGGCCTGGGAGTGCGTCCCCGACGCCGATCTGCTCGATCGGGCCACCGAGCTCGCGGCCCGGGCGGCCGATGCGCCCCGGGAGCTGACCATGCGGGTGAAGGCCAGCCTGCGTCACGCAGTGTGGCAACCAAGCTTCGACGACGCCCTGCGCTTCGAGCTCGAGCACCAGGTGTGGTCGTTGCGCCAGCCCGAGTTCAGCGAGCGGATGCGGGCGCCGAAGGACAAGCCATGACCCGCTCGGCGCTCCGTACCCCCTGCCGCGTAGCCTCCCCCCGATGAGCCAGGTCATCGATCCGATGGAGGCGGAGCCGCTCGACGCGATCGTCGTCGACGACGGGCCCTCCAAGGTGACCCTGGCCGCGACCTGGATCGTGGTCGCGCTGCTCGCGTTCCTCGCGCTCTGGTGGACGTGGAACCACGTCATCAACCCGAACGGCGGCTCCGTGGTGGACCGGTACGTCGCCGGCGACGGCGGGCACCTCTACGAGTCGCTGCGCGACGAGTTCCGCGTCGAGCTGCCCACCACTCCGCAGCGCCGCGAGTCGGCCAACGGGGTGGTCGTCGTCGACAGCCGCCCGGGCCCCGACTACCTGTTCGCGGTGATCCGTCAGCCCGAGCCGGACACCGCGCTCGAGAACTACACCCCGACGCTGAACACCGCGGCCGGCGCGCTCGCGGACGCAGGTCGGCGGCGAGATCGTGTCGCAGAGCGACCCCATCCCGATCCCCATCAACGGCGTCGTGATCAAGGACGTCGTGTTCCGCAAGGGCGACCACTACTACCGGAACCGCCTGATCCTCGCGAACGGTCGCCTCTACACCCTGCAGGTGATGGTGAAGGGCAGGAGCGAGAAGGAGTTCACCGCGATGGCCAAGACCTTCAAGGTCCTCGGACCGCGCTGATCCGACGTGGCGTCACCCCGGGCGACAGCTTCTCCTTGACATGTGACTAAAAGGTCACGTATCTTCGCGGGGTGGACGAGATCTTCAAGGCCCTCGCTGATCCGACCCGGCGGAGCCTGCTCGACGAGCTGTACCGCTCGGACGGCCAGACCCTGAGCGAGCTCGAGGAACGCTTCGAGATGTCGCGCTTCGGTGTGATGAAGCACCTCAAGCAGCTCGAGGAGGCGGGTCTCGTCGTCACCAGGAAGAAGGGGCGGGAGAAGTTCCACTTCCTCAACCCCGTCCCGATCCGGCTCGTCCACGACCGGTGGGTGAGCAAATACGCCGAGCCCTGGGCCGCCGAGCTCAGCGGACTCAAGACCAGACTGGAGAACCCCGTGGAGAAGATCTTCGAGATCTACATCAAGACGACGCCCGAGCAGCTGTGGAATGCCATCACGGACCACGAGACGCGACGCAAGTACAACTTCGGCGTCGGGATCATCTCGGACTTCACGCCCGGCTCGCACTTCGAGATGACCAACGGCGAGTTCGCCCTGGGCGAGGGCGAGAACCTCGAGGTCGACCCGCCGCGCAAGCTCGTGCAGAGCGCCACCATGCTCTGGAGCGACGAGGTGAAGAACGAAGGGCCGACGCGCATCACGTGGGAGATCGAGCCGGTCGGCGACTCGTGCCGTCTGACCGTCACGCACGACCAGATCCGCGAGGGCGCGACCGACGAGATCTACGGCGGCTGGCCGATGATCCTCTCCGGCCTGAAGACCTGGCTCGAGACCGGCGAGCTGCTCACCACCCCCGGCTCCCTGATGTACACCTGACCCAGCGGCGACGAGGTTCCTGATGCTTCCCTAGGTCAGGAACTCGTCCGCGAGGTCGAAGCGGCGCTTCGTCCACTCCTCGGACGTGATCGCGTACCGCACGTGGTCTTCGTACACGCCGCGGATCTGCAGCAGGCGTTCGGCCACACCTTCGTCCCGCAGCCCGAGCTTGTCGGCGACGCGACGGCTCGGAGCGTTGCGAGGAACGATCGCCGCTTCGATGCGGTGCAGCCGGAGCTCTTCGAACGCGAAGCGCAGCATGAGCACGACCCCTTCGGGGACGTACCCGTTCCCGGCGGCGGCTTCGTCGATCCAGTAGCCGACGAACGCGGACTGGAACGGCCCGCGCTGCACGTTGCCGAGGCTCACTTCGCCCGCGAACTGGCTCCCGCTGCGGACGAACAATCCAAAGCCGTACGCGGCATCGAACTGGCGCTGGCGGTCCCACGCGCCGCATCGGGCGCGGAACGCGTCCGGGTCGACCGCCGGGTCCGGGCTGCCCGGCTCCGGCAGCGGCTCCCAGACCTCGAGCCACGCGCGGCTGCGCACGCGCACCGCGTGCCATGCGTCGAAGTCGTTGCTGCGCAACGGGCGCAGGGTCACGCGCGGCCCCTCGAGGCACGGGACGTCTCGATGCCCTCTCATCGCCGCATCTTCACCGGGCGTGCGCAATCGCGTCCAGCGCGGCCGGATCTTCGAGCCCCGAGAGGTCACCCGGATCCTGGCCGAGCGCGACCGCGCGGATGGAACGGCGCATGATCTTGTTGCTCCGGGTCTTGGGCAGCGCCGCGGTGAACTGCACCGTCTTCGGCCGGAACGACGCGCCCAGCCGATCCGCCACGTGGGCCCGGAGCGCGTCGCGCAGCTCCTCGGTGGGCTCGGTCCCCGCGGCGAGGACGACGTAGCACGCGAGTGATTCACCCTTGAGCTCGTCGGGGAGGCCGACCGCGGCGGACTCCACGACGGCGGCGTGCTCCACGAGGACGGACTCGACCTCCGCCGGTCCGAGCCGCTTGCCCGCGAGCTTGATGGTGTCGTCCGATCGGCCGTGCAGGAACCACTGACCCGCGTCGTCGATCGACGCCCAGTCGCCGTGCCACCAGATCCCGGGCCAGCGCGACCAGTACGTCTCGATGTAGCGGTCCGGGTCCTTCCAGACCCCGCGGGTCATCGCGGGCCAAGGCGCGCGACAGATCAGCTCGCCGACGACGCCGCGGACCGGATTGCCGTCGTCGTCCACCACGTCCATGTCGCAGCCGAGCGCGGGACCACCGAGCGAACAGGGTGAGATCTCCTCGACGACGTGCGGCGCGAGGAAGCAACCCACCTCGGTGCCGCCGCTCACGTTGATCACCGAGCAGCGACTGCCGCCGACCAGCTCGAAGTACCAGCGCCACGGACCTTCGTTCCACGGCTCCCCGGTGGAGGCAAGCACGCGCAGCGAAGACAGGTCGTGCGCGGTGACGTGCTCGTCACCCTTCGCCATGAGCGCGCGCACCAGCGTCGGTGAGACCCCGAGGATCGTGATGCCGTGCCGCTCGACCATCGACCAGAGGCGGTCGGGCCCGGGGAAGTCGGGCGCACCGTCGAAGCAGAACATCGTGGCGCCCCATGCCAGCGTCCCGATGATCTGCCAGGGCCCCATGATCCAGCCGAGGTCGGTGAGCCAGAACAGGACGTCATCGGGGTGGCAGTCCGCCTGGAACCCGACCTCTTCGGCGATCTTGGCCAGGAAGCCGCCATGGACGTGCACCGCGCCCTTCGGCCGGCCGGTCGTGCCACTCGTGTAGGCGACGAAGAACGGGTGCTCCGAGTCCACCGGTCGCGTCTCGAACGGCTCATCCGGGGCCGAGCGCGACGAGCTCGGCGAGCGTGAGGTCGCGGCCGGCGGTCATGGGCACGTCGTCGCGTCCGATGCGCGGGACGACGACGACCGTCTCGACCGACGGAACCGGTCGCGACCGCCGCGTCGGCGGTCTCCTTCATCGGCAACGGCTTGCCGCGCCGGATGGTGGCGTCGGCCGTGATGAGTGCCTTCGCGCCACCGTCCTCGAGCCGGATCGCGACTGCCTCGGCGCCGTAGCCGGAGAAGATCGGGAGGAAGATCGCACCGAGCTTCGCCACCGCCATGACCGCAGCAACGGTCTCCGGGATCATCGGGAGGAAGATGCCGACCGCGTCACCCTCACCGACGCCCCGCGCCGCGAGGCCGTGCGCGATCTGATCGGTCAGCGTGCGGAGCTCGCCGTACGTCAGCGTGCGGGTGGTGCCCTCTTCGCCCTCCCAGACGACGGCGGGTTTGTCGCGCCAGTCGTCACGGTCGGCCCACTTGTCGACGCAGTCGTCCGCGACGTTCAGCTTTCCGTTCGTGAACCACGTCGCCCACTCGATGCCCGGCCGACGTGTCGAGCACCTGGCGTGTACGGAGTGCTCCACTCGATGCCGGCGAAGCGCACGAACGCGTCCCAGAACCACTCGGGGTCGGCGATCGAGCGGGCCCGGAGATCCCCGAAGTCGTCGAAGCCGTGCTCGGCCATGAAACGCCCGACGTTGCTCGCCGCCGCCGACTCCGGCGTGGGTCGCCACACGATCTCCGCCACGAACCGCAGGTTAGGGTGCCGGGATGGCCCGCCCCGAGATGTCCGACCGCCTGGTGTGGATCGACCTCGAGATGACCGGGCTCGACACGGTGAAGCACACGATCGTCGAGATCGCGGTGCTCGTCACCGACTCCCAGCTCGAGCTGGTCGACGAGGGCATCGACATCATCGTCCACGCGTCGCCCGAGGAGCTCGCGCGGATGGACGACTTCGTGCGCACCATGCACACGAAGTCCGGCCTGCTCCCCGCGATCGAGGCGTCGACGGTGTCGTTGCCCGAAGCGGGCGCGCAGGTCCTCGCGTACCTCGCGACCCAGCTGCCCGGCCCGGGCACGACCCCGTTGTGCGGCAACTCGATCGGCGTCGACCGCCGTTTTCTGGACCGCTACCTCCCCGAGGTCGACCAGTACCTGCACTACCGCAGCGTGGACGTGAGCTCGTTCAAGGAGCTGTGCCGGCGCTGGTACCCCTCGGCCTACAAGAAGCGGCCGGACAAGCAGGAGACCCACCGCGCGCTCGATGACATCCGGGAGTCGATCGAGGAGATGCGCTTCTACCGCAGCGCCATGCTCCTGCCGCCCGAGGAGCCCGTCACCGCGGACGGGGCCGGCAAGGCCGCGGCGGCGCCCGAGGGCGGGAAAGGCCCCGAAACCAGCTAGAATCTACGGCTCGCGCTGCACCCCAGCGGCGCTGGGTCGATTCGACCCCCGGTTTCGAGAGAAGGCTTCATGTCCACGCGCGCGCAGCGAGATGACCTGCGGAATGTGGCGATCGTCGCCCACGTCGACCACGGCAAGACGACCCTGGTCGACGCCATGCTCTGGCAGACCGGCGCATTTCGGGAGAATCAGGACGTCAACGATCGCGTCCTGGACTCGAACGACCTCGAGCGCGAGAAGGGCATCACGATCCTCGCGAAGAACATCGCGGTGCGCTACGGCGACGTGAAGATCAACATCGTCGACACGCCCGGCCACGCGGACTTCGGCGGCGAGGTCGAGCGCGGCCTCACGATGGTGGACGGCGTGCTCCTGCTCGTCGACGCGAGCGAGGGCCCGCTCCCCCAGACCCGCTTCGTGTTGCGCAAGGCGCTCGCAGGCGCGCCTGCCGGTGATCCTCGTGGTGAACAAGGTGGACCGGCCCGACGCGCGCATCGAGGAGGTCGTCAACGAGGTCTACGAGCTCTTCCTCGACCTGGACGCGGACGAGGAGCAGATCGACTTCCCGATCATCTACGCGAACGCACGCGCCGGCTGGGCGTCGCTCGACCCGGAGGCGGAAGGCAGCGACCTGAAGCCGCTGTTCGAGCTGCTGCTCGAGCACATCCCCGCGCCGACGTTCGAAGAGGGTCACCCGTTGCAGGCGCTCGTCACGAACCTCGACGCGTCGCCGTACCTCGGGCGCCTCGCACTGTGCCGCATCAAGCACGGCGAGCTGAAGAAGGGCCAGACCGTCGCGTGGTGCAAGCTCGACGGCTCGATCGAGAACGTGCGCATCACCGAGCTCTACGTGGCCGAGGCGCTCGACCGGGTCGACGCGGAAGTGGCCGGCGCGGGCGAGATCTGCGCCATCGCCGGTCTCGCCGAGGTCACGATCGGCGAGACGCTCGCCGACGCAGACAACCCGGTGGCGCTCCCCGCGATCACCGTCGACGAGCCGAGCCTCTCCATGACGATCGGCATCAACACCTCGCCGCTCGCGGGCAAGGAAGGCACCAAGCTCACGGCCCGTCTGGTCAAGCAGCGCCTCGACTCCGAGCTGGTCGGCAACGTGTCGATCCGGGTGCTGCCGACCGAGCGTCCGGATGCCTGGGAGGTCCAGGGTCGCGGTGAGCTGCAGCTCGCGGTGCTCGTCGAGACGATGCGGCGCGAGGGCTTCGAGCTCACGGTGGGCAAGCCGCAGGTCGTCACGCGCGAGATCGACGGGAAGCTGCACGAGCCGGTCGAGCGCGTCGCGATCGACGTCCCCGAGGACTACCTCGGTGTGGTCACCCAGCTCGTCGCGCTGCGCAAGGGCCGGCTCGAGCAGATGGTGAACCACGGCACCGGTTGGGTGCGGATGGACTACGTCGTCCCGGCCCGCGGCCTCATCGGCTTCCGCACCGAGTTCCTCACCGAGACGCGCGGCACCGGCATCCTGCACCACGTCTTCCAGGGTTACGAGAAGTGGTTCGGCGAGCTCCGGTCCCGCCCGAACGGCAGCCTCGTGTCGGACCGTCGTGGTGTGAGCACCGGCTACGCGCTGTTCAACCTGCAGGAGCGCGGCGGGATGCTGATCGGGCCGGTGGTCGAGGTGTACGAGGGCATGATCGTCGGAGAGAACTCCCGCAGCGAAGAGATGGACATCAACGTCACGCGCGAGAAGAAGCTGACCAACACCCGGTCGGCGAGCGCGGACGACATGATCCGCCTCACGCCCGCCGCGGCCGATGTCGCTCGAGCAGGCGCTGGAGTTCATCGCCGACGACGAGTGCGTCGAGGTCACGCCCGAGACGCGTGCGGCTGCGCAAGGTCATCCTCGACCAGAACGCGCGCGGCCGGCTCCGGAACTCCAAGAAGCCCCCCAAGACCTGACCCGTTCCGTCGGCCGGTCCACTCGGATCGGAACGGCGCGAGAATGCGCCCATGGGTGAAGCCTTCGACCTGGAATCCACGGTCGTGCATCTCGGTCGCGGCTCGACCGCGACGCCGGTGGGTGGGGCCGACTGGTCGCTCGAGTGGCTCGAGCGGTACCAGAACGACTTCGCCGGCGACGGTGACGACGGCCGCATGGTGTGCGTGTTCCCCCAGGGTGAGACGTGGACGAGCTGGGAGCGTCACCCGGCCGGTGAAGAGGTCGTCGTGCTGCTCAGCGGGCGCGTCGACATCATCCAGGAGATCGACGGCGAGCACCGCACCGTCGAGCTGCGCGCGGGCCAGGCGATGATCAACCCCCGCGGCGTCTGGCACACCGCCGACGTCCACGAACCCGGCGAGGGGCTCTTCATCACGCCCGGACTCGGCACCGAGCACCGCCCCCGCTGACCCGCCGCGCCACCGACTTCTGACCTTTCGGCGTGGATTCGCGTTGTCATCGGCACGCGAACTCACGCCGAAACGAGGTTGGCTGGGTGGCACGTTCGCGGTTGATCGGCCGCAGGTACTCTCCTGGCTGCGATGGGTGACCTTCCGTTCGACGCGCAGGAGCGGCTCGCCCTGTGCGATCTCTTCGAGGAGCTCGGGCGCTGACGTCCCGACGATGCTCGACGGCTGGACCGCGCACGACCTCGCCGCGCACATCGTGCTCCGTGAACGTGATCTCATCGCAGCCCCGTGCATCGTGCTTCCCGGGCCGTTTCAACGATTCGCCGAGCGACGCCGGGTGAGGCTGGCGGCGAAGAGAGAGTTCGGGTGGCTCGTCGCGCGGATCCGATCGGGCCCACCGCCCGGGTTCTTCCGCATCGGCTGGGTCCGCTCCTTCCCGAACCTGAACGAGTTCTTCGTCCACCACGAAGACGTGCGCAGGGCGAACGGTCTCGGCCCCCGCACGCCTCGCGCCCGCGCTGGACGCTGCGTTGTGGCGCAACGTCCGCCGAGGAGGTCGCTTCCTGAGTCGCCGGCTACGCGGGGCCGGGCTGGAGATGGCGTGGGTCGGAACCGATCAGCGGGTCACGGTTCGCAAGGGGCAACCGATTGTTCGCGTCAGCGGTTCGCCCGGCGAGCTGCTCCTCTACGCCTTCGGGCGCTCGGCGGCGCAGGTCGAGGTGACGGGACCAACGGAAGCCGTCGCCACGGTTCACCGCACCCACTTCGGGATGTGAGCGTCGCTTGGTCGACTACGGAGTGACCTCGTCGACGACGATCAGGTCGGTGAACTCGGGCGGGCCGTCGAACATCTCCATCATCGTTGCCCGCACCGCAGTCAGCCCCTCGGCGCGTCGCGGATCGTTCTCTCGCGCGGGCGGCTTCCTCACTCTCGAAGACCACCATCATGAGGACGCGGCTCGGATCCTTCTGATCCTGCATCGCGGTCGAGCGCACGAGGCCGGACCCGGACTGCTCGATCGCGCGGAGCTGCGCGACCAGGCCGGGCAACGCGTCCTCATAGCCGGGCTTGAGCCGTGTCGTGATGAGCTGTGCCCACATAGATGCCTCCGTTTCGAGCTGTCTCTGCCTCTCGCAGTCAAGCACCCTTCGCACCGATGAGTCATGGGCCCGCGTAGGGTCCAACCACCATGGACGCAAAGAATCTCGGTGACCGGTACCAAACACCACTCCTCGACTGGGAGCGCATCAGAGCCCGGCTCGACCGGGGCCTGACCCAGGCCCCGGGCACCGGGGGTCCGAACCGCCACACCTGCTGGCTGGCGACGATCAACCCGGACGGCGGCCCGCACGTGACGGGCATCGGCGCGCTCTGGGTCGACGAGACGTTCTGGTTCGAGACCGGCGAGGCGACCCGCAAGGGGAAGAACCTCGCGCGTGATCCCCGCTGCTCCCTGAGCGTCGCGACCCAGGAGTTCGACCTGATCGTCGACGGTGAAGCCGAGCTTGTGCAGGACCCGCCGACCGTCGCGGCGATGGCGGCACGCTGGGCGGCAGAGGGCTGGCCGGCGCGCGTCGACGACACCGGCACCGCAATCACGGCCGAGTACAGCGCCCCGTCGGCCGGTCCGCCGCCGTGGTCCGTCTACCGGCTGGTACCTCGCGGCGCGACCGCGCTCCTCACGATCGAGCCCGGCGGCGCGACTCGCTGGAGCTTCTAGCATCGCGACCCGCATCCCCAGGTACGGGTGCGGGAATGACCGGAGAGGATCTCGATGACGCGCTCCGACTGAGCCCGGTATCCGACGGGCTCTCGTGGGGTGTTCCATCCACCCGGGACCTTCGGGGAACGGACGGTGGGCCGGACGATCGAGGGCTTCCCGCCTCGCCCCGGCAACACCCGCTCGGTGTCCTCTGGAGCCGGGCGGGGCGTTGCTCGCCACCTCGGAGCAGATGGCCTGGTACCGCTAGCTCCGGCGGCGCCGGATGTTGCGCACCTGGAGTGCGACAGCGAGGCCGATGAGTGGAACGTGGATCACCGGCAGGTTCTTGGCGAACCAACGCGGGAGGAAGATGTCGGTGACGGCTCCGTCGTCGGAGCCGAGCGACTCGGCCATCGTCGTGAGCGGGCAGCGGAAGCCGTTCCCTGCGAACACCGCTGACTCGCCGACCACGATCGCGCCGGCAATCGCGACGCGACGATCGCTGCGACCCCGTAGCCCGGCCGCCACGATGTAGAGCATCGACGCCTCGACCAGGAACCACACGACCGTGTGGATCGCCTTCACCGTGAAGAGGCGCCGCTGCTTCGTCATGCTCTGCATCTTCGCATCCACGGCCACTGTTCCATCCGCCCGCCGGCGGCTGGACCGGGCCCACGTCCTAGGCTCGCCCGGACACCGGCGCGCGGAGGGCAGCACATTGCAGGAGATCCAGGACGCGGTCGCGGCACTGGTACCGGAGATCGGACGCCGGGGGGACGAGATCGCGGAGCTCCGCCGCCTGCCGCCGGACCTCGTGAGCTCGTTGAGGGAAGCGGGTGCCTTCCGCATCGCGCTGCCGAAGGCGCGCGGCGGGCCGGAGATGACCCCACGCGAGCAGACCCAGCTGGTCGAGGTGCTCTCGCGGGCGGACGCGTCAGTGGGCTGGTGCGTGATGATCGGCTCGGACGCGCCGTACTACGGGTCTTTCATGGACACCGATGTGGCCGACAAGCTCTTCGCCGACCCTGATGCGATCACCGCCGGACTGGTCCAGCCCGCGGGCCAGGCCCACGTGGATGGTGACGGCTACCGCGTCAGCGGTCGCTGGGCCTTCGGCAGTGGTTGCACCCACGCCGACGTGATCGTCGGCGGTTGCCTGGTCTTCGAGAGCAACGCGCCGCGCGCGCCGCCGGCGACCGTCCGTTCGACTGGCGGATCGTGGCCGCGCCGGCCGACTCGTTCGAGATCCTCGACACCTGGCATACGACGGGACTCGCGGGCAGCGGCAGCAACGACTACACCGCGACCGAGGTGTACGTGCCGGAGGAGCACACGTTCAGCTTCTTCGAGTCGACCCGGCGCGACGAACCGCTCTATCGGTTCCCCGGCATGTTCGTGACCAACATGTCCGGCGTTCCGCTCGGGATCGCGCGGCACGCGATCGACTACGTCCGAGACCTTGCGGCAGAGAAGCTCGTTGTTCCCGAGCTCGTGATGATGAAGGACATGACCCGGGTGCAACTCGCGATCGCGGACGCCGAGACCCGGCTCGGTGCGGCGCGCGCCTACGTGTACGACGCGCTCGACCGGCTGTGGGAGGCGCTCATTGCCGGCCACGCGCTCGTCAACCGAGGTTCGAACCGCGATCATCTTGTCCCGAGCCCACGCGTTCCGGGCGGCCCGGGACGTCACCCAGCTGATGTGCGACACCGTGGGCGGGAGCTCGATCTATCGCACGAACCCGCTCGAGCGGCTGCTGCGCGACATCATCACGATCAACCAGCACGTCGTCGCTCAGGATCGGGTGCTCGAGATGGTCGGCGCATCGCTGCTGACCGGCTCCGAGCTGATGCCGGTGCTCTGATCTTCGCCTGGAGAGTCTTCGGTGCCCGGCTCGTCGGCGCCCGCGACGATCACCCGGTCCCGGCCGCTCGCCTTGGCCTCGAGCAGGGCAGCATCGGCGACTTCGAGCGTCTGGCTGAACGTCTGCTCCGGTCGCGACACGGCGATCCCGAAGCTGGCGGTGAAGCGCGGGCCCGACGCACTGACCTGGGCGAGCACGAGCCGCTCACGGATCCGGTCCACCACGATGAACGCGTCCTCGACCGAGCAGTCCGGAAGGACCACGACGAACTCCTCGCCGCCGTAGCGTGCCGTGAAGTCCTTCGGTCGGACCGCGTCGCGCAGCACGCGGGCGAAGAGGCGAAGCGCCTGATCGCCCGCGTCATGACCGTAGACGTCGTTGAGCTGCTTGAAGTGGTCGAGATCGCCGTATGCAGCCACATAAGAGCGGCCGTCGTCGGACAGGGCACGGATCTCGGACTCGAGGCTGCGCCGGTTCATCAGCCCGGTCAGCGGGTCGGTGTGGGCCTGGGTCTCGGATCGCGTGAAGGCCCGGAGCATGCCGATGCGCTCACCGGCCTTCCGGGCGACGAGCTCCACCTTTCCGACGACCTGCTCTTCCGGGAGGATGCTCGTCCGGCCCCGTCGCATGCACGACGCCGATGGTCTTGCCGCCGATGCTGACCGGTACGCACACGGCGGCAGTCACCACCCGGGCGACCCTGCAGATGCGGGCACGCGTCGAGCGCGGTGCTGCTCGTCCAGACTCTGGGTCTGCCCCCAGGTCGCCGCCGGGCAATCCGCCGGCGACATGACGGGGCAGCCCGGTGCACTGGCCGCTTCTGAGCTCACGACCTGTCGGAAGTGTGCTCGGCTCGAATCGGCGATGAGCAGCTCGGCCGGCAGGCCGGGGGCACTGAGGGTGAGCGCCCGTCCCACAACCGGGTACACCGCCGCTTCTGCATGGGCCATTTCCAGTGAGCGTTGCAGGCGCGCTTCGAGCTCATTGCGCTCAGCATCCCGGACGAGCGTCCGGTCGAGCACTCTGAGCCGATCCTCGCGCGACCGGGCCGAACGCGCCGCGACCGCGAACGCGGCGAACAGGAGGAAGAGGGCCGCGGCGGACACCGCGACGATCACTTGCCGGGTGGCGTCCAGCTCGTCTGATGCATCCGCAAGCGCGATTTGGACCTTCGTCTCGTAGAGCTCCTTCACGTGGTTCAGATCTTGCTGCATTGCCTCTGACCGAATGAGCAGCTGCGCCAGCGCCGCCGGTGAAGGCGCCGGATCGCTCAGCAACGCTGAGCCCTCCTCCAGCGCGAGCTTGCGGTCCGCGGCGAACGTCCGCCGCACCGCGCCTTCGCCGGGAAGATGCGACGAGATGCGCAGGAATTTCGTCCAGGCCACCTCGGCGCTCGTATTTTTCGTGGCGGCCTCGCTGAGCGCGGCTCCTCGTTGCGCGGCGTCGACTCCTACCGCCGTCCGCAGCGAGTCGCCGGACACCGCGTAGGCTCTCGCGGGCGACGTCCAGCTGCTCGATCGCCGGCACCAAGCGGTCGTTGGACCGGTTCAGCGAGTTCACCGTCGGATCGAGCAGCCCGAGGACCGCCGCCGCCATCACGCCCACGGTGAGGACCGAGATCAGCGCACAGGAGCTGGACCTGGCGATGCGGCGAGATCATGCCGAGTCGGTGCACGAGGCGCGAGCCACGGATTGGAGCTTCGCTCGGCAGTGGTCACCTTCAGGTTGTCGACACGTTGACCAGGCTCCTGGAGGCCCGGTATCGGCGTGGTTCGGGCGTCTATGCCTGCTCGCGCAACGCTCCGAGCAGCGTCGTAACCGATCGTTCCCGGGCGGAATGGCCCATGAGACCGATGCGCCAGGCCTTCCCGGCGAACTCGCCCAGGCCCCCGCCGACCTCGATCCCGTACTCGGTCAGCAGCGCCTTGCGCAGAACGGCCTCGTCGCGTCCGGCCGGGAGCGCAGTGGACGTCAGCTGCGGGAGGCGGTGTCCTTCCTCGGCGATGAGAGTCCAACCGAGATCGACCAGGCCGTCCTGGAGGCGCGTCCCGAACGGCGCGGTGACGCGCCCACGCGGCATCGAGCCCTTCGTCGAGCACCGCGCCGAGCCCGGCGTGCAACGCCGCGATCATCGCGGTCGGCGCAGTGTGGTGGTACTTGCGCGAACCGCCGACGTAGTCACCGATCAGACCCAGGTCGAGGTACCACGACTGGGGCGGCGTCGATCGTGACTTCACCCGCTCGACGGCGCGGGGCGAGAACGTCAGGGGCGAAAGCCCGGGCGGCACACCGAGACATTTCTGCGTGCCGGAGTACGACGCGTCGATCCCCCAGCCGTCGACCTCGAGCGGGATGCCACCGAGCGATGTCACGGTATCGACGAGCAGGAGCGTCTCGGTGGCCTGGAGCGCACCCAACGGCGCGACGTCGTTCTCGACTCCCGTCGACGTCTCCGCGTGCACGACGGCGACGAGGCGGGCGCGCGGATGCGCCCGCTGCGCTTCGAGCAACCGGCCCGGATCGAGCGCGTGACCCCACGGCGCCTCGACGCGCACGACATCGGCCCCGCAACGACGAGCGACCTCGCACATCCGCTCGCCGAACACTCCGTTCACACCGATGATCACCGTGTCGCCGGGCTCGACCAGGTTGACGAAGCACGCTTCCATGCCTGCCGACCCGGTTCCGGAGATCGGTAGCGTCAACGCGTTGTCGGTGCGGAACACCGTCCGGAGTCGCGCGCAGGTCTCGTCGAGGATCGCGAGGAAATCGGGATCGAGATGGCCCAGCAACGGGCGCGCGAATGCCGCGGCAACTTCCGGGTACGGATTGGACGGCCCGGGGCCGAGGAGCAGACGATCGGTCAGAGGCACGGCCGCATCGTAGTGATGCGTACGGCCTTCCTACGCGGCGGCGCTCGAGACGTCGCCCCAGATGCGGGACAGGTGCCGCACCGCGGGGTCGGCCCCGGTTCCGGCGACGAGCGCCCGGGCGAGGAGCGCAGCTTCCCGGGCCACGCGAATGACGACCGCGCTCGGGATCTCGAGGTCCGACTTCTCCGCGGCGCTCCGCACCGCCTGCACCGCTTCGTGCGCCGCGCGGGCTGCGATGCGGCTGCGACCCGCCTGGCGCAGCGCTTCGTCGATGCACATCACGTCTTCCCAGGCCGCGACCTCATCGGCGACAGTCTGGTGATGCTCGTCGATCGCGCACGCCACGGCCCGTAGGTCGTCGCCGCTCAAACCGGCGAGAGCATCTACGAACGTCTCGAGCTCCACACCAGGATTAACGGCGCTTGCACCGGCGGGTATGAGCAGAAACTTCCCCCGGTTTCCGGGGCGCGGGGTTCAGCCGCGGCGGGCCAGGCTCCGCACCAGGCCGTCCAAGATGTCCGCCTCGGACACCAGGAGCTCGTCGAACTCCAGCGTCCGGAGGATGGTCACGAGGATGATCACGCCGCCCACGATGACGTCGACCCGCCCCGGTTCCAGCCCCGGATTGTGACGGCGCTGCCGCGGCAGATTCCGTCGCGAGCGTGCGGAAGACCTCTTCGACCGATGCCCGGGTCAGCCGGCTGTGGTGGATGCGATCGCGGTCGTACTCCACGAGCCCGAGCTCGACGGCCGCCACGGTCGTGACGGTGCCGGCGAGACCGATGAGGGTGCGCGCTTGGGTCGCGCCCGTCACTTCACGGGCGACGTCGGCGACGTATTCGCGCACGACGTGCACCGCCTGGCTCAGCTCCTCCGGCGCCGGCGGGTCGGAGTGGAGCCACGCCTCCGTGATCCGCACACAACCGATGTCGACGGACATCGACGCCTCGGGCCGGTCGGTTCCCACGACGAACTCGGTGGAGCCACCACCGATGTCGACGACGAGGTACGGGGGTTCCTCCGTGCCGTCCAGCTCCATCGTCGCGCCGAGGAACGAGAGCTCCGCCTCTTCCTCGCCGGACAGCAGCTCGAGCTCGGTACCGAGGATGTCGGCCGCCGGCTTGAACAGGTCGTCACGATTCGTCGCGTCACGCGCGGCACTCGTCGCGGTCGCCCGCACCGCGTCCACTCCACCGAGGTCGTCCATCGCCGTGCGGTACTCGCGCAGTGCCGCGAGCGTGCGATCGATCGCTTCCGGGGCCAGCCGGTGCGTGGCGTCGACCCCCTGCCCGAGCCGGGTGATCGTCATGCGCCGGTCGAGGGTCACGAGCGGGTCCGCGGGATCGGTGAGCTCACCCACGAGCAGGCGCGTCGAGTTGGTCCCGAGGTCGAGCGCGGCGGCTCTCATGCGTCGAGGCGTGCCGCGACCCAGGCACCCACGGGATCCGACCCCCCGGCCAGGTGCCACGCGTAGTGCGCATGCAGGCACTTCACGCCCTGGCGGGTGCCGCCGACACCCCCGAAGGGCCGGGGTCCGGCCCAGCTCTCGGGCAATGCGGCGCTCCGATCGTCTGCGTACGCCGCGTGCGCAACGGCGAGCGCGTCCGGGTCCACCTCGGATTCGGCGGCCCGCACGCCTCCGTCGGCCTCGAGTCGCGAGACCGCCCGCACCAGGTCCGGCGCGACGAGCCAGTACCGGGTGGGCATCGGTGTGCCGTCGGCCAGGAGTGGCGCGTTGCGGATCACCGCCGGCTCACCGGACTCCGATCGGACGACGACGTCGAAGTCGGCACGCGGAGTGCGACCGAGCAGCTCGGTGACCCGTTCGACATCGGCAGACAGAGGCAACCACGGGCCGAGCGTAGGCGGGAGCGGGCACGAAGTGCGGAGGCCGGAGCGACCCAGAAAGCCGAGGTACGTCGGGCTCGTCCGGCTCAGGGAACTGCCGGGAGCGCGGGTGGCACCGTCGTCGTGGTGGGACCGGGGACGATCGCCCACGCCTGCTCGTTCGGGCGCACCATGCTGAACCGGCTCCGCGCGAGGCGCTCGATCTCTTCGTCGCTCAGCACGCGCTTGGACTGCTCGGACAATCGCGCGTTCTGCTCGGTGAGGACGCTGAGTCGTTCCTTCGCCGCGTTCAGCTGACCGCGTTGGTGCAGCAAAGCGCTCGTCGGGAAGACGAAGAGGAAGAGCGCGCCGATGAGGATGAGGCTGGCCACCGCGAGCCGCACGACCGCGGCACGGGACCAGTGAATCTCGTTCACGCGGTCTTCCCGCCGTGGGCGAGCGCCGCGCCACCGGGGAACGAGGCTGCTTCGCCCAGTCCCTCCTCGATGCGCAGGAGCTGGTTGTACTTCGCCACCCGGTCGCTGCGGGCGGGCGCGCCGGCCTTGATCTGGCCGCAGTTCGTCGCGACCGCCAGGTCCGCAATCGTGACGTCCTCGGTCTCGCCGCTGCGGTGGGACATCATCGACGTGTAGGCGTGCCGCCCGGCGAGCTCCATGGTGTCGAGCGTCTCGCTCAGCGTGCCGATCTGGTTCACCTTGATCAGGATCGAGTTGGCCACCCCGAGGTCGATCCCCCGCTGCAGGCGCTCCGGATTGGTCACGAACAGGTCGTCGCCGACGAGCTGGACCTGGTCGCCGAGCTCGGCGGTGAGCGCCGCCCAGCCGTCCCAGTCGTCCTCGGCCATGCCGTCCTCGATCGACACGATCGGGTACCGCGCGCAGAGGTCGGCGAGGTAGCCGGCCAGCTCGGCCGACGTGAGCTCGCGTCCTTCGCCGGCCAGCACGTACTTGCCGTCCCGGTAGATCTCGGTGGACGCGGTGTCGAGCGCGATCGCGATGTCCTCACCGGGCAGGTACCCGGCAGACTCGATCGCCTCGACCAGCAGCTTCACCGCGTCTTCGTTCGACGGCAGATTGGGCGCGAAGCCACCTTCGTCTCCCAGCGCGGTCGACAGGCCGAGGTCCGCGAGCTTGCGCTTGAGCGCGTGGTACGTCTCCGCCCCCATGCGCACCGCTTCGCTGAACGACGCGGCGCCGACTGGAGCGAGCATGAACTCCTGGAGATCGACGTTCGAATCGGCGTGCGCGCCACCGTTGAGCACGTTCATGCACGGGCAGCGGAAGCGTATGGGCGTTCGTGCCGCCGACGTAGCGGTAGAGCGGAAGGTCGCACTCGTCGGCTCCGGCTTTGGCCACCGCGAGCGATACTCCGAGGAGTGCGTTCGCGCCGAGCCGGGCCTTGTTGTCCGTGCCGTCGAGCGTGATCAACGTCTCGTCGACCAGCCGCTGGTCCAGGGCCTCGAGCCCGACCACCGTCTCGCCGATCTCGTCATTGACGTTGGCGACCGCGCGCTGGACACCCTTGCCGCCGTAGCGGTCGCCGCCGTCGCGCAGCTCGACGGCCTCGTGCGCGCCGGTGCTCGCCCCGCTCGGGACGGCCGCCCGCCCGCGTGCGCCCGAGAGCAGCTCCACCTCGACCTCGACGGTCGGGTTGCCTCGCGAGTCCAGAACCTCTCGCGCATTGACGTCGACGATGGTGCTCACAGCCCCCCGAGCGTGGTGCTGCTGTGGACGGAGTGTCGAATGTAGCCGCCTGTCCCCGCGCGATCCGGGCAATCAGCGCCAAACACAAGGGTGGTGACCCGAAACTCGGGTCAGACCGTCTCTGCGGCGGCGAACTCCATTCGGACATCGTGGAGCGAACCACTCATCAACGCGCGCCGCGGCAACCCGAGGCTGCGCAGCTCGCGATCGGATGATCGCCGAGCTCGAGCCGCTCACCGCCGAACCGCACGGGGACACTGAGCAGGGGGTACGGCTCGGCGCGATGCGGATCAGACTCCCGCTTCGATCCAGAGCGCGGCCACCCGGTCGGGCGGCGCGGCCGCGAGGTCGACGTGCTGTGCGGCCGCGAGCTGCTCCATCCGCACGAACCGGTCGCGAAAGCGCGCCGACCACCCGCGCAACGCCGTCTCGGCGTCGACGCCGCGCGCGCGGGCCAGCACGACCGCGGCCGCGAGCAGGTCACCGAGCCCGGCCTCCGTCGCGGCGGCATCGGCGCCACGCAGCGCCTCGACCGCGAGCGACGCGCGTTCGAGCGCTTCGACATCGGTACCGGGCTCGAGCCCGATCGACGCCGCCTTGCGGTACAGCTTGTGGGCGTAGAGCAACGACGCGAGCCCGGGGCTGATCCCCTCGACCAGCGAATCCGTGCCCTTCTCGGCCTTCTTGATCTGCTCCCAGTTCGTCATGACCTCGGACACGGTGTCGGCGTCCGTCCGGCGAACACGTGGGGATGGCGGCGCACGAGCTTCTCGTGGATCCCCCGAGCAACGTCCCCGATCGTGAACGCACCCGCCTCGCGAGCGAGCACCGAATGGAACACGACCTGGTACAGGAGATCGCCGAGCTCGTCCTCCAGCCGCGCGTAGGCGTCCGCGTCGACCTCGCCGGCCGGCGCATCCGCCGGGAGCCCCTCGATCGCCTCGACCGTCTCGTACGACTCCTCGAGCAGGTACCGCGCCAGCGAGTGGTGCGTCTGCTCGGCGTCCCACGGGCAGCCACCCGGCGCCCGGAGCAGCTCGGACAGCGCGACCAGCTCGGCGAACTCGCCCGCGACCGTCGCCGGCCCGGCGTCGACGAACACCGACGTCAGGTGGTCCGCGTCGACGTTCGCGATCGAGGGCCTCGAGCGGCATGCGTGACGACCCGCTCATCGGGGAGGCCGAGACGCTGCAGCACCGTGACCGGAGTGTCGGCCGGCAGCGACTCGAGCAGCACCAGCTTGATGTCCGACAGGATCATCTGGTTGATGCAGTGACCGATCAGCAACGGTCCGTGCAGGCCCGCGGCTTCGATCGCGAACCGCTGCCCGTCGACCAGCCGCGCGCCGTCCATCGGATCCACCGCGAGCCGGGACCACGCGAGATCCGCGAACGACAGGCCGGGCACGATCTCCAACGCGATCTCGCCGCGCCCGTCGGCCTCGCGCAACAACGTGACGGTGCGCTCGGCGACACCCGGATTCCCCGGCACCGCGTAGCAGATCGACCCGTGCTCCGTTCGCCGCCGCAACCAACGCGTCGGCGATGTCGCGGTACAGGTCGTCGAAGTGCTCCGCCGCGTCGTAGCGGTCGTCGAACGTCTCGAACTCGAGTCCGTGCGCCGCGAGCTCGTCGATCGCCGGATGGCGCGCGGTGCGCGCGTACCGGTGGGGCATGTACGAGATGGTCGAGCGGGCCGAGGGCAGCATCAGGTCGACGCCCGCCGGACCGAGTCCGACGGCGACGACGCGCCCCGGCGTCACGGCGCGGGCGTGGTGGGCGGGCTGGTCGGGGTCTGGCCGCTCGGAGCCTGGCCGGAGGGCGCAACCGTCGTGGTCGTGGCGGGCCGGTCCTTGGGCTTCGGCGCCTTCGGCGGCGCGATCGTCACGCCCGACGGCGGTCCGGCTCGACGCTGCCGTAGCGCGGGTCGACCCAGAGCTTCGAGCCCTTCAGCTCCTTGTTCAGGAACGCGGTGAGCGGGTTGTCCTGGCCCTGCTGCTGCGCGTACGCCTCTTCGATGACGGGGCGGGCCGTGGCGAAGTCCCACGGCGCGACCTTGATGACGTGGAAGCCGAACTCGGTCTGCACCGGGCGCGGACACGGTGCCGACCGGAGTGGCGAGTCGCGGCGTTGCGGAAGGGCTCCGTCGAGCTGGGTGAACTGCTGCGAGTCGGTGCAGGCGACGAGACCGCCGCGCGACGCCGAGCCGGTGTCGGTGGACTGCTGCTTGGCCAGCGTCGCGAAGTCGGTGCCGCTGGCGAGCGCCGACTCGACCGAGATCCGCTTCGGCCTTGGTCGCGACGAGGATGTGCGCGACGACCGTGCCGCTCGGGCAGAACTGCGACTTCGAGCTCTCGAAGAACTGCTCGAGCTCGGCTTCGGTCGCCGCGCGCTCGGTTGCGGGAGGCTGGACTTCACCGCTTCGATCCGCTCCTGCCGCGCGATGACCTCGTTCTGGAACGACTTCGGGAACGCGTTGAAGATCTTCGCGTTCACGAAGATGGCCTCGGCGGCGGTCTTCGCATCCGGTCTTGTTCTGCGCCGTGATCTTGAGGTTCTTCTGCGTTGAAGACCCGGTCGACGAAGACCTGGTTCACGAGCGACGTCAGCCAGCCGGTCGTGATCGCGGGGCTGATGCTGCCCGGCGTCGGGCGGACCTCGAGCGGCGGGTTCTGCTTGCTCAGCTCCTTCGCCAGCTCCTTGTTGTCGGCGATGATGTTGAGCTCGTCGTCGAGCTGGCTGCGGCTGATCCCGGTCTTGCCGACCGTGGCCGCGTCGGGGTCACCGGCCGAGCCGCAGGCGGAGAGCAGCAGGGCCGCGACGAGGGTCGCGGCGAGGAGCACGAGGGGGCGCTTCACAGAACTTGGGACTCTACCGGCCGCCACCCGCGTCATCCGGGCGCGGGGCCCTCGGAGCCCGCGCGGAATCAGCTCTCGCAGGAGCGCGAGCAGGTGGTCCGAGACCTCGTCGGGCGTGACCGTGAGCGGGATCGCGACCTCGCCGTCCTCCTTGGCCGTGGCCCGGGGCGCGAGCCGGCGCAGGCGGACCTTCTGGCTCTCCCGCAACGTGAGGCCGTCGATCCGGGCGACGCCCTTCTGCACCGAGACGTTCGTGGCGCCGACCCGCACCGCCTCCGCCCGGAGCCGGGCGACGGAGAGCAGCGCCTCGGCCGCCGGCGGCAGCGGGCCGTAGCGGTCGAGCCATTCCGTCCGCACGTCGTCGACGTCCTCCTGGGTGGTGACCGCGGCGAGCCGGCGGTACGCCTCCATGCGCACGTCGTCGCGACTCACGTACTCGCGTGGGAGGTGCGCGTCGACGGGGATGTCGATCACGACTTCGGCTTCCTCGACCTTCGGCTCGCCCTTCAGCTCGCCCACGGCCTCGGTCACCAGCTCGCAGTAGAGGTCGAAGCCGACGGCCGCGATGTGACCGCTCTGCGCGCCGCCGAGCAGGTTGCCGGCGCCGCGGATCTCGAGGTCACGCATCGCGAGCTTGAAGCCCGAACCGAGGTCCGTGAACTCGCCGATGGCCTTGAGCCGTTCGTACGCCTCCTCGCTCAGCACCCGGTCCTGCGGGTGGAGCAGGTACGCGTACGCGCGTGATCCGCGGCGGCCGACCCGACCGCGCAGCTGGTAGAGCTGCGCGAGGCCGAGCAGGTCGGCCCGGTCCACGACCATCGTGTTCACCGTCGGCATGTCCAGCCCGCTCTCGATGATCGTCGTGCACACGAGCACGTCGAACTCACGATCGGCGAAGTCGAGCACCACGCGCTCCAGCCGGCTCTCGTCCATCTGCCCGTGCGCGATCGCCACCCGGGCGCCGGGAACGAGCTCGCGCACCTGGGCCGCGACGTGCTCGATGTCCTGCACCCGGTTGTGCACGTAGAAGACCTGACCCTCGCGCAGCAGCTCGCGCCGGATGGCCTCGCGAGACGGCCCGGTCGTCGTACTCACCGACGTAGGTGAGGATCGGCTGCCGCTCTTCCGGCGGCGTCTGGACGAGCGAGAGGTCCCGGATGCCGGTGAGGCTCATCTCGAGCGTGCGGGGGATCGGTGTCGCGGTGAGCGTGAGGACGTCCACGTGCGCCCGCAGCGCCTTGATCTTCTCCTTGTGCTGCACTCCGAACCGCTGCTCCTCGTCGATCACGAGCAGGCCGAGGTCCTTCAGCGCAACGTCGTCCGAGAGGAGCCGGTGCGTGCCGATGATCACGTCCACCGCGCCCGACGCGACGTCCGCGACGACCGCCGGTCTGCTCCTTCTGGGTGAGGAACCGGCTCAGCACGTCGACGCGCACCGGATAGCCGGCGAAGCGCTCGCGGAAGGTCTGGCCGTGCTGGTTCGCGAGCAGGGTCGTCGGGGCGAGGATCGCCACCTGCTTCCCGTCCTGCACCGCCTTGAACGTCGCGCGCATCGCGACCTCGGTCTTGCCGTAGCCGACGTCGCCACAGATGAGGCGGTCCATCGGGATCGGGCCGCTCCATGTCGGCCTTCACGTCCACGATGGCCTGCAGCTGGTCGGGCGTCTCCTCGTACGGGAACGCATCCTCCAGCTCGCGCTGCCACGGCGTGTCGGGCGAGAACGCGAAGCCGGGCGCGGCGAGCCGCTGGCGGTAGAGGATCACGAGCTCGGCCGCGATCTCCTGCACCGCGCTGCGCACCTTGTTGCGCGTCTTCTGCCAGTCGGTACCGCCCATCTTGCTGAGCGACGGCGACTCCCCGCCGGTGTACCGACGGATCGCGCTGACCTGGTCCGTCGGGACGTAGAGCTTGTCGCCGCCGCGGTAGGCGACGAGCAGGTAGTCGCGCTCCACACCGCCGATCGCCCGCGCGACCATGCCTTCGTAGCGACCGACGCCGTGCACCTGGTGCACGACGAAGTCGCCCGGCTTCAGATCCTCGTAGTAGTCGACCGCCTTGCGCGCCTCGCGAGGCCGGCGATGCACACGGCGACGACCGGTGAGGTCCGCCTCGGCGATGAGCGCGAGCTTCGCGTTCGGCGCGACCACGCCGCGCTCGAGCGGCGCGATGACGACGGAGATGGTGCCGGCCTTCAGGCTCGGAACTTCACGGATCGGTGCTTCGATCCCCTCGCCCGCGAGCACGTCGCGCAGGCGCGACGCGGAGCCGCTGCCCTCGGCCGCGATGACGATGCGCATCCCGTCGTCGCGCAGTGAGCGAATGCGGCCGGCCAGCGCTTCGACATCGCCGACGACCGGGTCGAACGCCGACGCCCCGAGCTGCGGGGTGTCCGGCGAGTCCGGCGAGGCGAGCAGGCTCGTCGCGCCCGCCTTGGTGTGCGCCAGCAGCCGCTCGAACGGCAGCGAGAGGCGGGGGAAGACGTCGCCCTCGGCCTCCCACGTCCCGGCGAGCGTCTCGGCCAGGCTGGCTTCCTCGTCGAGCAGCTCGACTGGCCCGGTCCCGCAGCCGGCGCGGCTCGACGAGCAGCACGCGGGCGCCGGCGGGCAGGAGATCGGGCAGCAGGTGCTCGTCCTCGGTGAGCCACGGGAGCCAGGACTCCATCCCGTCGAAGATCTGCCCCTCGGCGAGCCGTTCCCACTGCGCCCGGCCCCACGGCGCGGTCGGTGATGAGCGCGCGCGGCCCGCTCGCGTACCTCGGGCGTCGCGAGCAGCTCGCGCGCCGGGAAGATCAGCACCTCGGGCGAGCTCGGCGCTGCTGCGCTGGTCCGCGACCGAGAAGGTGGAGAGGCGATCGATCTCGTCACCCCAGAGATCGATGCGGACCGGGTGATCGGCGGTGGACGGGTACACATCGATGATCGATCCGCGCACCGCGATCTCGCCGCGGCCCTCGACCTGGTACTCGCGCCGGTAGCCCGCGGCGACGAGCTCCTCGAGGAGCCCGTCGTGATCGATCTGCGTCGCCCTTGCGCAGCACGATCGGCTCGACGTCCTCGACGTGCGGGCCGAGCCGTTGCACCAGCGCGCGCACGGGCGCGACCACGACGGCGGGCGCGGCCTCGCCGCCCTCGCGCAGTCGCCACATGATCCGGAGCCGCCGGCCCATCGTCTCGAGCGCCGGGGAGACCCGTTCGAACGGCAGCGTCTCCCACGCCGGGAACAGCTCGACCGCGTCGGCGCCGAGCATCGGGACGAGATCGCCGGCCAGCCGTTCGGCCTCGGCCACCGTCGGGACCGCGAGCAGGATCGGGCGCGCTCCGGTCAGGCGGTGCAGCGCCGGCGGTGAACAGCGCCCGGGCCGCATCCGAGACCGCGACGACCTCGCGCAGACCGGACGCGACCGCGCCGACGCTGGGGTCTTCGGCCAGCAGCCGGGGCAGCTCGCTGAGGGGCGCCGAGGTCACGGTTTTCGAGGCAGGTGGCACCCCGGCACTATTGCCGGTCCACTCACCGGACGCGAAACCGCCGGAGCGGCGCCGGCCCGCTCGCGGTCGGGCATTCGCCCTCCGGAGATCTTCGGAAGCTCGGCTAATCCGTCGGGCTGATGCGGTCGAGCATCGAGCTGGTGCTGTAGCCCTCGAGCATCGGGGCCCGCAGCACGCGTCCACCCCAGCTGCGCACCTCGGGCGCACCCACGATGTCACGCTCGTCGTAGTCCGCGCCCTTGACGAGCACGTCCGGCCGGAGCGCCACGATGAGGGCCTGCGGGGTCGGATCGTCGAACAGGACGATCGCGTCGACCGCGGCCAGGCCGGCGAGCACCGCGGCGCGCGCGGCCTCGGAGTTCAGCGGCCGGCCCGCGCCCTTCAGCTCGCGCACCGACGAGTCGGTGTTGAGCCCGACCACGAGACGGTCGCAGTGGCGGCGGGCCCAGTCGAGGTAGCTGACGTGACCGGCGTGCAGGATGTCGAAGCAGCCGTTCGTGAACCCGATCGAATCGCCGTCGCTGCGCCACCGCTCGACGATCTCCTCGAGCGCCTTCGGCTCGGTGACCTTCTGGCCGAGCGGGACCGTGGCGTGCTGCTCGCCCCGGCCGAGCGTGTCGAGCAGCTCGGCCTGCGTGATCGGGATCGTCCCGGTCTTGCCGACGATGATCCCGGCGGCGAGGTTCGCCAGCGCGGCCGCGTCGTGGCGATCCAGACCCACGGCGATCGCCGCCGCGAGCGTGGCGATCGCGGTGTCACCGGCGCCCGAGACGTCGAACACCTCGCGGGCGCGGGCGGGGACGTGGTGCACGCCTTCGGAGTCGACGATCGTGATGCCGGCCTCCCCCCGGGTGAGCGTCACGAACTCGAGCTCGAGCTCCTCGCAGAGCACCTTGGCGGCGGCGGTGAGGGCGTCGCGGTCGTTCTCGGCCACGTCACTGACGATGGCCAGCTCGCCCTCGTTCGGGGTGATGGTCGTGGCGCCGAGGTACTTCCCGTATTCGAGGCCCTTCGGGTCCACCAGGACCGGTACGCCCCGCTCGGTGCACCGCTCGATCAGACGCCGGCAGAACTGGGCGTCCAGCACTCCCTTGTTGTAGTCCGACAGCACGACAGCTTCGTAGCCGTCGTCCAGCATCGTCAGGACGCGATCGTCCCAGGCCGCCCGCTCGCGGTGGTCCGGGAAGTCCGTGTCCTCGTCGTCGATGCGGACCAGCTGCTGATGCCGCGGAGAGCACGCGCGTCTTCGTCGTGGTGGTCCGACCGGGAACGACGGACACTCCGTGCACGCGCACACCGGCCGAGCCGAGCAGCTCGCGAATGTGATTGCCCGAGACGTCAGCGCCGGTCCAGCCCGCGACGTCGGCGTGAACGCCGAGCCCGGCGAGGTTGAGCGCGACGTTGCCGGCACCACCGACCGACAGCGTCTCGCGCCCGAGCCGCACCACGGGCACCGGTGCCTCAGGCGAGATGCGCGCCACTTCGCCGACGAGGTAGCGGTCGAGCATGAGGTCACCGATGACGAGCATCTGCGCGCCGGCGAAGCCACCGCGCACGCTCGCGTGGACGAGGTCGGGCCGGTCAAACATCGGGATCCGTCACGGTCGCACCCTCGACGAGGTGGCACAGCTCGTGGCCGATGAACAGGTGAGCCTCTTGGATCCGCGGCGTCGCGGTGCTCGGCACGATCAACGCCGACTCCGCGACGAACGCGACCTTGCCGCCGTCTCCCGCGGTGATCGCGAGGGTGAAGGCACCGCGCTCACGCGCCACTTCCAGCCCGCGCACGACGTTGGCGCTGGTACCCGACGTCGAGAGGCCGACCGCCACGTCGCCCGGGCGGCACAGCGCCTCGAGCTGGCGCGCGAAGACATCGTCGAACGAGCCGTCGTTCGCCACCGCGGTGAGCAGCGCGCCGTCGGTCGTCAGCGCCAGCGAGGCGAGGCCGGGCCGGTCGACGAGGTACCGGCCGACGAGCTCGGTGGCGAAGTGCTGGCTCTGCGCGGCACTGCCGCCGTTGCCGAACCAGAAGATGGTGCCGCCCGCCCGCAAGGATTCGGTCATCCGAGCCGCGGCGCGCTCCAGCTCCGGCACAAGGGCCCGGAGAGCCGTCATCACTTCCTGGTGGTCGTCGATAGCCTGCTGGATGTTCACAAGAATCTCTCGACGGGCGCTGAGCTGTGGTTGAGGTTAGCAACCGGGTAGTTCTCCTCGATCGTGACGGAGTGCTCAACATCGACCGAAGTGACTCCGTGCGACACCTCGACGAGCTGGAGATCCAGCCGGGAGCGGCTGAGGCCACGGCGCTGCTCCGGGACGCCGGCTACCGGCTGCTGGTGATCACGAACCAGGCGGTGGTGGGCCGGGGGCAGCTGGACGTGGACGCCCTGCACGAGATCAATCGGGCGCTGGACCGTCAGCTGGGCGGGACTCTCGATGGCTTCTATGTCTGCCCTCATACCCCGGATGTCGGATGTGCATGCAGAAAGCCGGGAATCCTCCTGTTCGAGCAGGCCCGGGAGGCGTGGCCCCACGAGCCGGCCGAGACCTGGTTCGTGGTGGACGCCGAGCGCGACGTCGAGGCCGCTCGCCGAGCCGGGTGCCGACCCGCGCTCGTCCGCACCGGGAAGGGCCGCGCCACCGAGCCCATGCTCACCGACGTCCCCGTCTGGGACGACCTCCTCGCGTTCACCCACGCACCTCCTGGGCTCCCGCTAATCGCCCGCGGCAGGCTGCTTTCGGGGCGCGTGCGCGTCGCCCGAGCGACGGCTACGCGCCCCGAAACGAGTGGGGGCTATTGGGGTGAGGTGTTGTAGCGGTTCATCGCGGCGTCGACGCCGTCGCTCGCGATCATCTCGACCGCGTCGGCGGCCTGCTCGAGCGTGACGTCGATGTCGGTCCGCTCACGTTTGCCGAAGCGGTTCAGCACGTGGTCCGCGCCACGCTCCTTGCTCACCGGCTTTCCCACGCCGATGCGCACCCGCTGGAACGCGTCGCTGTGGAGATGCGCTTTGATCGACCGCAACCCGTTGTGGCCCGCGAGCCCGCCACCGGACTTGATCTTCAACGTCGCGACGGGCAGATCGAGCTCGTCGTGGACGATCACCACCTGCTCCGGCTCGACCCCGTAGCGGCGCGCGAGCTTGCCGACGGCTTCACCCGAGTCGTTCATGTACGTGAGCGGGACCGCGAGCGCGATGAGCTTGCCGCCGACGCGCACCTGGTCCACCAGCGCGCGCTCCTTGCCCTTCTTCAGCTTGGCGCCATGGCGCGCGACGAGCAGCTCGACGACTTCGGTGCCGACGTTGTGCCGCGTGCGCGCGTACTCGTCACCGGGATTGCCGAGGCCGACCACGAGCAGGTCCGCCGGCGTTCCGGTGCGCGGCGCCTTCGATCGCCGCAGCACTACTGCACCTGCTAGTCGTCCGAGGAGTCGCTGTCGCCGTCGTCGGAGCTGGCCTCGGCACCTTCCTCGCCTTCGGCTGCGCCCTCTTCGCCTTCCTCGCCCTCGACCCCCGGCCTCTTCCTCTTCGGTGAGACCACGCGGGATGGAGACCTGGGCGACGAGCTCGTCCGGCTCGTGCATGACCTCGACCCCCGGAGGGATCGGCAGGTCGGCGACCCGGAGCTGGTCACCCAGTGCGAGGTGGGAGATGTCGACGGTGATCGAGGTCGGGATGTTGCCCGGCATCGCCTCGACGGTCAGCGAGAAGAGCAGCTGCTCGAGGATGCCGCCCTCCTTGGCGCCCGGGGGCTCACCCTCGGCGTTGAGCGGCACGTCGGCGCTGACCGCAACGTCGCGACGGACGCGGACGAAGTCCACGTGCACGAGCTCGTTGCGCGTCGGGTGGCGCTGGATCTGGCGGGCCAGGGCGAGCATGTCGTCGCCGTCGAGCTGGAGCGTGATCAGGGTGTTCGCGCCGGACTCGCTGTGCAGGGCGTGGTCCAGCTCCCGCGCGTTGACCGTGACGGCAAGCGCCTCGGCCTCGAGCCCGTAGATGACGGCCGGCAGGTCACCGGTGCGGCGGATCCGCCCGGCGTTCCGGGAGCCCAGGAGCGTGCGGGGCGAGGCCTTGAGAATGACGTCCGTCATGGCGCGTGAGGTCCTTCAGGAAAACGTGGGGACCGTCCATTGTGGCCCTTCCGGGCCCCCAGATCCAAACAGCGGCCCTGGCGAGCCCCGGAGCTACACGTTGTCGCCCGCAAAGAGCTCGCTGACCGAGGCGTCGGAGAAGACCGCCTGGATCGCCTTGGCCACGATCGGGGCGATCGAGAGCACCGTGAGGGCGTCAAAGCGCTTGTCCGACGTGATCGGGAGGGTGTTCGTGAGCACCACCTGGCGGATCGGGCCGTTCTTCAGCCGGTCCACGGCCGGGCCCGAGAGCAGGGCGTGGGTGGCGACGATCGAGACCGAGTCGGCCCCCCGCTTGGTGAGGAGCTCCGCCGCGCTGACGATGGTGCCGGCGGTGTCGATCATGTCGTCGACCAGCAGGCACTGGCGGCCCGCGACCTCACCGACGACCTCTTCGGCCACCGCGACGTTGTGGGTGCCCTTGGGCCGCCGCTTGTCGATGAACGCGAGGTCGGTCGTCGACGTCGTGCTCCTCGAGGCAGTTCGCGAACCGGCGGGCGAGCTTGCCGCCACCGGCGTCGGGCGAGACGACCGTGACCCGCACGCTCGGGTCGAGCTCACTCGCCATGTGGTTCGCGAGCAGCGGCACCGCGGTGAGGTGGTCGACCGGGAAGTCGAAGAAGCCCTGGATCTGGCCGGTGTGCAGGTCCACGGTCACGACCCGGTCGGCGCCGGCGACGGTGAGCATGTCGGCGAGCAGCCGCGCGGTGATCGGCTCCCGACCCTCCGCCTTCCGGTCCTGGCGCGCGTACCCGTAGAACGGGCACACCGCAGTGATGCGCTTCGCCGACGCGCGCTTGGCCGCGTCGATCATGATCAGCTGCTCCATGATCCGGTCGTTGATCGGATCGCAGAAGCTCTGCACCACGAACACGTCCGCGCCGCGCACGTTCTCGCCGTAGCGGCAGTACAGCTCGCCGTTGGCGAAGCGCGAGAGCTTGATGTCGCCCAACGGCACCTGCAGGTTCGACGCGATCTCCTCCGACAGCTCCGGATTCCCCGAGCCGGCAAAGAGGCTCAACCGCTTCTTGGTGACCTGCTCCATCAGTCGCCTTCCTCATCCGGTTCGTCACGCTCGGTCCGTCGGTCTGCCCAACCTTCGTCGATCTGCGCCGGCACGCCCTTGGCCATCGCGCCGGGCGGGACGTCCCGGTTCACCACCGCGCCGGCACCGGTGTACGCACCGTCACCGACCTCGACCGGGGCCACCAGCACGGTGTTGGACGAGATGCGGGCATCGGAGCCGACCTTCGTGCGGTGCTTGTTCTTGCCGTCGTAGTTCGCGGTGATCGTTCCCGCGCCGATGTTCGCGCGGGGACCGATGTCCGCGTCGCCCACGTACGACAGGTGCGGGACCTTGGCTCCCTCGCCGATCTCGGCGTTCTTCGTCTCGACGAACGTGCCGACGTGCGCGCCCGGCAGCGAGACGCGTCCCGGCCCGCAGCGACACGTACGGACCGACGGTGCAGTCGTCGCCGATCTCCGCGTCGACCGCCACCGTGTTCCGGACGACCGCCCGTTCGCCGACGATCGTGTCGGTGAGCCGCGTGTCCGGCCCGATCACCGCGCCGGCGCTGATCACGGTGCGACCTTCGAGCATCGTGCCCGGCAGGAGTCGCACATCCGGCTCGAGCTCGACCGAGGTGTCGACGTAGGTCGCGGCGGGGTCGATCATCGACACGCCCTCACGCATCCAGCGGAGGTTGATCCGCGATCGCAGCTCGACCTCGGCCGCGGCGAGCTGGGCCCGGTCGTTGACGTGCATGGCCGCGGTCCGGTCGTCGGCCGGCACCGCGAGCACCGAGTGCCCGGCCTGGCGCAGCACCGATACCGCATCGGTCAGGTAGTACTCGCCCTGCGCGTTCTCGGGGCTCAACCGGCGAAGGGCCGGCGCCAGGAGGCCGCGGCGGAAGCAGTAGATCGACGTGTTGACCTCCTCGATCTCCAGCTCCTCGGGAGTCGCGTCCGTCTTCTCGACGATGTGGTCGACGCGGTCCTTGTCGTCCCGCACGATCCGGCCGAAGTCTCGGGTCAGCTCGTCGAGCTCCGCGGTGAGCATCGTCGCCGCGGCGTCCGCCTCGCGGTGCTCGCGGGCCAGACGGGCGAGCACCTCGGGGCGCACGAGCGGCGCGTCACCCGGCATCACGAGCACGTCGCCGTCGAGGTCCGGCTCGTCCGAGAACGCGGTGAGCCCGACGCTGACCGCGTCACCCGTGCCGCGCTGCACCCGTTGCTCGACGAACTCGATCGGCATCTCCGTCGCGATCTGCTCCTGCAGCGTCTTCGTGACGCGCTCGGCCCCGTGACCGACCACGATCACGATCCGTTCGAGCGGCAACGCAACGAGTGCGTCGACCACGTGGAGCAGCATCGGGCGACCGCACAACGGGTGAAGCACCTTCGGGCGTCTCCGAGCGCATCCGGGTGCCTTCGCCGGCTGCGAGCACCACGGCCGCCAACGGCCGGTAGCCACTCAACGCTGTCTCCGTCCCGTTCGCCATGTTCGCATCTTGCCCAGTCTCGCCTGCTTCAGCCGGTGGCTCGGCACATTTCGCCTTCCTGGCGCCCTGCGCCCTCGGCCTGCTCGGGGGCGAGGTTTCGAACCTCGACTTGGGACTCCAAAGGACCCCGTGCTGCCGTTACACCACCCCCGACCGACCCGATCGACCTTACCGCGAGGGATTGTCGGGACCAGGCCCTGGATGTGACTTCCACGGCCGTCACGAGTAGCGTCCGACCCTTCATGGGTTCCCTGATCAAGAAGCGCCGCAAGCGCATGCGCAAGAAGAAGCACAAGAAGCTGCTGAAGAAGACGCGTTGGCAGCGTCGCCAGCAGGGTCGCTAACCGACCCCTTGTGCTCCCCGGCTACGCCGGGAGGGTGAGCCCCAGAAACACCGCGCTGCCGAGGGTGGATTCCACCCGGTTCGCGGCCTGACGCCAGGCGTCCGGATCCTCGAACGGGATCCAGCAGGCCGAGCCACTCCCCGCGAGCAACGCCGGCGCGCCGGCGGCGGCTTCGAGCGCCTCCCGGAACGGCCGGAGCTGCGGCTCGACGTGCTCCGCCGCGGGCTCGAGGTCGTTCGCGAGCACGTCGACGAGACCGGCCAATGCTGCCGGCGGGGGCAGCTCGCGATCGCTGCGGGGCCCGCCGAGGTCGTCCCAGGCCCGGTAGACGGGCGCCGTCCCGATCGCGAACGGCGGGACCACCACGAGGACCCGGACGGCTTCCGGCAGCGTGAGGGGCTCGATGCGCTCGCCCCGGCCCCGCATCCAGGCCGGGCCCCCGTGCAGGCAGAACGGGACGTCCGAGCCGACCGCGGCCGCCGCGTCCTCGACGACCGCGCGCGGCGAGGCCATAGGTCTGCGCGCAGACCCGCAGCACCGCCGCCGCATCCGACGATCCACCACCCAGGCCCGCGCCCGACGGGATCTGCTTGCGGAGCCGCACGTGCAGTCCCGCCCCGTCCGGCAGCACGGACTGCGCGGCGCGCACCACCAGGTTCTCGCTCGCCGTGCGGGCACGCCGCCCGCGGCCGGACCCGGTGACGTCGAGCTGCACGCCCGGTGGCCCCGGTTCGACCGCCAGCGTGTCGTACGGCGTGTCGATCGAGACGGTCAGCGCCTCGAGCTCGTGGAACCCGTCGGCGCGGGTCCCGAGCACGCGCAGGGTGAGCGTGAGCTTGGCCGGGGCCAGGAGCTCGACCGTCACGCGGCGGCCCGGGTGATGGCGGCCCACGCGTCGAGGTCGAGCGCCTCGGCCCGCGCCTGCGGATCGACGCCGGCCGCCTCGAGCACCGCCGAGCGTGCGGTCGCCGAGCTGGGTCTGCAGGGCCCGGCGGAGCATCTTGCGGCGCTGGCCGAACCCGGCCCGTACCAGGCCGAACAACGCGTCGGGCGACGGGACGTCCACCGGGGGAACCTCGTGGCGCACGATGCGCACCAGCGCAGACTCGACCTTCGGTGGCGGCATGAACACGGTCGGGGGGACCAGGCCGACGAGCCGGGCCCGCCCGTAGTACGCGACCTTCACGGAGATCGCGCCGTAGTCGCGCCCGCCCGACGACGCGGCGAGGCGCTCTCCGACCTCGCGCTGCACCATGAACAGCAGGGAGCGGACCATCGGTGCGTCTTCGAGGAACCGGGCGACGATCGGCGTGGCCACGTTGTACGGCAGGTTCGCGACGAGCTTCCAGCCGCCCGGCTGCTCGGGGAGGAGCGCGTCGAGATCCGCGGTCGAGCGCGTCGCCTTGGACGACGCGGACGTCGGGGTATTCGGCGACGACCTCGGCGAGCGCAGGCAGCACGTGCCGATCGAGCTCGAGCGCGGTGACCGACGCGCCGGCGTCAGCGAGCGCGACGGTGAGCGATCCGATACCCGGCCCGATCTCGACGACGCGATCGCCGGGTCCGACTTCGGCGAGCCGAACGATCCGGCGCGCAGTGTTCGGATCGGCGAGGAAGTTCTGACCGAGCGCGCGGCTCATGCCGCAGCCCGTGCCGCTCGACGAGCTCGTGTGATCGTCGCCGGGGTCAGCAGGGGCACGGGCTCATGCTCGCACCCGCACGGGCCGGCCCCGAGATCCGACCGATCGGCGAGTGCGTCGGGGTCAGTACGAGAGGTTGACGCGGACGACGCCCTGGCTCAGCGGGGCGAGGCGGCGGAACACGTCGGGCGCCAGGTCGATGATGTGCCCGGTCCAGGCCTCCGGCCCCCGATCCTGCACCCGGCAACGCGCCACGGCGCCGGTCGCAGGGTTCGTCAGGGTCACGACCGTCCCGAACTTCAGGGTGAGGTGGGCACAGGTACCAGGGCCGGGTCCCGTCTCGTAGTGGGTCGCCGACCCGCTGGCCCGGGGCGGGATCGGCTGGGTTCCCCGCACCACGACCTGGGACACGGGCGGCACGAGGAGCTCGGAGCCGGTCGGCAGCTTGGCGATGCACCGTGCCGTCGTCCTTCGTGACCACGCGGAACAGCGCCCGCTCGACGCCCGGCGACCCGGCCTGGATCGCGCGCGTCTGACCGACGGGAGGTTCGGGTCGTCGCGGAGCTCGCGTCGTGAACGGCACGATGACCTGCTCGGCGATCTCACCCTCCGCCAATCGGAACACACGGATGTTCATCCCGTTCTCGAGCCGCGTCCCGGGACCGGGCGTCACCTCGTCGCGCGGGCCGAGCGCGACGTTCTTCGCCGCGAGGAGCGCGCCGACGTCGAGCGCACCTCGAGCGCGGCACGGCGATCGTGTTGCCGTCGACCTGCAGCGTGATGTCGTGCGGCGTGCGGAACGCGACGCGTCGTCCCGCGGTGAGCACGCGCGGTGCGGCCTCGATGATCAGGCCCGCGCCGATGTCGAGATCACGCCGGAGCCAGACCGGCGAGCGCTTCACGGTGCGCACGGTGGTGACCGTCCCGTCCACGTCCACGTCCACCGGGAAAGGCGCGCAGGACCTTGATCGGCATCCCGGCGTGCAGCTTGGTGTCGAGACTCGGACGCACCTGGTCATCCGGCGCGAGCGAGATGCCCTCGGTCCGGAGGACCTCGCCGACGGACACGGCCCGCACCGTGCGGTCGAACGTCCGGCCGTCGAGGGTGATCGTGATGTCGCGCTGCGGCGCCGAGGCCCCGACGATGCTGGGGGACACCGCGGCGAAGGCGGCGAGCGCGGCGACGAGGAGCAGGGTGCCGATGATCCGGGTCCGGCGGTCGACGCCGACCAGGGTGGCCCGGGTCCTCGGCCCGCCGGGGCCGGCGTGGTCTGGGTCACGGGAGCCGGCGTGGCCTCCGCGGGCGTGGCGAGCGCCTCCACGACCGGCGCCGCGGGCGTGACGGGCGTCGTCTCGGTGACGGGCGCCGCCACCGGGGCGGTCCCGCCGGCCGGCTCCGGCGAGTCGGACCGGCGTGCAACGACCGGCTCGGGGGCAACCACCGGCTCGGGCTCGGGGACCGGTTCCGGCGCCAGCTGGATCTGCGCTACCGCGGCTTCGAGGCTCGCGGCGCGCTGCTCCAGAAGTCGGTCTCGTGGGCGTGCAGCTCGGCTTCGAACTCGGCCCGGGCGGTGTCGAGATCGAGCTGCTCGAGCTCTGCCGACAGGTCGAGCGCCTCGAGCTCACCGGTGATGTCGAGGATCGGCAGCCACACGTCCGGCTCGGGAGCATCGACGCGCGCGGGCGACTGCTGGACGGCCCACAACGCGTAATGGCGCGCGCGACCGTCGTGGTTATGGCCGTGCGTATGACGCGCGTTTCTACGAGTTCCGTGCTCGGCGATGGGGTCCGCCCTCCCGCTAAGCCGCTCCGCCCGCACCGACCTCGTGGCCGGATCCCGGGAACCGGCGGACCGTACCGACGGCCACGCGGGGGGTCAATCCGGTTTCCAGGTTCTTCCAGCCCCGGAGGGATCCCCGCAGGTCGGGACCATGCACAGGGGTCACGCAGCGGTCAGACCTGGAAGACCGCCGCCGCGGTCGCCCGCGTCGCGGCCGCGACCTCGGCCGGCTCGCGACCCTGCGCGGCGGCTACCGCGGCGCCCACCTCGGCGACCCACGCCGGCTCGTTCGGGCTGCCGCGGTGCGGCACGGGTGCGAGATACGGCGCGTCGGTTTCGACGAGCACGCGATCGAGCGGCGCGAGCGCCGCGGCGGCGCGCACGTCGTCCGCGGTCTTGAACGTGACGATGCCACTGAACGACAGGTAGGTACCGATGTCGAGCGCGCGCCGCGCTTCCTCGGGACCACCCGTGAAGCAGTGGAAGACCGTGCGCGCGCGGAACGCCTTCGTCCTCGAGCACGCGGAAGGTGTGGTCCCACGCTTCCCGCGAGTGGATCACCAGTGCGCGGTCGGTCGCGTGGGCGAGCCGGATCTGCTCCCGGAACGCGGCCTCCTGCGCCTCAACGGGAGAGTGCAGGTAGTGGAGATCGAATCCGGCCTCACCGATGCCGACCACCCGGGGGTCGCGCGCGAGGTCGAGGAGCGCCGGCCACTCGGCATCGAGTCGGCTGGCGTCGTGCGGGTGGAGCCCGACGGTGCTGTGCACGTCCTCGTGGCGCTCGGCCACCGCCAGCGCCGCCCGGGAGGTCTCGAGATCGGTGCCGACGCAGACCAGCCACTCCACCCCTCCGGCCCGGGCCCGATCGAGCAGCACGTCCGCCTCGGCGGGGTCGGCCGGCAGGTGGCAGTGGCTGTCGACCCAGGTCAGAGGGGTCACGGGGTGTCGATGCGGGGGAAGAGCGAGGCGCCCTTCTCGAGTGCGTTGCCGGCGGTCTCGGTGCTCCCCCAGGCCGCGGCCTCGGGAAGCCGCTGCCCCTCGGGCGTGCCCGGCAGGCCGAGGCGCCGCCAGAGCTCGCCGGCCGCGTTCGGGATCACCGGCGACGCGAGGAGCGCGACGATCCGCAGCGTCTCGAGACAGTCGCCGAGCACCGCGGCCGTCGTCGACCGCGTCGCCCGCCTTGTGCAACGCCCACGGCTGACGATCCTCGATGTACGCGTTCGCGTCCTTGATGAGCTGCCACAGCGCGCCGAAGCCGCCCGAGAAGTCGAGCTGGTCGAGCGCGTCGGTCATGCCGGCGAAGGACGCGGCCGACGCGTCGACGAGCGGACCGTCCTCGCGCGTGTCCGGCGTCGTGCCCCCGACGTAGTTGGTCGCCATGTTCAGCACGCGGCTCGCGAGGTTGCCGAAGTTGTTCGCGAGGTCGTTGTTGTACCGGGCGACCATTCCCTCGTAGCTGAAGTCGCCGTCCGGACCGAAGCGCTGATCCGCGACGAAGTGGTAGCGGAATCCGTCGACGCCGAAGTCCGCGACCAGGTCGGCCGGTGCGATCTTGTTCATGCCGGTCTTGCTCATCTTCTCGCCCCCGACCAGCAGGAACCCGTGGGCGAACACCTGCCGGGGCGGGGCTTCTCCTGCGGCCATCAGCATCGCCGGCCAGTACACGGCGTGCTGACGCAGGATGTCCTTGCCGATGAGGTGGTAGTTCGCCGGCCAGAAGCACGCGAACTCGGCCGGGTCGCTGCCGTACCCGACTGCCGTGCAGTAGTTCACCAGCGCGTCGAACCACACGTACGCGACGTGGTCGGGGTCCCACGGCAGCGGGATGCCCCACGAGATCGACGTGCGGCTCATCGAGAAGTCGAGCAGCCCCTGCTTGATGAGCCCGAGCACCTCGCTGCGCTTCCCCGCGGGCTCGATCGCCTCGGGATGCGCGGTGTAGTGCTCGAGCAGGCGGTCCTCGTAGCGGGAGAGCCGGAAGAAGTAGTTCTCCTCGGTGACCCGGTCGACGGGCGTGCCGTGGATCGGGCAGTTGCCGTCCACCAGATCGGCCTCGGTGTAATAGAGCTCGCAGCCGACGCAGTAGAGACCCTCGTAGGTGTCGAGCTCGATGTCGCCGTTGTCGTAGACGGCCTGCATGAACGCCTGGACCGCGGTGTAGTGGCGCGGCTCGGTGGTGCGGATGAAGTCCGTGTTCGTGATCTCGAGCAGCTTCCAGGTCTCCCGGAACCGCTCGCTCGTCCGGTCCGCCCACTCCTGGGGCGTGACCCCGTGCTCCTCGGCGGCCTGCTGCACCTTGAGCCCGTGCTCGTCGGTCCCGGTGAGGAAGATGACATCGTCGCCCCAGAGCCGCCGCCAGCGGGCCAGCACGTCCGCGACCACCGTCGTGTACGAGTGCCCGATGTGGGGCACGTCGTTCACGTAGTAGATCGGTGTCGTCACGTAGAAGGGGCGGGCCACCGGGCCTACGATACCGACACGTCCCCCCTAACCCCGGCTGAAAACCGCTCCCGGTCCCTGGCGAGACCCAACGCAGACCGATCGACCGGGAGAGATCTTCGGAAAGGTGTGCTGTGAGTTCGGGCGTGGCCAGGAAGGTCGATCAGCTCGGACGGGTCGTGCTCCCCGCCGAGCTCCGGCGACAGCTCGACATCCGGGAGGGCGACCTCGTCGAGTTCTCCGTCGAGGGTCGGGGCATCGTGCTGGCGAAGGTCGCGCGGCGGTGCGTGTTCTGCGGTGGGACGGAGCCGAGCGCCGAGCTGCGCGACTTCGCCAAGCAGCTCGTGTGCGAGTCGTGCGTCGTGAAGCTCAACGCTTCCGGAGGCTGACCGCCAGCTCGTACGCGCGGCGCTTCGGCACGTCGTGCAGCGCGCGCAACCTCGGCCGCGGCGTCGCGCGCCGACAGGCCGCGTCCGAGCGCCTCGCGCACCGCGACGCTCGAGCGAGTCCGCGGTCATCTCGCGGCGCGACCCCGACCCGGCCTGCGATCACGATCACGTGCTCGCCGCGCGGCTCCGCGGTCTGGGCCAGCGCGGTCGCGTCGGCGAGGCTCCCCCACCAGCTCTCCTCGAAGCGCTTGGTCAGCTCCCGCGGCGACACAGACCTGGCGCTCTCCGCCACACGATCCGGCCAGGTCGGCGAGCGTGGCGGCGACCCGCCCCGGCGCTTCGAAGCACACCACCGTCCGGGTCTCGGTCCCGATCGCGCCGAGCCGCTCCGAGCGGGCCTGGCCCTTGCGGGGCAGGAATCCCTCGAACACGAACCGGTCGGCGTCGAAGCCCGAGAGCGCCAGCGCGGTGAGCGAGGCGCTGGGCCCGGGCACCACCTCGACCGGCAGCCCGGCCTCGCGGCACGCCCGCACGATGACCGCGCCGGGATCACTCACCCCGGGCATGCCGGCATCGGTCGCGTACGCGACGAGCTTCCCGGCGCGCACCTCGTCCACGATCCGCGCCGGCTTCACGCGCTTCGTTGTGCTCGTGCACCGCGCGCAGGCGACCGGACGCGGCGATGCCCGCGTGCGAGAGCAGCTGGCGGGTTCGGCGCGTGTCTTCGCACGCGATGACGTCGGCCCGCCCGCAGCACCTCGATCGCGCGTGGCGACAGGTCTCCGAGGTTGCCGATCGGCGTCCCGACCAGCACGAGCGTCACTCCTTGACCTCGACCCGGTCCCCGACCCGCAGGCCCCACCGTTCGAAGGCGCCCGACTCCGCTTCGATCACGAACGCGGATCGCCAGACGAGCGGCGAGATGCGCCAGGGCTTCATCGTTCGGCTCCGGAGCACCACGCCGTCGGCGTCGCAGAACGCGACGTCGATCGCGAACCGCATCCCCACGGTGTGCACCTGCCGGCAGGGCCGGAAGACGAGCGCACCCGTGTAGCTGTCCCGCCCGAGCAGCCCGCGCCCACGCTCGCGCCGCGTCCGGGTGACCTCGGCGGCTGCGAGCACTTCCCCGTCACGTACGAGCCACACGCTCGGGCAACCTCAGGTTCCCCGGCCGATGCCCCAGGAGCCCGAGGTGTTCCATGCGGTCCACTCTACGGGCAGTTCTGGGCCGGCTCGGCTAGCCTGACCGGCTTCCGCAAACAGGAGTCGGTCGTGAGCAAGAAGACGAAGAAGCGCAAGCTGCGGGCCCGCCGCAACAAGGCCAATCACGGCAAGCGACCCAACGTGGGACGGCGCTAGACCCCTGGCGGCGATCCGCTGCTCACCGGTTGTCGCGCGCGGCGCCGGAACATCTCGCGGTGCCCGCACGATGATGACGAACAGCGCGACCGCGAGGATCGGGACGAACGCGAGGCTCGCGGCGATCGATACCTGGTCGTCGGTCGAGAACGGCGACATGTTCCGCAGGTGGTACACGAGGTGGGGCACGGAGTAGACGACCCAGCCCGCCAGCACCGCTCGCACGAGCATCGGCACCAGGGTGAACGCGGCGATCGCGGTGATCACGACGAGCGCGAGGTTGAGCTCACCGACGTCGCGGACGAGGTGCTCGTTGTACGGGCCGTCAGGTGCGACCCACATGCGGCCGAGGCCGGGGAAGTCGTCGTAGAACGAGCGGGGCGCGAACGCGGCCCACACTCCGATGATCAGCGCGGGGACTCCGAGCACGACGAGTCCGAGTCGCATCAACCGGTCATGCACTGGGCACCTCCTGCTCGGCGCGCCGGGCCGCCTCGGCGGCCCAGCCTTCGCGCATGCTCGGGAAGGTCGGCGACCACCCCGTCGTCTCGCGGAGCTTGCGGTTCGAGACCCGCTGCGACGCCGTCAGCGCCTCCGCGCGCGGAGCCGGCGACGAGCCTTGATCGCCCACGTCGGATTCAGGTGCAGCTTCCTCGTCCCGAACGCGCCGGCAAACGTGTCGAGCGCGTGCCGGCGGGTAAGGGGCTCGTCGTCGGCCACGTTGTAGATCCCGGTCGGCGCATCGAGCGCCGCGACGACCGCGGCGGCCGCGTCGTCGGCGTGGATCGAGCTCATGAACGCACCCGGCTTCCCGGCGACGAGCGACCGGCCGGTCTTGGCCAGCTTCAGCATCTCGTCGGTGCCCCGGTTGCCCGCGCCCCCGTAGAACAAGCCGAATCGGAGCACGGCGGTGGCCCCGTCGCCTTCTGCCAGCTCGAGCGCGATCTTCTCGCCGTCGATGGTCGGAGCGATCATGCCGAGCTCGGCGATGAGCGGTGCGTCCTCGTCCAACCAGGTGTCGCCGCCATCCGCGTACACGAAGGTCACGGACTCCTTCACCAGGCGCCGCACGCCGGACTGGCGCGCCGCGTCGACGAGGTTGCGGGTCGCCTCGGTGCGGAGCCGGTTGTGCATCGCCCAGTGCTTCGGCCGGCCCATCTTCGGATACGCGGGCACGTTCGTCGCCAGGTGGAGGATCGCCTCGGAGCCGACCACCGCGTCGCGCACCGCCGTCGGCGTCGAAGAGGTCGACGGCCACCGGCTCGGCGCCGGCGGCACGCAGCTGCTGCGCGGCGTCGTCGCGCCGGGCCACCGCGCGTACGGCGTGGCCGGCTTCGACGAGCCGCGCCACGGTCGGTCGGCCGATCACTCCCGTTCCACCGGTCAGGAACACCTTCATCGCGCCACCTCCTGCATCCAGCGGGCGCCGAGCTCCAACGACTTGGGCGACGCCCCGTTCACCACTTGCATCATCAGGTCGGCGATCGAGACGCCGCGCAGCTCCTGCCGCCACGCCTCGTCCGCCCGGTTCATCACCACGTGGATCGCGCACGGCAGCGGGTACTCACGGGCCGGGCGCGCGGTCGGGCCGCGGCGGCGGATCTCCGCGCACCGGAACGCCGGCTCCGTCCCGTCGATCGCCTCGACGACGTCGAGCACGCTGATCTCGGTCGGTGGCCGCGACAGCCGGTAGCCACCGTGCGGGCCCTGCACCGACTCGAGCAGACCGGCCCGGCTCATCGCCTGCAGGTGCTTGGCCAGGTACGCGGCCGGCACGCCGTGGTACTCGGCCAGGCGGGCCGTGGGCATCGCCTGATCCGCGGGCCAGGAACCCGAGGAGCACCCCGCAGTGGAGGCCCCACTCGACGCCATCCGAGAGCTTCATTATCCGGATAATAAACATCCGAGTTATGACGGTCAACGAATTTCTCGGTGGCGGACGGGGACGCCGCCGCCTACAGGCGGTCGAAGAGGAGGCTCTGGACGGAGCGGCCGATCCGGCCGGACTCGTCGTAGAGCCCGGCCTCGGCGAAGCCCACTCCCCGATCCGACGGGTGCGTCTGCGCGTCGATCGCCACCCACTCGGTGGTCGGGTAGCGGCTCAGGTAGATCGTGAGATCCGGGTTGATGAACATCCAGCCCGCGTTCCAGTCCACGACCGCGCTCACGCCGTTGCCGAAGTCCGCCGCGGCCGCGACCCGCATCAGCGGTGACGTCTCCTCGCCGGCCACGACCGGGACCACCAGCCGGAACCAGACGGTCGCGCCGGCCGACCTTCTCGATCGCGCCGCGTACCGGCAGCGATCTCCATCGCGGCACCGAAGCCGATCGGGCCGGTGCGTTCGAACATGAACCGGTCCGCCGCGTGGCGGACCGGTTTCCAACCGATCGACCTGCTCCGCCCGGTCGAGGGACCTCGAGCGCCTTCTCGCGCATGCGCAACCCGACGGCCCGCGCGACCTCGGTGCCGTCCGACGACGATCGACGCCTCGATCAGCTGGACCTTCTTGCCCGGCCGGATCGTGCGCGTGCGTACCGTCGAGCGGACCGATCGGGACCGGGCGCAGGAGCTCGATCGTCAGGCGGGCGACATGGCTCGCCGGGCCGGGCTCGTGCCGCTCGATCGCCCGCGCCATGAGCGCCGCCGGTGCGCCGCCGTGCTGCGCGTTCGGGTCCCACGGCCCGCGCGCGAGCTCGGTCGCGACGAAGCGCTCACCGTCCTCACCCACGCCGTCGGGCAGGAAGACACTCTCCGGAATCGCCATCGGCGGGAGCCTAGGACCGCGAGCATGACCTCGCCGCGCGGGGTCGCTCCGGCTCTCCGCACTTCGTGCCCGCTCCGACCTACGCTCCTGCGGTGCTGCTGGACGGCCGGGTCGCGCTCATCACCGGAGGGGCATCCGGACAGGGACGCGCCGCGGCGGCGCTCTTCGCCGAGCACGGCGCGCACGTCGTCGTCGCGGACCTGAACGACGACGGCGCCGGCGAGACGATCGCGATGGTCGACGAAGCCGGCAGCAGCGGCATCGCCGTCCACGCGGACATCTCCCGGCGCCCGGACTGCGATGCCATGGTGCGCGCCGCGATCGGCCACTTCGGTCGACTCGACATCCTCTACAACAACGCCGCGGTGCAGATGTCCGGACGCCTGCTCGACACGTCCGAGGACGACTGGGACCTGACGATCGCCACCAACCTCGACGCGGTGTTCTGGGCCTGCCGGGCCGCGATGCCCCACCTCGTCGAATCCGGGAACGCGAGCATCATCAACACCGCGTCGGTGCTCGGCCTGATCGGGTCGGAGGGTTACGCGGCCTACGGGCCGGCCAAGGCCGGGCTCGTCGCGCTCACGCGACAGATCGCGACCGAGTACGGGCCGGCGGTGCGCGCCAACGTGATCGCGCCCGGCTCCATCGACACCCCACGGTTCCGCAAGGTCGCCGAGACGATGCCCGCCGATTTCCTGTCCAGCCTCCGACAGACGATCCCGCTGCATCGCCTGGGCACCGCGCAGGACGTCGCCGGGATCGCACTGTTCCTCGCGTCCGACCTCTCCGCGTACACGACCGGTGCGGTCATCCCCGCGGACGGCGGCTTGGCGGCCCTCCGATGAGCATGCGGTTCCACGGGAAAGGTCGCGCTGATCACGGGCGGTGCATCGGGCATCGGTGCTGCGGCGGCGCGCCGATTCGCCGCGGAGAGCGCGACCGTGCTCGTCGCGGACATCGACGAGGCCGCGGCGCTCACGGTCGTCGACGAGATCGTCGATGCCGGCGGCGACGCAGAACCCGCAGTCGTCGACGTCGCCTACGAGGGCGAGGTCGCGGCGATGTTCGAGGCGGTCGTCGAGCAACACGGCCGGCTCGACGTGCTGGTGTGCAGCGCCGCGGTCGAGACGCGGGCGTCCCTGCTGGACACGACCGACGAGGCGTGGCGCCGGGTGCTGGACGTGAACCTGAAGGGTCCGTTCCTCTGCATGAAGCACGGGATCCCTCCGATGGTGGGCAGTGGCGGCGGCTCGGTGATCCTGCTCGGCTCGATCCTCGGCGCGATCGGCTCGCCGGGGTACGCCGCGTACTGCGCGTCGAAGGGCGCGCTGGTGAACCTGGCCAAGCAAGCCGCGATCGAGCACGCCCCGGACCGGCGTGCGCGTCAACGTGGTCTCGCCGAGCGCGTGCGAGACCGGCCTCTTCCTCGACATGGTCTCGCGCGCGCCGGACCCCGAGGCGATCAAGCAGATGGTGGCCGAGCGGACGCCGATGGGCCGGCTCGGCGTGGAAGCGGACGTCGTCGAAGCGATCATGTACCTCGCGTCGGACGACTCGGCCTACATCAGCGGCACGACGATCCCACTCGACGGCGGTCTCGCCGCGCGGCGGATGTAGCTGTCGTGCGGGACGGGCTCCGGGTGTTCGACGCCGACGCGCACGTGATCGAACCGCCGGGACTGTTCGGCGATGCCGCGCCGCCGGGCGTCGGGAGTCATCGATCTCCCCGCCACCACCCCGATGATCCCGTGCGGTGATCCCGAGGTGTTGGCCGACTTCCTCGCCGACGGATGCTCCGCGGCCGCATACCTGCGGTGCATGGACCTCGAGGGCATCGACCGTGTCGTCCTCTACCCGTCCATCGGGTTGTTCGTTCCGTTCCTGCCGTCGCTGACCCCGAGCGAGTCGGCATCCGCCTGTCGGGCGTACAACGACTGGATGGCCGAGTACTGCGCGAGGGATCCGAGCCGGTTGGCCGGGGTCGCGCTCGTCCCGACGGCGGAGATCGCGCTCGCGGCGGCCGAAGCCGGCGCACGCGGCCGAGCTCGGGCTTCCGGGCGTCATGGTCCGGCCGAATCCGCTGTACGGCCGGGACCTCGGCGACGCGGCGTACGACCCCTTGTACGACGTGCTCGAGGAGCATGGCCTGACCCTCTCGGTCCACGAGGGGCTCGGCGTGATGGGACCGACCATCGGTCGCGAGCGCTCCGAGACCTTCGCCCTGCGCCACGCGATGAGCCACCCGATGGAGCAGATGGCGGCGATGGGGAGCCTGATGCTGCTCGGCGCGCTCGAGCGCCATCCGACGCTGCGCGTCGCGTTCCTCGAGTCCGGTACCGGCTGGCTGCCCTACTGGCTGGCGCGGCTCGACGGACATGCGCATTGGTTGGCCGAGACCGAGACCGCGGGTCTACGGCTCACCCCGTCCGAGTACTTCGCGCGCCAGTGCGTGATCTGCACGGACCCCGACGACCCCCTCGCACCGTGGGTCGTGTCGCAAGTCGGCGCGGACCATGTGATGTGGGCGTCGGACTTTCCCCATCCCGACGCGCTCTACCCGAACGCGGTGACGACCTTCGTCGCGCGAAGCCGCGGAGCACGGGCTCGCGGACGACGCGCTGGCCGCCGTCCTCTGGGAGACGCCGGAGCGCTTCTACTCGTCCTCGATCGGCGGGAGCGGTACCCCGACGTAACGCTCGAGCCGGCCGCGCGTGCGCCCGTCGAGACGTCACGTCCGGGCACGAGACGATCACGTAGCGAGCGAGGTCGCGCCATCCGTACCACCAGCCGCAGCGCAGCTCGAGCAGCGGCTCGTCCCGATGGAGCAACCGCAACGTCAGCGGGATCGACCAGTACCGCCCGATCTTGTAGCCGCGCTGGAGCCCCGCGAGCATCGGGAATGCGATGCGCCGCAGCCGGAACGCGTCGACCTCCGCGAGCGGAACCGTCCGGTGCTTGCGGAGGCTGCGTTGCACCACGGTGCCGGGATAGACGTCCACCCGCTCCCAGAACGCTGCGCAGGAACGGCACGCCGATCGCCAGGAACACGAGGGCGAACGGCACGAGGAGGACCTTGCCCACCGCCAGGAGCAACAGCGCGAAGACGATGAGCGCCGGCCCGACGGCGCGCCAGTGCAGCTGCGGTCGCAGGACCAAGGTCGGCCGCTCCTGCCGCTCCGGCTCCGGTTGGGTCGCCGGGATTGCGGCGCCGGGCTCGGAAGGCGAAACGGTCAGCTCCGATGCGCGCTCGTCGCCAGCCGGTTCCCGATTCATGTCAACGGACACTCTGGATCAGATCGGACAGACCTGGCAAGGGCGGGAGCGGCCCGTTGCTACTCCCAGCGTTCGAGGCGCCGCAGGTAGGCGAGCATGGCCGCCGTCGTCTCGGCCGGGCGTTCCTGCTGGGTCCAGTGACCGCAGTCCGCGATGACGACCTTCTCCAGATCCGGCACCCGCTCCTCCATCCCGGCCGTCATCATGGGCGTGAGCACCGGGTCGTTCGCGGCACTGATCATGAGGCAGGGGACATCGATGGTGCGGCCGTCCAGGTCCGCGGTGAGGTGCCAGGACCGGTCGAGGTTCCGGTAGTAGTCGATCGGCGGCGTGAGCGCGCCACGGGGGCGGAGCGCGTCGGCGTACACCTCGATCACCTCGTCCGGGAACGCGTCCTTGTTCACCGTGCCCGCGTTCCGGAACATCAGCTCCAGCAGGTCGAGCACGCCCCTTCCCCAGGAGAACACCCACTCGGCGACCCCTGGATCTTGGAACTGCACGATGTACGGCGGGTCGTCCGGGAAGATGTTGCGCAGCATCTCGACGATCGGGATCGGCGTGCGCGGCAGGTCCGGGGTGTTGACACCGATGACTCCCGCGGTGCGTTCGGGATATCGACGAGCGAACGGCCAGACGAGGAGACCGCCCCAGTCGTGGCCGGCCAGCACGGCGCGTTCGTGGCCCAGCGCCTCGATCACGCCGGCCAGGCACGCGTTCACCCATTCGATGTCGTACGGGACGTCCGGCTTGTCGGACCGGCCGTAGCCGGGCAGATCGACCGCGACCACGTGGAAGCCCGCTTCGGCGATCGGCGCGAGCTGGTGGCGCCACGAGTACCAGATCTCGGGAAATCCGTGGCAGAGCAGCACCATCGGGCCGGCGCCCTGCTCGACGTAATAGACGCGGATCCCGTTCGTGACGACATAGCCGTCGGTCGCGCCCCGCGGGAATCGCCACGGGGCGGAACCTACCGGCGCGGCACGGGCGACGTCACGGTGGTGTTCGCCATCCAGTAGCCGTAACGTCGCGCCCATGGCCGACCTGGTGCTCGTGGACACCGCCGATCGTGTCCGCACGGTCACCCTCAACCGCCCCGAGGCACGCAACGCGTTGAGCGTTGCGTTGCAGCGGGACGCCGGCGCGGCGTTGGCTGAGGCTGACGCCGATCCTGACGTCGACGTCGTGATCCTCACGGGTCCGACCCCGCGTTCTGCGCCGGGCTCGACCTGCGCGAGCTCGGTCAGGACGCATCGAACCTCGTCGGCGGAGCGGACGATCCGGCGATCAGCCCGTTCGCCGCGCTGTGGAAGATGAGCAAGCCGATCATCGGTGCGATCAACGGACCCTGCGTCACCGGTGGCTTCGAGCTCGCGCTGGCGTGCGACTTCCTGATCGCGTCGGATCGCGCGGCATTCGCCGACACGCACGGCCGGGTCGGGGTCATGCCGGCGGGCGGGATGAGCGTGTTCCTCCCTCGCGTGCTCGGCGTGCGCAAGGCCAAGGAGATGAGCCTGACCGGGAACTTCATGGGCGCCCACGAAGCGTTCGCTCGCGGCCTCGTGAACCATGTCGTCGCCCACGCCGAGCTGCTGCCCGCCTCCCGAACGCTGGCCGCCGACATCGTCGGGAACGACCAACCCGCGGTGCGCAGCTTGAAGCGCCTCTACGACGCCAACGAACGCGTGACGGTCGGCGAGGCGATCAACCAGGAGCAGGCGACCTTCCGGGGGTGGCGCATCGATCCGGCGGAGATCGAGCGGCGGCGCACCGGGATCGTCGAACGCGGACGAGACCAGCAATGACGCAGGCGGAGCGCTTCGATGCGCACATGAGCGATTCGGACGCGCTGATGTGGAACATCGAGAAGGACCCGTTGCTGCGGTCGACCATCGTGACCGTGCTGTTCTTCGACCGCACACCGGATTGGGACCGGCTCGTCGGATCGCATCGAGCGGGGAACGTGGCTGATCCCGCGCATGCGCCAGCGTGTTGCGACACCGCTGATGCGCATCGGGCCACCGCAGTGGTCCGGCGACCCGAACTTCGATCTGCGCTACCACCTGCGTCGCGTCCGGGCGTGCGAACCGACCGTCGACGCGGTCCTCGATCTCGCCGCGCACGTCGGCGATGGCCGGCTTCGACCGGGCGCGACCGCTGTGGGAGTACACCGTCGTCGAGGGACTCGAAGACGGGCGCTCGGCCATGATCCTGAAGGTCCACCACTCGATGACGGACGGGGTCGGGGGGCATGAAGCTCCTGCTCATGCTGTTCGACTTCGAGCGCGAGCCCGAACCGCCGGGCCCGCTCGGACGCGTCGACGCGGTGCCGATCTACGACCCGATCGACCTCGTGATCAGCAGCATCGGCCACCGGCAGCGCCGGATGATGGGGATCGCGCGCCGCAGCGTGACCGAGTCGATCAGCGCGACGAGTGCAGTGATGAACGATCCGGTGCAGGCCGTCAAGGACGGCATGCATGCGGCCGGGTCGATCGCCCGCTTCCTGATGCCGGCGACGGTTCCGCGGTCACCGTTGCTGACGGCCCGCACCCTGGCCCGCCAGCTCAGCATGCTCGAGGTCCCCCTCGACGATCTCAAGCGCGCGGCGAAGTCGGTCGGCGGCTCGTTGAACGACGCGTTCGTCGCCGCGGTGATCGGCGGGATGCAGCGCTACCACGAGTTCCACGGTGTGACCGTCGACGACCTGCGCATGGTCATGCCGATCAACCTGCGTGAGGCCGGCTCCGCCCTCGGGGGCAACCACTTCACGCCGGCGCGCTTCCTCGTGCCCCTGACGATCAAGGACCCCGCCGACCGGATCGTCGCGCTCGGTCGCCTGACCCGGGAGATCCGTGATGAGCCGGCGGTGCATCTCACCGAGGCGCTCGCCGGCGTTCTGAACCAGCTCCCGACGACGGTGACGACCGCGCTGTTCGGGGCGATGCTCAAGGGAGCCGACTTCGTGACGAGCAACGTCCCCGGCGCGCCGTTCCCGATCTACTCGGCGGGTGCGGAGCTCGAGCGCATGTACGCGTTCGCACCACTCGCCGGCGCGGCCGTCAACGTCACGCTGCTGTCGCACTGCGGCACGTGCTGCATCGGGGTGAACGTCGACTCCGTCGCGGTCCCGGACTCCGACACCTTCCTGCGCTGCCTCGAAGAAGGCTTCGCCGAGATCCTCGCCCTCACCCCCTAACCCCCCGACCCCCACCCTCTGACCCCGTTCTCGGCACGCTCAGGCGGCTGTGGGCCCCCTCAGCGTGCCGAGAAGGTGGGCGTGATGGGTGCGGATCCGTTGGGCGACGCGGATCGAGAGCTCGTCGACCTCGGTCCAGGTGAACCGGTGGACGGACCAGCCGAGATCGACGAGGTCGTTCTGGCGCACCCGGTCGTGACGGAACTCGCGCAGGCCGGTGTGCGCCTCGTAGCCGTCGACCTCGATCGCGTACCGGACCTCCGGATACGCGAAGTCCACCCGCCCGACGAACTGACCGCGCCGGTCGTGCACCTTGTACTCCGACACCGGGGTCGGGACTCCGTGGCGACGGAGCAGCGTCGACATGCGGGCCTGCAGCACGCTCGCTGCCGGTCGAGTCAGGTTCGCTGGACCGCTCGTCGAGCAGCCGGCGGATCACGCCGACGCCCGCCCGACCCTTCTTCGCCACTGCATTCATCGCGACCCGGACATCGCGCAGACTCACCAGCTGACGACCGATCGCGCGATCGAGCGCGCGACTCACGGAACCGAGTGGGAGCACCGCGCCGAGATCGACGAGCGTGCGCGCCGGCGTGGTCACCGGCACCCCGTCGATCGCGCACGATCCAGCGCTCGTCGAGATCCGCCAGGCGATGCATCGTCACGCCGGCCAGCTCCGGCGAACGGTCGCGGCCGACCGTGATCTCGATCAGCTCGTCGGGCACCGGCCAGATCCCGTGCACGGCTGCGGCAGCACGATGCGACGCCGCCGACGGCCGACCGACCGCCAGGCACGCCGCGAGCAGCCGCTGATGTCGCGAGCTCGGCCGCGCTGGTGAACCGATACACACCGACGTGCGCACGGAGCCAGGATCCCGTCGTCGGCAACGATGCTGAATTGACCCAGTCGCGACCGAGCCCGACCTCGGCGCCTGGTCCTGCGTGATCAGCGAGTGCTGCGTTGCGGCCAGTTCCATGGCCAATGCGTCATCCATCGCCGAAGCATCCCGTCACCCTGGGACACTCACCCTCAGATCCGATGTTCTCGGCACGCTGAAGGGCCTGTGAAGCGCCTCAGCGTGCCGAGAACGGGTCGTGGGGGCGCGGAGTCGTGGGGGTGGGGGGGTCGTAGCCTTGGGCGCATGGACGGTACGCCTGTCGGACGACGGGTCTTCCTCGGAGTGCTCGGCGTCGGCGCGGTCGGTGTGCTCTGGGGCGCGAAGGCCCAGGACTGGCTGGAGCGGGCGGTCGCGCCGATCGTCGCCAAGGACGGCACCGGGCTGTCGGCGTTCCTCCCGATCGGGCGCTTCCGGATCTACACCGTCACCGGCGACCTGCCGAGCCGCAAGAAGTCCGACTACAGCCTGAAGGTCGGCGGGCTCGTCGACACGCCGTACACCCTCACCTACGCCGAGCTCGTCGCGCTGCCGCCGACGAAGATGACGAAGGACTTCCAGTGCGTCACCGGCTGGCGGGTCCACGACGTGAAGTGGGTCGGCGTGCGGCTGAGCGACCTCCTCGACCGCGCCGGTGTGCAGTCCAACGCGAAGGCGCTCCGCTTCAAGAGCTTCGACGGGACCTACACCGAGAGCCTCACGCTCGAGCAGGCGCGCCGGAAGGACGTGATCGTCGCCTACCAGCTGGAGGGTGGCGACATCTCGGCCGAGCACGGCGGACCGGTCCGGCTCTACGTCGCACCGATGTACGGCTACAAGTCGATCAAGTGGCTCGACGCGATCGAGCTGACCGACCAGGTCGAGCCCGGCTACTGGGAGCACTACGGCTACGACGTCGACGGATGGGTGGGGAGGTCGAATGGCCGCGACGACGAAGCCACCTGACGCCGACCTCCCGCCCGACGCCGAGATCCGGCGGTTCGACAAGGTCGAGCGCACCGCGCACTGGGTGAACGCGGCGCTCTTCGGCATCGTGATGCTGACGGGCTCGGTGCTCTACATCGGCCAGCTCTCCGTCCTGTTCGGCAACCGCGAGATCGTGCGGTTCATCCACGTGTACTGCGGGCTCGCGATTCCCGTCGCGTTCCTCGTCGCGTACGTGCCGCGCTGGGGCAAGGCGCTGCGCCGCGACTTCAGCCGCATCAACCGCTGGTCCCAGGACGACAAGCGCTGGTTCCGCACGCTCGGCCGGGACAAGGACGTCCGGCTCGGCAAGTTCAACTCGGGCCAGAAGCTCAACGCGGCGTTCGTCGTCGGCGCGGCCCTCGTGATGGTCGCGACGGGCTCGATCATGAAGTGGTTCGAACCGTTCCCGGTGGACCTGCGGACCGGCGCGACGTTCGTGCACGACTGGTTCGCGTTCTTCATCTGGATCTCGGTTCTCGGTCACATCTGGTTCGCGTTCAAGGATCCCGAAGCGCTCCGGGCGATGTGGCGGGGCGTGATCAGCGCCCGGTGGGCCCGCACCCACCGACCGCGCTGGTACGAGGAAACGACCCGAGGTGACGACGACCCCGCGGCCTAGAGCTCGTTCGCGTGACCTCCGAACCCTCAGACCTCGCACTCCCTCCCGCGCTGCGCCCCGTCGACGGCCGCTTCGGGTCGGGACCGTCCAAGGTGCGCAACGAGGCGGTCGCCGCGTTCGCCGACGGGGCGCCCGCGTTCATGGGCACGTCGCACCGGCGCGACACGGTGAAGTCCGTCGTCGGGCGCGTCCGCGACGGGATCGCCGACCTGTTCCAGCTGCCCGAGGGCTACGAGGTGCTGATCGGCAACGGCGGCACCACGGCCTTCTGGGACGCGGCGGCGTTCGGGCTCATCGAACGGCGCAGCCAGCACCTCGTGTTCGGGGAGTTCTCCTCCAAGTTCGCCGCCGTCACCCGCGCCGCGCCGTTCCTCGACGACCCCGAGGTGATCGAGAGCGAGACCGGCACCCACCCGCTCGCGCACGCCAACCCCGACGTCGACGCGTACTGCTTCCCCCAGAACGAGACGTCCACCGGCGTGATGCTCGACGTTCGCCGGCCCGAAGGCGCCGCCGCCGACCAGCTCGTGCTCGTCGACGCGACCTCCGGCGCGGGAGGGCTGCGCTTCGACCCGCACGAGCTCGACGTCTACTACTTCGCCCCGCAGAAGAGCTTCGGGAGCGACGGTGGCCTCTGGCTCGCCGCGTTCTCGCCGGCCGCGGTCGCGCGCATCGGGCAGATCCAGAGCACCGGCCGCTGGGTGCCGCCGAGCCTCGACCTGGGCATCGCGCTCGAGCAGTCCCGGCTGAACCAGACCTACAACACGCCCGCGCTCGCCACGATCTTCCTGCTCGCCCACCAGATCGACTGGATGCTGGCGCACGGCGGTCTCGAGTGGTGCGCTTCCCGCTGCGACGAGAGCGCGGAGATCCTCTACGGCTGGGCCGAGGCCAGCCCGATCGCCACGCCGTTCGTCGAGAAGCCGGCCGAGCGCAGCCACGTGACCGCCACGATCGACTTCGTCGACTCCGTTGACGCGGCCGCGCTCGCGAAGGCACTGCGCGCGAACGGCATCCTCGACACCGAGCCGTACCGCAAGCTCGGGCGCAACCAGCTCCGCATCGGCATCTTCCCCGCGGTCGAGCCGTCCGACGTCGCGACGTTGACGCAGGCGATCGACTGGCTCGTCGAGCGGTTGTAGCCGGACCGCTAGCCGGCCGGTACCTCGGTCGGCGCGTCGCCGGCGTGGGAGAGCAGGTCACCCATGCCCTGCGGACCGATCCGCTGACGGAAGTCGCGCACCGAATAGCCGGTGACGACGGCGTCGGTCCGAGCCCGCGCGGTGGCTGAACGGGGCATCCCGAACAGCGGCCCGATCTCCCCGAAGTACCGACCGGCCGGGAGCGTCGCGCGCAGCTCCCACTTCCCGTCGTCGAGCTGGCGCAGGATGTCGATCTCGCCCGACTCGAGCATGTAGATCAGCTCGCCGAACGAACCCTGCGCGAACAGCTCGTCACCGGCCGCGAGATTGACCACCTCCGGCTCGCTCTCGGTCTTGCCGAACTGCGGTACGAGCTCGACGACCCGGTCCGCCAGCGGAAGCATGCGTTGGTCGTGGGTCGAGATGACCACGACCCGCTCTCCCGACGCGAGCTCCCGCAGGAGTCGGAGCACCTCTTCGACCGCGATGTAGTCGAGGTGCGCAGTCGGCTCGTCGGCGAGGAGCAACGGAGGGTCGAGCGCGAGGGCGCGGGCGATCGCCACCCGCTGCTGCTGACCGCCGGACATGTCACCCGGCCGATGGTGGAGTCGCTCGGCCAGGCCGACCTGCTCCAGCAGCTCGGTCGCCCGGGCGCGCCGCTTCGCCCGCGGGACCTTCGCCGCCCGCAACGGCACCTCGACGTTCTCGAGCGCGGTGAGGCTCGGGACGAGGTTGAACGCCTGGAACACGATGCCCACGGTGTTGCGCCGGTACTCGGTGAGCGCCTTGCCCTCCATCCCGGTGACGGTGACGTCGCCGAAGGTGATGCGACCTTCGGTCGGGGTGAGGATCCCGCCGAGGCACGAGAGCAGCGTGGTCTTGCCGCAGCCACTCGGCCCGAGCAGCAGGACGAGCTCACCCGGCTCGCAGCGCACCGACAACCCGTCGATCGGCCGCACCGCGTAACCGCCGCTCGAGTACTCGACCACCAGATCGTTGATCTCCAACGCGGGCATCACGCACCTCCGAATGCGAGCGCGGGGCTCACGGTGACGGCCCGGCGCAAGCCGGCCAGACTGGCGAGCGCGCCGCAGATCACCGCGACGATCGGCAGCGCCAGGAACGCGACGGTCGGGATCTCGGCCGGCATCGGGAAGATCGGCGCGAGCACCAGCGCGAGCAGCGCACCGATCAGCGCGGCGACCAACGAGACGATCACGGCCTGCACGGCGAGCCCGCCGAGCAACGCGGGCGTTCCGGTACCGGTGGCCTTGAACACCGCGAAGTCACGCACACGTTCCAGCGCGGAGAGGTAGATCACCGATCCGACGATCAGCGCCGCGACCAGCGCGAGGAGCACGCCCACGAAGTTGATCGTCTGGCGTCCGGAGCCGAGCGACTGCAGCAGGTCCTTCTTCGTCTCGGCGATCGTCACCAGGCGAGCGCCTTCGATGCTGCCGTGCGGGTTGCCGCGCAGTGCGATGGACGTGAAGAGCGGCGCGCCGCCGAACGTCAGGGCCTGCGCGTCCTTCAGGGTGAGGAACACGTTCGGGACGCCACCGAAGAGACTGGACCCGTTCACGATCCCGACGACCTTCAGGGTCTTGTCGCCCATCTGGATCGTGTCCCCGATGCTCCTGGTCGAGCCGCGCTGCCGACCGCGACCTCGCCCGGTACGGCGCGGCGCGCGCCCGTCATCGACCTTCGGGCTGCCCACCCCGCCGGGTACGGCGCCGATCATCATCACGTGCGTCGGCGTGTCACCCGGGATCGTCGCGCCGATGGCCACGAAGGGATCCGCCCCGGTCACGCCGGGGAGCTCGCGGGCCGCGGCGAGGGTGTCCGCGCCGAGCACCGCGGACGAGTTGAACGGGCCGGTCGCACCGGTCGCGATCACCCATCCATTGGCGCCGGTCGTCTTGATCGTCCGGTCGATCTCGTTGACGAACGACGCGGAGAGGCCGGCCAGCACGAGGGTCATCGAGAAGACCAACGCGGTGCCGATCACCGCGATCAAGAAGCGGCGCCGGCGCCACTGCAAGTCACGCAGCGCAGCTACGAGCATCTCGTCCTCCGTCTTTCTGCCCCGACGCGATCCGCCCGTCGGCCTGCTCCGATGCGAATCGCCGCGGTCGCGGATTCGTCCGGGCCGGACACTAGCGAGCCGCGCCCCGCACGCGCCTTTCTCGGTTCTGGCAAGATCCCCGTCATGCTCTTCGTTCACGAGATTCACCGAGTGATGGGCCTGCACGAGGACGAGTTCGAACAGGCGTACCGCGAGGTCTGGATGCCGACCCTCGGCGAGACGGACGACGCACGACTGCTCTACTTCGCCAAGCTCGCCCACGGCACCGGCCGCGCGTACAACACGATCACCATCACCGCGGTCGCCGACGGCGCGGCGTGGGAGCGGCTCGTCACCCGCCTGCGCACCGGCGACCTGCGCTCCTGGGTCGGCGAGGTCGACACCATGCGCCACGACGTGACCGCGAAGATCCTGGCGCCGGTCGAATGGTCACCGCTCCAGGAGGTCGAGCTCGGCGAACGTCCCGACGGACGGCGGCGAGCACGACGCCACCCTCTTCATGGAAGACACCGCGTGGCCGCACGCGGGCAAGCTCGAGGAGTACATCACGGCGGCTCGCGACAACTACGCGCCGAGCCTCGCCGAAGGCCGACACGGTGGCCGGTCCCTGCTCGAGCTCGAAGCCGTGTTCCAGGCCGCGTGGGGTGCGTCCGCGCGGCGCCGCGAGATCATCCTCTGGCAACGGGTCACCCGGCCGCAGGGCATTCTCGGTCTGCTGACGAGCGAGATCCCCGCCGAGCACCGGGCGCCGGGCACGTGGATGCACGACGCGTTGAAGGTGCGCGACGACTGGGAGAGCCGCCTGCTCCGCACGGCGACCTGGTCACCGCTCGCCTGATGCCCGCGGTCTTCGTCCACGGGGTTCCCGACACCGCGGCGATGTGGGACCCGCTGCGGTCCCATCTCGCCCGCACCGACATCGTCGCCCTCGCGCTCCCCGGCTTCGGCGACGCCGATGCCCGACGGCTTCGGCGCGACGAAGGAGGAGTACGCCGACTGGATCGCCGACGCAGATCGCGGCGATCGGCGAGCCGGTGGACCTCGTCGGTCACGACTGGGGTTGCCTGCTCGTCCAACGCGTCGCGTCCACCGACCCGGAGCTGATCCGGACGTTGGCGTGCGGGAGCGGACCGGTCGACAAGCAGTACGTCTGGCACCCGATGGCGCAGCTGTGGCAGACGCCCGAAGCCGGTGAGGAGATCGTGGCCGGGATGCTCGCGCTCCCGACCGCCGATCTCGCCGCGGGCCTGGCCGGCGGCGGCTCGCCTCCCGACCTCGCCGCGCAGCAGGCCGAGCGACATCGACGAGCGGATGGCCGCGTGCATCCTGGCGCTCTACCGCTCCGCGGTGACGGTCGGCGCCGAGTGGGAGGACGCGGTCGCCGCGATGCCCCGCCGCCCGGCGCTCGTGCTCTGGGGTCGCGACGATCCGTTCGTCACGCCCGAGTTCGGCGAACGGCTCGCGGCGCGGATCGATGCCGAGCTCCTGCGTCTGGGACGACTGCGCGCACTGGTGGCCCTGGGAGCGCGCCGAGGAAGCCGCGGCCGCGCTCGAGCGGCTCTGGTCGCGCGGCTAGCAGATCAGGCGGAGCCGCGCGGTTACTTCGCGACGCTTGCTGGTCCGAGACCTTGCCCGCGAGCTGCGGGTCCGGCGCGTCCCACGCGGTGCCGCCGGTACGACCACCGAGCTCCGGGCACTCGCCGGCGAACACGCCCCAGGTGCACTCGAAGCCAGGGACGGTCCAGTCGTGCAGCATCCAGATGTCGTCGAGCGGGACCTTGTGCCCACCCGGCCGCCGTGCACTGCTTCGGGCTCATGGTCTCGGCCCCGATGACCACGCCGGTGTTGTCGAGGCACAGCCCGCCGTTGAAGTTGTGCTGGTGCCAGCGGTCGTTCGGACCGGTGAAGCCCTCGGGCGGACCACCCGGGTGGAACACCAGGTAGCTGAGCCCGACGATCTTCGCGTCCGGGGTGGTGCCGTCGAACAGCAGCTCCGACGGGGTCGCCGGGTTGAACGAACCGGCGAGCGACGGTGTTCGTGTAGTGCGCACCGATGCAGGGCACGTACACGGTGGACTTGCGGTACCCCGCGGCCTCGGCCGCCGCGACCGTCGGGTACTTCACGGCGACACCGCGCGCGATCGTCTGCTCGGCCTGGAGCGCGGTGCGCCTCGGCCTGGGTGACCGGCGTCCTGCTTGAACGGGCCGCGGTGGTCGTGACCTTCGGCGTCCTTGCCGGTCTGGCCCTCGGACGCGGGTGGGCCGGAGCGCTCGCACGGTGAGTCGCCGGTGAGCGCGCCGGTGACGATGATCCCGCTGCCGGTGTCGATCAGCCCGCCGGAACCGGGGATCACCGCGTGGGTGTGGTCATGACCGTCGGCAGCTGACGGCGCCGGCCGCACCGTGGTTGTGGCCGTCGGCGCTCAGGCCGCTCGCGCCGCTGTTCTCGATTGCGGCCGGGCTGAAGATCAAGCTGGCGAGCACCGCGACCACGACGACGATGAAGCCGACGCGCGCTGAAGCCGACGGTCGCGCTCAGCGGCCGGCGGCTGATGCTCTTGCTGAGCAGCGCGAAGCTCGCGAGCACCGCGAGTCCCTCGAAGACCGCGCACAGGATGTCGGTGCGGCCCCACGCCTCGGGCGTGCCGTCGCCACCGATCGCGATGCCGGCGGTGCGGCTGACGACCCAGATCGCCAGGACGGCGAGGTTGAGCACGATGCCGATCGTGATCACCGGCTTCGTCGGGCGGAAGCCGATCATCGCGGCGAGCGCCGAGCTGCAGCCACGCGACGGTGGCGAAGAAGAGGCCGTGCGTCCACGAGACGCCGGCGTGCTCGCCCATCATGCCGAAGTGGATCGCACCCGCACCCAACATGAGGGCGGCGATCGTCCAGCGCAGCACCGTCCCGATGCTCGTCGGGCGCGGCCCCCGGCCTCCGCCGGACAGCTCCACCGCCTCGACCTGGTCGCGCTCGAGCGTCTGCATCTGAACCCCCCGGTTGCTGCACTACCTGTGCAAGACAGTACGCCGGTCAGACCGTCGCTGTCAGGCGTTCCCAGCCGGTCGGCGGCGGATCCAGGCTCCAGAACTGCTCCGGTGCCGGGGCCGCGAGCTTCGCCCCGATCTGCCAGTCGGCCTCGAGCGCCCGCAGCTGCGACCCGTAGTGGGCGACCGCCGCCTGCTTGCGCTCGTGACCGGGATCCACCGTGGGCGCCGCCGGCGTGGGCCAGATCTCGGCCCGGAACAGCTGCGCCACCCGCCACGCGAGCAGCCCCGGGATGTGCTGGTAGCCCATGTCCTCGTAGCAGAACCAGGCCGGTTCGGGCATGCGTTCCCGGACGAGGCGCGCCGCGTCGTGGGTCGCGGTGTGGTCCGGATTCGCCAGGCCGAAGGGCATGAAGACCGCGGTCGGGTCGGCCGCCCGGATCGCCGCCTCGAGCCCGGCCGACGGTCTGGTCGGCACCGACCCAGTCGGGCTGGTCGAGGTACTGGTGCTCGATGTTGTCGAGCCACACGGGGGTCGCATCGAGCACGCCGAGCGCGCGCCGGTCCTCGACGCTTGCGGGCGCCGAGCACGTCGTCGCCCGGCGCGAAGCCGCAGACCGTGTCCCAGTGCGTCGGCGGATCGGGATAGCTCGCCGGCGCGCCCGGCGTAGACGGTGACGACGGTCGCGCCCGGATGAGCGGCCAGCAGCCGGCCGCACCCGAGGACCGCGTCGTCCAGATGCGGCGACACCACCACGATCCGCTCGAGCACGTCGTCGGGAACGAGCCCCCACTCGCGCATGTCGCCTACATCTCGACCTCGATCAGGCGCGCGGCGTGACACCTGCGGACCCGAAGCTCGACTGCGGCCCGCCACCGCGGAGCACCGCGATCGGATCTCGGAGATCGTCGACGTACCCCAGCGCGTACGCGCCGGGCGCGTAGCCCATCATGCGGAGCAGATCGTCGGGAAGCTCGCGGGCGATGTCGGCGGGCACCGAGAGGTACTGGTTCTCCTCCTGGCGCAGCCAGCCGACGCAGTAGGTGATGTTCACGCCGTGACGGATCCCGTCCGATCGGTTCGGGCCGCCCCCGTGGTAGAGCGCGCCGGTGTAGAAGAGCACCGAGCCCTTGCGCATCTCCGCGGCTTCCGTATCGGCTTCGGTGAACTGGAGCTTGTCGTCGAAGCGGTGGCTGCCGGGGATGAGCCGGGTGCCGCCGTTCTCCTCGGTGAAGTCGGTCATCGCCCAGATCGTGTTGCAGGTGACCTCGAAACCCGGCGGGGAACGAGAAGAAGTCGAACGCCCACTGGTCCCGGTGCACGTACTGCGCGGGCTGGCCGGGCTCGATGCTGATGACCTGGGTGAGGTGGAGCTGGAACGCGGTGGCATGTCCGAGCACGCTGCCCACGGCGCCGACCACCGTCGGGTGCATCACCAGATCGCGGGACGCGGGAGCACGGGCGACGAGCCCGCCGGTCCGTCGGGTGTGCTCGCCGCTGAAGTCGTCCCCGTAGGGAGTCACCGCCATGAAGGGCGCGAGCTCGGCCTGGACCTGATCGAGCACCGCCGGCTCGACCAGATCGTCGATGACGACGCAGCCGTCGGCGGCCAGCACCTCGCCGACTTCCTCGACGCCGACGTTCGGACGGGAGGTGGCGGACCGGCACAGGGTGGACGGTAGCCGCCGTCCCGTTACGCTCGCGCCGCGCGCGCCGCCGGCTTCGTGTGAGGGGGACCACCGTGGAAGTGCCGCTGACGATCACCGATTTCCTCGATCGGGCCGAGACCGTGTTCGCCGATCGGGAGGCCGTCGTCGACGAGCCCGATCCGCCGGGCGGCAGTCTCGGCCGGATCACGTACGGCGCGCTCGCCGCGCACGCACGGAGCCTCGCGGTCGCGCTCGACGAGCTCGGCATCGGCGCCGGCGAGCGGGTCGCGATCCTGTCGCCGAACGCGGCCCGCTTCCTCGTCGCGCTCTCCGGTGTCCCGGGGTTCGGGCGGGTCCTCGTGCCGATCAACTTCCGGCTCAACCGGGACGAGGTCGGGTACATCGTCGAGCACTCGGGCGCGTCCGTGCTGCTCGTCGATCCGGAGTACGCCGATCTGGTCGCGGACATCCCGGTGAAGCACCGCTTCGTCCTCGGCGCCGAGTCCGACGACGAGCTCTTCCGGCGCACCGGCACCCCCAAGCTGGTGAGCGAGGACGAGCGCGCGACGGCGACGATCAACTACACCTCCGGCACCACCGCCCGGCCCAAGGGCGTGCAGATGACGCACCGCAACCTCTGGCTCAACGCGGTGACGTTCGGCTGGCACATGGGCGTCACCGATCGCGACGTCTACCTGCACACGCTGCCGATGTTCCACTGCAACGGCTGGGGCCTGCCGTTCGCGATCACCGGCATGGGCGCGCGCCACGTGATCATCCGCAAGATCGACGGCGACGACATCCTCGACCGGGTCGAACAGGAACAGGTGACGTTCCTCGCCGGCGCGCCGGCGGTCGTGGCCATGACGCTCGACGCGGCCGTCGCGCGCCGCGAGCGGGGTGAGAGCATTCCCGGGGGCGGGCCGGACGCGCATCGTCGTCGCGGGCGCCCCGCCACCGTCGCGGGTCATCGAGCGGGTCGAGGCCGAGCTCGGCTGGACGTTCAACCAGATCTACGGGCTCACCGAGACCTCGCCGCTGCTGACGGTGAACAGTGCCCCGCTCGAGTACGACGCGCTCGACGACGCGGAACGGGCGCGCGCGCTGTCACGGGCCGGGGTCCCGGCGATGGGTGTACGGATGCGGGTCGACGACGAGGGCGAGCTGCTCGCCCGGTCCAACCACGTGTTCGAGGGGTACTGGAACCAGCCCGAGGAGAGCGCGAAGGCCCTCGTCGACGGTTGGTTCCACACCGGTGACGGCGGCGAGCTCGACGGTGCGTACGTCGTCATCTCCGACCGGAAGAAGGACGTGATCATCTCCGGCGGCGAGAACGTCAGCTCGATCGAGGTCGAGGACTGCCTGTTCCAGCACCCGGCCGTCGCCGAGGCCGCCGTCATCGGGGTGCCCGACGACAAGTGGGGCGAGACCGTGAAGGCGCTCATCGTGCTGCGACCCGGTTCCGAGGCGACCGAACCCGAGCTGATCGCGTTCTGTCGCGAGCGGATGTCGCACTACAAGTGCCCGACCTCCATCGAGTTCCGCGACGCGCTCGCCCGCACCGCGACCGGCAAGCTGCAGAAGTTCAAGCTCCGCCAGAGCCTACTGGGAAGGCCGCGAGAAGCAGATCAACTAGCCCACTCGACTGTTCTCGGCACGCTGAGGGGGCTCAGGGTCCCTTGACCGTGCCGAGAACGGGCTCAGCGTTGGTCGATGGCGACCTTGATCGCGCCGCTCTCGTCCTGGGTCGCGAGCGCGGCGAACGCGTCGCGCCACTCGTCGAGGCGGAAGGTGTGGGTGAGCATGCCGGTGAGATCGATCCGACCGGAGCCGACCATCTCGAGGTAGTGCGCGATCCCGTGCTGACGCACTCCGTCGACCTCCTCGAACCCGAACGCGTTCGAGCCGGTGAAGTTGATCTCCTTGAAGTAGACGGGCGTGTCTTCCCATCGCGCCGGGCCGTGCATGCCGAGCTTCACGAGCGTGCCGCGCGCCCGCAGGACCCGGCTCCCGACCTCGAGCGTCTCCGCCATGCCGATCGTGTCGTAGACGACGTCGATGCCGCCGGGAAACGCCATCGGCAGCCCGTCGGCCGGTTGGAGCACGCCCCCGGACCATGCCGCGATGGCTTCGATCAGCTCGCCGCCGCGGCTCGGGTGCGACCGTCACCGCGCCCAGATCCTCCGCGAGCCGACGCTGGGCGTCGAAGCGGGCCACGGCCATCACCTCGACGTCCGGGTAGAGCGCGCGCAGGATCGCCAGCGCGGACGTGCCGAGCGCGCCGGCGCCGTACACGAGCACCTTGCTCCCGGGAGCCGGCGGATGGCGGGTGATCCCGTGCAGCGAGACCGCGAACGGATCCGCGAACACCGCCTGCTCGTCCGAGATCGCGTCGGGCACCTTGAACAGCATGGAGTCGTGCGCGGGCATCAGCTCGCCGAACCCACCGGGGACGTCCTTGCACATGCCGGTGTGGATCCCCGGGGCCAGCCGGCCCTTGGCGAACGACCAGCACTGACTGAGGTCACCGGCGGCGCAGGCCGGGCAGATCGGCTCGACCCCGCGCGGCCCGCACGTGAGCCAGGGGTTGAGCACGACGCGGTCACCGACCTCGAGCCCTTCGGCTTCCGGACCGAGCGCAACCACGTCGGCGACCACTTCGTGCCCCATCACGTGCGGGAAGGAGACGAAGTTCTTCATCGGGTTGTCCTGGTTGTCGCCCGACCCGCGGTCCTTCGACGTGAAGCTCGCGTAGTCGAAGAAGATCTGCTTCGACTCGGAGCCGCAGATGCCCGTCAGCCGCGGCTTCGTGACCACCCAGTCCGGACCGAGGAAGCCGGGGTCGTCCAGGTCCACGAGCTTCGCCGGGGTGCGGGACAGCGCCTTCAGCAGGCGGTTGTCGGTGTCGGGCTTGGGCTGCGGTTCGGGTGCGACCCCGAAGACGAGTGCGCGCACGGCCGGAGCGTACGCCGCGGCGGGACCGCCGGGCGCGGCGCCGGATACCGTCTGCGCATGCCCGAGGAAGCTGCGCTCGTCCTCAACTCGGTGAAGGTGAACAACCGCATCGCACTCTTCTCGGCGTTCCCGGACCGGCTGGTCATCGTCGACAGCGGTGGCACCCGCCACATCCCGATCGGTGACCTGGCCCGCATCACCCACAAGAACGGCATCCGCACCGGCCAGCTCGGCATCGTGACGGTGGACGGTGAGGAGCTGGTGGTCAAGGGCCTGCGCGCCCGCGACACGCCGACGGCGTACCAGATCCTCGTGCAGCTCGCGTCAGCCGCTCACTGAGTCCCGCCGACGCGGCGGTCCATCCACACCATGTCCCGGACCGCGATGCCGTTCTCGGTGAGCCCGGGTGGATAGCCCTTCTCCTCGGTGAAGAAGTCGCGCTCCACGTGTGACAGCCGGAACCCGCACCGTTGGTAGAACGCGAGCTGGCGCACGCCGGAGCTGGCCGTGCCGACGAGCACGGTCTGCACGCCGCGTGCGGCGAGCACCTGGACCACCGCTTCGATCATCCGAGCGCCGACTCCCTGACCCTGGGCGTGCGCCGCGACGGCGACGGCGCGCAGCTCGGCACGGGAGCGACCGTCGGCCGGATCCTCGATCACCAGGATCGCCCCGAGCGGCGTGCCGTCGTCCCCCACCAGCCCGAACAGCTCACCCTCGTGCAGGTACGCGCGCAGTGGCTCGGGCTCGTCGGCGAGCTCCAGGAGCGGGACCCAACGCTCCCGGTCCGCGCCCGCGGGCACGTCGACGAGCTCGACGAGCTCGGGGATGGACTCGCTCATCTACGGCGCGGGCGGTACCGGCTCGCCCTCGATCACCGAGTCGGCCTCGATCTCGGCGTCCGCGATCTCCGCGCCCGGTAGCGGGGCATCGACGGTGGCCTCCGGCTGCGGCACACCCAGGCTCTTCCCGTCGCTCTTCCCGTTGCCCTTCCCACTGCCGTTGCCGTTGCCGAACGTCCGCATGAGCGTCGCAGCCAGGCCTTCGAAGCTGCCGCCCCCGCCGGTCACCAGCACCTCGGGCACCACCGTGATGTGACCCTCCGAGACCGCGTTCGCCACCGCGACGAGCGCCGTTGCGGTTTCGCCGAGTGCCTCCTTCTGGGCCTCGAAGCCCGTCGCTCGCGCGACGCCGAGGGCTTCGGTCGCCGTGGCGTTCGCGAGGCCGATCGCTTCGACCCGCGTCGCTTCCGCCCGGCCGGTGAGCTCGACGTACGCCGCCTCGCCCTCGGCCTCGGCCTGGCGCGCGCTCGCCCGGTTCTGTTCGATCTCGACGTTGACCTGCGCGGACGCCAGCGCGCCCTGCATGTCCGCAGTTCCCTTGGCCTTCTCCATCTCGATGCGCGACGTCTGCGCCCGCTGCATCTCTTCGTACGTCGCCTTCTCCTGATTGGCGATCTCACGCTTGGTGAGGACCTCGACCAGCTCCTCGGGAAAGTGCACGTTCTGGATGTACACGCCTTTGGTCTCCACCTCGTAGAGCTGGAGGTACTCGGTGACGTGCTCGAGCGCAGACACCTGGACCTGCATGCGGGTCTCGATGAAGGTCACGGCGGGCTGATCCTGCAGCGTGTTGCGGAAGTGGTTGCCCACTGCTGACTGCAGCACCTCGTTCACCAGGTTCAGCATCGTGCCGACCATCGAGATCACCTTGGGGGCCTTGGTGTCCGGTACGTGGATCTGCACCTGCAGCTCGATGAGGAACACGAAGCCTTCGCGACTCTTGGCGTCGATCGGGGCCAGCTGCGCGTCGAGGTTGTGCGAAGCGCTCGTCTCCTTGGACCAGTTCAACGTGAGGATCGAGGTCGGCACGATCTCCGCCGCATAGCAACGAGGGTTGATCGGGTACTTGCCCGTGCGCAGTGGCTCCTGCCAGATGCCCCGGTGGCCCGGACGGACGATCGAACCGAACTTGAACTCGGTGCCGGACGTGTCGAGCGTCGGGAGACCGACAAATGCCTTGATGACGGCGACCTCGCCCTGGTTCACGACGAGCATCGGCACCATCTCCACCTGCACCAGGAACGGGTTGAGCAGATACGCGCCGTAGAGGAGCGGGTCGTGCTGCAAGCCGATCTTGCCGCCGTGCTCCAGGAACGATTGGAAGTCCTGGTAGTTGTTGTGCAGCACGTTCTTCGAGCCGAGCAGAACCTCGATCACCTTCGCGTCGGTGTCGGCCGCACTCGTATCGGTCGCGGCTTCCATCTGGGCGATGTCCTCGTACCCGCCGAGTCGGCTCGCGATGTCCCCGGACGCCAGCGGCTCGCCCTCGAGCACCGTGACGATCCCCACCATGTCGACCGGACCTTGCGGGGCGATGACCACCACCCGGAGCTGCGCGGGATCGAGCCCGAGCGCCGCCGGGTTGAGGATCCCGCCGGAGGCCTTCGAGGCGACCACCAGATCCGGCGCGACCGGAAGGCCGTAGACCGCCTGGGGCGTGAGCACGAGGAACGCGACGGGATGGACCGGCATCAACGTTCCCGGCGGGAGCACGGGACGTTGCACACCCTTCTGCCCACCGAGCTCGATGAACTGGGCCAGATTGGAGAAGTTCCCGAAGACGTCCTGGTAGACGCCACTCTTCGCGCCGATCGGCAGCTCCGCCCCTACCTGGGCGATGACCACTCCGATCTCGCCCGCGGGCACTTGAACCCACGGGTGCTTCTGCACCGCGAAGATCGGCCAGAGCTTGATGCGCAGCCCCGGCATCAAGAGCTCGGCCTGGAAGCCCGCCTCGTGGTGGAAGGCAATCGGGTTGTCCGCCGGGAGCTTGCGGAAGGCGAACCGCTTGTTGACCAATCCGACCTCGGTCGGGCCGATGAGATGCACCGACTTGAAGATCCAGACCGCCACCAGGACGACCAGCGCCACCACGATGATGATTCCGATGATGCCCATGAACCTGCTCCTCTCGATGGGCGCCACCTCACACTTATGGACACCGGTGCCGAATCTCCATACGCAGCGTCGCGGGCCCGGCCGCGCCATGCTGGAGCCGTGCCGCCCCGCATCCACCGCGAAGCCCACCGCAGCGACCGAGTCGGATGGCTGCGCGCGGCCGTGCTCGGCGCGCAGGACGGGATGGTCTCGACCGCGAGCCTGCTCATCGGGGTGGCCACGGCGGGCGGTGACCGCACCGAGATCCTCGTGGCCGGGATCGCGGCGCTCGTCGCGGGCGCGATGTCGATGGCCGCAGGCGAGTTCTCGTCGGTGAGCTCTCAGCGCGACACCGAGGTGGCGGACATCGCGAAGGAGACCCGCGAGCTCGCGCGCTTCCCCGAGCACGAGCTCGAGGAGCTCACCCAGATCTACGAGGAACGGGGACTCGACCGCGCCCTGGCGCGCGACGTCGCGACCCAGCTCATGCACGCGGATCCACTCGGCAGCCACATCCGCGACGAGCTCGGCCTGCACCCGAGCACGATGGCTCGGCCGGTCCAGGCGTCGCTCGTGTCGGCGACGAGCTTCGCGATCGGAGCCGCACTCGCATTGCTGACCGCCGCGGTCGCCCCGTCGGGAGCGCGCGTCGCGGTGATCGCCGTGGTCACGCTCCTGCTGCTGGCCGTGCTCGGTGTCGTCGGCGCGCGACTCGGCGGCGCGTCCCCACTGCGCGCCGCGGTGCGCATCACCCTCGGCGGCGGCATCGCAATGGCCGCGACCGCGCTGATCGGCGCCCTCGTCGGCACCGTCGTCTAACCGCCGCTCCGTCTGTGCCGTAAAGGTTCTCCGGGCACCCTGATGGCACAGACGGAGGTTGCTGGTCGGTCAGTGGCGGGCGACGGCGGCGCGAAGGGCCTTCGCCAGGTCGCCGTTCTGGTCGACGGCGACGCGATCGAGGCCGAGCCAGCCGCCGAGCAGTGCGAGCTCCTCGGCCAGCGGGCCGGCCACCTCGTCCGGGTCGCGGAGCGGTTCGGCGAACGCGCCGCGGACGCGCAGGGTCCCGTCAGCTCGCTCGCTCTTGAGATCGACCCGGGCGACGAGCTCGTCGCCGAGCAGGAACGGCAGCACGTAGTAGCCGAACACCCGCTTCGGCTTCGGGGTGTAGATCTCGAGGCGGTAGCGGAAGTCGAAGATGCGCTCGGTGCGGGAGCGCTCCCAGATCAACGAGTCGAACGGCGAGAGCAGCGCACGGGCGTCGATGCGGCGGGGCACCTTGGCCTCCGGGTGGAGGAACGCGGGATGCGTCCAGCCCTCGACCCGGGCGGGGATCAGGCGGCCCTCGTCGACGAGCTCGGCGAGCAGCCCGGCGATGAACGGGCCTGAGTACGGAACGTTGAGCCGGTAGTAGTCCGCGAGATCCCGGGTGGTCCCGACGCCGAGCGACCGAGCCGCGCGCACGAGCAGCTCCTTCTGCGCTTCGGCCTTGTTCAGGCGCCGGCGCGTCGAACCACTCCGGCGGGATGAGTCGCTCGGTGAGGTCGTACATCCGCTCGAAGCTCTGGCGTCGACGAGCCGAGAGCCGACCGCACCAGAACAGGTACTCGAGCGCCTGCTTGCCGTGCCGCCACCCCCACCAGGGGCCCGACTTCGCGCCCGGGTCGTCGAGCTCGGACGCGGACAACAAGCCCGCGTTCGCGGACTTCTTCGTAGACCGCCTCGACGTAGTCCGGCCGTTCCTGCGCGAGCCGGACGAGCCCGCTCCATCCCGCGGCCTTCGCGCCCGCGGCCTCCATGCGCCAACGCATCAGCGGGAACAGCTCGATCGGGAGCAGCGACGCTTCGTGCCCCCAGTACTCGAAGAGCTCGCCGTCCTCGACCATCCCGGAGAGCAGGTCGCGACGATGCGGACCGAGGCGCGAGAAGAGCGGCAGCTCCTGCGAACGCACGATGACGTTCACCGAGTCGATCTGGATCAACCCGACGCTCGCCAGCATCTTGCGCACGTGTCGGCGGTCGACGCGCCCCGTCGGACGCGGCACGCCGAAGCCCTGCGCGCCGAGCGCCAATCGCCGCGCCCGGTCCGCCGACATCGTGACCTCGGCGGCGCGCGTCGCCGGTCCCGTTGCGCTCATCGGGTGATTCAAGCAGGCGGGTAACGTGCGCCACATGGCGATGCGCACGAAACAGGACCTGCTCGACCTCTACGACCTCACGGACCGGGTCGCCATCGTGACCGGGGGCAGCCGGGGCATCGGGCGGGCGATCGCGGAGACGTATGCCGCGGCGGGCGCCAAGGTGGTCATCGCCAGCCGCAAGGCCGACGCCTGCGAGGAGGTCGCCGCGGGGATCGAAGCCGTCGGCGGCCAGGCGCTCGCGGTACCGACCCACGCCGGCACGGCTCGACGAGCTCGAGGCGCTGGTCGGCCGCGACGGTCGACCGGTTCGGCGGCGTGGACATCGTGGTGAACAACGCGGCCAACGCGCTCGGTCTGCCCGATCGGCCAGATCACGCCGGAGGCCTGGGAGAGCTCGAACTTCGTGAACCTGCGCGGCCCCCTCTTCCTCTTCCAGTACGCGCTCCCCCATCTCTTGGCCAGCGAGCACGCGGCGGTGGTCAACGTCATCAGTGCGGGCGCGTTCACGCACGGGACGTACGTGTCGATGTACTGCGCGGCCAAGGCCGCGATGGTCACGATGACGCGCGCGATGGCGGCCGAGTTCGCCGACGCCGGCATCCGCGTCAACGCACTGGCCCCGGGTACAACCGACACCGACATGGTCCGCAACAACGACGAGCCCACCCAGCAACGGATGGTGGACGCGGCGCTGATCAAGCGCATGGCCCGGCCCGAGGAGCTCGCCGACGGTGCGCTCTACCTCGCCGAGCGACGCGTCGAGCTTCATGACCGGCCAGGTGCTGGTGATCGACGGCGGCATGACCACCCACTAACGCCGAATGCGTCGTTCGTGTGTCGTGCTACCGATGACCGACGCCGGGAGCCGAACCGACGGCGGGACACCGAGGCCTGGTCGAGCAGCCCGGACCTTCGGCGTTGATTCGCGTGTCATAGCCCGCGAACTCACGCCGAATCGATCAGAGGTGGCGTCATTGACGCACCGTGGCCTGCGGGACGGAGCTCCGTGCTCTTTCGGCGGGAGCTTGGCGCGTCATAGCGCGCACAAGTCACCCCGAATCGCGCTGCCGGCGGCTCAGGCGGAGAGCTCCGCCGGGCGCTCGGCCGGATCCTTGTTTATCGGCGCGGTCCAGCGCTCGCCGGGCAGGTTCGTCCCGATCACCACCCGGGTCTGGGTACCCGCCAGGGTGCGGTGCAGCCATCCTGCGGGAGCCCGGAGCCGGCATCCCGGTGCGACCGTGGTCACGACGCCGTGCTCGTTGGCGAACGATCCCGTGCCGGAGATCACCCAGGTGACCGCCTCGAACTCGTGCCAGTGCAGGGTCTCGTCCTCGTCGTGGACGTCGTCGAACGCCAACCCGTGCAACCCCATGGCCGCGACCTGTTCGAGTGCTTCCGCTTCGGTGATCGGTGTCCCCGTCGTGAACTCGTACTCCATGTCGTGCCATCCATTCGTCAATCGCTTGGCGGCGCGACGCGAACCGCAATCGTCGCCTGATCGTAGGCCTCGTCGTCCTCAGCGCCAACTGTTGTCCCCAAGCGGGGGTTCACAGCCACTCGCGCGATTCTCGTTGCTCTGACGCCGAGATCGCGCGAGAGATGGTGGACCCGTCGTCATTGACGCCCCGTGGCCTGGGCCACCGTTCCATGCCCTTTCGGTGTCGTTCGAACACCGTTGATCGCCGGGAAGTTCACGGCGAGATGTTGACACGGCAGAGAGTCTGCAGTCTTGCGTCGCTTCCGCCATGGGGCGTCTTCGACGTGGGCCTGCACCTCGGTCGCATGCCAGGGTTCGTTCGGACGTAGTTGTCCCACCCTCGTGTTACGATGCGGGGGTGATCAAGGACGATCTTCGACTCTCACGGACGGCTCTCGAATCGGCGGCACGCGGGTTCGATCCGAGCGTGTGCAGCGGGCAGGAAGCGATCGACCTGGTCGAAGAGATCGGGGTGCAGCGCCGCCTGCTCGACGGGACTGTTGGGCAAGGCCGCGAAGCGGGTCGAGGACACGGCTGCCTACACATACAAGAACGATCGCAACGCCGCGGAGCTGTGCTCGCGAGTGACCGGGGTATCGGCGGGTGAGGCGAAACGGGCGATCGAAGTGGCGGGAAAGCTCGAGTCGCTGCCGGAGACCGCGGCTGCGGTGCGGGCGGGCACCTTGTCGTCTCGCGCGGCAGCTTTGATCGCCCAGACCGCCGCCGACGATCCCGCGGTGGAAACGCAGCTGCTCGCGGCGGCGGCCCAGGGGTACGTGCCGTTGCGGGACCGGTGCATCGCGGTGCGGGCCCGGCGCGAAGATCAGGCCGAGCGGGCCGCGCGCCAGCACGCGGCCCGGTCGTTTCGGATGTGGCCCACGCCCGACGGGATGGTCGAAGGCCACTTCAAGGTCACCCCCGAAGTCGGCGGCGCAATCGAAGCCGTCATCGACCACGGGACCCGCAAGAAGTTCCGGGAAGCACGGAAGTCGGGCGTGCGGGAACCGCAGGATCGGTACGCGGCGGACGCGTTCGCCGACGCGATCGTCGGGGATCCGGCAACGGGTGAGACATCGAAGGGTGGCGGCTGGTCGGCGCACGTGCTGGTCGACCACGAAGCCCTCGTCCGGGGCCACGCGCTCGAAGGTGAGACGTGCGAGATCCCGGGAGTTGGTCCGGTGAATGTGGAGTGGGTGCGCGAGCTGCTCGGGTACCGCGTTCGTCACCGCGGTGATCAAGAAGGGCAAGGACATCACCACCGTGGCGCACTTCGGTCGCCACATCCCCGCCGAGCTGCGCACCGCGATGATCGTCTCCGGCCGCGAATGCTCCATCGAGGGGTGTTCGGGTCGCGAGTACCTCGAGCTCGACCACTGCGAGGTCGACCACGCCGAACGACGGCCCCACCGCCTGGTGGAACCTCACCTGGCTCTGCTCCATCCACCACACCCGAAAGACCCAGGGCTGGACCCTCGGCCCACCCGACCCCGAAACCGGCAAACGAAGACTCGACCCGCCACCGACTGCACGACCGCGCGCGGCATGACCGCGCGCGGGCGTGCACGACTAGTTCGGCGGCGGTTCGACCGTCGGCGGTGGGTCTCCCGATGGATCGGGAGGGGTCACGGTTGCGGGCGCGAGCTCGGGATCGAGCGCGGGTTCAAATATCTGCGCGGCCGCGGGGGGACCGACGCTCGCGACGGTGTCCGGTGTCGCATCGGGATCCGATCCAGCGTCGGGGTCCTGCTGGGATTCGCCGCGGCGGGCGAGGCCGACGATCACGTCGGCGGCGAGGAAGACGATCGCGAGCCAGCCGAGGGTGCGGGCCCGCCAGAAGCCGCCGGGCCACTCGAGGCCGACGGGATAGTGCGAACGGAACTGCACGACCGCGACGTAGAGCCCGCAGAGCCCGAGCGCGAGGAACGGGAACAAGCTCAGGACCGCGCGCCAACGTGGCCGCAGCAAGACCAGCAACACCAGCGGACCGACGAGCAGCCCGCACCACGGCCGCACGATCGCGGACGCGGCGAAGCCGGCGAAGAGCGTCGTCAACACGATGACCGGCACACTCGGTCGACGGCCACGGGCCACGAGCGGACTCGCGAGCACGGGTTGCAGCACGACCGGTGCGAGGACGGGATCGACGGGCAGGTCAGGGACGACGGCCCGCGCCGCGCGGTCCGCCCGGCGCCGGCGCCGCACCCGGAGCTGCGCGACACCGATGATCGCCAGGCACACGAGCACGCCGAGCACGCTGAGGAGCAGCGCGACGTTCACGATCTTCTGCGGCACCCACTCCAGGGTGATCGTCATCGGGCCACTGCCCGGCCCGTTGGCCGGGTTTCACCAGCCAGCCGTTGGCGTAGCCGTCGACCAGCTGGGACTCGCCGAGGTCGGTGCCGTCCGCCTTCGCCTCCCAGCCCGCGTTCTTGCTCTGGCCGAGCACCATCCAGAACGGCTTCGACGCGTCGTCGACCCGCACCGTGATGTGCGTCGAGTCCTGCTTCAGCACCCGGACCCGCGGGCTCGCCGACGCGGGGCTGCTCTCCGCGGTGGCGACGAGCTCGGGTATCGAGGCCGCGGCACCACCGGCGGCGGACGTCAGCACGACGCGGTCGAAGTCGACGCCGCTGACCGGACCCTTGAGCGTGCGCAGCAGGTGCTTGCCCGTCGCGAGCTTGATCGCGTCACCCGGCTCGCAGAGCGCCACGTTCAGCGCGCCCTGGGAGATCGCGGCGGCCGTCGTGCCGCTGATCCGCACCGGGACGGGTTCGCCGTCCATCGTCATGAGGTCGGTGCGGCACACCGACGGGATCTGCGCCGGCGCGACCGCGGGCGCGACACCGGGGATCCCCAGCTCGGCGATCGCGGCCGGCATCACGTTGCGCGAGAGCGTCTGGTAGTCGACCCGCTTGACCTCGCGCACCGCCCGGATCGTGAACGTGAACGTCTGGCCGCTGATCGGGTCGAACGACACCGGGACCGGGGCTGTCGCGCCGTCGGTCTGCTGACTCGGGATCTGCGGCAGGTCGACGAGGCGCGTCGTGCCGTCGTCCGAGGTGATCTCGATGGTCCGCGGCACCGAGTGCTTGCGGTCGTTGACGACGTTCAGGTCCAGGTGGTCGAACGTGATCGGCGCGGGCGTGGTGACCCGGATCGACTGGTCGAGGACGTCGCCGAACGGGGTGCTCCACGACGTGGCGAGATCACCGTCGAGCGCGGCCGAGCCGCGGACGCGGACGTCGCCGGGCAGGTGCTCGGTCGTCGTCACGTCGATTCCGCCCGCAGCCGCCGGCGGAATGCCGACGAGCTGGTCGATCACGTTGTCGGGCGCCGTGACGTTCAGCCGTGCGGCGCCGCCGAGCCCGAAATCACGCCCGGTCGGGAGCACGAACTCCCGGACCAGGTCGAGCTCGGGATCCGTCCGGGGCGGCGCGACCCGGCCGTCACGCGCCATCGTGAGCACCAGCGGGTGCTGCAGCGAGCTCTGGCCTGCCGCGGCGAGGAGGTCCGTTGGCATCTTGATGATCTCGTCGACGTGCACGTCCTGCGCGCCGGGGCGGTCGTCGCGCAGGCGGACCTCGGCCAGGCCGACGTCCGAGGTGTTCCACCGGGCGTTGTGGCCGGGCCGGGCCGAGACGTCGGCGAACGGTCGCAGCGGGAGGTGGACGTCATCGATCTCGACGGTGAACGTCTTGAACGTCCGGCGCGGGAACGTGATCGTCTGGCCCTCACCTGACGGGTTGCGCGACGCGGCGGTCAGCTGCGCACTGACCGGGTCGCCACCGTCGAAGCGCATCGTCACCCGCTTGATGTACCGGCCGCGGTTCCCGGTGATCGGTTGGAGCAGGTTCACGTGGTCGGTCGTGATCGGCTGGTCCAAGACGATGCGCAGCCGGTTGCCCGGCAGCTCCTTCGGCAGGCCACCGACCTGCCACGACGTGGTCGGGTCGCCGTCGAGCACCCGCTCCGGACGGAACTCGGGCGGGTACGACAGGCCCGGCGTTCCGTAGCCCGATGCCTGGACCGACTTCACACCGTTCAGGATCGCGACGGTGCGCGCGGAGTCGGTCGCGCCGGGGAACAGGTCGAGCCGCGCGTCGCGCAGGTCCTCGACCATCGGCTGCTCGCCCGCCTGTTCGGTGTAGCCCGGCGTGTCACGCGCGCCGGTCCAGCGCAGGCCGCGGCGCCGGTTGCTGTCGGTGACGACGAGCGTCGCGTGGTCGTCGAGCCGGTCCTGCAGACCCTTCGGGTCCTCGGCGTAAGGAGCCGGAGTACTGGACGATCTGGTTGCCGTCGAGCAGGCCCGCGGACGCGACGTCGACGAGACCCTCGCCGTTCCCGGAGACGAGCAACGGCCGCGCGGTCGGCGTCGCCCGCACGATCTTCTCCGGGTTCTTCACCCCGAGCACCGCGACCGGCGGCGGTGACTTCCCGGGCGGCGTGACCAGGGTGCGCTCGTCGATCTGGGGGAACTTCGGGTGGCCCGGGATCTTGGTGCCGAACGTGCGCGCCGGCTCGAGTCCGGGCGGCGGGTTGGGCGAGAAGAGCCGCCACAGCGGGTCCGAGCGCACGAGGTCGTAGCGCTCGGTCTGCAGGTCCAGGCGCAGCAGGATGTCGCCGACGGACATGAGCCGCGCGACGGGTGCGATCGCTTCGGGATCGAGCACGTCGTTCTGGAGCCGGCGGTCCAGCGCGTTCAGCAGGTCGGCCGACGGTGGCGATCCCCACGGGACGAGCTCGCGCGCGACGTAGGGGCGGTCGATGAGGCCGGGCTCGATCGGGTCGATCGTGACACCCCAGCGGTACGCGGCGAAGTCCGAGCCGGGCAGCGCGAGCACGCGCGTGTCGTGCGGACGGGAGTCCACGTCGTGCAGCGCCTTCTGCCAGTAGGTCGGCACTTCCTCGGCGCGCTCGAGGTAGCGGCTGTAGAGCACGTCGTCCCAGAGTGCGGGGAAGCTGAGCAGGACGAGCGCCGCGGCGGCGCACGCGATGACGATCCCGAGCCACCCCTTCCGCCGGGCCCGGAGCGCGTCGTAGACCGCGCTGACGCCGGCCGCGAGCAGCCCGGCGAGCCCGAGCACCACGAGCGGAACCGCCCGGGACGTGCTGCGCAGCGCGAGTCCGAACGTGGAGCTGGTCGCGAACGACTTGAAGAGCGAACCGAGCGGCGACGGATCGTTGAACGGCGACGACCCGACCGCGATCACCACGCCGAGCAGCGCGATGAGGACGAAGAAGGCCCGGTGCCTCCAGCGCACGAGCACGGCGGAGAGCAGCGCGAGCGTCGGCACCATGTAGCTCACGAGGATCAGCCACGGCACCTGCGTGTAGTTCGACGCGCCGTCGTTCCACGCTCCGAGCCGGTCGCGGAAGTAGAAGAACCAGTAGCCCAGCCCGCGCAGGATCTCGTTCGCGTACGCGGTCTTCGAGACGGTCTCGACCGTCTCGGTGTACGCCAGGATGTCGAGCCCGTACCCGCTCTGCGCCCAGAGCCCGGCGATCCACCACAGCGAGGTGACGATCGTCAGCAGGCCGGTGCGCAGCACGACGCTCACCGCGCGCCGGAACGTCGCTCTCCCGCACGACCCACACCGAATACGGGATCCAGAGCACCGGACCGAGGCCGGCGCAGATCAGCGCGGTCGCGTTGATCCCACCGACGAGCTGCACCGTGAGCGCGAACAGCGCCGGGTACTTCCACCCGCCCTTGCGCAGCGCGAGCGCGATGAACGCGATCATCCACGGCAGCGCGGCCCACGGGCCGATCAGCCCGGTGAAGCGGGACGAGTACTCGACCACGTACGGCGTGAACATGTAGGCGAGCATCCCGACCGCGATGCCCGGGCCCCGTACGCCGAGGGTGCGCAGCAGGTACCGCATGCCGAGGCCGGCGGCGAAGATCAGCGAGCCGAGCCAGAGCCGCTGCGCGACCCAGGACGGCACCCCCAGGCCCTGCTCCAGGATCCAGAAGAACGGACCCATCGGGAAGAGGTACCCGATGTTCTGGTGGGTGACGGTCCCCATCCCGATCTTGGGGTCCCACATCGAGATCGCGGCCGAGAGGAGGCGCCCCGGGATCGAGGAACAGGTAGCTCTTGGTGTCCGCGTCGACCTTGCCCGGGTGGGTCAGGAGCACCGGGAGCGTAGGCGACGGCGGCCAGGAGCGGCGAAGCCGAACCAGCGCCACCAGGCGCGCTCGAAGAACGGTGGGCGGGACCTCGGCCTGCGAGGCCGGCCGGTGCCCGCGGTTCCCGGCGCGGGGTCGGCCGTGCGCGGCGGCTCCGCGACGGTCGTCACCCTGTCCCTCACCCCCCTGCGTTCACCGGTACGGCGCCCGCCACCCCTGGCCGAGCCTGGCCACGAGGGACGAGCAAACTACTCCAATGGGAACGGCGCCTTCCAGGCACCCCTCGCGTCCCCGCTGCTCGCGGTCCGCGCGACAGAAGATGTTCGCGTGCCCCGGACCCCGATGGCGGTCACCGCCTCCTGGTCATGGTTGCTCGTGCGTTCTGGCCGGTGCCTGCGGGTCCGGATGCGGGCGACGATCGGGGCGGCGGGGACCCGTCCAGCCGGCCCGATACCGCCACGACCCTGCCGCCCGTCGGCGGCCGCACCGAGCTCTCGGTGACCGGCGTCCGGACCGCGGCGACCGCCGAGCCGGCCGCGACGCCGACCGAGATCCCGTTCTCGGGGACCCTGCGATGCGGCGCGGCGACGCCGACCGGGACGGGATCTTCGCCGCGACCGCCGCTCCGACCTGCACCAAGGTCATCGAGAGCCGGGACCTGCTCACGACCTCGGAGCCGACCCGCCCGGGCGAATCTGCAGCGAGATCTACGGCGGCCCGCAGCACGCCACGATCACGGGCACGGTCGACGGCGACGCGGTGCACCTCGAGGTGACGCGCACCAACGGCTGCGGGATCGCGGACTGGACCGAGCTCGAGTGGCTGCTCGGCCCGCCCGAGCAGTAGCGGTCAGACGTGCCAGGACTCGAATGGCCCGATCTGGCCGGTCAGACACTCGGACCGGTGGCCACCTCAGATCAGAACGCTCAACGCCGGATCAGCTCAGACCGGCACCCCTCAGACCGGGGCAGTTCAGATCGGAACAGCTCAGACGGGAAACGCGAGCTCGATCGCCGCGTCGACGATCAGGCCGAGCGCCGCGCCGCCGAGCACGTCGAGCGGGAGGTGGGCGCCGACGTACATCCGGGAGAGCCCGACGCAGGCGGCCAGCACCGCGAGCACCGGATCGAGCACGGGCACCGACCGGATGGCGCCCGCGGCCAGCGCGACGGAGACCGCCGCGTGCCCGGACACGAAGCCGTCGCCCGACTGGGCCTGGCCCCGCACGTGTACGGCCGGCTGCACTGATGCCGGGCGGCCTCGCCGGATGACCTGCTTGACCCCCTTCGCCAACGCCCAGGTCGCCGTCCCGGCGGCGAGCAGCCGCACCGCGCGCGCCCGATCGCCGGTGAGCCAGACGACGCCCGCGGTCGACGGGCACGGCCGCCAGCGCGCCGAACTGCATGAGCGGCCACAGCGGCGGATACAACGCGTCCGGGAGGTCGTTGACTGCGTCGAAGATCTCCAGCTCGAGGCGCGGCGGCTGCGGGCGGCGGGTCGGGATCGTCGCCGCCGCGAGGACGGCGACCCCGAGCGCGAGCTTGCGCCGCGCCGACGAACGGCTACTCACGTTGCAGGCGATCGCGGCGGGCGTTCGTCCGCACCCGCATCTCGACGAGCAATGCCGGGCAGGCGATCGCAATGCCACACCCGAGCAGCACGCCGGCCACCACATCCGACAGCCAGTGCGCGCCGAGATAGGTGCGACTGAAGGCCATGAGCGCGGCGAACAGCGCCGCCCGGCGCTCCCAGACCCAGCGGGTGTGGCCGGGTGGGAGGAGCACGATCACGAGGCCGACCGCGGTGACTGCCGACGACACCGCGTGGCCGGACGGGAACGACGCGCCCGACGTACCGACGAGCGCGCCGGGTGGGCGCGGCCGGTCGTAGAGCGCCTTCATCGGACCGATCATCGCTTCGGACGCCACGATCGCCAACGCGAACGCGCCGAGGCTCAACCACTGCCGCCGGTAGGCGAGGATCGCCAACACGGTGATCCGGATGAGCCAGTTGCAGTAGGTGCTGCCGAGGAAGTCGAACACCTTCGCCAGCTCGACGAGCGGCTGCCACCGGAGGCTCTCGACGAGGTCACGGAACCAGTCGTCGACGGACTGGACCACCGCGTGGGTGGACGAGTTCCAGACGAGGAGGAACAGCACGAGCGCGCCACCGAGCATGAGCCCGGCCCACGCCAACGCGCGGCGAGGCTCGGCCAGCATCGGTCCGAGCTCGCGATCTCCGTCGGTCGGGCGGACGCGCCCCGGCAGCCTCAAACCGGCAACGACCTCCTGGCGCGGCGCCCGCGTCGGCGCGAGCAGGGCGTTGAGCAGCCCGGCGATCACGAGCCCGACGCCGACGCCGCCGATGACGTCGAGCGGGTTGTGTGCGCCGACGTAGATCCGCGCCACGCCGTTCAGCACGACGAACACCCACGGCGCCCACTTCCACGGGCGGGGCAGGACCGGGGTCAGCAGCCCGGCAATGGCCGTGACGATCACCGCGTGCCCGGACACGAAGCTGAGCCCGTGCGCGGACACATCGCCGCGCATCGTGATGTTGCCGATCGTGGTGCCCGGCCGGCTGCGCTGGACGACTTCCTTGACCAGGGTCTCACCGACCAGCTTCAGTGCGACGGCCGCGACGACGGCGACCGCGACCCACCACTTCCGCAGCCAGATGGCGACGCCGAGACCGACGAGCAACGCGACGATCAGGTTCCCGAACTGTTGGAACGGCCAGAGGATCCGGTACATCCAGTCCGGCAGGTCGTTGATCGCGTGGAAGACGTCACGCTCCACGGAGCCGACCGTGCCGTTCCGGGCGATCCACGCGCACACGGCGACGACCACGAACCCACCGAGGGCGACGAGCAGGTTTCCGGTGACGCCGAGCGTCCGGTTCACGCTCGACCGAAGTCTGCGGTTCGCGTCACGACCCGTCACCCCCGGGGCACGGCACGTCGGCACCGCAGAGCCGGAGCCCGGTGCGCGCGCGGACGTCGCGCACCAGGCGCTGGCGGCTCTCGAACCCGAGTGCCTGGTCGGCGGCGAACACGAGCTCCGGCGTGCCCGAGCTCTGGAACTCGAAGCGGTAACGCACGCAGCCGCCGGAGAACGTGTAGAAGCGAGTCGAACGCAGCCGGGGCGTGAGTGCTTCCGGCCGCTCGTACCGGAACGTATCGATCTCGTCGCTCGGTACCGGCTGGGCATGCCCGACGCCACACTCGCTCGGGCGAGGTCAGGGTCACCCGCACCGCGCGCTTCCCGGCGATGTCGGAGTCGAGGGAGAACGTCGTGATGCCCCGCGCTGACGTGCACATCCTCGAGGCTCCAACCCGCGGGCAGGGTCGCGACGCACGGCAGCTGCGTCGCCGACGGCACCGACTGCGCGATCAACACCATGAGATCGCTCGTCCCGCAGTCGGGCTGCCGCTCAGCTTGATGTCGTGCGCCGGCCGGAGCATCTGTGCGGCCTGGCTCACCACGACGACCAACCCGATGACCAGCGCGAGCGCGAGACCGATGCGACGGAAGCTCCAACGCTGCAAGGTGATGGGGCGGCGGTCGGGTCCGAGCGCCCGGAACTCCTCGATCAGGTTGCGACCGTCCGCCTTCAGCGCGGACCGGAGCTGGGACGGGCTCGCCACGCCCCGTGCGGCTGCGAACGCCTCCGCGATGTCGTCCGGCGTGAACACGAGCAGCGCCCGGCGATAGACACGCTCCGCGCTCGTGCGCACCGCGAGCACCAGCATCATGTTGGCGAGGTCCACCGCCTGGCGCCACGGCGACGGGCGCACCTGGGCGAACGCGACGTCGATCAGCCGGACATGCCCGTCGACGACCATCAGGTTGGCCGGCTTGATGTCGCGGTGCGCCAAGCCCGCGTCCCAGAGCTTGCGCACGATCATCAGGCTCTCGTCGATGATCGCGTCGTCGACGGTGGCGTCGCCGAGCTCTTGCGCGTTGTCGAAGAACTCGGTGACGAGCAGGTACTCCCGGTCCGGCGTGAGCTCCACGATGCCGTAGGACTTCGCAGTCGGGATCCCGCTGTCGCTGAAGAGCCGGGCTGCGTAGTCCTCGTACTCGCACAGGCGCCGGACGTTCTGGAACGAGCTCTCGTCCTCCAGCCGGCCGTAGAGGATCGTGCGGCCGAGCTTGTACCAACGATCCGAGCGCACATGGCTCATCGCGTAGAGCTTGGCGAAGAGGTAGCAGTCGGGATCCGCGACGTGCATCCGGATCGGCGTGGATCCGCCGGACCCGGCCAACCCGACGTGGCGCGACGTCAATCACCTCGATCCCGAGCTGGTCCTTCACGGCCTGGCGGATCGCTTCGCCGCGCCGACCGCCGACGTCGAGGTGTGCGGTCTTGCCTCGCTTGTACACGACGGGGAAGACCTCGTTCGGACAGAAGAACCGAAACGCGAGCAGCGGGATCGCGACGCCGAGCGTGATCGCGACGACCTGGTCCGACGGGTGATCGACCGCGAGGTACAGGCGCGAAGCGGCGAAGACCCCCACGAGCACCGCGACGACCCACTTCGCCGCGGTGCGTGGGTGGCCCGGGCACGACGAGCGTGTACGCGACGCCGATGAGGAACGCGGCGAAGATCGCCACCGGCGGGGACGGCATCGAGTACCCGCTCCAACGGCCGATGATCGTCACGCCGAAAGGACGCGGTCGCGTGAAGCTCGAGTAGAGGATCTCTCCGAAGACCTCGAGCACGGCGATGCTGCCGATCAGCACCAACAGATGGCGCCACCGGCGGAACACCATCAGCAGCACGATCGTGACGCCGATGATCGTCGTGGGCGTCCACCCCGAGCCGAGCCGGTCGATCCGGTCCGCCACGGTCGTCAGCCACGAGGTGCGCAGCCCGACGATCTGCTCGAGGATCGCCGTGTCGGTGCGGTCGGCGAAGCGCTCGACCTCCGGGAAGATGAGTGCGGCCGGGATCCAGACGAGCAGCACGATGGTGAGGAACAGCAGGAGGTACCCGCTCCGCCCGATGTTGCGGGGCAGCGGGCGGAGCCATGCCGGTCGGGCGCCGGCGCCGGCGACTGCCGTCGACGGTGGTCGGCAGGCGCGCCACGATCGTGTCCGGCCCCGAGGCGCCTTCCGTGAGATCCACCGTGGTCCGATCGGTCACCGCAATGCCGGCCTTTCGCAACCACCCGGCTGCTGCTGCTGTCGGCGAGGTGCCGGCAGCCACTTGCGCGTTCAATGCTCGCAGGTCTCCGGTGGTGAGTGCCGAGGAGACCTGGTTCACGACGTCCACGAAGCCGGGACCCCACCGCGTTGACCGCTTCACGGTGGGCGATCGGCGTCACGTTCTCGGCCGGCTGCAGCGGCGCGATCGTCGGCCAGCGCGACCAGGCCGGCATTGACCAATGCGGGTTCGGTGCTGAACATGAGCGCCACGTCGACCTGCTGCTGCTCGAGCGCCTGGCGCGTCAGCGGTCCGCCGACGTCGAGCGGGAGGAAGCTCGCCACCCGCAGGCCGTACGTGCGGCGGAGCCCTTGCAGGCACAACGGTCGCGTCCGGCACTCGGGCGGGCCGCCGAAGGTGAGCAATGGCTTCACCCGGGCAAGATCACTGATGGTGTGCAGCCCGTACTTGCTCGCCGTCCGGGGCGTGACGACGATCGCGTTCGCATCCTGCGCGGGCGAGGGATCGAGCGCGACGAGCTGCGAGCCGCGCAACGTCTGCTCGAGCGCGGCGTGGGTCGCGGCCACATCCGCGGACGGCTGCGCCTTGCCGAGACTGAGGAACTGGAGCGCGGTTCCGGCGTATTCGGGGACCAGCTCGACGAGGCCGCGGGCCAGCGCCGGGTCCACCAGCTCCCGGGGGCCGAGCCGCCGCGCGAGGCGAACCGGGTAGCCGTGGTTGCGCAACGCCTGCCCGTAGAGGTCCGCCAGCAGCTCGCTCTCGGGGAAGTCGAACGACGCCACGGTGATCGCCCCGTCGTGCAGCGAGCTCTGGACCGGCGCGCGCTGCGGCGTGGCGGTGCACGCGGCCGAGGACCACGACACTGAGCAACCCGGCGACGCCGATGAACCGGTACCTTCGCATCGGCTGCCACACCCGAACCCGTGACGCGCACTAGACCTTCCCCACTCGTCCCGGACAGACTCGCACGCAGCGAAACCCTGCAGGAAAGTGCGTGCGCACGATGGTTGACGAGAGCGTGAGACGTCGAGACGAGCGAGCGGGGAACGGCCGGACGGCGGGGCCGGACACGCGCCTCGGGCAAGAGCCTGCGCCGGCGAATCATCCAGGGGACGCTCTCCATCGGGCTCGGCGTCGCCATGCTCGTGTTCGTCCTGCCGCAGATCGCGGATCTCTCCGAGGTCTGGGAGCAGATCCGGGCCATGACGACGCTCGAGATGGGTGTGCTCCTCGTCGCGGCCGATCTGGAACCTCATCACCTACTGGATCATCACCGTGATCGCCACCCCGGGACTGCGGTGGCAACAGGCGATGGTGACGACCGAGACCACCACCGCCGTCGCCAACACGGTGCCGGCGGGCGGCGCGGTCTCGATCGGCCTCACCTACGGGATGCTCGGCTCGTGGGGCTTCTCGAAGTCGCGGATCACGCTGTCCGTCGTGGTGTCGGGCATCTGGAACAACTTCGTCAAGCTCGCGCTCCCGATCGTCGCGGTGTCGTTGCTCGCGCTCGAGGGCGGCGCCGGCGGCGGGCGCATCGTCTCCGCGTTGATCGGGTTCGGCGGGCTCATCGCCGCGGTCGTCGTGTTCGCGCTCATCCTGCGGAGCGAGGAGTTCGCCGCTCGCATCGGCAACTTCTTCGCCCGCGTCGTCACCCGCTTGCGCCACGTGTTCCGCAAGGGCCCGGTCGAGGGCTACGACCTCGCAGTCGTGAAGTTCCGGTCCCGCGTCATCGGCCTGGTGCGCCATCGTTGGATGGCGCTCACGTTCTGGACCATCGTCGGACACCTCTCGCTCTACGCCGTGCTGCTGGTCGCGCTGCGGCAGATCGGCGTGTCGGACAACGAGGTGAGCTGGACGCAGGTGCTGGCCGTCTTCGCGTTCGCCCGCCTGCTGACCGCGATCCCGCTCACCCCCGGCGGGCTCGGGGTCATCGAGCTCGCCCTGATCGCGGGGCTCGACGCCGCCGGTGGCGCGCACGACCAGATCGTCGGTGCGGTGCTGCTGTTCCGGCTGCTCACCTACGTCATCCCGATCCCCTTCGGTCTGATCACCTACGTCTTCTGGCGGCGGAACCGCTCGTGGCTCAACTCGGCGCCACCGCTCCCACCGGAATTCAGCGAGGCGATTCCGGCGTAGCCTCCCCGTTCACCAGGAGGTCATGGGCAGTGACGAACGCGAACGTGACGAACGCAGACGACCGACCGGTGCTCGACCAGGTGAACCTGGTCGTGAGCGACATGCCGGCGACCGTCGACTTCTACCGGCGCCTCGGGCTCACGCTCCCCGACCAGGGCCCGTGGAACTCGTACCACCGGTCGGCCGAGACCCGCGAGGGCCTGGATCTCGACTTCGACAGCGCCGAGTTCGCACCGAAGTGGAACCAGGGGTTCCCCGGTCTGGGCAACCGGGGCACCGTCGTACTCGGCTTCCGCGTCGGCGCGCGGGAGACCGTCGACCGGATCTACGCGGACCTGACCGAGGCCGGGCACCGGTCGCAGCAGGAGCCGTACGACGCCTTCTGGGGTTCCCGGTACACGATCGTCGAGGACCCGGACGGCCACGCGATCGGGATCATGAGCCCGATCGACGACCGCTACCGGGGTGCACCCCCCGAGATGTGACCTTCGGCCGCAGTCCCCACCGGCAGGCGGCACGCCGGAACGGCCCGGGACGACTCGGTAGCCTTCTGCGCATGTGCAGAAACATCACCGAGCTCCGCGGCCTCGAACCTCCGGCTACTCGGGAGGAGATCGAAGCTGCTGCCAGCCAATTCGTGCGCAAGGTCACCGGCATCTCGCGTCCGAACCCCGCGCTCACCGACGCCATGAACACGGCGGCGCTCGAGATCGCAGCGATCACCGAGCAGCTGCTGTCCGGTCTCCCGGCCCGGCGCCAGCCCCCCAAGAGCGTGCCGCCGCTGCGGCGCCCGGAGATCCGGGAGCGCCTCGGGCTCAGCCCCTTCCCGGCCTGACCCCGATCACGGCGCAGCCCCGATCACCGCGCAGCTCCGGGCACGGAACGTGCCGTGAGGCACACACCACGGGGCTTCCGGTGAAGTAGAGCCATTGTGCTCAGGTAGGTGCCAGGACTCGCGGCTACGTTCTCGGTACGCGACACCCCGGAGCTCTTCGGAGCGGAGGGGTGAAGCCGCGCCTCGAGGTCCTGATCCCACCCTGCCCGGGAGCAGGGCCTCGGCGCGCCCGGACTCGGTCACGGGGCGGCGGCGGCGAGTCGACGCCACAGCTCGGCGTCGAAGCCGGAGAGCGCGTCGAAGCGGGCGGTGCCGGCGTTGGCGCCGATCCGCGTCACCACGAGGTCGAGCGAGTTGCAGACGTAGATCTTCTGGTCGTCCTTGCCCAACGCGGCGACGAGATCCGCGGGTGCCGTCGGGATGATCGGCCCGGGGCTCCGTACGCGGTGGGCCGGGGAGCACGTGCGCCGACTTTCCGTTGAGCCACCAGAGGTAGCCGTACGACGGATTGAGATCTTGTGAGCTGTTGAGCGCGGTGGCCAGGTAGCGCGGATCGGTCAGCACGGGGCGGCCACCCCAGTCGCCGCCCCGCGCGACCAGCAGCCCGACGCGCGCCATGTCCGGCGCCGTCATCAGGAGCCCTTGGATGCGCCGGCCGTTTCCGTCCGCGGCGAACGGTCCGAGTCCCCGACGGTCACGCCATCCGCTGGCCCCCGACACGCCGATCGGATCGAAGAGCTCCGCGCGGGTCACCGCTTCCATGGTCCGGTGGGTCACGGCCTCCACGACGTGCGGGAGCTCCTGGTACGCGTTGGTGTTGTAACGCCAGACCGTCCCCGGCGCGGCTTCGAAGTGGAGATCGTCGGTCAGCCCACTCGTCATCGTCAGCAGGTGCCGGACCGTGATCTTCGCCTCCTGCGCCGGGGTCGTCCGGGTCCAGCCCGCGCCGAGGTACGTCGCCACCGGCTCGGTGAGCGCGACCCGACCGGCGTCGGCCAGATTGCCGACGAGCAACGCGGTGACGCTCTTCTGCACCGACGCAACGTCGCGGGCGAACCCGAGGTCGACACCCCACGACTGTTGGGCCACCACCCGCCCACCGACGGCGGCGACCATCGCCCGGCTCGCGTGCTCGCCGGCGTAGTCGAACGCCGCCTGCAGCGCGACCGGATCCCAGCCCACGGCCGCGGCGTCGACGGTCGCCCAGCCGGCCGCCGGCGGCACCAGCGGTGGGACCGTCCGGTGGTCTTCGTGGTTGTGCTGGGCTTCGAGCTGATCCGGTCCTTGGCCTCGGAGCCGCTGGTGCACACGCTGAGAGCAAGACCCGCGGCGCCGGCGCCCACGAGGCCGAGAAACCGACGACGGTCCACGGCCCTCTTCACGAAGCAAGCGTCACACGCCGATGTGGCGAGAAGGTGATGGCCGGGCCAAGAGTCGACCCGGGCCTCGTGCGCAATTCGCCGCTCTCCCGGCCTCGGGTCCTCGTAGCGTTGCCTTCCATGAGCACGTTCTCGACGAGATGGTCGGTGTTGCAGATGCACGACGTCGGCCCGACCGATCGCGACCCGGGCGGGACGCTGCGCGACGAGATGCTCCGCCGTTGGATCACCGACGCCGCCGCGGCGTACGTCGAGCAGTGCTCGCGATTGGAGTCGACCCGAGCCCGGGCCGGGCTCCGGGTGCGGTTCGACATCGGCGAGCTTCCGGGCGCCGCCGACCTGGGTCAGCCGGGGCAGGTCAGCGTCAGCGCTAGTGCGACCGAGGTCTTTCCTACGTCGTTCGTCGTCTCGTTCCGGATCCGCGGCACAGGCGGTGAGTCCGACGCGACGATCAACGCGGCGTGCCGGGTCGTGCTCGAGGATCCGGCGACGGGCCGAGCGTGCGAGCTCGACCGCGAGATTCGTGACGAGCTGATCGCACTGGAGCACGCGGCCCGGCACTTCAACTGAATCCGGCTCAGGTGCCTCCACTCTCGCTCGTCGGGTTCGCGGCCGCGAGCAGCTGCACCACTTCGTCATCCGGAGTCTGGGTGAAGTCGGCATACCACTCGCCGATCGAGCGCAGCTGCGGCGGCGAGTGGAGCACGATCACGGCGTCGGCGTCGGCGCTCACGACGCGGACCGCGTCGGGCGACGCGACCGGGACCGCCAGCACCACGCGCGCCGCTCCTTGTGCCGCGGACGGTCTGCATCGCCGCCCGGGCCGTCCCGCCGGTCGCGAGCCCGTCGTCGACGACGATGACCGTCTTCCCGTACAGCGAGATTCGCTCGCGATCACCGCGGAACCGGCGCGCGCGCCGTTCGACTTCCGTGCGCTCCCTCGCCTCGACCGCGGCGAGCTCCCGATCCGTGATCCCCGCCGCGTCGAGCACGCGCCGGTTGAGCACGCGCGTACCGCCCTCGCCGATCGCGCCCATGCCGAGCTCGGGCTGGGCCGGGACCCCGAGCTTGCGCACGATGATCACGTCCAGCGGCGCACCCAGTGCAACCGCGACCTCGAACGCCACCGGAACGCCGCCGCGGGGGAGTCCCACGACGACCGCACCCGCGACGGACTCGAGGGCCAGGCGCGCCGCGAGCTGACGACCAGCATCTCGTCGGTCGCGGAAGTACTTCGTCACGGCGCTACGGCCCGTCGTCCTGGGTCTCGCGCATCGCGACGCGCAGTCGCGACAACCCGGACCGGATGCGACTCTTCACGGTGCCTTCGGGCTCGCCGAGCATCTCTGCCACCACCCGGTAGGGGTGGCCACCGAAGTACGCCAGCTCGACGGCGGCCCGCTCGGCTTCGGGCAGCTTGGCGAGCGCGGCGCGGATCTGACCGGCCGCCGACCGGTCCATCACCTCCCGCTCGAGGTCGTAGCCGGGCTCCCTGCGCATCTGCGCTTCGCGCTCCTCGCGCCGCCGCCGCGAGGATTCGGAACGCACGACATCCAGCGCCCGACCGTGTGTGTGAGCCAGCAGGTAGGAACGCAACGAGCCGCGGCTCGGCTCGTAGCGATCGGCGTGCCGCCAGAGGCGGATGAAGACCTCTTGCACTACTTCTTCGGCGAGTGCCGGTTCGCGAGCGAGGCGGCGGGCCAGCGCGCGGCTCGCGTCCGCATGGCGCTTGTAGACCTCCGCCAACGCGGCTTCATCCGAGCGACCGATCGCTTCGACCAGCTCGGCGTCCGGGACGTCCCGTAGCGTGTCGATGCCCAGAGTGTCGCACCCGACGGCCGACGCCGCGATCAGCCTCCGGCGGGACGGGGCGGTCGGGGAACGAATGGGCTCGTGCGGGCGACGTACTCGACGTAACCGGGTCGCCGTTTCGCCATGGACCGTTCGAGCATCGGCACCCCGGACACCCGGCGCAGCAACACCGTCATCACCAGGGCACCGATGAGCCCGATTGCTCCCAGTCCACTCTCCGCCGCCACCAACGCGATCCCCCACCACACGCACGCGTCCCCGAAGTAGTTGGGGTGCCGGGTGTAGCGCCAGAGCCCCTGATCCATGACCTGGCCCTGGTTGGCCGGGTCGCCCTTGAAGCGCGTCAGCTGCGCGTCGCCGATCGCCTCGAACAAGAACCCGACGATCCAGACCAGCACGCCGATTCCGGCCAGCGGACCGAGGCCAGGGTCGTCGGGTACCTGGCCGAGCTGAACCGGCAGCGACACGATCCACATCAGGACGCCTTGCAACGCGAACACCGTGACGAGGCTGATGATCGGGAATCGCGGACCCCAGTGCTTGCGCATCGCCTGGTACCGGTAGTCCTCCGGCTCGCCTCGCTTGCGCCACGCCAGGTGCGCGCTGAGGCGGAGCCCCCAGATCGTGACCATCGCGACCAGCAACCAGCTCCGGGCCTGATCGCCGTCGGCCACTGCGTGCACGACCCAGGCCACCAGCACGAAGCCGAGCGGCCAGACCGGGTCGACGATCGACGCATCGCGCCAGGCGAGGCTGACCAACCACGTGGCCAGCATCAACGCCGCGATCGCACCGGCCGCGGCGAGCATCACCTCACCGGTCACGAGACGTCGGCCTTCGTCGCGTGCTCGGTCACCGGTTGCCCGACGCCCGCGACCTCGGGCTCGCGGGCGCGCTCGGACGCTCCGATCCATGCGTCCATCTCGACGAACCGGTCGTCGAGCCAAGCCGGCAGCTCGGATTCACCGGGCAGCTCGGAGCGCGGAATCCGCCGGAGCTGGACTCGCACCGGCGCGCGGAGCGGAATCTGCCGGGCGGCGTTCGACACGCGTGCGAGCCCCTCGAGCCCGACATGCGCCATCAGCACGACGTCGGCATCCGGGGCACCGCGCAGCAACGCGATCGTCCCCTTCGCTCGCGGCGGCATGAGATGGGTCAACACGGCGAGGCGGCTGAACCGCTCCGGGTTCGCGATCGACCAGCTGCGCCATCGCCCGCCATCGGCGAGCCGGCGTCGCCACTCCCCCTTCGGGATAGATGACCGCGGCGTCGCGCGGTTCGAGGCCGCGGCCGAGCTGCTCGATGCCGGCGAGCTCGGGACCGGTGTCGGACGCGCCTCGGTCCACGAAGCAATTGGGCACCCGATTTCCCACGATGTCGAGACAGGGATCGAGGAGCAGCTCTCGTTTCATGACGTAGTGCGGCCGCATGCCGGCTTCGGCGAGCAGCCAGGCCGGGAGCAGCGAGTCCGCCAGGCTCGAGTGGCGAGAGCAGATGACCAGCGGCCCCCCGTCGAGCGCATCGAGACCGTCCACTTCGATCCGGAGATCGGCGAGGTACCGCAGCCCCGCGACGAGCCGGCCGGCCCACCATGCTTGGAGCCGGTAGTGCGCGTCGCGGCGCTGCGATCTCCCGATGGCCCAGAGACCGGCGGAGACCGCGACTCCGATCGTCTCCATCCAGGACCACCACAGCCCGAAGGTCACGAGCCGGAGGAGCGGGAGCCGGCGGCGGGCCCGGGCGAGATCGGCGAGGAGCGCCACCGGAATCCAGACCGGCGCGCCGACCGTGAGCAGGAGTCGCCGCCAGGACGACGCCGGGCACCGTGATCAGGCGCCGGAGTCGCGACGTGGAGAGCTTGACCATCGTTTCCTGCCTCGATCTCGGAGTGTCGTGGTTGGTACGACGCTGGCGGCCGAGGTCGGATGGCGCGGGCGTTGACGGATCCGATCTCATACGAGAGTCGGGGTCGCTCCGTAGAGCCCGTGCGTAGGCTCGAGCCCGCGCCGACCGCTCTCGAGGACGAGCTGACGATGGAGAACCCACTGCAGCCGCCGAGCACCGCCGGGATGCGTACCGTTCTTCTCGCCGCGCTGATCGACGGCGACCTCGGCCTGGCGTACGACCTCTCGACGGGTCTGCTCGAGGACGGCGTGTCCGTTCGAGCGTCTCGTCACCGACGTGATCGGGCCCGTGCAGATCGAGGTGGGGCGCCGCTGGGCCGACGGCGACCTGACGATCGCGGACGAGCACGCCGCGACTGCCGCGACCGAGAGCCTCGTCGCGCTGCTCACCGGAACCCTCGCGCCGCCCGACGGTCCGACCGTGGTGATCTCCTGCCCGGAGAGCGACACGCACTCGCTGCCGGGTCGGGTGGTCGCGGCGACGCTCGCCCTTCGGGGCTTCCGGGCGATGTTCCTCGGCGCGTCGCTGCCCGCCGCCGACCTCAGCGAGTACCTGGAGCATCAGCATCCGATGGCGCTGGCCCTCAGCGTGTCGATGGCTTCCGCAGCCTTCCACGCGACCCGATCCGTCGCCGCCGCGCACGCCGCCGGAATCCCGGTGATCGCAGGTGGTCAGGCGCTCGGACCCCGGGCCGAGCGGGCGCGCCTGCTCGGTGCGGACGCGGCCTCGGTCGACCCGCTCGACGCTGCCGAGCTCCTCGACCGTTGGACGGTGTTGCCTCCCGAGGAGCTCGCGTCCGACGTCAGCGGGCATCCCGAGTGCGCGCGACCTCGAGCACGTTGCGCCCCGGCTCGTCGCGACCGCGCTGCTCGGGCTGAGCGACGCTCGACGCGCCCTCCGCCGTGCGGTTGGCCGAAGAGCTCAACCGGATCGTGCTGGTGGTGCAGGGTGCACTCACGCTCGGCGACCCGACGCTGCTCGCCGAGCACGTCGTCGCGCTGCGGTCGGCGGATCGGGCCCATGGCCTTGCGCCGCAGCTCGTCGACGCGTCGATCGCCGCGCTGGCGGGCGCGATGGACGACCAGCTCCGCGAGTCCCGGGCGCTCGTCGAGACCCTCGCGGAGCTGAATCGCGGGACGTCGTCACCCCGAGTGACGACCGGGTTAAGAAGTGTCCAACTTTCCCGCCGAAAACGCGGAAAGTGCGCGTTTGGCCGGGCCAGATCACGGTAGACCAGGTTGATGAGACCTTGGCTCCGCTGGTTGCTCATCGCGCTCGCAATCGGGATCATCGGGTTCGTCGTGATCCAGTTCATCCCCTACCGGGTCACGAATCCCGCGGTCGCGCAGGAGCCGAAGTGGGACAGCCCCCAGACCCGCAAGCTCGCGGTGGCCGCGTGCTTCGACTGCCACAGCAACGAGACGAAGACCACGTGGTGGGAGGACATCGCGCCGCTGTCGTGGTGGATCACCAACCACGTCAAGGAAGGCCGCGACAAGCTCAACTTCTCCGAGTGGGGAACGAACGGCGGTCGGTCCGACGATGCCGCCGAGACGGTCTCGAACGGATCGATGCCGCCCAGCTACTACACGTGGTTCGGCATGCACAGCGACGCGAAGCTCACGCCGACCGAGCGTCAACAGCTCGCGACCGGGCTGCAGAAGACGCTCGGCGGCGGCGGCGGCTGATCCGGAGCACCGGCGACGAGCCGGTCGCGGCTCGCCGAGAGGTGCCAGACTCCGGCGATGACCGACGCCGTGCACCAGCTCGAACCCGTCGGGCTCGACTTCCTCGAGACCGCGCCCCATCGCTTCGACTACCGCGCGTCACTCGACGCGCCGTGCGCCGCGGTGTTCGACGCGATCAGCTCGGACCCGTCGACGTGGGGATGGTTCCCGGGCATCGAGGCGGGCGCGTATGAAGGCGACGAACCTGCCGGCGTCGGTACCCGCCGCTGGGTGCGAATCGGCGGCGTCAAGTACCGCGAGACGATGCTCGCCTGGGACGCGCCGCACGCGGTGGGCCTACCGGGTCGACGAGACGTCGGGGCCGGTGTTCAAGGCCCTGCTCGAAGACTGGGTGGTGGAATCGGCCGATCGTGATTCCACCACCTTGCTGTGGACCTTCGCCTTCGACCCGCTTCCCGAGATGGCGGAGATCATGGTCGGCGCGCGGGAGCTCATCGGCTCGACGTTCCACGACGCGGCCAAGGGACTCGACGCCGCGTTGCGCTGAGCGCGTCGCGCCCTACTCGGCGGTCGTCGCGCCGGCGCGACCACCGGCCAACAGATAGTCGATCAGCGCGGAGCTCTCGTCGTCCGAGACGAGCGGAGCGATCTCCAGCCCGGGTGCGCAACCCTGGCGCGTCAACCGCAGCGCCGCGTCTGATTCTTCGAGATCGAACGCGCGCGATGGGACGAGCTCGACCTGGAGCTCGCCCCGTGCCCATCGGAGACGACGGGTGCGGAGGAGCGCGGTGGCGTCAACCGCGACGGCGACGACATCGACCGGCGTTGCTGCGAGCAGCACCCGCGACACGAAGTACAGGCCACGCCCCTTCAGCAGCTGACGTTCGGACATGGCCCGCAGACCGCTGAGCTCCCACCGGCCCGGCGCGTTCGGTTTGAAGTAGCTCGCGTACAGCACGACGTCGTCACAGAACTGCTGAGCGATGTCGCGACCGGACTGCGCTTCGAGCTCGGGTTGCGCATTCGTCGCCATGAAGAGCCTCCTGCTCGCGGCGTCCGGTCCGTCGTTCTGACCATTCGCGGCGACCACCGAAACACGTAGACAGGAGAAGGTCGACAGACCTGGCGAATTCTTGACGCGTCGCGGCGAATTCTTCGCGCCGAGCGAAAGGCGCGCGTCAGATGCCGCTGATCGCGACGTCCACCGGGCTGAGGCGGTACGAGGCCCCGGGGCGGCACCGCCCGGCAGATGCGCTCTATCTGCGACTAGATTCGCGTATATGCCGTCTTTTCGTCCGGGCCAGGCCGCAGAGCTGTTGGGCGTAAGCGTCGACACCGTCCGGCGGTGGGGCGACGAGGGGCGGCTGAAGACCGTGCGGACGGCGGGCGGGCAGCGCGACGTGGACGGCAAGGACCTCGCCCGCTTCCTCACGGAGAACGCGAAGCGCTTCGAGCTCGAGGGCATGGTCCAGTCCGCGCGCAACCGCTTCGTCGGCGTCGTCACGCGCATCGAGATGGACAAGCTCACCGCGATCGTCGAGGTGCAGTCGGGTCCCCACCGCGTCGTATCGCTGATCACCCGGGAGGGCGCCGAGGAGCTGGGCGTCGAAGTCGGGGATCTCGCGGTCGCCGTGGTGAAGGCCACCAACGTGATCATCGAGGTGCCGCCGGTCGAGTGACCGCGGCACACAGGAGGCGACACCGTGCAACGGCACGTGAAGCTGTGGCTCGCCGTCGCCGTCGTTCTGGCACTGGTGGCCGCGGGATGCAGCAGTGACGACTCCGACGGCAGTGCCAGCGAGCCAGTCGACGACGGCCACGACGCGTCTCGAAGATCGCCGGGAGCATCAAGGTGTCGGATGCCGCGTCGCTCACCGAGGCGTTCGAACAGATCGGCACGGAGCTTCACGAAGGCGAACCCCAATGCCACCGTGACGTTCAACCCGGGTTCGTCGGGCACGTTGGCCATGCAGATCCAGCAGACCAACGGCGCCGGCATCGACACGTTCGCGTCCGCCGACGAGGACACCATGAACAAGCTGGTGACCGCGAACCTCATCGACGGGGCACCGCAGGTCTTCGCGAAGAACAAGCTGATCATCGTGACGAAGCCCGGGAACCCGAAGCACGTCAAGACGCTGGCCGACCTCGCCGACCTGGACATCGTCTCGCTCTGCGCTCTGACGGCCCCGTGCGGGAAGTACGCAGCGCAGATCCTCACCGAGTGCCGCGCGTCGACCATCCCCGAGTCCAAGGTCACCCGTGGCATCGACGCGAACGCCACGCTCGCCGCGGTGACCACGGGCGACGCGGACGCGGCGATCGTCTACGTCACCGACGCGAAGGGTGCAGGCGATGCGGTCGACCGGCGTGACGATCCCGGACGCCCAGAACGCGATCGCGACCTATCCCGATCGCGACGCTCGCCTCGAGCGGCAACCAGGACACCGCGCGGGCCTTCATCGACTACGTCCTGTCGAGCAGGGGTCAGGCGACGCTCGACGTCGTTCGGGTTCCTCCCGCCGACGTGAGCCGGCGCGGGCGGCGAGTGCCGTGGTCGGCGGTGCTCGTCGCCTTCGTCGGGTTCGCGTTCATCGCGCTCCCGATCATCGGGCTGGTCCAGCAGGTCCCGTGGGGTGATCTCTGGACCGACCTGAAGACGCCGGAGTCCACCGCGGCGCTGCGGCTCTCGGTGATCTGCTCGCTGTGGGCCACCGCGCTCTCCGTCGTGCTTCGGCGTACCGCTCGCCTGGGTGCTGGCCCGGGTCTCGTTCCCGGGCCGCTCGATCGTGCGGGCCGATCGTGCTCCTGCCGCTGGTGGTGCCGCCCGTCGTCGGCGGCGTCGGCCTCTTCTACGCGTTCGGCCTCCAGGGGCTGGTCGGCCAGTACCTGTACCGCTGGTTCGACGTCCAGCTCACCTACTCGACGGCCGCGGTCGTCATGGCCGAGACGTTCGTCGCGATGCCGTTCCTCGTCATCACGGTCGAAGCCGCGTTGCGCTCGATGGACCGGCGCTTCGAGGACGCCGCCGCAACGCTCGGCGCCCGACCGGTGACCGTGGCCCGGCGCGTGACCCTGCCGATGATCATGCCCGGCCTGATCGCCGGCGCCGCGCTGGCGTGGGCACGCGCCCTCGGCGAGTTCGGTGCGACGATCACGTTCGCCGGCAACATCCAGGGCCGCACCCAGACCACACCGCTCGCGGTCTACGTCCTCCTCCAGTCGAATCCCGAGGTCGCGGTCGGGTCTGAGCGTGGTGCTCCTGGCCGTGTGCGTGGCCGTCCTGGCGCTCTTGCGCGAACGCTGGCTCGGGGTCGGATGAGCCTGGCCGCGACGCGTCGCCCTCCAGCTCGGCACCTTGGCGCTCGACGTGGAGCTCGCGCGCCGACGACGGCGAGACGCGTCGCGATCCTCGGCCCGAACGGCGCGGGGAAGACCACGCTGCTGCGCGCGCTCGCCGGGCTGCTCCCGATCGACCAGGGCTTCATCCGGCTCGACGGGACCCTCGTCGACGACGGCGCCCGGCATCTTCGTCCCGCCGGAGCGGCGACCGATCGGCGTCGTCTTCCAGGACTACCTCCTGTTCCCGCACCTCTCGGTGCTCGAGAACGTGGCGTTCGGTCTGCGCAGCCGTGGGACGCGACGCGGGGTGGCCCGCCAGACCGCGGCCGCATCCCTCGCGCGCGTGGGATTGGCGGATCGCGCGGGCCGCAAGCCGCGCGAGCTCTCCGGTGGTCAGGCCCAGCGCGTCGCGCTGGCCCGGGCGACCGCGAGCGAACCTCGGCTCCTGCTCCTCGACGAGCCGCTCGCCGCGCTCGACCAGAGCGCGCGCGGCGCGCGTGCGCCGGGATCTGCGCGTCCAGCTCGCGTCGTTCCCAGGAGTTCGGCTGCTCGTGACCCACGACCCGCTCGATGCCGCCGCGCTCGCCGACCGGCTCGTGATCCTCGAAGACGGGAAGGTCGTCCAGGCGGGAACGTTCGCCGACGTCTCCGCGCAACCGCGGTCGTCCTATGTCGCGGAGCTGGTGGGGATGAACCTGCTCCGCGGCATCGCACGCGGCGATCACATCGACCTGCCCGAGCGGTGGCGTAATCGTCGTGCCCGGCGCCGGCAGTGGCGACGCGCTCGCGGTCATCCACCCGCGCTCGGTGTCGCTGCACCGGACCGAGCCGAGCGGGAGCCCGCGCAACGTCACGGCCGGGCACGTCCAGAGCATCGAGCTGCTCGGCGACCGGGTCCGGGTCCGGGTCGGCGGGCCGGTGCCACTGATCGCCGAGATCACACCGGCCGCCGTCGACGAGCTGGGTCTCGTCGAGGGCACGCAGGTCTGGACAGCAGTGAAGGCAACCGACATCACCGTTTACCCGGCATGACCGACGGTCCCGCCCGGAACGCGCGACGACGTGCGCGAGTTCTTCGGATCCCGCGCCGCCACGTGGAACGAGCGGTTCGCCGAGGACGCGGCCGCGTACGCCGCGTGCGGTGGCCGACCTCGGCGATCATCCCGGGCGAGACCGCGCTCGACGTCGGGTGCGGTGCCGGCGGGCGATCCCGGACCTCGCCGCCGCGGTCGGGCCGAACGGAGCCGTCGTCGGGATCGACCTGACCTTCGAGATGCTCGTCGCCGCCCGCGACCAGATCCCGGCGGCGACCCGCCTCGCCCTGGCCGACGCGCTCCAGCTCCCGCTGCGCGAGAACACGTGCGACGTGATCTTCGCCGCCGGCCTGCTCCACCATCTCGAGGATCCGGTCCTCGGACTCGTCGAGCTCGCCCGAGTCGCGCGTGCCGGCGCGCGCCTGGCGGTGTTCCATCCGCTCGGACGCGCCACGCTCGCGCACCAGCACGGCCACGAGGTCCGCCCCGACCATGACCTCGAGCCGGCGAACCTCGCTCGCGCTGCTCGCCGCAGTCGGGTTGGAGCCTCGACTCGGTCGACGACGGACCGGACCGCTATCTCGCGGGTCGAGCGAAGGCGGCGGAAGGGTCGACGTAGGTCTTCAGCTCGATCGCGTTGCCACTCGGGTCGAGCACCTTGGCCTTGGTCTGCTCCTGCGGGGTCCCCGGATAGTCGGTGCTGACCGGGCTCAGCCACTGGACCGAGTGAGCGTCGAGCCGGGCGAGGAGCGCGGCGAGATCGTCCGCGTCGAGGGTCACGCCGAAGTGGCGGACGCCGCGCTGCTCGTCGGGCAGCACCTGTTCGGGACGCTCGTGCAGCGTGAGCTGCAGCCCGTAGAACCAGACGTCGATGAACGTCGACCGCTCCCGGCCGATCGCACACCCGAGGACATCGAGATAGAACGCGCGGCTCTCGGCGAGATCGCGCACGGGCAACGACAGATGCAGGATCGGCGCCATGCCTCCCATCTCAGCAGGTCGCGCCGACGCGGACCCGCGGAGTTTCGACCGATCAGCCGGACGGGCCGAAGCGCTCGACGCGGATCGAGCTCGCCGGGAGCCCGGCGGCGATGAGGAGATCGGTCGCGGTGTTGGCGAACCCGTCGGAACCGCAGACGTACACGCCCGTCGTCGGGATCGATCGCGGCGCGGCAGATCGTCCGCGCGCAACCGGCCCGGAGGCCGGGTCGACTCCGGGTGGGTTCTGACGCGTGTAGATGATGTTCGTCTCGGGCCCGGGCAGCTCCGTCGCGTAGTACAGGTCCTCGGGCGAGCGGGCGGAGACGACGAGCTGCACGAGATCCGACCGGTCGGTGCGACGCGCCAAGCCGGAGCATGGCCATGAGCGGAACCACCCCGGATCCGCCGCCGATCAGCAGCGCCGGCGTGTCGCCCTCCCACACGAACCAGCCCCCGATCGGCCCCCGCACCTCGAGCTCGTCGCCGATCTCGAGGACGTCGTGCAGGAACGGGGAGACCTCACCGTCGTCGAGCCGCTCCACGGTGAACTCGAGATCGCCTGTCCCGTCCGGGCGCCGACGCGACCGAGTAGGAGCGCGACGCGGTGTAGCCGTCCGGCGCGGTGAGTCGGATCACGTAGTGCTGGCCGGCCCGATGCGGAGTCGGGCGCTCGAGCCGAAGGGTGAAGGTCTTCGCGTTCGGCGTCTCGGGTGCGATGCTCGCGACCGTCGCGGTCTGCCAGGTCGATGGCGCCGTCGGGTTCGACCACGGCGTCAGTCGCCTTGGTAGCGCTGCTCGAGCCAGGGATCGCCACGATCGTGATACCCGTTGCGCTCCCAGAAACCGGGCTCGTCATGGTCCATGAGCGTCAGCCCGGCCACCCACTTCGCGCTCTTCCAGAAGTAGAGGTGCGGGACGAGCAGGCGGGCGGGCCCTCCATGGTCGACCGGGAGCGGTTGCCCGTCGACCTCCCAGGCCACCCACGCCTTGCCGCCGGTCACGTCGGCCAGCGGGAGGTTCGTCGTGTAGCCCGGTGTGCGAGAACGCCATGACGTGCGTCGCCGTGGGCGACGGCTGAGCGATCTCGAGGAGCGTGTCGACCGAGACGCCGGCGAACATCATGTCGAACTTCGACCAGGTGGTGACGCAGTGGATCGCGCCGTCATAGGTCGACGGCGGGAGCGCGTGGATCTCGTCCCAGGTCCACGTCGTCGGGTGCTCGACCAGACCCTTCGACTCGGAAGGTCCAGTCCGCGGTGGAGAGCTTCGGCGTGGCCTCCGCGTTGAGCACCGGCCAGCTGCGCCCGGTGTCGTACTGACCGGGCGGGAGGCGCTCATCGCGCGGGCCGCGCGTGCGGCCCAGGAACCCTCGGGTGATCTTCGCCATCACGACCTCATTTCGCGTCACTTCGCGCTGCTCGCACGGGCCGCTCGCCCGGCCGTGGACGCTACGCGAGTACGTGGGGCCAGGCGAGCCCGGGTATCCTCGTAGTGCGGGCTCGAGATCGAACGAGGGAGCCATCAGATGCCGGTCGAAGCCACGACTGCAGTGCCGTCCTCGGACCTCACCGACGAAGAGCTGTGTGCGCTCGCGCTCGCCGCGGATCCGGAGACGATCGTCGACGACGACGCGGTGTGCCTCTGGGACCTGGCCGGGCCCGAAGGCGCGGACCCCGCGCTGCCCGACTGGTACATGCCGGCGGTGACCGGCGGTCGGCTCCTCCGCGGCTGGCAGCGCATACCTGTCGGCCTGGTGATCGCGTCGTTCCTGCTCATCAACGCGGCCGGTCTCTGCAACACCTACGGGCAGCTCGGCTTCAGCTGATCGGGTTTTTCCCGGCCGGTCATTGGGTAACCCCTGATCCCAGCCGACGGAAGAGGTCCGACTCATGACCCCCGAAGATGCCCGTTCGCCGCGCGACCAGAACGACTCACCCAGTGTGCGCCAGCTCCTCCACGCCGCGACCGGTGACCGTGATGCGGAAGCGAAGGCGCTGGCCGATCGCGCGGACGTCACCGTGAACGAGGACGACGCGGCGGTGGCGGTGAAGCGGGCCCATGGAGATCAGGCCGGCAAGCCGCGCCCCGGAGGCGACGTCGCGAGCCCCGAAGAAGCCGAAGCGGTCAGCGAGCAGAAAGCGCGTTAGACGTCCGGCTCCGGGCTCCGGTCCTCGTCGGTCAGAGCCAGATCCCGCTCTAGGACTGGTCGTCCGGGATCATCGAGTAGGTCCCGAAGCACATCTCGTCTTCCGTGCCCTCGGCGAAGACGATGTACTTCGGAGCGCGGTTCGGTTCGAGCGAGCGGTCCCAGCTGCACTCCATGCGAATCGTCTGGCCGGCCTCGACGTGGAGGGGCTTCTTCAGCTCGTAGTTCATCTGCCAGTCGAAGTTCCAGACCGGGATGTCGAGGAGCACGGTCGGCTTGGGTGAGTCCGGATCGAGAGTGAAGCGGAACGTCTTGCCGAGCGTGTGCATGTGCCCGAGCGTCCCGACGATCGTGCCGGACATCGGCACCTTCGTGTCACAGCTCGAGTGCGCCACGCCGTCCTTGAAGGTTGCGGCGAGCTGCGCGGCGGTCTTGCCGCAGAGCCCGAGCAGCCCGGGTTCGATGAACGAACCGGCCGGTCCGTAGAGGCGGGCCGCTTCCTTCAGCGCGGCATCCCGGTCGCACAGCGGTGCGGTGACCCCGGGCATGCACGGGATCTCGACCGGGCCGATCGGGTTGACGACTTCGAGCTTCTTGATCGGATCCGTGCCCGGGTCGAGCTGGATCGCGACGGTCGACCGGTCGGGCTTCGGCGTCGTGTCGTAGTGGTAGTGCACCTGGAACACGAGGGCGTCGCCGGGCTGCATCAGGATGCCCGAGTGCAGCGAGTAGATGACCGGGTCCTGGCCGGGAACCCAACCGGCGATGAGACCCGGCTGGCCGGTGAAGCCGCGGCGCGTGCGCGGCTGGGGCGTGTTCGGCCGGACCGAGGTGCGATCGGGACCACGGGACGGAAGCGACGGTCCGGTGTAGCAGCTCCACCCGGGCTTACCGTCCTTGCCGCTGACGCTCGCGCTGGCCGCGACCTGTGACTGGTCGATGTGGAAGATCTGCACGTGGTGGATCTCCGTCGGGGTGCCCGGCGTCACCTCGTAGCCCGTCATGTACGTCGGCTTCGTGATGTGCGGGTCGAGGACGAAGCAGCGGTAGTCGTTCGGGTTCGTGAGTGAGCCGGTGTATGCCTGCGGCATCTTCATCACGACGTCGCGGCGGGGCGGCTCACCGGCGGGGCCCTTCGTCGCCTTGATCTTGGTGGAGGCGGGAACGTCCAACGGCCCACCGGCGGCCGACCACTTCACGAGCGCGGCGAGCGTCTTCTGGTCCAGCTGCTTCGAGTGATTCAGCGCGACGCCGACGTCGGAGGCCGGCCACGGCGGCATGTACTTCGAGCCGACGACGGTGCCGATGCCGTCGGAGACCTTGGCGGCATCACCTGCGGTGTCCAGCTTCCAGTGCGCCGCACCGACCTCGCCGCTCGCGTGGCACGACGCGCAGTTCGCCTGCATCGCGGGCATCACGACCTCCTTGAAGGAGGGGCTGTCGCCGCTGCGCGGTGCGTCGGGCGGCGCGGCGATCGCGGTGGGAACGGTGTACTTCGCCGGGTCGAGCGCGGTCAGGTCGATCGTGAGCGTGACGTCGTCCGCCGTGCTCACGAGCCCCGCGACGCTGATCGGACCGATGCCGAACGTCGACATCTTGACCTGGGTCGTCGCCTTGGCCGTGAGCTTGCCGTCGATCAGCGTCGCCTCGCCGTGCCACGTCACCGGAGCCGGCGTCTTCTTGATCGTCAGCTGACTCTCGATGGTGAAGTCGTTCGGCTTACCCGGCGTGAGCGTGGCGGGCATGCCGGTGAGGCGGGAGACGGTGAGGTACGCGAGCGGGAAGTCGTGCGAGCTCAGGTAGCCCGACCGGAGCTGCGCGTCGCGGAGGTTGTTGTCCGAGTGCAGCTGCTCGACGTTCACGACGATCTGGCCGACCCTGCTCGCCTCGGGATTCGACGGGTTGAGCGCGATGTCACCGGAGATGCCGTTGGTCGAACCCTCGGCCCGGTGGGCGTCCTGCCCGAACAGCTTCTCCTCGACCGCGTACGTCAGCGTCGAGTGCGTCGGATCGATCCGGTAGACGGTCTCGCCTTCGCCGGCGACGAGCTTCGGCGACGTCGGTACCGAGTAGTTGATGACGTTGTACTTCGACGAGGTGAGCTCGCGGACCTGCACCCAGACGTAGAGACCCGATGCCGGCGGCGACGAGGACGACGACGCCGACCACCCAGAACGGCCAGCGCCGGCGGCGCTTCTCGGGTTCGGTGACGACCATCTCGTCCGCGTGGGAACCGGGCCAGTTCATGACGCCTCCGGAGCTTTGCATCTGGTTGACAAGACTTTCGATGACTGCATCCCACTCATCGACGGGCGGGGGCGGAAGGTCGATCGATCGGGTCACGACGGAGCCGAGCGCGAGCAGCATGCAGAGCCGGCTCACGGCCTCCGGCGACACCGCCGCGGAGATCTCGCCTGCATCCTGGCCGCGCCGGATGAGCTCGACCAGCTTCTGCTCGCGCGCCCCGATGCTCTCGCGGAGGACCTCGGCGAGCTGCGGTTCCCGCCGGCTGGCGGCCAGCGCCTCGAGCAGGACGTCCCGCCGGATGCGGGCCCGGCCGGTGCGGGCACCCGCGACGAGGCGTGAGCCGAGGAACTTCAAGCGTTCCGAGCACCGACCCGGCGGTCTCACTCCCGAGCAGTCCGGCGATCGGCGACCGGGCCGCGGCTCGTGATCGACGCGGAGAGCAGATCGGCCTTGCCGCTGTAGTGCGCGTAGATCGCACCCGTGCTCAGGCCGGCTTCCGCGGCGATCTCGGAGACCCGAGCACCCTCGTACCCTCGGGCCGCGACGACCCGGGCCGCCGCGGCCAGCAGCTGCTCTTTGGTATCTAGCGTGGTGCCCCCCGGCCTTCGTGCCATCGGCCGGAGCGTAACGAACGTTCATTTTGCTGTCCACCATAGGATCACCGCCATGACTGACGCGGCGAGCCCGCAGACACTGGGCGGGCGTGATCGTCCTGCTCGGCCTCACGATCGTCGCCGGCGGCCTGCTCCGGCTCGCCGTCGGGCCGACCGCATACGCCGGCCACGCTGCAGATCGTCACGCCGGCACCGAACGCCGTCACCGGGCCCGACGTCGATCTCCGTCTCCGCCTGCACGACGCCGAAGATCGCGCCGCGCGTCGCAGGTCGGGGGCAAGGTCCGACCGGATCGTGGGCACATCCACGTGTCCGTCGACGGCCAGGTCACGCAGATGTACTACGGCGTGCATCAGCAGGTTCCCGGTCTGAGCCCTGGCCCCCACACGATCCAGGCCGAGTTCGTGGCGGCGGACCATGCGCCCTTCGCGAACCGTGTCATCGCGGCCGTCACGCTTCGAGGTCCGGTGACCGCGACCGCCGCCGAGCGACGCGCGGTCGCTCGGCAGGCGTCGCGCTCCGCGGCGCACGACGCTGCTCAGCGGAGTCCGTCGCCGTGATCGGCTGCGGACTGCTCGCCGCGCGCCCTGCGCTGGTCGCGGCGTCGCTCACTCCCGGTGCTCGTACTGACGTCGCTCTTCCTCGCCCTGCTCGTGTGCGGCGCGTGCCTGCCCGTGCCGACATCCGTCGGCGAAGCCCGGCACTGGGCGGTCGGACCTGCGGTGCTGCTCGGCGTGGTCGCGTTCGCGCTCGGACGGGTGCTCGTAGGCGGCCATCCACCTTCGACCGCGACCGGATTCCTGATCCTCACCAACACGCTCGCGGCCATTGCGGAGGAAGCGTGGTTCCGACGGTTGTGCTTCGGCCTGCTCGCGCCCGCGGGCGCGGGAGTAGCGATCGTCGGTTCGGCCGTGCTGTTCGCGGCGGTGCACGTCTCCATCTACGGCTTCTGGGTCCTGCCCCTCGACCTCGCGGCCGGCCTGCTGCTCGGGTGGCAGCGGTCGGTCACCGGCTCCTGGGCCGCGCCCGCCGTCACGCACGTGTTCGCGAACCTCCTCGTGGTGCTCTGAGCGTGCGCCGCCGCAGCCTCGCCGTCGGGCTGATCCTCGGCGCCGCGTATCTCGTCGTGCTCGGGGCGACGGTCGGGCTCCGCGACGGTCACCTCCGGCCGCTCTACGACGGCTTCGACGTGCCCGCCCCGTACCGCTGGGTCGACCCTCCGGCGTTCTTCGCCGCCGGCAACGACCACCCGACGCGACCACGGTGCAGATCGCGCTCGGCCGCGAAGGATCGGTCGCATCGGGCGTTGCCACTCCCGACGGTCAGCTCGTCCTCAACTTCGGCCGCGGCGCCGTCGCGCCACGGGCCGGCGCGAAGCGTGTGACCGTCACGATCACCCCTGTCGATCCCAGCGACCTGGCTCCCGTTCCCTCGGGTCTGCGCCCGAACGGCAACGCCTACCAAGTGGAGATGCGCTACGGGCCCGGCGGGCGGGAAGGTCGAGGCCGCTGGCGCGGCCGGGCAGCCTCGTGATCGAGATCCCCGAGCTCGGGAACGACCTCTTCGCCTCTCCCCGTGGGGCGAGCTGGTCGAAGCTCCCGTCGCGCACCATTCCCCCCCGTCAGCTGAGCCTGGCGGCGACCTTCGCCCAGCCGGGCTACTTCCTCGGCGGCGACATCGCTCCCCGAGCTCGTCGGCCCGCCCAGCGAGTCGTCCAGCCAGTCACTCGCCCTCGGCATCGGAGTCGCGACGCTCACCGCGATCTTGCTCGTCGGCGCGTACCTCATCGTCCGCCGGCGGCGACGCCGGGAACCCCTGACGACGGACGTCGACTGACCGCTCGTTCGCCGTCGCGGTTCGGTGAGCCGACGACGTACTGTGGCGGCTCGTGATCGAGCTCGCGGTGGTCAACGTCGGCACGCCGTCACTCCTCGCGGAGACGGCCGCCGAGCACGTGTGGAGTGGCATCCGCAAGCAACCCGTCCCGCCGTCGAGCGTCCTCTGGCTCTCCGCGATCAACCTCGCGGGCGACGGGCAGGCCGATCTCAGCGTCCACGGCGGACCCGACAAGGCCGTCTACGCGTACCCGTCCGAGCACCTCGAGCCTTGGAGCGAGGAGCTCGAAACCGAGCTGGGACCCGCGCCCTTCGGCGAGAACCTCAGCACGATCGGTGCGCTCGAGGGCGACGTCCGCATCGGCGACATCTGGACTTGGGGTGAAGCGACGCTGCAAGTGACCCAACCTCGCTGGCCGTGCTTCAAGCTGGCGCTCCATCGCGAACGCGCCGGACATCCAGTCACGAATGCGGTCATCGGGCCGGACCGGTTGGTACCTGCGCGTGCTCGAGACCGGAGCAGGTTCCCGCCGCGGGACCGATCGAAGTGAACGCCGTCGATGCCGCGCGGCGTGACCGTCGAGGATGCGCACCTCGCGATGAGCGATCACCACCTGCTCGCGCCAGACCTCGTACGAGCGGTGGCGGAGCACCCCGCATTGGCCGACGAATGGCGCGGGCCGCTGCTCGATCGGCTCGCCCGCCGGGCCTGACGCGCGGAATCGGCGCTGCTGCCTAGGCTCCGCGCGATGCCGATCGTCACTGCCAACGGAATCGCGATCTACTACGAGCGCACCGGCACCGGTCCGCCGCTGCTCTTCTGCAACGGCTCGGGGTCCACGCTCGAAGGCAGTGCGCTGCTCCTCGCGCCGTTCACCAAACGGTTCGATGTCGTCGCGCACGATCAGCGGGGTCTCGGGCGGACCGAGATCCCACCGACGCCGTACACGATGGCCGAGTACGCCGCCGACGCGATCGCGCTCGTTGACCACGAAGGTTGGGACGGTTCCGCGTCGTGGGCATCAGCTTCGGCGGCATGGTCGCCCAAGAGATCGCGGTCACGTGCCCGGAACGAGTTGAACGATTGGCACTGCTGTGCACCTCGCCCGGCGGGCCCGGTGCGTCGTCGTACCCGCTGCACGAGCTCGCGGCGCTTTCCGACGAGGACCGGCAGGCGACCATGCTCCGGCTGCTCGATTCGCGCTTCACCCCCGAGTGGCTGGCCGACCACCCGGCCGATCAGGGGCTCGTCGCGATGCTCGCGGGCCGGCTCGACGTCGAGAAGTCGGCCGATCAGATCCGCGGCGAGAACGGTCAGCTCGACGCGCGCCGTCAGCATGATGTCTACGACCGACTGCCACGCGTGAGCTGTCCGACGTTCGTCGCGGCCGGACGCTACGACGGCATCGCGCCGCAGCAGAACAGCGAAGAAATCGCCCGGCAGATCCCGAGGAGCGAGCTCCACGTCTACGAAGGTGGCCACGCGTTCGTCGGCCAGGATCCCGCGGCGTTCCCGGAGATCCTCGACTTCCTCGCCGGGTCCAGCCTGACCCGAAGCCGGTCGCGAGGTAACCTGCCGACATGTACTTCGGATGGTTCATCTTCGCCGGCATCGCGGTCGTGTGCATCATCGCCGGCGCCGTCGCCATGAAGCGTCGCAGCGACTACGGCAACAGCGAGCCGGACGACGACTTCGACTTCGACGCCTACGAAGGCTTCGACGAGAAGAAGTAATCGGGTTCGTTCGCCCTATGGAGTAGTCGGGCGATCCATGTTCTACTGAGTGTGCGCGGTGCCGCTGGGAGGCAGACCGCAAGTCACTCCAGAGACACAGGTCACACCTCAGGGAGGCGTTGATCCGCAGGCGATCACCACTGGTCGCATGAGCCTGCGGGGAGCCAGTGCGAAACCGGCCCCGGAACACGGGGCCTGGTCTCGTTACTCGTCAGCGAGGTCGCATGCGATCTTCCTCCCGTTGGGCCCGTGGGCTCGTCATCGGCGCTTTGGTGCTGGCCCTCGGAGCCGCCTCCGCGTTCGGTCTGAGCCACCTCCTCTCCCGCGCCGACCTGACCCCCGCCCCGGCGGGTGCGGCCAGCGAGCTCGCCCCGTCGCCCGCGACGCCGACCACCTCGAGCTCGACGCCCACCACGTCGACCACGGTGGCGCCCCTGGTCGCGGCGCCGCCGGCGGCCGTCTACGACACCGGCAATGCGCAGCTCGACGCGCTGTTGCCCACGCTCCCGAAGCGTTGTTCGAAGGTGGTGCGACAGTCCACTTCGGCTGGAACCCACTCGACACCTGCTGCCACGCGGGTGGCTACAACCCCGACCCGAACGAGGTCTGGGTCGGGCAGAGCGCGTTCGCGAGCGCGGACCGGCTCACGTACGTCGTGGTGCACGAGCTCGCCCACAGCATCCACCTGAAGACGGACCGCAACGCGGCGCTGACCACGGCCGTCGCCGGTGCACCGGTCGTCCGTTCCGGCCCGTGGGACGACTCCGAGAAGGTCGCGGACTGCGTCGCCTGGGTGCTCGCCCCGGCGGAGACCGCGGCCAGCGGCATCACGTACTGGAGCTGCCCGGACCCGTGGCGGAGCCAGGTCGCGGCCGCGCTGCGGTAACCGCGGCGGAGCGCAAGGGAACGCTGACCCCCGGTATCACCGCTACTCGACGATCAGATCCTCCGCGACCAGGGTCGTCGGCGCGCTGAGGAGGGCGAGCGCGAGCTCGAACAGCGCGCCCCGTAACGCCTGGGGACTCGTGACCCGAGCGCGGGAGCCGGCTTCCCGGTCAGGACCTTCGCGGCGCGCCGGGAGATCAGCCACTCGATCATCCGGATCATCACGAGGTTCCGACCCACCGCGACGATCGGCGGGAGGTCCGGGAACGTCACCGCAATTGCCGACTGCCAGGCATCTGCCGTCGGGTGGCCGCTCGCCAGGAACTCCTCGAATGCGTCGGGAAAGAGCACGCAGTCGTACTCCCAGATGAGCCGGGCGAGGAGGCAGCCCCGTTCGGTCGATACCAAAGCGGCCGCGGATTCCGCCGCGACTCCCGCCCACTCCTCGATGGTCACCGGCCCCGCCGCGACGAGGTCGACCTGCATGCGCACCAGCGGCCACGCGTCTGCGAGCACCTCGGTCACGAGGTCGTCGACGAGACCGGCTTTCGACCCGAAGTGGTAGCTGATCGCCGACGGGTTCTTCATGCCCGCTGCTTCCAGGATGGACCGGGTCGACGTGGCCTGCACCCCCTGCCGACCGAACAGCTCCAGTGCCGCGGCCCGTAACCTCGTACGCGGATCGCCCCCAGCCATGCCATCCCCTTGTTCACCGGAACACTAGGTGATGGCCGGGCGCCCGACGCGATCGCGCACGCGCGACGCGACGAGCTACGGAGCAGAGTCGTCGGGCCAGTTCTCGGCGGGCATCGAATTCGGAGCCGTGAGGATCCCGACGCCGACGTCGATCAGGAACGGGCGCGACTCGACGTGGTGGGCGTGCCAGTACGACGCGCCCGCGTCGAGGTTGTTCAACGCCTTGCGCGCCATCATCCATTCGAGCGTGCGCAAGAAGGTGGCGTTGCGGGCGAGGGCGATCCACGGCGGAAGCTCCGGAAAGGTCTGGACCACCGCGTCCTTCCACGCCCGCGCCAGGGGGCGGTCACCCGCGAGGAACGCCTCGAGCGCCTCCGGCTTCAGGTGCCCGTCATACTCCCAGTACAGGCGGGCCAACAGGCACCCGCGCTCGGTGGACACGACGTCGAGCGACCAGTCCACGGCGACCGCGACCCAGGCTTCGACCGTCGGGCGTGCTTCCTTTGCCGCGAGTTCGACCTGCGGCTGGAGCACGGAGTCGCGCTGGTTCAGGATCTCGCGCACAAGGTCGTCGACCAGCTCGCCCTTCGACCCGAAGTGGTAGCTGATCGCCGACGGGTTCTTCATGCCGGCCGCGTTCAAGATGTCGCGGGTCGAGGTGCGCGCCACGCCCCGCCGGCCGAAGAGGTCCAGCGCCGCCTCGCGCAGACGAGTGCGGGGGTCGCCGTCAGCCATCGAATTCACTTTGTCACGGCTGGGGCCGGTCGTGGGGTTAGCCCCCCTACGCCAAGGGGGATGCCCGCCTTGTGACGGCCGGCCGGCCGGGGTCGAATAGGCCAATGGGTGCGGTGGCGATGCTGGCCGGGCACGAGATCCGTCGACGGTGGCTCAGCACGATCGCGATCGTCCTGCTCGTCGGTGTCGTCGGCGCGATCGTGCTTGCAACTGCGGCGGGTGCCCGGCGCAGCGACACCGCGCTCGCTCGGTTCAACGCGGTCAGCCGTTCATCGGCGCTCGAGATCTCGATCGGCCAACCGACCGCCGCGCAGCTGGCCGAGTTCCGCCGCACCCCCGGCATCGTGGGGATGGCTCACCTGCGCGGCTACTCCTTCTCCAGAGGATCCGATAGCGGCCTCGCGATCGCCGCGCCGCTCGGCCCCGCGATGGGCCGGGACGTCGACGCCTCACGGATCATCGCCGGGCGGCGCGCGGATCCGAGCGCGCCCGACGAGATGGTGATCGGTGAGTCGCTCGCCCAACAGCTGCATCTGGGTGTCGGCGACCACTTCGATACCGGGTCCTACACGCAGGACCAGATCACGAATGCATTCGCCGGTGGTGATCCCGGCAAGCCGGCCGGCCCGACGCTGTCCTTTCGGATCGTAGGAATCGATCGTCGCCCACTGGACCTCGGAGTGCGATCCAAGGACGGCGGCGTCGTCACCCTCACGCCGGCGTTCCATGAGCAATACCAGGGCAAGATCGGCGAGTTCACCGACGTGCTCCGGGTGCGGACGACAGGGCCGGCCGCCACGAACCAGGTCAATGCCGCCGCCCGCCGGGTCTTCGGTGACGCGCCCACCTTCGGCACCAAAGCCCTCGGCATCGAGACCGAAGGAGCGCGCAGCGCCATCGAGGTGCTCACGCTGGCGCTGTGGATCGTCGCAGGAGCGACCGCGCTGGCCGGCTTGGTCGCGATCGGGATCGTGCTCAGCCGGGACATCGTGAGCGCCAACCTCGACCAGCCGACACTCCGTGCCCTCGGACTGAACCGACGGCAGCGCATCGCGACGAACGCGCCGCGAAGCCTGCTGATCGGCGGGGGCCGGCGCACTACTCGCGGGAATCGGGGCGGTCGCGCTCTCACCGCTCTTCCCGATCGGGGTCGCCCGCCGCGCCGATCCCGATCCCGGGCTCCACGCCGACTGGTTGGTCCTCCTGCTGGGCATCGGCCTGCTGGTCGTCGTCGTGCTCGCAATCGCACTGCTCGCGGCGGTACGGGCGACCCGCGCAACCCGCGAGCGCGCGCCCCGCGGCTACCGGACGTCCGGGGCGATCGTGGACCGCGCGGCCGCGGCCGGCCTCCGACCGGCTGCGGCGAGCGGCTTGCGCATGGCGATCCAGTCCGGTAGCGGGTCCACGTCGGTTCCGGTGCGTTCGGCGTTCGGTGGCGCAGTATTTGGCGTCGCCGGCGTCACGGTCGCGCTCGTGTTCGCCGCGAGTCTCAGCCACCTGATCGACACCCCTCGTCTCTTCGGCTGGACCTGGGACGTCAAAGCCGAGGTTCCGACGAACCGCCCGTGTGTCGACGCGAAGGACTACGGACTTGCGAAGGCCGCGGACATCGATGCCGTCGGCGTGGTGTGCACCACGTATGACAACGTCGAGATCGACGGACGGGCGATCACCGGCTGGGGCTTCCGATCGCTCAAGGGGACCATCGAACCCGAGATCGTGGAGGGCCGGGCGCCGAGCGGGCCTCGTGAGATCGCAATCGGCCGGACGACGATGAACGCCATCAACAAGCACATCGGCGACACGGTGACGGCGCAAGGCCCGCACGGGAAGGTCAAGTACGTCGTGGTCGGCCAGGTCGTGCTCCCCACGGTCGGCGAGGCGCAGCCCATGGCCGACGGCGCGGCGGTGACGACCGCCGGGTACCGCCCGTTGTACGAGCCGGGCGGCAACGAGACGCACTACCTGGTGGCCCGGGCCCGGCCCGGCCAGCGCGCCGCGATCGAACGGGACGTGCGGAACATCAAGTTCGCCAGGAACATCTCGACGCCGGCGATCCCCGTCGAGGTGGAGCGCCTGCAACAGATCGACCGGATCCCCGCGTCGATCGCCGCACTGCTCGCCGCACTCGCGCTCATCGCCGTCGGCCACGCACTCGTCACGGCAGTTCGCCGCCGGCGTCGCGAGCTCGCCGTCTTGAAGGTGCTCGGCTTCGACCGTCGGCAAGTGCGCGCCACGGTCGCGTGGCAGGCCACGATTCTCGGCGGCGTCGGCCTCGTCGTCGGCATTCCGATCGGCATCATCGTGGGCCGGCTGTTGTGGCAGACCGTGGCGAACGGACTCGGCGTGTCGCACGAGGTGACGACGCCGACGTTGTGGTTGCTCCTCAGCGTTCCGTGCGTCCTCGTGCTCGTGAACGTGATCGCGTTCTTCCCCGCCCGGTCTGCGGCGCAGACTCGACCCGCCGTCGCCCTGCGATCGACCTAAGCGACGCCGGGTAAGCGACGCGGGGGTCGCTACGACGCGTTCGTACCGGAGAGGACTCCGGGACGCCGGGTAGCCGCCAGCGGCCTTGACGTCCTCGCCCCACGGCCCCAGCAGCGCAACCAGCTCGTCGAAGTCGTCGCCGAGCGCGTCGATGATCGGCCGGCAGAGCCGGTCCGTGACGACCTCGACCTGCTCCCGCGCCGCGCGACCCTCGGGAGTGAACGCACCGTCCGCTACCAGGCCACGCGCTTCGAGGCGACCCTCCGCCGCGTCGAGGTCCGCGTCGCTCCAGGCCCGCGTGCGGATGTACGTCCGCAGAGGGAGACCCCAGTACAGCTCCGTGAGCAGGCCGATCTCCGTCGCATCGAAGCCGGCAGCACTCCACGCCGCGATGTGCGCGTCACCGCGAAACTCCCGCAGCTGATCGGCGAGCCGCCACATGTCCCCCATCGGATCGCCCGGTGCGCCGAGACCGAGCAACCCCGCATAGAGCGGTCGGCCCTCGGGCCGGAGCCGCTCGTTCGCCCGCTCAGGAGGTCCGTCGCGCGCTCCAGCCCGTCGGGCTCGGCACCGAGCACTCGAACGAGCTGGGCCGTCGCGCCCTCGGTGCGGGCCGCGCAGATGGCGTCCGCGGTGACGATCGCCCAGCCGCTCGCGACCATCGGTACGACGAACGCCGGATTGAAGACGCCGAACGTGGCCGCCACGACTTCGCCCGACACCTGGCCGAGGACCGATCCGCGGCTGCAGAAGTACGCGGCACCGTCCGGCATCGCGACCTCGCCCAGCTCGCACCGGGCTCGCCGAGAACCCGAGCGCTTCGTACGCGCGGTGGCACTCGGGCGAGAAGTAGACCTGCCCTGCGACCGGTTCGATCACTGCGCCGAGCTTGCGGGCCCGGGTGCTGACGATCTCGTCACTGATCATGGCGGCGAGTGTCGCAGACGACGTCAACGAGTGTCAGATGCGTCGTACGACCGCGGGAGGTCCGCGACCCGAGTCACGCGCTCCAGGGCCCGGGCGGTCAGCGGTGTCTTGGCCGCGGTCCACACGTAGCGGTCCTCGTAGGGCCACGCGTAGATCGGCGCGCCGTCACGGATCAGATCGAGGAGACGCGGCTCCCCGAGCTCACACGCGGCGAAGTCGTACAGCGCTTCCGCCCGCGGCACGATCACGGCGTAGTCGAGGAGCCGTCCGACGCGGTTCTCGAGGGTGAGGATCTCGTCGACCGAGAACCGGTCGAGCGGGTACTGGTCCGGCAGGATCCGCCGCAGCGACAGGAACGCGTCCGCGACTCGCAGCCGCGGATCGCCGAGCAGACGACCGATCGGCGCGAGCTTCCCCAACGCCAGGCGCGGTGCCGCGACGAGGCTGTGCGCGTACAGCACCCGCTGCAGCGCGACGTCCATGAAGAAGCGCTCCGCCGGTAGCTCGACCTGCGCGAGGTCACGGTGCTCCAGGTACGCCGCGACGATGCTCGAGTTGTGCGCCCGGTACCAGTGGTTCGCCGACGGCTCACGCAGGAACCGCAGCCACTGCGTCGACGCTCGGTCGGCTGGGGGATCCGCGTCGGCCGCGGTCGAGGAGGTCCGCCTCCCACGTGTCGCGGATGAGGTCTTCGTTCACCGCACGCCACCACGGACTCCCGGGGCGCTCGGACGCCGGCGACGCGAGCACCCCACGGCTGATCTGCCAGCGCATGAACGCCACTTCGGCCCGGCGGTAGGAGCGGATGCCGGCCCGTCCCGGCGGCCGTTCGTACAACCGCGCGGCGAGGGCCAGCCGCTGCCGGGGGTCGTCCCGGACCTGCCGCTACGAGGTCGGCGGCCTCAGCCGCGGCGGTGAGCGCCATCCCGCAGTTTCGGCCTGCCGGCGGTCAGAGCGCCAGCCCGTTCGGCTCACGCCTCCGACCGCGCGCACCGGATCGGCGTGTTGCCAGAGCTGCTGGATCTCCTCGAGCGATCGGCCCTTGGTCTCCGGAACCTTCCGCCAGATCCACACGAACGCGATCACCGAGAAGGCGGCGAACAGCCAGAACGTCGCGGAGGTACCGATCGCGTCGATCAGCGTGAGGAAGAACTCGCTGACCAGGAAGGCCGAGAACCAGTTGACCGCCGTCGCCGCGGCGACGGCGCGACCGCGAACCCGGCTCGGGAAGATCTCGTTGATGACCGTCCATACCACCGGGCCGAGCGAGAACGCGAACGAAATGATGAAGACCACCAACGCGACGAGCGTGATGACCCCGGCGTCCGTCGCGCTCGACGTCGCCGAACCGGACTTGTGGCTCACGTCATCGAGCGACAGGAACGCGACGCCGACCGTGGTCAGGCTCGCGGCCATTCCCACGAGACCGCACAGCAGCAGCGGGCGACGCCCGAACCGATCCACGTACGCGACCGCGATCAGCGTCGCCAGGACGTTCACTCCGCCGATCGCCCACGTCGTCGCGGCCGCCTGGTCCGCGGGGGTCGCGAAGCCGGCGGCCGCAAAGATCTTGTCGGAGTAGTAGATGATCGCGTTGATGCCGGTGATCTGTTGGAAGACCGCGAGCCCGATGCCCACCATCAAGGGTCGCCGCAACGCGGGACTGAACACCTCGCGCCACGCCGGCTTGTTCGCCATCGAGCGCATCCTGCGCAGCAATCGCGTCGAGCTCCTTGGCGCTGTCGATCTCCGGACGAACCTTGGTCAGCGCACCGCGCCGCGTCGTCTCGTCGACCGACCTTCATCAGCCAGCGCGGTGCTTTCCGGCATCACCACCATCACCACCGCGAGCAGCACCGCCGGCACCGCGGACACACCGAGCATCAGGCGCCAGTCGTCGCTGTTCGTCAGCGCCTGGTCGACGAGATAGGCGCTGAAGATGCCGATCGTGATCGCCAGCTGGTACGACGAGACGAAGCGGCCACGCCACTTGGTCGGGCGCGTGCTCCGCGGCGTAGAGCGGCGCGGCAACCGACGCGACACCGACGCCGAATCCGACGACCAGCCGACCGACGACCAGCACCCCGGAGATCGGTGCGAGCGCTTCGAGCGCGGCGCCCGCGGTGAACAGGACGGCGGCGAACACGAGCGCGAACCGGCGGCCCCGGTGGTCCGCGAGCTGGCCCGCGGTCAGCGCCCCGAAGAGCGCGCCGAGGGTCACCCAGCTGATGATGACCTCGGTCATCCCGGTGCCGAGATGGAACTCGCTCTGGATGCCTTCGAGCGCGCCGTTGATGACGCCCTGGTCGTAGCCGAACAGCAACCCGGCCAGGATCACGACGACGCCGACCATGATGAGCCAGCGGCTCACGCCTTCCTTGGCGCCGCGTGCCCGGTGCCGCGCGACGCCGCCGCGGTGATGCCTGCCATCTGCTCCCCCGGCTCCCCGTTGGTTCGGCTCGTGGACTATACGCGGCTTTTGTCAGGTATTGGTGGAGTCCGGTGGTGCCCGGCCCGGATCCGGAAGCGCCGCCGCGCCCGCCGCGTTCCGGGCCCCGTCCAGGTGATCGGCGCCGAGCGTATAGCTGGTCATCGAGAGGGAGCCGTATGCGTAGCCGTCGACCAGGACATCGGCCGGCCGTCCCGTGCGCACCCGGCGAGCCCGGCGAGGTACAGCAGCGGGATGAAGTGATCCGGGGTCGGGACTGCGGCGCGGAAGTCCGGGTGCTGCTTGCAGGTCCGACGAGACCCGCCGGCTGGCTCACCATGTGCTCCCGCGCCGCTTCCTCGAAGCGCTGCGCCCAGTCGAACGCGTCCGTCGGGCCGGGTCCAGTCGATGCGTCCCAGGTTGTGCACGACGTTCCCGCTGCCGACGATCAGCACGCCGCGCTCGCGCAGCGGCGCGAGCTGGGCACCGAGCGCGAGGTGGTACTCGAACGGCTTCTCCGCGTTGATCGCGAGCTGCACCACCGGGATGTCGGCGCTCGGGAACGCGTGCACGAGCACAGACCACGTCCCGTGATCGATTCCCCAGCTGTCGTGATCAAGCCCGACCCACGTCGGTTGCACCAGCTCCGCGACCTCTTCCGCGAACTGCGGGGTCACCGGGCGCCGGGTACTCGACCGCGAACAGCTCCTCGGGGAAGCCGTAGAAGTCATGGATCGTCTTCGGGCTCGCCATCGCGGTGACCGCGGTCGCGTTGATGTACCAGTGCGCGGAGATGACGAGGATCGCTCGGGGCCGTGGAAGGGCAGCACCGAACGCGCGCCAGGAGTCCGTGTAGCGGTTGCGTTCCAACGCGTTCATCGGGCTGCCATGCCCGAAGAACACAGCCGGCATCGGTTCGGGCATGCTCCCAGTGGGATGGGCGACCGGAACGACCTCGGACAACGAGGAATCCTGGCCACTACCGTCTGCCCAGAACGAAGGGGGTCCGATGATCGAAGCCGTGATCGAGGAGTGGCACGCCCACCTCCGAGGCGAGCTCGCCGGTGGTCTCGACGAGCTCCTCGACGACGACGTGGTCTTCTACTCACCGATCGTGTTCACGCCCCAACCGGGGAAGGCGATCACGAAGCTGTACCTCGAGGCGGCCGGCCAGACGCTGCCCGGTGACCAGCCGGCACCCGGGCACGGAGACCGGCACGGCAGGAGGCGGCTTCCGCTACACGAAGCAGGTGATGGCCGGCGACACCGCGGTGCTCGAGTTCGAGACGACGGTCGAAGGCAAGTACGTCAACGGGGTCGACATCATCCGCTGCAACGACGACGGGCGGATCGTCGAGTTCCGGGTGATGATCAGGCCGCTGCAGGCCATCAACCTCGTCCACCAGCAGATGGCGGCGATGCTCGAGCACATGAAGCCGCGCCGACTGACGACTCGGCGGCGTCGAGCTTGTGGCCCGCGTCGCCGCATCTCGCCCTGAACGAGCCTCACAGCGGGGTGTTCGAGTGGCGGCGCGCCGGCGCATCCCTGCGCTTCCGGCGGAAGTGGCTCGAGCGCACCGACGAGGACGCGGCGGGTGTCGAGCGGATCGATCACGGTGTCGACGAAGCCGCGTTCCGCCGCGGCGTAGGGATTGCCGAACCGCGCCTCGTACTCGGCGAGCAGCCGGTCGTGCTCCTCGGCCCGGGCGGCCGGTTCGTCGATCCCGGAGAGTCGCTTGCTGTGCAGGATCTGCACCGCGCCGCCGGCGCCCATCACCGCGATCTCCGCTCCGGGCCACGCCACGCAGTAGTCGTTCCCGAGGCGGCGGGAGTCCATGACGATGTACGCGCCGCCGTACGCCTTGCGGAGCACGACACACAAGCGCGGCACGGTGGCCTCGGCGTACGCGTGCACGAGCTGCGCGCCGTGGCGGATCATCCCGCGCCACTCGAGGTCCTTCCCGGGCTCGAATCCCGGCGTGTCGACGAACGTGACGATCGGGAAGTTGAACGCATCGCACCACTGCACGAACCGGGCCGCCTTGCGCGACGCGTCGATGTCCAGGGCGCCGGCCCGGGCCGCCGGCTGATTGGCGACGATCCCGACGGCCCGGCCGGCGAGGTGGGCGAGCCCGATCACGATGTTCGGCGCGTGGCCGGGCCGGAGCTCGAACCACGACTCGGCATCGACGACGTCGCGCACGACCACCCGTACGTCGTAGGCCGCGTTCGCGGCGGCCGGGACGGACCGCGCACGCTTCGGCGCAATCGCGATCGGTGACGTCGTCGGTCGGCCAGATCGGCGCGTCGTCCTGGTGGTTGGCCGGGAGATACTCGAGGAAGACCGCCAGCGCGTTCTCGGCCTCGTCCTCGTCTTCGACCACGAGTGACGCCACGCCGGTGGTGTGCCCGTGGATCGCCGCGCCGCCGAGCTCGGTGCGATCGAGGGTGCACGCCGGTGACTTCGGCGACCGCTTCGGGCCCACTGACGTACGCAAACGCGTCGGCGGTCATGATCACGTGATCGACGAGGCCGAGACACAGCGCCGGGCCGGAGACGCAGGCCCCCGTCACGATGATGATGGTCGGGAACGATCCCCGATGCCTCGACGAGCGCTCGGGCACAACGACCCCAGCCGTGCAGCGAGCTGACCCCTTCACCGACGTCGGCCCCGGTCGTGTCCAGCCACGCGACGAACGGCACACCGAGCTCGGTGGCGAGGCGGATCGCCCGTTCCATCGTCTCTGCGCCGGCTTCACCGACCGCGCCGTGGTGCTTGCCGCCTTCGACGCGCAGCTCGACGATCGGTCGACCGTGCACGTCCACGACGCGCGCCGCGACGCTGTCGCTCCGGTGGTCCATGATCGGCGCCAGCGAGCCGGCGCTGCGTGCGATCACGCGATGCGCAACCACGCGACCGGCTGACCCGCCCGGAGCCGCTGGCCCGACTCGGCGAGCATGCCCACCAGACGAACCCGCGAACGGGCTGCACACCGGGGTGCTCGTTCCCGATGACTCGATGACGCCGATGGACTGGCCGCACGTCACGGCGAGGCCGTCGGCCGTGAGCGGTTCCGCGGCCAGGGGCTGGAACACTCCGGCCGACGGAGCGACGACGAGTCGCTCCGGCACGTGCATCCGCTCACCTTGGGTCAGCGAGGTGTCGATCATGAGGACTCCCACTCTCGCTCGGGGTCGCGAGATTGGACGGTGACCACACGGGGGCTTCGTGGCCAGGGTCGGGGCGGCAGGGGTTCGGGGCGATCGAGAGGCTTCGACCTCCCGTCCCACGCCAAGCAGTTACATCGAAACGCCCGAAATGTTTCGTGCGTGTCTCACGCGCGTTCATTACCCGCGAGTAACCGGCCCGGGCCGCCGCGCGACGACGTCCGGAATTGCCACCGACGCGCGAGCGCAGAACCCGGTCGCCCGATGATGCCGTACTGAACAAGCGCGCTGGCGGACTCAGACGCCGGCGGCGGCGTTCATGCGGTTGAGGTTGTCGACCGCCTCGAGGTACTCCTCGACCCAGCGCTGGATCACCGCCGCGGTCTTCTCGACCTTCTCGAACTGGCCGACCACCTGACCGACCGGGTTGAACGCGACGTCAACCGACTGGTCGGGATAGCGGTGCGTCGCCGCGACGGCCATGCCCGAGACCATGTACTGCAGCGGCATTCCCAGCGGGTCGGGGCTGCCCTCGGCCTCCCACGCCTCGGTCCAGTCGTTGCGCAGCATGCGGCACGGCTTGCCGGTGAACGAACGGCTCCGGACCGTGTCACGCGACGACGCATTCGACGTAGGTGTCCTGCTGCACCGGCGTGTTCTCGGACTCCTCGACCATCAGCCACTGCGATCCGGACCACGCGCCCTGGCATCCGAGCGCGAGCGCGGCGGCGATCTGCGCGCCGTTGCCGATTCCACCGGCCGCGAGCACCGGTACCGGCGCCACGGCCTTGACCACCTGCGGCCAGAGCACGATCGAGCCGACCTCGCCACAGTGGCCGCCACCCTCGCCACCCTGCGCGATGACGATGTCCACTCCCGCTTGCGCGTGCTTCAACGCCTGGTACGGCGAGCCGCAGAGCGCCGCGACCTTGCGCCCCGCGGCGTGGATGTGCTCGATCATGTCCGCCGGCGGCGTACCCAACGCATTCGCGATCAGCTTCATCTTCGGGTGCGCCAACGCGATCTCGACCTGCGGGGTCGCGGTGGCCTCGGTCCAGCCGAGCAGCTTCAGCGAGTTGTCCTCGCCCTCGGGCGTCGGCACGCCGTGATCGTTGAGCAGCTTGCGGGCGAAGTCCAGGTGAGCCTGGGGCACCATGTCCTGGAGCATCTTCGTGAGGTCCTCGGTGGACATGTCCGCGTCCATGCCCTCGTACTTGTTCGGGATCACGATGTCGACGCCGTACGGGCGGTCACCGATGTGCTCGTCGATCCAGTTGAGCTCGATCTCGAGCTGCTCGGGGCTGAAGCCCACCGCGCCGAGCACGCCGAAGCCACCGGCCTTGCTGACCGCGACCACGACGTCGCGGCAGTGGGTGAAGGCGAAGATCGGGAACTCGATGTCGAGCTCGTCACAGATCGGGGTGCGCATGGTCGTCTGCTCCTGGATCCGAGTGAAGTCGTGAGCAGAGTACCCAGGCCCCGTTCCCGGCATGGAGCCGAGCCCACGGCAGCCCTCAGAGCGTGGCGATCAGCGCCCGGTAGCCGGGAACGTCGAGGTAGGCCGCGTCGGCCCGGTCCCCGGCACCCTCGGTGACGTTGACGCGGACGTCGGTGCTCCCGACGCGGCGCAGCTCGTCGAGCGAGAACGTGGCCCGCTGGTCCGCATGCTCGGAGATCACGATCACCTCGTCGCCGGCTCGCTCGATGAGCACGTCGCCGTCCGGACTCTCGCCGAACGGAGCCGGGAGGTTCACGCAGTAGGCGAACCCACTGAGGTCGAGCACGTGCACGAACGCCGGGACCGCGGGGTCGTCGGGATTCTGGTACAGCGTCGCGAGCAGCGTCCGGTCTGCGCTGAGCACGCCCTGCACCCGGTGTCCGGTCATGTCGCCGATCGGGTTCTTGTTCTCGTCCGAGGTGTCGAGCCGCGTACCGGTAGCGAGATCGAGCAGCTGGACCCGGTAGCCGATCTGACGGTGATCGAGCACGACGAGCAGGGAGCCGTCGACGGAGAACGCTTCCGGTTCGAGATCGCTCGCGAGGTCGAAGCTCGCCCGTTCTGCTCCCGAGGCGCCGTCCACGACCACGACCATGGTGCGCCGCCGTGGCATGGAGTCTGACTCTGCGTCGTGTCGGGTCAGGTACCGTCGGGCCGGCTCGAGCCGCAGACGTTGCCGGACGACGGCACTAGCTGATCGAGCGCGCGACATCGTCCGCGGACGCCTGGCGGAGGAATCCTTCGACGCGATACGTCACGCCGTCCTCGTCCCACAGCAGCACGTGGCCGGTCGGGCGCGAGGGTTCGTACCGAAGCGCGCCATCGCGGTCGAAGTACGCGATCTCATGGTGCGTGCCAGTGATCCAGAGACCCGGTCGGTCTCCCACCGACACGACGCGTACGCGACTCGTCGCGGGGACCAGCTTCGCCAGCTCACCGGTCACGTCGGACGGCGACGCCACTTCCACGAGCCGGAACGCTGGGTAGTCGAGCGAGACCAGTCCCCCCGGGACCCGATGGTCGACGGTGACCTGCGGCGGCTGGTCGGCGCCGGCGGGCACCCGGATCGGGAAGTCCACGCGGGTCCGGGCCGTGGCCAGGTCGAGCAGCTCGACCTCCGGCGCGGGCGGCCCGCTCGTGACCGTCGAGCCGTGGTCATGCCGGGTCGCCACCCGTTCCGGTCGCGCGTCGCGGCCGAGTCGCCGAAGATCTCCCGGAACGCCGCGCGGCCCGGAGGAAGTGCGACCGCCAGGAGCAGCACCGCCGCGACCGCCACGACGCCGACGACGAAGGCGCGCCGACGCGTCGACGACGGCCGGACCGCCGTGGAGACCGCGGGACTCGCGAGGCGGATGCGCAGCTGCGGGATGACCCGCTCGCCCGCCGGGTGATCGAGATGCTCGCCGAGCTCCCGTAGCTCCTGCTCCAGGTCGATCACGAGATCACCTCCACCCCGAGCGATACCCGCAGGCGGGCGAGCGCGCGCACGAGGCGCGACTTCACCGTGCCGGCCGGGCACTCGAGCGTCGACGCGGTCTCGGCTTCCGAGAGGTCGGCGAAGTAGCGCAGCGCGATCACCTCCCGATCCCGATCGGGCAATCCGGCCACCGCATCCAGGAGCCACTGTCGTTGTTCGTTGGCCATTGCGATCTCCTCGGTCGATCCGGCACGTGCCTTGCCTGCTTCATCGGCGGTGTCTCGTTGCGCGACCCGCAGCTGCAGTGCCTCTCGCCGAGACCGGGAGCGGCGGCGGTTCCGCGCTTCGTTGGCGACGATGGTGAGCAGCCACGGGCGGAACGCGGCGTCCGTCCGGAACCGGGCGAGGCTCCGGGCCGCCCGGACGAACGCCTCCTGCACCACGTCCTCGGCCTCGGATCCGACGATCGCGTAGCGCGACTCGGAGCGCGACGACCGGTGGCGCTCCACCAGCTTGCAGAGCGCCTCGATGTCGCCGGCCTGCGCGCGGCCGACCAGCTCGGTGTCGGTAGGGATCATCTCGGTAGCTCTGTGTACCCCACGGTGGCCATCGGGGTTCCAAGTTCCGGCGACCGCCCTCCGAGCACGCCTCGGGAACCGGACCGGCGTCCGCGGGGTACCGTCCGTGTGGTGTGGTCCGCGCGTCGGCGCCGAGAGCTCGATGAGCAGGATCCCCCGTTGCCGCTCGTGCCCGGCGAGGTCAGCAACGGCGAGTTCGTCCCCCGATCGCCCACGGCCCGCGATCGCTTCATCACCCATGAGGTGTTGCGCCGGGCCGACGAGATCGCGCCGCGCTCCGCCGTCCCGCGCCGCTCCTTCCTCCAGTCCGCCGGTGGCATGGCACTCATGCTCGGGGTGCTCAACGCCTGTTCGGGCGGCGGCGACGACGCCCGGCGAGCCGGGACGACGAGCACTTCCGGGGGCCGATTCGTGGTCCCGGATCCCGAGGACGGCCCGGCGTGCGCGGCGGCGCTCGGCGGCACCGGCGAGCTCATCGTGGATGTGCACACGCATCACGTGATGCCCGACGGGCCCTGGCGGCAGGCTGCTCCCGAGATGGAGAGATGATCCGGCGGCTGGTGCCGGAGAGCTGCACGGCGGCAGATCCACTCGAGTGCCTCGACCGCGCGCACTACGTCCACGACCTCTTTCTCGCCAGCGACACCACCGTCGCGATGCTGACCGACGTCCCGAACTCAGGGCCGGCCGACGCGCCGGTGCCCTACGCGGAGAATCTCGGCACGGCACAGTTCGCCGCGTCGCTCGCGGCGGGCAGCGCACCCCGCGTCTTGCCGCAGATCGTGCTCGCGCCGAACTTCGGGCCGATCGGCGCCGCACTCGACGCCGTGAGCGCACAGGTCGAGACCGGCCGGCCCGCGTCGTTCAAGGCGTACACCGCGTGGGGGCCCGGCGGCCGCGGGTACTCGCTCGTCGATCCGATGATCGGTCTGCCGCTGATCGAGCGGATCCAGGACCTCGGCGGTCGGATCGTCTGTGCCCACAAGGGTCTTCCGCTCCAAGGCTTCGATCTGACCCGGAACGGGCCCGATGACCTCGTCGCCGCCGCCAAGCTCTACCCGGAGATGCAGTTCGTCGTCTACCACTCGGCGTACGAACGCGAGCTCACCGAGGGACCGTACGACCCGGCCCGCGCCGGTCGCGGCACGAGCTCGCTGTTGGCGGCGCTGGATCGCCATGGGATTCCCCCGAACACGAACGTCTGGTGCGAGCTCGGGCACGACCTGGCGCGAGGTCCTGAGCCATCCGAACGAGGCCGCGCACGTGCTCGGCAAGCTGCTGACGCGCGTCGGCGAGGACCGGGTGCTGTGGGGCACCGATGCGATCTGGTACGGCTCGCCGCAACCGCAGATCATGGCGTTTCGCGCCTTCGAGATCGCGCCGGAGCTCCAGGAGCGATACGGGTATCCAGCCCTCACGCCGGAGCTGAAGCACAAGATCTTCGGGGCCAACGCCGCGCAGCTGCTCGGCCTGGACCCGACCGATGCCTATTGCGGTCTGACCCAGGACCCTCTGAGCGCCGCGCGCCCGGCGGCGCAAGCTCTCGCCCACGACGGCGTCCTCACCCCCTGGCGCGCCCGCGGTCCCCTCACGCGCCGAGAGGTGCTGTCGTGGTTGCGCGGCGGTGGCTCGTTGACCATGTGAGGCACCGGGGCTGTGGTCAGCCCGGGCCCGGCTTGGCCGCGGTCACGGTGAAGCGCTCGACGTTCTGCACGTGCCCGCCCGTGGCCGCGCTGACAATGACGACGGGGTCAGTGGGGGCGGAGAAGGAGACGGTGCCCGACCAGGGCTGATCCGTGCCACCTCCCGGAATGCAGCAGCGCTCGCCGAGCAAAGCCATTCGAGTGCAGCTGCTGGACATGGACGGTGATGCTCTCGTCGACTCCCGAGATCCGACCGGCCACCGCGAGCGGCGACGTGACCGTGGCGCCGTAGGCCGGAGCGGTGAAGCGGAGATCCGTGTCATCGGTGCCCACGACTTCCCAAGGGACGTGCGAGCCGTTGCCGTAGCGGACCAGGCGCACGACGGCTGCGGTCGTCAGGTTGCCGCTGTCCGAGTTGCGGAACCCGACGGCGACGTGCGCGCCCTGGGCGTCTTCGCGGCTGCTCACGACCTGGTCGATCTCGGTGTACCCGAGGAACCGGGCAAACGCGACTGCGGTCAACCCGGCGTCAAGACGCTCGGGCTGGCTCCCGGTGGATCCGTAGGTCTGCTGCCAGTCCCCGACCTCCTGGAGGTTCGCGAACGGATACAGCGGCAGGTCTGCCGGTCGTGGTGTCGTCGTGGTGGTCGTCGACGACGAGGTGCTGCGGCTCGTGGACGAGCTCGCGGAACCCTCGTCCGATCCCGAACCACACCCGGCAACCAGCACCGCCAGCGTCACGATCAGGACGGCGACCGTGCGCGCGGTGGCGCTTCTCGTCATGACGAAACCTCTCGGAGCGATCTTCGTAGCCTGCCCGCTTCGACCGTGGTGGGGATAGGGCACAAGTGCCCAACGTCGCGCACTCGTGACTTTCGACTCTGGGAACGGCGCCGGAAACCCGGTTGGGTGGTGCCGAGTCGACGAAATTCTTCCCGGAAGCCGGAACTGTGAGCGCAGCCATGACCGACCGAATCGTGATCCTCGGCGCCGGCACCGGCGGGACGCTGATCGCAAACCGACTCCGCCGCATGTTCGGAGCCGAGGACGCCTTCATCAGCGTCGTCGACCACGACGATCGGCACATCTACCAGCCCGGACTGCTCTTCGTTCCCTTCGGCCTGGCCGAGCCCGAGGACATCGTCCGATCCCGCGAGCAACAGCTGCAGGCCGGCATCGTCTTCCATGAAGCCGACGTCGAATCGGTGGCGCTCGAGCGGAACGAGGTCCGGCTGTCCGATGGCGCCGTGCTCCCGTACGACGTGCTCATCATCGCGAGCGGCGTGCAGCTCCTCCCCGACGAGACCGAGGGACTGGCCGGTCCCGGATGGATGGACCGCGTCTTCACCTTCTACTCCCTCGAAGGCGCGAGCGCGCTGCATCGACGCGCTCGAGGCGTTCCCCGGCGGCAAGTTGGTCGTGAACATCGTCGACATGCCGATCAAGTGCCCCGTCGCACCCCTGGAGTTCGCCTTCCTCGCGGACTGGTACTTCCAGGAGCGGGGCATCCGCGATCTCGTGGACATCACCTACGTGACGCCCCTCGACGCGGCCTTCACCAAGCCGGTCGCGTCGAAGGCGCTCGGCGGCCTGTTGGCGGAGAAGCAGATCGAGCTCGTCACCGAGTTCAACACCGGTGAGGTCGACGGCGCCGGCGGACGACTCGTCGGCTACGACGAGCGCGAGGTGCCGTTCGACCTGCTCGTCGCGATTCCCGTGCACGGCGGGGCCGACTTCGTCGGTCGCTCGCCGGGCCTCGGCGACGAGCTCAACTTCGTTCCCACCGACCCCGCGACATTGCAGTCGAATGCGGCGCCGAACGTCTTCGTGATCGGCGACGCCGCCAACCTCCCGATCTCGAAGGCCGGTTCGGTGACGCACTTCCAGGGTGATGTGCTCGCCGAGAACGTCGCGCACTTCCTCGCCGGTGAGGCGCTCAGCGCTTCCTACGACGGGCACGCGAACTGCTTCATCGAGACCGGCTTTCACAAGGCGTTGCTCATCGACTTCAACTACGACACCGAACCGCTGCCCGGCCGGTTCCCGGGGAGCGCGGGACCGCTCCCGCTGATGAAGGAAGCGCGGATCAACCACCTCGGCAAGCTCATGTTCCAGTGGCTCTACTGGCACGTGCTGCTCCAGGGTCGGGAGCTTCCCGGGGTGTCCTCCGAGATGACCATGTCCGGCAAGACCCCGAGCGAAGCGGAGCAGCCATGACCACGAAGTCAATCGCCGGCACGACGGTCGACGTGAACGACGAGGGCTTCTTCGAAGAGCCGGCGCAGTGGACCGAGGCCATGGGCGTCGAGCTGGCGAACGAAGCAGGCATCGATCCGATGACCGACCGCCACTGGCTGGTCGTGCGGTACATGCGCAACCAATACCTGGAGACGGGCTCGGCGCCGTCCATCCGCGCGCTCGGGAAGGCGTCGGGCGTCCCGGTCAAGGAGCTCTACCAGCTGTTCCCGAAGGGGCCCGCCAAGCTCGCCGCCAAGATCGCCGGCATACCCAAACCTCGCGGCTGCATCTAACCGCGCCCGGAGGCGCCGGCCGGCACGACGAGACAGGAGCACAGCATGGGAGCAGAACCGATCGAGAAGGTGTCGATCATCGTGTCGAAGGGGTCGTTCGACGGGATCTACCCGAGCCTGATCATGGCGAACGGCGCGCGCATGGAAGGTATCGAAGCCAACGTGTTCTTCACCTTCTTCGGCCTCGACGCCATCAACAAGGCGCGCCACGAGCACCTCAAGGTCGCGGCCGTCGGCAATCCCGGCCTGCACATCGCTACCTGGCTCGGTGGCGTTCCCGGCATGTCGGCAATGGTCACCCACAAGCTCGGCCAGCGCATGGAGGAGCTCGACTTCCCGCCCATCCCCGAGTTCATCGAGCTGATTCACGACAGCGGCGCGGGCCTCTACGCATGCAAGGCGTCCGTCGACATGTTCGAGCTGACGAAGGACGACTTCATCGACGAGATCGACGAGATCATCACGGTCGGAGAGTTCTACGAGAAGGCAGCCGGCGGCCAGATCATCTTCACCTGACCGACGAGCGCCAAGAACGCCGTGATCTCGTGGCGTAGCGCCGGCGCGGGGACATAGGGCCGTAAGTCCCATCCGGACAGGACACGACGCCCTGTTGCAGGCGGGCGAACTGCCGGATCATGGGAGTCGAGGTGCAATCGAGCAGGAGGTGCAGGCTCATGGACGTGCTCGTTCTCGAATCCGAGCTGGGGGTGGGCGCCGTCGCCACCGCGCAGCTCGAGGCCGCCGGCCACCGCGTGCTGCGGTGTCACGAAGCCCGGCGCCCGCCCGTTCCCCTGCCTGGGTCTCGAGCCGGGTCGCTGCCCGCTCGAGGACGGCGAGGTCGACGTCGTCCTGACGGTGCGCGCCCGTTCGACTGCCCAGCCCACTGCCCTCGAGGACGGCGTCACCTGCGCGTTCCGGCGGCGGGTACCCGTCGTCATGGCCGGCCGTACCGCCGCGGATCCCTTTGCTCCGTTCCCGGTGACCGTCGCGGGGGTGGGGAAGATCGTCGAGGCTTGCGAGCGCGCGGCGACGGGACCTCAAGTCGAGCACGAGAGCGTGGCGCAGCAGTCGCTCGACCAGACGCTTACCCTCGCGGACGTCCCCACCGACGACGCCACGGCATCGGTGCGGCGAAGCGGGGCCGGCCTCCGCATCCTGCTCCGGGTCCCGCCGGAGACACCGCAGAAGGTTCGCGACGTCGCGGCGGTCCGGGTCACCGGCGCGATGCGGGCCTACGACCGCCATGCACCGCGCATCGAGATCACCTGCGAAAGCAGCTGATGGCATCACCTCGATGACGGCAGCGGCGCAGGTACACGAGACGCACGTGTCGATCGTGCTGCTCTACGGGGACCGCGCGGTCAAGATCAAGAAGCCGGTCCGGTTCCCCTTCATCGACCTCTCGACGCGAGAGCTGCGCGAGCGGGCCTGCCGACGCGAGGTCGAGCTCAACCGCAGGCTCGCGCCCGACGTGTACCTGGGCGTCGCCGACGTCATCGGCCCCGACGGAGCAGTCTGCGACCATCTCGTGGTCATGCGCCGCATGCCCGACGAGCGCCGACTCTCGACTCTGGTGATCGAGCGACGCCGTCACCGACGACGAGATCATGCAGCTCGCCCATCTCGTCGCCACCTTTCACGCGGGCGCCGAACGCTCCCCGACGATCGCCGCGAGCGGCGACCGGGACGCAGTCCGGGAACGATGGGAAGCCGGCTTCGCCGAGATCCAACCGTTCGTCGGTCCGGTGCTCGATGCCGACTCCGAAACCGAGATCGAGGAGCTCGTGCGGCGGTATCTCAACGGACGCGAGCCGTTGTTCGACGTCCCGGGTCGCCGCCGGGCGGATCGTCGACGGTCACGGCGATCTGCAGGCGGGCGACATCTTCCTCCTCCCCGACGGGCCGCGCGTCCTCGACTGCCTCGAGTTCGATGACCAGCTGCGGTACGGCGACGTGCTCTCCGACGTCGCATTCCTGGCGATGGACCTCGAGCGACTCGGCGCCGAAGACCTCGCGGCCCGATTCCTCGCCGCCGTTCGCGAGCTCTCGGGCGAGACCCATCCCGCGAGCCTCGAGGATCACTACGTCGCGTTCCGGGCTCATATCCGCGCCAAGGTCGCCTGTCTCCGGGGTGATGCCGCCAGCCGGTCGAAGCTCGCCAGCTGCAGGCAATCGCACTGCAGCACCTGCGCCGCGCCCGAGTGTCCCTCACGCTGGTCGGCGGTGATCCCGGATCGGGGAAGTCGACGCTGGCCGGGGGAATCGGCGATCGCCTCGGCTGGACCGTGCTGCGATCGGACGAGGTGCGCAAAGACCTCGCCGGCGTCGGCCACACCACGGAGCTGAGCAGCGGGCTGGACGAGGGTCACTACAGCGAGCGAGCAACCGCGGGCACCTACACGGAGCTGCTCAGCCGGGCCCGACTGCTCCTGGAAGCCGGCGAGTCGGTGATCCTCGACGCGACATGGCACGACGACCGCCAACGACGCGCGGCGAGCTGAGCTCGCTTCGCTGACGTCGAGTGAGGTGATCGAGATCCGCTGTGACGCTCCGATGCACGTCCGAGAACAGCGCGTCGGTGACCGTTCCCGACACGGGGGCGACGCGTCCGACGCTACGGTCGAGATCGCACGCGAGCTCGCCGGCCGCGCGGATCCCTGGCCGGCCGCGACCGTCATCGACACCGCGCACGGGATCGACGCGGCCTTGGCCGCAGGTCTCCAGACCGATCGGACCGCGATGAGCCTGCACGAGGTCGACATCCAGGCAATGGATCCGCAACGGCTCGAGGAGCTCATCGGCCCCGAGCGGGCCGCGAGGTTCGAGCGCACCGCGGCCGTCGCCCGGGCGCTGCTGAGCGGGCGCCGAGTGGTCAACGTCAGCTCGACCGCGACCGGCGGTGGCGTCGCGGAGCTCCTCCAGACGCTCCTCGCGTATGTCCGCGGGCGTCGATGTGGACGCGCGTTGGGTCGTCATCGAGGGCGACGCCGACTTCTTCGCCATCACGAAGCGGATCCACAACCACCTGTACGGGTCCGAGGGCGACGGTGGAGCGCTGGGGCCCGAAGAGCATGCCCACTACGAGCGGACGCTGGAATCGGAACGCGAGCGAGCTGCACTCCTTCATCCGCGCTGGTGACATCGTCATCCTCCACGACCCACAGACCGCCGGCCTCGTCTCGGCCGCGCAGATCGTCGGCGGCTCGGGTCGTCTGGCGTTGTCATGTCGGGCGTGACACTCCGAACGCGGCGACGGATCTCGGTTGGGAGTTCCTCCGCGAGCTACATCGAGCCGGTCGATGCGTTCGTGTTCACGCGAGCCGAGTTCGCTCCCGGGTGGATCGACCGGAGCCGGCTCCACGTCATCACGCCGTCGATCGACCCGTTCTGCGCGAAGAACGAGCCGCTCACCCCGGCCGCGGCCCAGTCGATCCTGCAGTACGTCGGTCTGCTCGGGGGAGACGGTGACGCGGAGCTCGCATCCTTCCGCCGCCGGGACGGCTCGCCCGGCCGGGTCGACCGTCGCGTCGACATCCTCCAGACGGGTCCGCCGCCTTCACCGGAGACCCCGTTGGTCGTCCAGCTCTCACGGTGGGACCGGATCAAGGACATGGAGGGGGTGCTCCACGCATTCGCCGCCCACGTCGACCGCGCGTTCGGCGCGCATCTCATGCTGGTGGGGCCGGCAGTGCGCGGGGTCACCGACGATCCGGAAGGTGGAGCCGTGCTCGACGAGTGCATCGAGGCCTGGCGCAGCCTTCCCCAGTCGCAACGCACGCGCGTCCATCTCGCGTGCGTTCCGATGCAGGATCCCGACGAGGCCGCAGTGATCGTCAATGCGCTCCAGCGTCACGCGACCGTCGTGACCCAGAAGAGCCTCGCCGAAGGCTTCGGTCTCACGGTCGTCGAGGCGATGTGGAAGCACCGCCCGGTCGTGGCGACGCGGGTCGGCGGCATCGTGGATCAGATCACCGACGGCGAGAGCGGGCTGCTGATCGACGACCCGATGGACGCGACGGGATTCGGTCAGCGCGATCAACCGGCTGCTCGGTGACCCCGCGCTGGCAGCCCGCGATCGGGGACTGCGCGTACGAAGTCGCACACCGCGACTTCGTCGGCGACAGCCACCTGGAGCACTACGCCACGCTCTTCCAATCGCTGCTGGCGAGCGGCCCGCAGTGATGACGCACGGTGCCGCACCCCGCGACACGAAGAGAAGGAGCCACACCATGGACGAAGCCTGGGTCGAGGACCTCGATCTCGAGACCTGCCTGGAGCACCTGCGCGCCGAGGTGGTCGGGCGCGTCGGCGTCGTCAGCGACGGGTTCCCGATCGTGCTGCCCGTCAACTTCCGGTTGGTCGAGACGCTCGGCCTGACCTGGGTGGCGCTCCGGACCCGCCGAGGGAACGTCATCGAGCAGGCGTCGGAGAAGGTGGCCTTCGAGATCGACGGCATCGACACCGTCCGACATCGCGGCTGGTCGGTGCTCGTGCGGGGCACGCTCCTGCCCATAGACCCCGAGGGTGCGGACTTCCGCGACCGCTTCGACTCCGAGCCGTGGCTGGCCGAGCGCGACGCATGGCTGGTGATCGAGCCGTTCTCCGATCACCGGTCGGGAGCTGCACCTCTCCGAGCAGGAGTGGGCGTTCCACCATCGGGCCTACCTCTAGTACGGAGGCGGTCACACCGCGACGATGCGCATGGTTGCTCGCCATCGGCGACTCCTGATCGGCTGGTGCTGGCCGGGTTGGTCCTCGTGGGAATGGCGGGGGCGGGAGCCTGGTGGTTGAACCAGCGTGGTCCCTCCCGACCGTCGGTCGATCAGGCCGTCGACCGGTTCCGCTCATCCGACCCGGCGGCGTTCCGCCAACACCTCGATGCAACCGAACCCGGGCGTCTACCTCTACTCGGGGACCGGCGAGGAGGGTCTGTCGTTCCTCGCGACGCATCAGTCACAGGAGGGGATTCTCCCGGGCACCGTGACGCGAGAGGCACACGGTTGCTGGACCTTTGCCATCGACTACAACTCGTACCACCACCAGACCTGGAACCGTTGCGCAGTGGACGGCCGGCTCGTGGAGCACGGCGACGTCACGGAGCAGAAGTTCGACTTCGGTCCGCTCAGCCAGAGCGAGCGGACCGTGGTTCGCTGCCGACCTGTCGACAACGCTGTACGACCCGAGCTTCGTCCGGGCCACCGCGGGCGCGTGCAGTGCACCGGCCACTCGGCAACAACGAAGGCGAACATGACCCAGAACGGTCACAACACGTTCGTCGGTCGTACCACCGTCCGCGTGGGAACGACTCGGGTCGCGGCGCTGCACTTCGTGCAGGACGTCACGATCAGCGGCGACCAGACCGGTACATCCCACGAGGCGGTGTGGATCCGCGCCACGGACGGGCTTCCACTGCGAGAGGAACGGACCGTCTCCGTCGTCTCGCCGGCACCTGCGCCGATCAACCACGTCACCTACTCGGAGCACGGCAGCTGGCAGTCTGACGTCACTGACCCCACGCAGCTGAACCGGACCCAGCCGCGAGATAGGGACTTCTGGATCTAGTGCGCCCCGCCGACCGCTCCGTACGGTGACTCTCGACAACCCCAAGGAGGAACCATGCCCAACGCCCGAACGAAGACCGACCGCGTCGAGAAGCTGCTGGACCGGCTGGCCAAGGCGACGGACCAGATGACGAAGGCATCCGAGAAGCAGGCCCGTGAGGTGGACCGGCAGCTCAAGCGGCTCATCGACCGGGGCGAAGCCTCCACCGAACGCATGCTCAAGGCGATCGACAAGGAGCTGCGGAGCCAGATCGAAGCCGTGCGGCGCGAGCTGCGTGTCGTCGAGCAGCGGATCAGCGAGGCGAGCGAGCAAGGGAAGAAGACGATGGCGAAGCGCGCGCCGGCGAAGAAGGCGCCCACCAAGAAGGCGAGCACGGCCAAGAAGGCTCCCGCGGCAACGAAGAAGGCGCCCGCCAAGAAGAGCGCGGCCAAGGAGACGCAGCCAAGAAGACCGCGGCCAACGAAGAAGGCGCCCGCCAAGAAGGCCGCAACGCGTCGGCGACGCGCCGGCCGAGATGAGCCGAGCGGGCCCCCGTCGCCGGGCACGAATGGCGAGTGGCGCACGGATCGGTCGCCGGCTGGCCGGATGTCACCGACGCAGCATGCCGACGCCATGACCGATGCCGAGCTCGAGGACTGGGGGCTGCTGGCCCCGCCCCTCGCCCAACCGTTGGGCGATCCGATGCCCACCACGCGGGCTCGAGACCTGGAGCTCGGAGGACGAGAAGACGTCCACCGGGATCTGGGAGTGCGAGCCGGGCCCGAGCCAGTGGAAGCTCGATGGCGAAGGTGAGCTGATCTACGTCGTGCGCGGGCGCATGACCGCACTGCCGATGACGCCCCGTGACCGAGGTCGGCCCGGGGGACGCGATGACGTTCCCCGGGCCGGTCGGGTCCTACGATGCGGGCGGTCGTCGACGGGAGGGCTCGATGGGCATCACCAGCACCGGTTACAAGATCGTCCTGCTCCTCCACATCCTCTGCGCCATCGTGGGATTCGGCACCGTGATCCTCAACGGGCTGTACGGGCGCGAAGCCAAGCGTCGACCCGGTCCGGGCGGGCTCGCGATCACCGAGGCGAACCTGTTCGTCTCCGGCATCGCCGAGTACTTCATCTACGCGGTGTTCGTGTTCGGATTCGCGCTCGTGGTCATGAGCGACAAGGCGTGGAAGTTCGAGCAGACGTGGATCTGGCTGGCGATGGCCCTCTACATCGTCGGGATCGGCGTCTCGCACGGCATCGTGCTGCCGAACGCTCGCAAGATGAAGAGCCTGGCAGCCGAGCTCGTCGCGGCTGGACCCCCGCCCGCCGACGCGCCGCCGGGACCGCCGCCGCAGGTCGCCGAGATGGAGCGCCGCGGCAAGACGCTCGGCGCGTCATCGGCCTTCCTGCACCTGCTGCTCGTCGTGATCATCGGCCTGATGATCTGGAAGCCGGGAGCCTGACCGTGCTCCCTGACTGACTCGTCTCGCCGGACGAACCCGTGTCACTCGCGGCAGCGAGGCTCTCCACGGCGCGGTTCGCGGCTTCTCGAACTCGCGGTCCACGAGCGTCCCGGTCGTGCGGCCGCTCCACCGGCTGGACCGGGACCCCACTGGCTGCGCGGCTGATTGACGAAGTCGCCGCCGTACACGTGGATCGCGCCGGTCAACCGATCGAGCGGGTTGGTGACGGCGTGGATCGTGTCGTCCCCGAGCATCAGCACGTCGCCCGTCGCCAGCTCCTTGCCGCCCGACTCGACGAGCGTGGGCTGATCGCCGTCCCGCCGGTAGAAGGCGTTGTCCTCCTGCCCCGCGTAGATCCCGATCACCGCCCAGATCCGGTGATCGTGGGGAAAGAGGCGCATCCCCGGAGCCCAGACCACGTGGATCATCGTGATCTCGGGAGTGTGGTGCAGCAGCGTGATGCCGCCCTCGGTCGGCCGGAACGCGTCGGCCACTGCGTCGGGCTCGGCCAGCACCCGTCCGCAACATCTCGCGCGCCGCTTCTGCGGCTCGGCTTCGCCGGGGATCGCCTGGCACTCGACCAGCAGTGCGTCAAGGTCGAACATCGCGACCTCCCTCGGGTCAGCTCGAACCGCAGTCTGCCCGCTCGGCACCGACACTCGCTACCCGCCGATCGCGGCCAGCGCGTCGTCGACGAACCAGCGACGGGCGTCCCGCATCCGCGCCGCCGTCATGTCCGGGCGCCCGTAGTTCGCCCAATCGGCGGCCCAGGCAGAGATCTCACCTGCGGGTCGCCGGGCCGCGGCCAGATCCCACAACGGCAACGCGCGCAGGTCCGTGCCGGTACGAGCGCTGTACCGCTCCGTGCAGGCAGCTACCGCGTCGCGCCCGAACGACCACGCACACTCGAGGCGGGTGATGGCGAGATCAGCGAGCGGATCGCCGAGGTGCGCGCCCTCCCAGTCGATCACCGCGACGACATCTCGAGCCCGACCAGAGCACGTTGCCGAGCCAGAGGTCGCAATGCAGCAACCGGGCCCGCGTCGAAGGCCGCGGTGGCCACTCGGCTCGGAGGACTTCGAGGATTCGTGCCTCGGCGATCGACCGATCGGCGGTGCGCTCGGGGCGTGCGAGCATTCGGGCCACCGCCTGCTCGCGGCCGGGCAGATTCACCGATCACCGGGGACTGTGCCGTCGAGCTCGTGGATCGACACGAGGATGTCCGCGAGCCGACTCGCGACCTCGAGCCCGTCGCCGGCCGACACGCGGGGCGAACCGTCGACGTAGTCGAGCACCATGTACGGCTGCTCTGACACCGTGCCGGACTCGTCGAGGAGCAGCGGCTCCGGGACGGGGAGCCCGGCTGCCCACACGGTGGCCAGGATGTCGAACTCGGTCGACAGGGGAATCGAGCTCCGCTCGCCGCGGGCGCGGCGTACGACGAACCGCCGGCGCGAGCGGTCGGCCGCCTCGACTTCGACCACGGGTCATCTCGGAGGAGAGGCCGCCCGCGAACGCAGTGGTACCGACCAGCCGGGCGCCGGGCGCGACCGCGGCGGGAGCAGCAGCAACGATCTCGGAGAGCACAGTGCGAACCTACGCGCCGGGGTGCCCGGGAGCGCGGGATCGACGACCCCGCGAGCGTTCCTGACTGCCGGGCGCAGCTGAGGGCCTGGGGTCAGGTTCCCTGGCAGAAGCCGGACTTGTCGGTGTCGTAGGTGCCGTCCGCGCATCGCACGTTCGGGTTGTCGTGCGAGAAGACGCCGAGCGGGCTCTCCCACGACGGCACCACCCACGCGTGCACCATCCAGCCCGTCACCTTCATCATGCTTCCCTGCACGGCCGCGCACTGGGCCGGCGTGACGTCGGCATCCGCGGGGAACGGGACCTGCGAGCGCGCCCAGCTCCACCCTTGATGCACACGTTGCTGTGCCGGTGCCAGTGGTCGTTCGGGCCGGCGAAGCCGTCGGGCGCCTGCTCACCCATCCCGTAGTACATGAGCCCGACGATCCGCGACGTCGGGCTGGTGCCGTCGTAGATCAGCGACATCGGGCGATCGGCATGGAACTCCCCGGGCACCGTGAGCCCCGAATACGAGATGTAGTGCGCACCACTGCCGGGCGCGAATCCTCCGGCCACCACGCCGTAGCCGCCGGCCGCCGCGTCCGCGACCGTCGGGTAGCGCTCGGCCACCTGGCGTGCCTGCACCAGCTGCGCCTGCAACGCGGCGCGCGTCGCGGGATCAAGGGCTGCGTCGGGCTGCGACTCGGCCGCGATGTCCTGGGCCTTCACACCGTGGACGTGTTGCCCGTTCAGCGTCGTCGCGACGCCGTGGGTATGACCCGCGGTCGCAGCCGCTCCCGCCGCGGGCACCCCACTGCCTCCGTGGTTGTGCCCGTCCGCGGCCGTGCCCGCGCGCCACCACCCGCGGAGGCCGGGCTGAAGACGAACGTCACGACTGCGGCGACGAGCACCGCCACGAATGCGGCGAAGCCGAATCCCACCGACGCACTCAGCGGACGGCGGGCGAAGCGCGGCATCAGCAGGCCGACGCGACGCGACGATCGCGAGCCCCTCGAGCGCGGCACAGACCCCGTCGATGGTTCCCCAGGCCTCGGGGGTGCCGTCGCTACCGATCGCGATGCCGACGGTCCGCGTGAGGACCCAGACGGTCAGCACCGCGAGGTTGACGAGGATGACCGCCGCCACGCACTGGACGCGAGCGGCGCCAGATGATGGCGCCGGCGAGCGCGAGCTGGAGCCAGGCGACGACGCCGAAGAAGATGCCGTGCGTCCAGGAGACCCCGGCGTGCTCACCCATCATGGCGAAGTGGATCCCCGCCGCACCCAGGAGGAGGCCGGCGACGATCCATCCGAGCACCGGCCCGACGGTTGTCGCCCTCGGTCGCGGCGGGCGCGGTGACCGCCCACCCGCGCGGCGGATCCAGCTCCTGGACCTGCACGCTCTCGCGCGTCGTCTCGGTCGCGACCGTCTGCATCAGGATCCCCCCGGATGACCTGCACTGCTTTCCTGTCGGCCGCAGTGTAAGCCGCCCGTCAGCTCGCGTCCCTCGTCTCGTTTCGGGGCACGTACGCGTCGCCCTGGCGACGGCTCCGCGCCCCGAAACCAGTGCGGTGGCGCTCGGCGTCGTCGGCGATGCCGTCGAGCAGGCTCGGGAACACGAAGCGGTGGAACGGCGCGACGGCGAACCAGTAGCAACGACCCCAGAGCCCACGCGGATGGAAGCGACCCAGCTGGTAGACGTGGCTCCCCCGCCCTTCGGGCTCGATGCGCCACTCGAGCCAGGCCTCGCCCGGCAGCTTCATCTCCGCGTGCAGCCGGACGAGCGTGTCGGGTTCGAGATCCTCGACCCGCCAGAAGTCCACCGGGTCACCGACGCGCATCACGGTCTGGTCGCGGCGGCCGCGCCGCATCCCGACCCCACCGACGAGCTGATCGACGAAGCCTCGGATGGCCCAGAGCCACTCGCCCCAGTACCAGCCGCGCTTGCCACCGACCCCGTTCAAGACCGCGTAGACCACGTCGGGCGGCGCGTCGACGTGACGGTCGCGCCGATCCGCGAGCACGGTGCCACCCGCCCACTCGGGGTCGGTGGGCATCGGATCCGCGGGCCGGCGTCCACCGAGCTCCGCGGATGACCACGTCGTGTCGACCGTGCCGGCCCGCAACCGGTCGATCGCCGCCGCGACCGCTTGGCGGTAGGTGAGGGGACGGCCGGGCACGAGACCGGAGATGACGTCGTCGTGGACGATCACCTCGTTGATCAGGCTGTCGACCAGCGGGCGCGCGAGCGAACGCGGCAACGGCGTGACCAGACCGACCCAGTGCGACGACAGGCTCGGCGTGAGCACCGGGACGGGAATCAACCACCGCTTCCGGAGCCCGGCTTCGTCCGCGTAGATGTTCATCATCTCGCGGTAGCTGAGGACGTCCGGCCCACCGATCTCGTAGACCTGACCTGCGGCCTCGGGCACCGACTAGCACCCCGACGAGCAGCCGCAGCACGTCACGCACCGCGATCGGCTGGCACCGGGTCTCGACCCAGCGGGGGGTCACCATCACCGGCAACACGTCGACCAGGTACCGCAGCATCTCGAACGATGCGCTCCCGGCCCCGATGATCACCGCGGCGCGCAGCTCGGTGACGGGCACCGCTCCACTCGCCAGCACCCGCCCGACTTCGTGCCGGCTCGCCAGGTGCGGCGACAGCGCTTCGCTCGCCCCGTCGCCCAGCCCACCGAGGTAGACGATGCGCTGGACGCCGGCCTTCGCCGCGGCATCACGCACGTTCTCGGCCGCCTGCCGGTCGCGCTCGACCCAGTCCGCCGACGCGCCGATCGTGTGCACGAGGTAGTAGACCGCCGCGACACCCGCCATCGCGCGCGTCGAGATCCTCGAGCACGTCACCGTGGACGATCTCGACCCGGTCGGCCCACGGTGCTGCGGCCACCTTGGCGGGGGTGCGGACGAGGCACCGCACGCGGTATCCGGCCTCCAGCAGCTCCGCGACGAGCCGGCCGCCGACGTATCCCGATGCCCCGGCGACGAGGATCAACCGGCCCGGTTCGACCGCCGTGGCGTCGTGGTCTCCGGTGGCGATGGCCACGGTCCCGGGCTCACTCGGCATGGGCCGTCAACTCCTGCAAGCTCCAACCGCTCGCGCCTTCGACCCAGTTCCAGAGCCGCTCACGTCGCGTCGGCGTGTCCGACCGCGCGGTGCGGCGCAGGCGGTGAATCGGGCGGACGCGGCGGTCGAGCCAGAAGCCGCCCGAAGTCGCCACCGGCTCACCATCGTCCGCGGCCAACCACACCGTGGTGTCGGCACCCTGCTGCGGACTGCGGAGGAACGGTCCGACGATCCGCCGGAAGGTCGGGAGCGAGGCCTCGACCCCGGGGGTGTTCGCCCAACCCGGGTGCATCGCCTGGAAGACCACCGACCGGTTGGGGAAGCGTTGCGCCCAGAGCTCGTTCAACGTGACCTGGGCCCGCTTGGCCTTCGCGTACTGCTTCGAGCCGTTGTACTCCTGCTCGTTCATCTGCAGTCCCGAGACGCTCAGGCTCTCGGTGTACATCCCGCCCGACGACACGGTGATCACCCGCGCCGGCGCGGACTCGACCAGTCGATCGAGCAACAGCCCGGTGAGCAGGAACGGTCCCACCACCTGGCTCGCGACGGTGAGCTCGATGCCGTCCGGCGCGAGCTTCCGCTGGTCCGTCAACGCGCCGGCGTTGTGCACGAGCACATCGAGCCGGTCGTGCTCGGACGAGGATCTGCTCGGCCGCGCGGCGTACCGACTCCCGGTCGCTCATGTCCGCGATCACCGAGCTGATCCGGTCGTTGCCCGTCGTGGCCGTCGAGCTCGGCCACCACCGCGGCGGTCTTGGCCGGGTTGCGGCCCAACACGATCACCGTGGCGCCGTCCCGAGCCAGCTGCCCGGCCGCGGCCCGACCGAGCCCCGACGTCGCTCCGGTCACGACCATCACGCGCCCGCCGAGGCGATAGCGGTCGAGGTCGGTCCAGTGGAAGAGGTGCCGGCGGGCGGTCGTACCCGATGTTGGTGAAGCTCGGGCCGATCGGCAGCTCCAGCGCGGCGTCGACGACCGTGGCGATGTTGGTCACGCCATCACGCCGTCGAGCGCGGTGCGGAGCCCGGCGGCGGCGCGATCACCGATGCGGCGGAACGCGAGCCCGAGGAGCGGATCCCCGATGCGCAGCACGCCCTTGAGGGACAGATCGGCTTCGTAGGTCACGACGGCAGCCGTCACCGTCCGGGTCGTGGTGGACGGTGATGACGTCGACGGAGCGCAGCGTGGCGGTCTCGGCTCGGACCTCGAACCGCCGCGGGGCGTCGACCGCGACCGTCTCGTAGCGCAGCACGAGGTCCCGACCCGGCGCGGCGACGGTGACGTCGAACGCCGCGCCCAGCCCGGGAGCCGCGCCCGCGACCCGTGTGGCCTGCTTGACCCCGGGGTCCCAGTCGGCGAAGTGCTCGAGATCCAGCAGGTACTCGAACGCGCGGTCCCGGCGGCCACGGGGACCGGACAGTGGTTCGGTATTCAGGCATGAGGGCTCCTCGCCGTGGTCGGTGCTCACGCCATCGAAAGATGACGGGTGGGACGAGCGGTCGATGCCGGCGAGGCGAGCGTGCGCCCCGGCGCCGCGTACGCGAGCTGCACGACGCTCACGTAGCGCTCGTCGAAGCCGGCCTCGCAGTAGGAGAAGTAGAAGTCCCAGAGGCGGGCGAAGCGTTCGTCGAAACCGAATCGCAGCCAGGTCGGGGCGGGCCGCGGCAAGGTTGGCCCGCCACCGGCGCAAGCGTCTCGGCGTAGTGCGGGCCGAGGTCATCGAGGTGCACCAGCGAGAGATCAGCGCCGCCGCCGGCGCCGGTCGCGGCCGCGGTCAACGCGCCGACCGACGGCAGGCACCCGCCCGGGAAGATCGCGGCCTTGATGAAGTCGGTGGTGTGCTTGGTGCGGTCGAAGCTGGCGTCGGGGACGACGATCGCCTGCATCGCCAACAGCCCGTTGTCCGTCAGCAGGCTGCGGCACTTGCGCGAAGAACGTGTCGTACTCCCGCCAGTCCACGGCTTCGATCATCTCGATCGCGACCAGCTTGTCGAAGGTGTCGTCGATGTCGCGGTAGTCGTCCTCGCGCACCGTGACGAGATGCTCCAGGCCCGCGGCCCGCACCCGGGCCCGCGCGAACTCGTACTGCTCGTGCGAGATCGTCGTCGTGGTGACGTGGCACCCGTACGTGCTCGCCGGCGTGGATCGCGAACCCGCCCCACCCGGTACCGATCTCCAAGACCCGGTCGCCCGGTGACAGCGCCAGGATCCGGGCGAGTCGATCGAGCTTGGCCCGCGACGCCACCTCGAGCGAGTCGTTCGGCGATTCGAAGACCGCGCAGGAGTACATCATCGACTCGTCGAGCAGGTGCTGGAACAGCTCGTTGCCGAGGTCGTAGTGCGCGCGGATGTTCTTGCGGTCGCGCTGGCGGTCTGGCCGGGCGCAGCCGCGCGAACGGGTCGATGACCGGGCGGATGATGCGCCGAGCCCGGTCGCGCAGCTCGTGGGTGCGGGAGAGGCTGCGGTGCGCCAGCCGCAGGAAGGTGGTGACGTCATCGGCGTCCCACCACCCGTCGGCATACGCCTCGCCGAGCCCGACACTGCCCTCGCGCAGCACACGTGCGTAGAGGCGCGCATCGTGGACCCGGACCACCGCGTGCATCTGCTCGTTCCCCGACCCCGGCCGGCGCGCCGCGAAGCACTCGGTTCCCCAACGGTCGGTCAGCTCGAGCGAGCCACCGTCGAGATGCGCGAGCAGTCCACCGACGATCCGGCGCGCCGCGGCGTCGACTCCGATCCGGGTCATCGCCCGCACTCACGCGCGGCGGACGGGGAGCCCGCATCCGACTTCGACCGCGGGTGGCGGTAGAGCGGGAAGCGACGGAGGAACAGGCGCACCGCCTCGCGATAGATCCCGACCGAGACCCGCAACGGCATCAGCGGATAGCGCGCCAGCACGCTGACCGCGCGAGTCCGGTCCAGGGGTTCACGCCGCAGGGCCAGGTCCGCGGCGAAGATCGGGTTCCCGTCGCGAGCGGCCTCGACGCGCACGCGGAGCGTCGGAGCCCGGCACGGTCCACGTGACCCGGTACTCGAGATCCATCGGCAGGAACGGAGACACGTGCATCGCCTTGGCGGTGGTGCCGCTCGTCGCCCCGTCCCGCGCGTCGAACACGTACCAGTGCCGCTCGCCCCACGGCGTGTTCGTCACCTCGAGCACGACCGCGTCCAGGCCGTTGCCGTCGGGAGACCAGCAGTAGTAGACGGCGAGCGGGTTGAACAGCCAGCCGAAGGTACGCAGATGGGCGAGCACCTTCACCGAGCCGATCGGCCGCCATCCGAGTCGCGCTTCGACGAGATCGCGGACCGCGTCACCCAGTGGTTGGTCTCCGCCGTCGTAGAAGTCCTGCCGCCGGAACCGCACCGGCGCCGGCCGGCGCGCGGACCACAGCGGGAGCGCATCGAGTGACCCGGGCAGCGCGTCGACGTCGAGATAGGCCATGAACAGCCGGGGAGTGAAGTCATGCGCCGCCGGTTGACTGCGTCGATGCGTCGACGGTGCCGTGGTAGAGCGCGGCGACGGTGCGCTCGGACGCGATCGACGGCCGGAAGCGCGCCGGCGCGGCGGGCGGGATGGGCGCGGTGGCGGTCACGCGTGCGCCTCGATCGCGGCGACGGTCTCGCGCGCGCTCTGCACGCCGTCTTCATGGAAGCCGTAGCCCCAGTACGCCCCGGCGAAGTAGATCCCGCGGCGGCCCTGGATCTCGTGCCGCCGGCGTTGCGCGGCGATCGCGGCGGCATCGAACACGGGGTGGTCGTACTCGAACTCGGCGAGGACGCTTCGGTCCTCGATCGCGTCGCGCCGGTTCAAGGTGAGGAGGAGCGGCCGGGTGCTCTCGATCGACTGGAGCCGGTTCATCCAGTACGTGACGGTCGCGCGCCCGTCACCGGCGTCGACCGCGTAGTTCCAGCTCGCCCGCGCCCGCGGGTTCTTCGCCAGCATGCGAATGTCGGTGTGCAGCGTCGCCACGTTGCGCTGGTACCCGATCGCACCGAGGATCAACCGCTCGCTCGGGTGTGGCGTCGCCGAGCATCCGCAGCGCCTGATCACTGTGCGCGGCAATGACCACGCGGTCGAAGAGCTCGGGGCCGCGCTCGGTGAGGATCTCGACCTGCGTCCCACCAGATCCGTCCGCCCGGTCGACGATCTTCTGCACCGGTGAGGCGAGCCGGATGCGGTCCGCGAACGGCGCGACGAGCGCGTCCAGGTACTCCCGCGACCCGCCGGTGATCGTCCGCCACTGCGGCCGGCCGGTGAGCTCGAGCAGCCCGTGGTTGTGCATGAAGCGCGCGTACGCCCGAACCGGAAAGCGGGTGAAGGTCTCCGGATCGGCCGACCAGATCGACGCGCCGAACGGAACGAGGAAGTCGCGGACGAACGCCTGCGAATACCCGCCGTCGCGCACGAAATCCGCCAGTGACGTCTCGTCGGCGAGATCGCCATCGCCATCGGCGAGCCGATCGGGACCATGCCAGCGCGGCTCGTCCTCCACGAGCCGGCGCGCCGCCCGGTTGAAGCGGATGATGTCGGCCAGCAACCGGAGGAACGACGGGCTGCACGAGGTTGCGCCGCTGCGCGAACAGTGAGTTGAGGTTGGACGCCGCGGAACTCGAGCCCGGAAGCGGAGTCGGAGACGCCGAAGCTCATCTCGGTGGCCTGGGTGGCGACGCCGAGCTCGCGGAGCAACGCGACGAATCCGGGATAATTGCGTTCGTTGTAGACGATGAAACCGGTGTCGACTGCGTGCTGCTCACCGTCGACCGTGACGTCCACGGTGTTCGCGTGGCCGCCGACTCTCGAGTCGGACTCGAACACGGTGATGTCGTGGTGGGGATGCAGGAGATGGGCGGTGACGAGCCCCGCCACACCGGTCCCGACCACGGCGATCTTCATCTTGTTCTCCCCGGGTGGTTGTCCACACCCGTTCTCCGGAGCTGTTCGGCGTTTGGATGCGTGACTCCTGTCACCGCATTCGTCAGATCGCCGTCGTGGTCGTGTCGCCCCTTCGTGCCGCGCGCTGTAGCCACACCGGGTGACGAGGTGACAGAGCGTCCGCCCGCGCACCGCCGGTACGGTGAGCGCGTGATCGAGCCGGGAGACCTCACCCGTTGGCTGACCCCTGAGGTCTCGAGCCTGAACCGCCTCCCTCCGGGCGCGCCCTTCGACCCGTACGACTCGGTCGGCGATGCCCGCCGGGGCGAGCCGTCGCCATGGGTGCGCAGCCTCGACGGCCAGTGGCGGTTCGCGCTCGTGGCCGGGCCCGACGCCGTCACCGCCGATCACATCGCCGGTCCGGCCGACGACTGGTCCGAGATCGCCGTCCCCGGCTCCTGGGTGCTGCAGGGATTCGGCGCTCCGATCTACCTCAACGTCGAGATGCCGTTCGCGCTCCACGCACCGGATGTGCCCGCGGACAACCCCACCGGCGTCTACCGACGAACGTTCCGCGTCCCCACCGCGTGGCGGAAGCGCCGCACGATCCTGCGCATCGGGTCGGCGGATTCGCTCGCGCTGGTGTGGGTCAACGGCGTGTTCATCGGCCTCGGCAAGGACAGCCGACTCCCGTCGTCGTTCGATGTCACCGACGCGCTGCGCCGCGGCGCCAACGACCTCACGGTGGTCGTGCCGCGCTGGTCGGACGCGAGCTGGATCGAGGACCAGGACCAGTGGTGGCTTCCCGGTCTCCATCGCAGCGTGGAGCTCGTCTCGGTGCCGACCGCCGCCATCTCCGATGCCGGCCTGGTGCCCGGTCTCGAATCCGACAACACGACCGGGACTCTGACGGTCGACGTCTCCGTCGATGCGCCGCGCGACCACGCTGACCTCACCGTCGAGGTGGTGGTCGAGGGAGACCGCCGGCGCGTCGTGGGTCGCTTGCCGCGGACGACCGTGCCGAGGTTCGACGACGAGCACGCAACGCTCAGCGCCTACATCTGGCCGGGCGATCGGGTCCGGGCGGAGATCCGCCTCCCGGGCATCGAGCCGTGGTCCCACGAGCACCCGCGTCGCTACCGGGCATTCGTCGTGCTGCGCGACGGCAACGACGTGCTCGACGTGCGCACGACCCACGTCGGGTTTCGGCGGGTCGAGGTGGCCGATGGTGCATTGCTCGTGAACGGCGAACCGGTGGTGATCAACGGCGTGAACCGGCACGAGAACCACCCCGACACCGGTCGCGTGGTGTCGCGCGACGACATGCGCCGGGACCTCGAGCTCATGAAGCAGCACCACGTCAACGCGGTCCGGACGGCGCACTATCCCGACGGCGAGGCGTTCTACGACCTGTGCGACGAGCTCGGGCTCTACGTGGTGGACGAGGCGAACGTCGAGGCCCACGCACGATGCAACTCGCTCGCGTGGGACACCGGCCTACCTGCCCGCGATCGTCGAGCGCGGGGTGCGCATGGTGCTGCGCGACCGATCGCACCCGTGCGTGATCGTGTGGTCGCTCGGCAACGAGGCCGGCGACGGTCCCGCCCATGACGCGATGGCCGGTGCGATCCGGCGGATCGATCCGAGTCGGCCGGTGCAGTACGAAGGACCGTTCTTCGGCAACCTCGTCGCCGTCGGACCGCTGACCGACATCGTGTGCCCGATGTACGCGCCGGCCGACGAGATCATCGAATGGTCACGGTCGGGCCGCGACCTAGCGTCGGCCGCTCATCCTCTGCGAGTACGGGCACGCAATGGGCCAAGCCGGCGGGCTCGACGCCTACTGGGCCGCGTTCGGCGACGAGCGCGGGTTGCAGGGTGGGTTCGTGTGGGAATGGGCCGACCACGGGCTGCGCCGGCACGACGAAGACGGCACCGCATGGCTGGCCTATGGGGGCGACTTCGGCGAAGCCCGGCACAGCGGAAGCTTCGTGTGCGACGGGCTGGTGTCACCGGACCGGGTGCCGCACCCGCTGCTCGCCGAGCTCGCCGCGCTGACCGCACCGGTCGTCGTCGAGCGCGTGTCGGCCGGCCGGCTGCGCATCACGAACCGGCGCTGGTTCCGCGATCTCGAGGATCTCGCCGCGTCGTGGTCGCTCGAGGTCGACGGTCGCTCGGTCGACTTCGGAGACCTGGATCTCCCGTCGATTCCCGCGCAGGGCACGGCCCTGGTGGCCGACCCGACGAAGCGCTCGCCCCGGGTCCCACCCGGCGAGGCGTACCTCCGCGTCACGTTCCGCCCCCGCCGGCGCCCGGCCTGGGCGCCGCCCGGGTGGACGGTCGCGAGCTGCCAGGTCCCGGTGACGCGGGCACGGGTGAAGACACCGGCGAGGCGCGCCGCGGCCACGAGCGGATCCGCGTCGGTCGCCGAGTCCGGACTGACCGTCGGCGCGGTCGAGATCGGTTGGCCGGAGCTGTCGCTCTGGCGGGCGCCGACGGACAACGACGACCCGCCCGGTGACTGGCGTTCCGGCCTGACGACCGCGGGACGCTGGCGCGAGCTCGGCCTGGACCAGCCCCGGACGGTCGACGATCCGCCCGCCGTTCGCCGGGGACGCCAGTGGACCCGTACCGTCACCCTCCTCGGACCCGCGGGGACGGCGATCGCCCACCATCGCCAGACCGTTCGCCCCGACGGGCCCGGGCTCCGCATCGACGAGCGCATCACCATCGACGGAGAGCTCGATCTCCCCCGCGTCGGGCTGGCGCTTTACGCTCCCGGGCACCGCGCGCGCGGTCGAGTGGTTCGGGCTCGGTCCCGGCGACAGCTACCCGGACCGGCACGCGGCGAGTCAGATCGGACGATTCACCGCGCGGGTCGATGACGCGCCGATGCCGTTCATGATTCCGCAGGAGACCGGGCTCCACCTCGACACACGATGGTTCACCATCGGCCCGCCGGAAGAGCCGGCCGGCGACGGACCGACGATCCTCGTCTGGGGCGACGGACCGCTGGCGTTCTCCGCCTTGCCCTGGTCGGCCCACGACCTCGCGGCCACGACGCACACGCACTTGCTGCGGCCGAGCGACGCGACCCATGTGCACCTCGACCTGGCCCATCGCGGGTTGGGGTCCGCCGCGTGCGGTCCCGACACCGAGCGGCGCTACCGGATCGGCGCCGGCACCTACCGCGCGACCTGGCACGTCGCCGCACTCGCGCCGGGTACTGACCCGGTGACGATCGCCAACCCTTCGCCGTAGCCGGCCTCGACAACCGGGGCGACGCCCTCAGCGGGAGCCGCGCAGCAACCGGCCCGGGCGCTCGCCGGTGTCGGTGTCGTGAGCGCGCGTCTGCACGCCGCCGGCGATCGTCGCGACGTAGCCGGACACCGGCTGCAGGTACCGCTGCCCGCCCGCGGGGAGATCCGCATGCACCTCCGGCCGCCGCACGGTGAGGTGGTCGAGATCGATCACGTTCAGATCAGCGCGTTGGCCGACGGCGATCGTGCCGCGATCGTCGAAGCCGTAGAGGCGTGCGGTGCGCCGGGTCTGCTGCTCGACCATGTACTCGAGCGGGATCGTCTCGCCACGCGTGCGATCTCGCGTCCAGTGCGTCAGCTGGGTGCTCGGGCTCGACCCGTCGCAGATGAGCTTGACGTGGGCACCGGCGTCGGCCAGACCCACGATGGTCGACGGGTGGACGAGCATCTCGCGCACGGCGTCGAGGTTGCCCTCCATGTAACCGGCGCCGGGCAGCGACACGACGTTGGTGCCGTCTCCGGTGGCGAGGAAGTCGTAGATCACGTCGATCGCCGGAACGCCTCGGGCCGCGGCTCTGGCACCGAAGGACCGGCTGAAGTCGGGCTCGTAGTCGACGACGTCATCGAGGCCGAACAGGAAGTCGGCGGCGTTCACCATGATCTCGGCAAACATCTCCATCGAGCCGGCGTCGTCGGGAACGACGTCTCGCTCCGCGAGGATCCGCGCCTTCACTTCGGGGTCGCGCATCCGCGCGGCCTGCTCCGCGACCGGCAGGTCCACCAGCTCGCGGTACGACGGCCGGCGCATGAACGGGTGGTAGCAGGCCAGCCCGCCGAGGATCCCGACCGGTCGTGAAGCCACCTGGGGGTAGAGGTGCGCGCCGGCTGCGTTCGACTCGACCACGAACTCGAGCACCGCCCGCCACGCCTGCGGATCGTCCACGTGTTGCACGGTCGTGAACGTGATCTTCTGGCCCGTGGCGCGGGAGATGTCGGCGAGGAGGCGCAGCTCGTCGTCCTGGCTGAAGCGCTCGCCCCCGAGCATGTCCATGTTGCCGATCGACGACGACGTGATCGCCTCGAAGACACCCCCGCCACCGTCGGCCACGCCGTGCACGAGCTCCGTGAGCTCGACGTCACTGGCGTACGTGCCGGGGACGGCTTCGCCGCTGATCGACCGGTGGAAGATCGTGCGCGAGGTGGAGAAGCCGACCGCGCCGGCCGCCATCGCCTCCGCGACGAGCCGACGCATCGCCGCGATGTCGTCTGCCGTCGCGTCCTCGTTCTGCATGCCGCGCTCGCGCATCACATGGAAGCGCAACGAGCCGTGAGCGATCTGCGCCGCGACGTCGAGCGCGTAGGTCCGAGTACCGAGGAAGTCCAGGTACTCGGGGAAGCTCTCCCACTTCCCCCACGGCACCCCCTCGTGCAGCGCGCTGCCGGGGATGTCCTCCACGCCCTCCATCAGCTCGATCAACGTCGCGTGCTCCCCCTGCGGGCACGGCGCGAAGCCGACGCCGCAGTTCCCCATCACCAGGGTGGTGACGCCGTTGCTGAACGACGGATCGAGCTGGTCGTCCCAGGTGGCCTGACCGTCGTAGTGCGTGTGCACGTCGACCCAGCCCGGCGTGACGATCGCTCCGCCCGCGTCGATGACGCGATCACCCTCGAGCCGGCCGCCGACTGCCGCGATCCGCCCGTCGTCGACGGCCACGTCGCCGGCGAAGCGCTTCGCGCCTGTCCCATCGACGATCGTCCCGCCCCGGATCACCAGGTCGTGTGCCATTGCTGCCCCTCTGCGTCGCGGCTGTCGATCCTGGCCACCATCTTGTCGCGCCGGGAGCCGCCGGTGCCCGTTCCCGGGCTCCGGCCGCGTCGGGTCACTCCCGTAGGCTCCGGCCATGGCAGTGATCGAGACGGATTACCTGGTGGTCGGCGCGGGCGCGGCGGGGATGGCGTTCACCGATTCACTCATCGCCGAGTCGGACGCAGACGTGGTGCTGGTGGACCGGCGCCACCGCCCGGGCGGACATTGGAACGACGCGTATCCGTTCGTGCGGCTCCACCAGCCGTCGGCGTACTACGGAGTCAACTCGCGCGTGCTCGGAACCGACGCGATCGACGAGTCCGGTCCGAACGAGGGCTTCTACCAACGCGCCACAGCAGCCGAGATCTGCGACTACTTCTTCCGGGTGCTCGAGGAACATCTGCTGCCGTCGGGTCAGGTGCGCTTCTTCGGGATGTGCGACTACGTCGGTAAGGCATCGGATGAGCACCAGTTCGTCTCCATACTCACCGGTGAGACCACGACGGTCCGCGTGCGGCGCAAGATCGTCGACGCGACGTACCTCGAAACCTCGGTGCCGTCGACCCACACCCCGTCGTTCGATGTGGCCCCCGACGCCCGGTTCATTCCGGTCAACGATCTCGTCTCTCTGCGCGAGCCGGCCACGGGTTACACCGTCATCGGATGCGGCAAGACCGGCATGGACGCGTGCGTCTGGCTGCTTGGAGTCGGGTGTGCCGCCCGAATCGATCCGCTGGATCCGACCACGCGACGCCTGGATCCTCGACCACGCGTTCTCGCAGCCGCTTGATCTTCTGCCCCAGCTGATGGCGAGCGTGGCGCTCAACATCGAGTGTGCGGCCGAGGCGGAGAGCGTCGAAGATCTCTTTCGCCGGCTCGAAGCATGTGGACTGCTGCTCCGCATCGACCCAACCGTCGAACCGACGATGTACCGGTGCGCAATTCTGAGCCAGACCGAGCTCGCGATGCTGCGCACGATCACGAACGTCGTCCGCCAGGGTCGCGTGCAGCGGATCGAGGCCGACCGGATCGTGATGGAGCGAAGGCTCGATCCCGACCGACGCCGGGCAGGTCCACGTCGACTGTACGGCCGAGGGCCTCCGCGTGGGTCCGGGTCGACCCATCTTCGAGACCGACCGGATCACCCTGCAGCAGATCCGCTGGTGCCAGCCCACCTTCAATGCTGCGCTCATCGGGTTCATCGAGGCAGCCCGTGACTGACGATGCCGAGAAGAACTGGCTCTGCCCGCCGAACCCGTATCCGACCGCGGCGGTGGACTGGATCGCGACGAACCGCATCGCCATGCAAGCCAGCAACCGGTGGGCGACCGAGGAAGACCTCCAGGCATGGTTGAACGACGCTCGGCTCAACGCAGCACGCGGGATCGAAGACCACCTCGCCGATCCGGTCATGCAGGAGGCGCTCGCCCGCTTCCTTGCGAATGCGGAGTCCGCCGTCACCAACCTCGAGAAGCTCGAAGCGCAGCTCGGCTGAGCACACGCGGCGAAGCGAACGGTCAGTCGAGGTTGAGACGACGGGCGGCCGCGCCCGCCTCGGTCCGGTTGCTGACGCCGAGCTTCATCAACAGGCTCGACACGTGCGCGCTCGCGGTCTTGGTCGAGATGAACAACGACTCCGCGATCTGGCGGTTCGTGCGACCCTCGGCCAGCATGCGCGAGCACCTCGACCTCTCGTGCGGTGAGACCGAGCTCTGCCGGCCGCGTCCGGGACCGTGGACTCGGTCGGCCCGATCGAGAGTCGACCCCGGCGGGCGAGATCCGCAACGCCGTCGCGCATCCAGACCCAGCCGACCGATTCGGCGAACTCGTACGCGGCGAGCGCGGCCGTCTCCGCGCCGGCGCGGTCACCCGCGGCCAGTCGGAGCTCGGCTTCGCGCCAGCGGGCGTAGGTGACTCGTGGCAACATCGCGAACGCCAAGCCATTCTTCGGCGATCGCTCGCCCACTCGGCCGCGTCACCTTCGCCGTTCGCAATCGCCAGCTCGGCCGCGACCTGCCGAGCCGTCGGCCCGAGCGCGCCCGGGCGGTCCTTGCCCCACCGCTCGGCGTCGACCCACTCCGCGAACCGGGCCGCGAACGCTCCGGGCCGGTTCGGGATCGCGTGACGCGAGGCGAACGGCGACTGCCATCGCGTTGAGCGGCGAGTCCCGTCGCCGCCTCGGAGTCGGCGCACAGCAATCCGTCCGCGGCGATGTTCATGCCCTGCTCCGCCCACTCGATCGCCCGGTCGAGATCGCCTTCCCAGAGCGCGACCTCGACCTCGAAGTGAGCCTGCTCGACCTGCCAGGGAGCTTCGATCTCGCGTCCGAGCAGCGGTGCGAAGGCGCTCGAGATCGTCATGCGCGGCGGTGAAGTCACCGCGGGCCGCGTGCCATCCGGCCCACAAGCGTCGCCGCTCGCCACTGCTCGAGCCCGGGAACGCCCGCGGCCCCGATCATCTGCAGATGCGATTCGACCTCGCCCCACTGGCCGAGGACCCACAGGTCTTCGCACATGGTCGGGCGCAGGCAACCGCCGATGTGGTGCGTGAGGCCGTGGAGACGACCGAGCGCCAGACCTTCCTGGGCGGCGGCGAGGCTCTCCTCGTGGCGCGACGCGCTCGGCGAGCACGGAGCACTGGTTCGCATACGCGCGCGCGATGTCGTCCCAAGCGCGCGCCTCGAGTGCCTCTTCGAGCGCGGTTCGCAGGTGGGCCAGCCCGCTCTCGGTGTCACCGAGGACCACCAGCGCGACACCGAGTGAGTTGCGCGCGTGACTCGCGATCGCCGAGCTCACCCGCCGCCTGGGCCAGCTCGATCGCCTGCTCGCAGGGCTCGACCGCTTCCGCACTCCGCCCCGAGAGCATCAGCTGCTGACCCTGGGTGGCGAGCACCCGGGCCCGGGCGGAGATCTCGGTGCGCGGGACCAGTCGGACCGCGGTATCGACGTGATCGAGAATCTCGTCGGTGGGTTGGCCCAGGGTTCGCAGGTAGCGGGCCCAGCGCTCGTGCAGCAGGCCGACGGTGACGGGGTCCGCCGCCGGGTCGACCAGGAGCACCGCCGAGCCGATGAACTCGACGCGCGCGATCGACGCGCCCCGCCAGCTCGGCGAGGATGGCGGCGTGCTGCACGACGTCCACATGACGGACGGCGCACAGCGCCTCGGCGTCGGGGACCTGCGGCCACAGCTCGAGCGCACGCTCGACATGCGCGAGCGCTTCCGGGTACGCGTACATGCGCTCCGCATCGCCGGCGGCGTCGAGCATCGCCTTGAGCGCGCGCGGCGCGTCGTGAGCAGCGTACCAGTGGCCCGCGAGCTCCCCGGCGAGGGCGGCCGGACCACCGTCGCACCACTCGGGATGCTCGGTGAGCAGCTCCGCGAGCCGGGCATGGAGCCGAACCCGCTCACCGGGGAGCAGGTCGTCGTAGACGGCCTCGCGCACGAGCGCGTGCCGGAACCGGTACGCCGCATGCTCGTGGTCGACCACCAGGACCTGGTGCTCGGTTGCCTCGCGCAGCGCATCGGAGAGCTGCGGTTCTGCCACCTCCGCCAACCGCGGCGACGAGCCGGTGATCGGCGCGGCGGCCGATCACCGCCACGACGCCGCATGAGCTGCTGGGAGCCTCGAGAGCGCGTCGATGCGCGCCAGCATGATGTCGCGCAGCGTCACCGGGATCTCGTCGGAGGTGCCGCGGGCCGCAACCAGCTCCTCGGCGAAGAACGCGTTGCCTTCCGACCGCTCGAACACCATGTCCATCAGATCGTCGGGCGGCTCGTAGCCGAGGATCGACGCGACCATCTCGCGGAGCTCCTCGCGGTCGAAGCGCTCGAGCTCGAAGCGCTGCGCAAACCCGGAGCGGTCCAGCTCGGCGAGCACCGCGCGCAAGGGATGGCGACGGTGGAGGTCGTCGGAGCGGTACGTCCCGACGAGCATGATGCGGGCATCCCGGAGGTTGCGGGCGAGGTACACGACGAAGTCGCGGGTCGAGTGGTCGGCCCAGTGCAGATCTTCGAGCACGACGCAGCGTCGGCACCCGGTCCCCGAGCCGCTCGAAGACCCCGAGGAGATGCTCGAAGAGCGCACCGGTGCTCGCGCTGCTCGTCGCCGCCGTTGCTCGCCAGCTCCGGCACGAGCCGTTCGATGACGTCGCCGGCGGGCCCGATCACCGCCTCGAGCGTCGCCGGATCGAGCGACTCGCTGCAGCGAGCGCAGGGCCTGCACCACCGGCCCGAACGGCAGGGCGGGGTTCGTGAGGTCGAGACACGAGCCCGCGAGCACGAGCCCGTCCGCTTCCCGCACCCGGGCGGCCAGCTCGCCGACGAGCCGCGTCTTGCCCACTCCCGCCTCGCCGCCCAGCAGCACCGCGGTCGCGCGCTCCTCGGCCGCGGCCGACTTGAACGCTCCGACGAGCCGCTCCAGCTCGGCGGCCCGGCCGACGAATTGGAGGCTGGAGATGCGCACGGGCACGTCGACCATTGTCGCCCAACTCGTGATCGGCGTGCCGGCGCATCCGGGACTCAGGTCACCCGGCGCCCGCAGCCCGGACGCCGTCGTCGATCGGGCTCGGCTCGCCGCTCGTGGGATCGATCATCGAGTGGACCCTCGAGACCGAGTCGGCCGGGAAGCCACCGCGGGCGGCGTGCTCGCGCACGGCGTCGGCATCGTTCTCGGCGATGTAGACGCAGTAGATCTTGTCGTCGGTGACGTAGCTCTGAACCCACTGCACCCGCGGGGCCATCTCGGCCAGGACCCCGTTCGAGGTGCAGCTGATGTCGTAGAGCTCGGCTCGGCGAGAACGCGCCGGCTCCGGGGATGCTCCGCTCGATCACGTACTTCGGCATGGAATCTGCTCCTTTGCTCGAGGTTCCGGAGTGGAACCGGGTGATCACCAGGGCTCGACCCATCCGGGCCAGCGGCTGCGGTCGCCGGGTGCGGGTGGGCGATCGCGGCGCCGGGGGACGGGGTCGCCGTGTCGCTCGGTCCAGGTCCGGAGCCCGAAGCCGAGCGCCAAGGTGGCGGCGAAGGCGATCACGATCAGGATCGGTGGCGACGGGCGTGATCAGAGCGGTGGGTCGGGAGAGTCAGCCGCTCGTTCATGGTGATCCTCCAGCTCGTGAATGCGTCACCACCCACACTGACGCCCGCTGACCCCGGATCCGCATTGGGCAGATGCCCATGTTTCGCGGTCCGTCCGGCGAGCCGACCCGGGGACTGCCGGGCAGACTCCCCGGTAGGCGGGATTTGGAGAGTCCAACGAGTCCGGCGCGTAGTGTCAGGCCGTGCACCGGCACTTCGACTTCGGGGGTAACTGATGGCGTGGGACTTCTCCAACGAGCCGGAGTTCCAAGAGAAGCTCGACTGGGTCGAGGAGTTCTGCCGCGAGGAGGTCGAGCCGCTCGAGTTCGTGTTCCCGTACGCGGTCCGGTCCAGGGACCCCAAGATCAAGGCACTGGTCAAGGGCCTGCAGGACCAGGTCAAGGAGAAGGGGCTCTGGGCGATCTTCCTCGACGAGGATCTCGGCGGACCCGGGTACGGCCAGCTCAAGCTCGGCCTGCTGAACGAGATCCTCGGCCGGTACCCGTCGGCGCCCCAGATGTTCGGAGCCGCCGCGCCCGACACCGGCAACATGGAGATGCTCGCCGCGTACGGCACCGACGAGCAGAAGGAGCGTTGGCTCGAGCCGATGCTCAACCAGGAGATCTGGTCGGCGTATTCGATGACCGAGCCGCAAGGCGGGTCAGACCCGAACCTCTTCAAGACCTACGCCGACCCGCGACGGCGACGAGTGGGTCATCAACGGTGAGAAGTGGTTCACCAGCGCGGGGCGCGTCGCGGACATCCTCTTCGTCATGTGCACGAACGGCATGTTCGTCGTGCCACGCGAGACACCTGGCGTGGAGATCCAACCGGAGCCGCGCAACCACAACCACATCATCTACAACGAGGTCCGCATCCCCCTCGACCACCTGCTCGGCCCGGAAGACGGTGCGAAGGTGCTCGCCCAGCGCCGCCTCGGCGGCGGACGCATCCACCACGCGATGCGCACGATCGCGCAGTGCAAGCTCGCCTTCGACATGATGTGCGAACGCGCGCTGAGCCGCGAGTCGCACGGCAAGATCATCGCCGACCACCAGATGGTGCAGGAGAAGATCGCCGACTCCTACGCGTCGATCCAGATGCTGCGCCTCTTCGTGCTCGAGACGGCGTGGAAGATCGACAACACGAGCACGCAGGAGACCCGGACGGACATCGCGGCGGTGAAGTACACGATGGCCAAGGTGCTGCGCGAGGTCTCGTTCAACGCGCTGCACATCCTCGGCTCGCTCGGGACCACCAACCTCACGCCGCTCCAGGCCATGTACGCGGCCGCGCCCACGATGGGCATCGCCGACGGCGTGGACGAGGTGCACAAGGCCACCGTCGCCCGCAACGTGCTCAAGCGCTACCGGCCGCACGAGGGCTACTGGCCGACGGAGTACTTCCCGGCCAAGCGGGAGGCGGCCGCGCAAGAAGTTCGAGCCGATGTTCGAGGCCGACCCGGAGCTGCGGGCGCTCGCGGACGGCTACGCGAAGTACATCGCCAGCCGCGCCTGACGCGCCGGAACGCGAACCCGCCGGACATGACCACGCACGAACGCGAGCTGACCGAGCCGGTGGACCTGTGCACTCCCGACGGCACGTCGTTGAACCCGGCGGCGCTCGGCTGGTCACGCACCCCGTTGCACCGGGCGAACCTCGACGGGTGCTTCGGCATCAACAAGCGGTGGGACTACTGGGCGATCCTCGCCGGCGATCTCGTCGATCTCGTCGGTGTACGCCGACGTCGACCACTTCGGTCTCGCCGACGTGTACTGGGTCGACCTCACGACCGCCGAGACCGGCGGGCACACGATCGTCACGAGCGGATCCGACGACTTCGATCTCCCGGAGCGACCGGGAACCGCGCCGCTGCGCGTCGATCGGGACGGTCTCGCACTCGCGATCGTCGACGACGACGCGCGGCACCCGGCTCACGCGCGTCGTGGACCGAGGCCGACGGCCGACCGGGCCGGCTCGACGTCATGGTCGACGCTGCCGGCGGGCCACGAGTCGCTCAACGTCGTCATCCCGTGGAGCGAGGAGCGGTTCAACTTCACCTCGAAGCACCAGGCGCGCCCGGCGACGGGCGAGCTGGTCGTCGGCGACCGGCGGTGGGCGATCGGTGGGTGCGCACGGCGCGGAGTCGTGGGGCGTGCTCGACGTCGGGCGGGGCCGGTGGCCGGCGGAGATCACCTGGAACTGGGGCGGCGGCGCGGGGCGGTCCGGGGAGCACGTCGTCGGGCCTGCAGTTCGGCGCGAAGTGGACCGAGGGATCGGGCTTCACCGAGAACGGCCTGATCGTGGACGGCCGGCTCTCCAAGCTCGGCTCGGAGCTGCGCTGGGACTACGACTGGGACGAGCCGATGCGGCCGTGGCACGTCGAGGACCCGGGCGGGCAGCTCGACGTGGTGCTCACGCCGCGCTTCGACAAGCACTCCCAGCTCGGCGGCGAGGGCGGGCAGCGAGACCCACCAGGTGTTCGGGACCTGGTCGGGCCGGCTGCTGACCGACGACGGGCTCGCCCTCGAGCTCGACGGGCTGCAGGGCTTCGCCGAGGAGGCGCGCCAGAGCTGGTGAGCCTCGAGCCGCTGGTGCGCGGGAGTTGATCCCCGCATCACACTGCGCTCACAATTCGAAACTACGTTCCGCACGAGGGCCACGAGGGGGGACGTGCGGGATGAATCCGGTCGAGACCGTGGCGGCCGCGGGGAACGCAGACGCGGAGGCACCGCCGGAGGTCGATCGGCGGTCGCTGCTCCGCCGCCCGCTCACGATGGCACTTGCCGCCGCGGCCGGTGGTGTGCTGCTCGCCGGTTGCGATTTCACGTCCGCCGCGTTCGACCGCCGGATCCATCTCCTCAAGCGGCTCACCTACGGCGCCACTCCGGCGACGCGTGACCGCATCGTCACGATCGGCGAAGCGGCCTGGCTCAACGAGCAGCTCTCCCCCGCGACGCTCGACACCTCGGCGGTCAACGCCAAGATCGCGGCGCTGCCCGCGCTGTCGATGGCGGGGGCGGACCTGTTCACGACCTACCCGACCGGCCAGCTGGCGAAGCAGGCCGGCAACCAGCTGCGCCTCGCGGCGACGATTCGGTATGCGGAGAGCCCAGCCCAGCTGTTCGAGCGAATGGTCGAGTTCTGGTCCGACCATCTCAACGTTCCGATCGAGAACCGCCGGCTCACGCTGTTCAAGATCGTCGAGGACCGCGACGTCATCCGCGTGCACGCGCTCGGAAAGTTCAAGGACCTGCTCGTCGCGTCAGCCCAGAGCCCGGCGATGCTCGACTACCTCGACAACGCCAGCTCGTACGCCGGCGCCATCAACGAGAACTATGGCCGTGAGCTCCTCGAGCTGCACACGCGTCGGAGTGAACGGCGGGTACACGGAGACCGACGTCGTGAACACCGCGCGGTTGCTCACCGGCTGGTCGATCAACAACACGACGCGTGCCTTCCAGTTCAAGAGCGGCCGACATGACGCCAGCCCCCTCACGATCATGGGCTGGGTCCGGCCCACAGGAGGGACGCCGTTGAGTCACGGCGTGCAGTTCCTCCAGTGGCTGGCCGGCACGCCGGAGACCGCCCAGCACGTGTGCCGCAAGCTCGCGGTTCGTTTCGTCGGCGACCAGCCCGATCCGGCGCTCGTCACCGCCATGGTGAACGCGTGGCTCGCCAACGACACCGCGGTCGGCCCGGTGCTGCGGGCGATGGTGGCCCATCCGGCGTTCGATGCCGCGGCGGGCAGGAAGTTCCGCCGGCCACTCGAGCACTACGTGTTCCTGCTGCGGGCACTGGGCGCGCAGACCGCGGCGACCGCGAACAACAACCAGGTCAAGAAGATCGTCGCCGCCCTCGACGCCCTCGGCCAGACGCCGTTCGGCTGGCCCGCTCCCAACGGATATCCCGATGTCGAGGGTGCATGGCTCAACGCCGGCGCGCTGCTCACCCGCTGGAACACGGCGGGCGATCTCGTCGGCCGGGCGTACGCACCGGTCTCCTACAGCACGACGGCGCTGCGCGCGTCGCTGAGCGGAAAGACCGCGGCGGAGATCTACGACCTCGTGGCTCGCCAGCTGATCCTCGAGTCGGTGACCGAGCGTCGGTCGCGGGCTTCCTCAACACCCAGCTCGGCTGGACCGACGCGCAGGTCCCTACCGCCGCACAGATCGACGCCGCGCTCCCCACGATCCTCGTCGCCGTGCTGGCCGCGGCCGACGCCATGTACCGGTGACCGCGCCCGTGGCCGTCGCGCCGACATTCGAGCTCAGGCCAGGAGGCCCTGTCGTGAGGTGGAACCCGACGAGACGGACCGTTCCTCAAGACCGGAGCCGCGGCAGCCGGCGTCGCCGCGGTCGCCGGCAGCACGTCATCGGTGTTGTTCGACGTCGCGCGTCGGCCCGTCGGCATTCGGGGCGCCGCGCCGGGCGCGTCGTGGTGGTGTTCCTCCGCGGCGGTCAGGACCACCTGAGCACGGTCGTCCCGTACACCGAGGCGGCGTACTACGCCGCTCGACCGACGATCGCGATTCCCGCCGCGGAGGTGCTCGACCTCAACGGTCAGTTCGGCTTCCACCCGACGATGACCCAGCTGCACGACCTGTACCAGCGCCGGGAAGCTCGCCGTCGTCGTCGGCGCCGGCGAACCTGGCCGGCAACCGGAGCCACTTCAGCGCGCAGGACCTCTGGGAGTACGGCGCGGTCGACCGTGCCGGCGGATGGCTCGGGCTGGCTCGCCCGCTACCTGAACGCCACGTCGACGGGCAGCGATTCGGTGTTCCGGGGCCTGACCGTCGGCAACAACGTGAACACGTCGCTGCGCGGGTACCCGGCCCTCGGGATCGGCGCGATCAACGAGTTCGGGCTCGGCGGGCTCACCGGCACCAGCCGGCTCGCTCGAGACGCTGATCCGCAACCAGTACGGCGGTGACGCGAAGGTCGAGACCACTGGGATCCGCGCGCTCGAACGCCGCCGTCGCGGCTCGGCACGGTGTCCGGATCGGTCGCCGCCGATCCCGTCACGCGCGCGTTCGCCGACCTCGGCGATCCTCCTCGACGACGACCTCGGCATCGAGGTGGTGACCGTCAACATCGGCGGTTGGGACACCCACGACAACATGGGCACGACCGCAGCCGGCGAGATGCGCGACCTGCTCGCCGGGCTCGACGGGTACCTCGGCACATTCCAGGCCGATCTCGACGCGCGGGGCTTGAGCGACGTGACCACCGTGGTGATGACGGAGTTCGGCCGCCGGGTCGCCGAGAACGGATCGGTCGGCACCGACCACGGATTCGGCGCGGTCATGCTCGTGCTCGGCGGCCGGGTGAACGGCGGACACGTGTACGGACCGTGGGCCGGGCTCAGTCCTGACGTCATCGGTGCGCGCGGCGACGTCGTGCCCGGGGTCGACTTCCGCAACGTGCTCGGCGACGTCGCGCACGACGTGCTCGGCGTCACCAGTCCGGCCACGCTCTTCCCCGGTCATACCTACGCCCGGGTCGGCGTCACCTCCTGACCGACGCCGCCGCCGGCGGTGGGCCGCGACGATCAGGTCGCGGGGATCAGGTCGCGGCGGTGCGGGCACGCACGGCGTCGCCCATTGCCTGCACGATCCGCTCGAGGAGCACGCGTGAGGTGGCGAAGTTGAGGCGGACGTGCCGATCGCAGCCAGGTCCGAACGGCGGGCCGTCGCTCAGGGCAACGTCGCGCGTGGTCGAGGAAGAACCGCGCCGGGTCGTCGAGGCCGAGCGCCGAACAGTCGAGCCACGAGAGGAACGAAGCCTCCGGCCGATGAACGGAGATGGCCGGCATCTCGCCCGCCAGACGCTCCAGCAGGAAGTCCCGGTTCGCGGCGAGGTACGCGACAAGCTCGTGCAACCACGCGCCCCCGTCGCGGTACGCCGCGGTCGTTGCCGCGATCCCGAGGGGCGTCGGGCCGGCGACCTCATGGACGAGGAGCGCCCGCCATCTCGCGGCGTCGGCGTGGTTCGTCGCGACCACCTGGGCGCACTTCAGGCCCGCCACGTTGAAGGCTTTCGACGCGGACGTCACGGTGATCGCGTGTTCGCCCGCGGCCGCCGAGGCGGTGGTGTACGGGACGTGCCGGCGGCCGTCGTAGACGAGCGGCGCGTGGACCTCGTCCGCAACGACGCGAGCGCCATGGCGCTCGACGACCGCCGCGAGCGCGACGAGCTCCGAGCGAGTGAAGGCCCTCCCGGTCGGGTTGTGCGGGTTGCAGAGCAGCACCGCTCGCGCGCCTTTTTGCAGGGCGGCATCGATGGCGTCGAGGTCGAGCGTGTCCCGGCCACCGTCACGAAGCATCGGTACCCCGACAGGCGGGCGCCCCGTCAGCTCGACCATCTCGAAGAAGGGCGGATATGCCGGCGTGGGCACGACCACCGCGGCTCCGGCCGCGACAAAGACGTCGAGCGCGGCCGCGATCCCGGTGAGCACGTCCGCGACCGGGAAGACCCGGGCCGGCGGCACGACCCAGTCGTACTCCCGGGCGAAGAAGTCCGCGCACGCGCTGGTCATCGCGCTGAGGTCGGGCTCGACGTAGCCGAAGTCCTCGCGCTCCACCGCGTCGAGCAGGGCCGCCCGAACGGGTGGCGCGACGTCGAAGTCCATCTCGGCCACCCACGCGGCCAGCACGTCGGGTCCGTAGAGCTGCCACTTGACCGTCCGCCGCTGCCGGAGCCGCTCGAGGTCGACATCGTCGAACATCGAGCGATGATCCCATGCGGGTGCTCCATTCGGGAGCACGGCGCGGACCGCCGAGCGCGACCGGCTACCGACCGGCTTTGACCGGGCGTAACGGGAGCCGCGCCTGGTGCGTCCCGTCCGTGATCTGCACCGTGGCGTCGGGCGCGAGCCGGCGCAGCAGGTCCAGCCCGACCGGATTGTCGGAAAGGACTGTCACCCGAAGACGATCGAAGCCGCGGTCGCGGGCCAGCGCGGTGACGCGGTGGGCGAGCTGGCGCCCGAGCCCTCGATGCTGCCACGCGTCCTCGACCGTGACGGCAAGCTCCGCCTCCGTCGTTTCCGCTCCGTCCCCGCGCCCGACCTGCTGGTATCGCGCGACCGCCACGATCTCGTCGCCGTCCAGTGCCACGAGCGCGTCACGCCGGCAATGGTCGACATCCGCCAACCACATCAGCGCCGACCACGGCAACCGCCGGATCGAGGCGAAGAACCGGAAGTAGCGGCTCTTCGGCGAGAGCCGTTCCGTCATCCGGGCGAGGCGGTCGACATCCCCGATGTCGACCGGACGAATGACCAGCTCGGTGCCGTCGACGTGGAGTGACGTCTGCCGAGCGCGCTCTGCGAGCACCGCCCACCGCGAGCTCTTCCGTGAACATCTGCCGTCCTCTCTCTCTCAGTGCGCACCCACTGCGGGCGCTGTCGTCCAGCACTACGGCTGAGCGGTCGAGCGGGCTTGGCAAATCTCCGGAGCTGTGGCGGACGTCACCGCTTCCCGTCGCGGTCCGTCACGCGCGCGCGACGATCCGGTAGTCACCGGTCACCCGGGCCAGGATCCGGAAGCCTCCCGGCACGGTCGCGATCCGCACGTGCGAGACGTGCTCCCCGTCGATCCGCGGTCGACCGGCGCGGGTCGCGGGATACCAAGTGACGAGAGTTCCCGGCCGATCGGTGTGTCCGGCGAGCTCGAGGTCGCCCCGGCAACCACTCGCCAGCGACGTCAGTCGCCCCGGTGAGGCACGGGGGTATGGCCGCCAGGTACAGGCCCATTGGGGCACGACGCCCAGGTTGCGATCACCCGGACATCCGTTGCGCTGGAAGTGGATGAGGATCGGATCAGGAGTGCCACCGGGATGCCCGATCGAGTGCGGATCGCCGCAGGCCTGGCGCCACTGCCACCACGCGTCTCCGGCCGTGACCAGGGAGTCCTCGGTCGCGGCGTAGCGGGCCAGCTTCGGCACTTGCGCCGGAGGATCGCCGAACCATCCGTACTCCCCGACCCACATCGTGGTGCGGAACTCCTGGGCCAGTCCCTGGTAGTAGGCGAAGAGACCCTCGATGGGGATGTCGTCGATGGACTCGCCGTAGTGGTGCGGCGCGAACACGATGTTCTCGTCGGCGGTGAACGTCGAGGGCACCGGCACGCCATAGACCGTCGCTTCGAAGAAGACGATGTGGTGGAACGCGAGCGGGCCGACCTCCGCGGCCCGGATCGCCTCGATCGACTTGCCGTAGTAGCGGCCGAGCGCGGCTGGTGCCTGATCCCCGTGGTGACCATGGTTCGGCTCGTTGAGCAGGTCGTAGCCGGCGACCGCGCGGTCGCGCCGGAACTCGTGTGCGACCGCCGCCCAGACCCCGACGAGCCGATCCATGATTCCCTCCCGGTTGGCGTAGAAGCTGTCCCATGCGGTGAGCACCGCCTCGGAGGACTGCGCGAACCGGCCGTGCAGGTGTCCGCGCCATCGGTCAGCGTCGCCCACTTCGGCGCACCGTCCCAGCCGATCGCGGGTTCACGCCCCGCCGGGCACACGACGCCGCCCGGAGACGCGATGAACTTCCCCCACGCATCCTGGTGCATGTCGATCACGGAGTAGATCCCGCGCGCCCGAGCGGCATCGACCGCGCGGTGGATCTGTCGCAGGTAGCGATGGCTGATCCGGCCGGGCCGCGGCTCGAGCTTCGACCAGCTCACCAGAAGGCGCACGACGTTGAAGCCGTGGCGTGCCATCCGATCCCAGTCCCGCGCCGTGACCGGAACGACGGGTGGGTACCGGCGGTCGGCCTGGTAGTAGTCCCCGAGCGAATTCACGTTGACGCCGCGCAGGATCACCTGCCGCTGCCGCGAATCGAAGATCCCGGGCGCGGCGCCGCGCGTCGCGTGCAGCGCCAGGAGCGCCGACCGGCCCCGCGGCGCAGCACCCGCAGTCGCGCCGAACGCGGCTCCATCAGGGCAGCCGGCAGCCACAACCACCAGAACCACCACCAGCGCGGTGCCGAAGAGCTTGCGCTTGGCCAACCGAGCTCCCCCCTCGATCCGACTCTGTCTGACCTGTCGCCACGCGGGCAAGCCCTGCTCCCGGCCGACGTTCACGAAGTCGCAACGTTGTGAGGTTGTCGATGGGCGTCGGCGCCAGCAAAATGCCCAAATGCCGCCCGCAGAGACCAGCGCCGCGACGGAGCTCCTGACGATCGAGCGGGTCGCGGTCCTGCAGCGGGTCGCCTTGTTCAGCGACGTGCCCGGCCACACCCTGGTCGCCGTCGCGCGACTCCTCGAGGAGATCCCCATCGAGGAGGGGGTGCGCATCATCGAGCGCGGCACCGTCGAGGACTGGCTCTACGTCGTCGCCGACGGCCGGGTCCGGGTCCACATCGGAGATCGGACCCTGGCCGAGGTCGGGCCGGGCGGGGTCGTCGGGGAGTTCGCGGTGCTTGCACCCGCACCGCGCTCGGCCTCCGCCACCGCGTTGGAGCCGACGCTCCTCCTCCGTCTCCGCCACGGGCCCTTCGAAGAGCTCCTCGAAGACCGGCCGGAGATCGCGCGCGCGGTCATCTCGACCCTGGCGAAGAAGCTGCAGGCCGTTGCTGACGACGGAGTCGAGACGGCCGAGGCGTGATCGCCACCGAGCAGGCGCACGAGTCACCGCATCGACGGATCCTCCTGCTGTCCGGCCAGGGCTTCGCGCTCGGGCTGACGATGGCGTGGATCCTGATCCCGGCCAGCGCGATCTTCCTGGAGGCCTACGGCTCGGAGCTGCTGCCGGTCACCTACATCGGTGCTGCGGTCGCGGGCATCGGGTCGAGCACGTTGCTCGCGGCCGCGTTCCGCCGCCGGCCCCTGGCCTCGGTCGCGGCGTGGGTCCTGGCCGGGCTGGCGGTGTCCCTCCTGGCGTCGTGGCTGGTGCTGTCGAGCTTCAACGCCGACTGGGTCTCGTTCGTCCTGCTCGCGCTCGTTCCGATCGTCGTCCCGGTGGGCTTCATCTTCGTCGTGGGCCAAGCCGGGATGCTCCTCGACGTCCGCACCCTGAAGGCGCTGTACGCCCGGGTCGTCGCGGGCTTCGCGCTCGGCTTCGTCGCCGGCGGTCTCGTCGGGGAGCCGTTGCTCGGCATCCTCGGGGACGCCGCGGCCGTGCTCGCCGCGGCCGCGGGGGCCGCGGTCGTGTTCCTGGCGCTGGTGGTGGAGACCAAGCGCAGATACCCGGCCGAGCTGTCGGTGGTCGAGGCGGTGGAACCCCACGAGGAACGCGCGACGCTGCGCACCCTCTCGCGCAATCGGTACATCATGCTCATCGTCGGGTTCCAGATGCTGTCGGCACTGGCGAGCCAGCTGCTCGACTTCCACGTGCTGGCGAGTGCCGGGAACCGCTACCACGACACCACGGAGCTCGCGCAGTTCCTCAGCCGGTTCTCCGCGATCGCCTACGGCACCGACGTGCTCTTCCTCCTGCTCCTGGCCGGGCTCTTGCTCCGTCGTTTCGGGCTCCGGTACGGCCTGACCGCGAACTCGATCGCAGTGCTGACGGTGCTGGCCGCGATCATCGTGGCCACATCGGTCGCCGGCTCGGGCGCCACGATCGTCTTCGTCCTGATCGTCGCGGCGCGCGTCATCGATCTGACCTTCAGCGACGGGAGCGCGCGGACGTCGATCAGTGCGGCGTACCAGGCGGTGCCGACCCGGCTGCGTTCGGTCGCGCAAGCCGCGATCGAGGGTCTCGCCGTGCCCGTGGCGATCGGAGCGAGCGGAGTGGTCCTGCTCGTCGTGCAGTCGGCCGGCAGCACCGACGGGCTCGTGCTGCCGTGCATCACCGGCACGGTCGTGCTCGCGTGGCTCGTCGTCGCGACGATGCTGTTCCGCGCGTATCGCGCGAACCTGCTCGCCAACCTCCGCGGTCGGACGCTCGACCCGGCGGACCTGAGCATCGAAGACGAGAACAGCCTGATCGTCATCGACCGTCTGCTCGAGAGCGACGACGAACGCGACGTGCGACTCGGGCTCGACATCCTGACGGTCGCCGAGCATCCCGAGCTGGCGACGCGACTCGACAGTGCTCGTCATCGACGACCGCCCGAGTGTCCGGACCGACGCGCTCGAACGATTGGCCGTCGTCGCCCCCGAGCGTGCGACCGCGGCGGCCCGCACGAGCCTCGACGATCCCTCCGCCGACGTTCGGGCCGCCAGCATTCGGGTGCTGGGCACCGCCCGACTTCCCTCGGACCTCGCGCGGATCGAGGCCCACTCCGACGACGCCGCGTCCGACGTGCGCGTGGCGGTGGCATTCGCGCGCGACACGCCTGGGTGACGACGCCGTCCGGGGTCAGGTCGCCGACGAGATCGCGCGGCTCGCCCGGTCCCCGGACGCGAACGACCGCGTCGCCGCCGCGCTCGATGCTGGACGAGGTCGAGCCCGGAGACTGGCTCGACCGCACCACACTGGGTCACCTCCTGGCCGATCCCGATCCGGACGTCGTCAACGCGGCACTCGACGCGCTCCTCTGGCCGGACGACGCGGAGCTGCTCGACGAGGTCGCGCCCCATCTCGACGATCGGCACACCGCAGGCGCAGCGGTCGACGCACTGGTGCGCGCCGGCGACGCGGCCCTCGCCGTCATCGATGACGGGCTCCGCGGCGATGACCGCAGCCGCCACGTGCAGGAGCTCCTCGTGCGGACCGCCCGCGAGATCGGTGACTCCGCCGCGGTCGGCGTCCTGCGCCGGTACGTCGAACACCGCGACCGTGAAGTCGGGCTCGCGGTGCTGCGCGCGCTCGCCGCGCTCGGGCCGGCGGGTGCCCCCGACGACGCGCCCGACCCCACGCAACCGGTCGTGCGGGACGACCTCGAGCATGCCGCCCACATCCTGCGCGCCCTGGTCGCGTTCGAGCAGGAACCGCGGGCCACCGTCCAGAGCATGGCGCTACGCGACGAGCTCGACCTCGTCCGGCAACGGGTCATGGCCGCCTTCACGATGCGCCACGGCACCGAGGGCTTCAACCGGGTCGTCTTCCAGCTCGGTCAGCGGGACTCGCGGTCCCACGCGCTGGCCCTCGAATGGCTCGACGTCACGCTGACCGGCACCGATCGGGCCGTCGTCGCGATGCTCGAGCCCCGATGGTCGGACCGCGAGCGGCTCCACGCGCTCACCCGCACGTTTCCGCTCCCGGCCGTGTCGCAACACGACGTCCTGCTCGATCTGGTGGAGGATCGCCACGACCGCTGGCGCCGGCCCTGGATCAAGGCGTGCGCGGTGTACACGGCCTGGAGCATGGCGGATGGGCGGCTCGACGCGATCACGGCCGCCACGACGGCGAACGTGTCCGCGCGTGGAGCCCGCGACGGGGAACGCATCGTGTATGAGACGCTGGACGGCATTCATGCCCGCGGTGCCAGCCCGATAGCGAGCTGCCGATGCATCACAGGAAGGTCTCTCCTTGCTCGAGCTCCACGAGACACTCGACGGCCACTACGGCTTCGACCTCACCCCCGCCCTCGCTCGGTTCGACGGGAAGCTCTTCGGTGGAGCCGGCCTCGCGGCTGCGGTCGCGGTGCTCGAAGCCGCGACGGAACGCAACGCGCTCTGGGCCACCGTGCAATTCATCGGGAGCGCCGAGATCGGTGAACACATCGACTGTCACGCCGAAGTGCTCGCGGCGGGATACAACACCTCACAGGGCCGGGTGACCGCGACCGTCGGCGACCGGCTGATCTTCATGGCGCTCGGATCGACGGCCCGCATCGGAAAGGACGGGTTCGGAGCCGAGATCGGGGTGATGCCGATCGTCCCCGGACCCGACGAGTGCGCGGCATGGCTTCCCGAGCTTCCCTTTCCGGTCGAGGAGCTCGAGCGGCGCGGACCGTTCGCAACATCGGAGTCCCGCATCGCCAAGCGCGACGACGGGACCTTCCTCCAGTGGGCCCGCATGAAGGACACTCCGCAGACCCGGCTGACGATGGCGTACCTCGCGGACTTCGTACCCAGCGCCGTGTTGCGGGCCGCGGGTCGCAACGGCGGCGGCACCAGCCTGGACAACAGCATCCGTTTCGGACCGGCGCCACCGGTGGGCATGGACTGGATCCTCATCGACACCGATCCCTATCTGGCCGACTCGGGCTACGTCCACGGAGCCGCCCGCCTCTGGTCGCCCGAGGGTCAGCTGCTCGCCGTGGCTTCCCAGACTGCGGTCGCCAGGATCTTCGAGTAGCTGGGTCGTCAGATCGGAGCTCTCGAGCCAATGCAGGATCGAACGCGTGATCGAAGTGTGGCCGATCTTCGGCGATCAGGATTGGGTCGTGGGCACCGCGGACGATGGACACCGACGACGAAGGAGGCATTGCCATCGTCATCTCGAACCACCGTGGATGTGCACGAGACCTCGACCTGTGACCCGTCACGCGCAATGACGGACAGGGTTCCGTACCAACGCCCCGACTCGTCCAGCATCTGCTTCGCGGCGGCGAGCGTGCTCTCCGGCCCGACGAGCTGCAGCACATCGTCGATCCGGCGCCCGACGACCTCGTGCTCGGCCCAGCCGTAGAGTCGCTGCGCCGCGGTGTTCCAGCTTCGGACGTGGAAGTGAGGATCGGTCACGATGACCGCGTCCGACATCTCGCTGACGACACCCGTCACGATCTGGCGCAGTCCCGCACCCAGATCGATGCTCAACCGCATCGTCTTGGTGAGCGCCGGTTCGCCGTTCCATTCGGACCACGCCGACGAAAGCTCGACGTACGCGTCGGTTCCGTCGGGACTGCGAATCGCCACGATCTGCGATCCCGGTGAGAACCCCGCGGCCCGGGCGTCCTGGCGCGCCCGGAGGGCAGTGATCGATTGCGGGGCCACGAGCTCGAGCTCGTCCTGACCGATGAGCTCCGCTTCCGTGGCGACACCGAACATCTCGACTGCGACCTGATTGGCACTCACCACGCGGCCGTCGGCCACGATGAACACGCCCTCGAGTGGAGGTCCTTCCTCGGCCGGGACCACGTCGGTGTTCCGGTTGATCTGGCGTCGGTGGATCGAAGCGATAGCCGATGCCGCGAACGGTCTGCAGCAGGTGCGGCTGGTGCGCGCCTTCGATCTTCGACCGCAAGCGCCGCATGTGCTCGGTCACCGTGGATTCCTGTTGCCATTCACCTGATGAGTGCCAGACCGTGCGGAGCAGCTCGTCACGACTGAACACGTGTCCAGGCCTCGCGGCAAGAAACGCCAGCAAGTCGAACTCCATCGCGGTGAGGCCAAGGATGGCGCCGTCGAGCGTGACCGTCCTGGAACTGAGGTCGATCACCAAGGCGCCGTACACCAGGTGACGATCGCTCGAAGCGAGCTGCCGTCTGCGCACTGCAAGCACACGGGCAAAGAGCTCCCGGACGAAGAACGGCTTCACCACGTAGTCGTCCGCACCGAGCTCGAGTGCACGGACACGGTCTTCTTCGCGAGCTGCCCTACTCAGGACGATCACGTGGACGTCCGTCCCTTGCAAGCGGAGGGTCCGCAGGATCTCCAGCCCTGATCCGTCGGGGAGTGCGGTGCCGAGAATCGCGACGTCGAACGCCGTCCGCTCCAGCTCCTCGAGCGCGCTCGCGACGGTGGCGGAGGTCGTGACCGCGACCCCGTGGTGCTGGAGATGGTTCGCGACGTCGCGCCGCACGACGGCGTCGCGGTCAACGATGAGCAGTCGCACCGCGATCCATTCTCGGACTGCTAGGTGGCTCGAGTCCGGTCCTACGGAATCCAGATGCTTGCTACGTCGACCACTCTCGCATCGCGCTGCACCGAGAGCCGGCCGGCGGGGCAAAAAGGACGGGATGACCAGCCGCTCATGAGCCGGACGGGCGGTGTCACAACACTCTGACAACAGACATTCAGGTCCCCTCATCGCGGTCGAACGAGTTGAAGTACCCCCCATCGAGCGCTTGCCCGGTGTCCACGCCCTCGCATGAGGGCGGACGAAGGGTCACGCCATGCGCACACGCTTCCTCGTTCTCGCCCTCGGCGCCGCGATCGTCCCACTGTCGATCGTCCAACCGGCCTCCGCCGACTCCGGCGTCACCGCGGCGACGATCACGGTGCAGGGTGGTGCCCTCTCGATCAGCGTCCCCACGGACGCCGGCAACCTGGGCAGCCGCCCGAACAGCGTCGCCGGCGGCACGATCAGCGGCCCGCTCGGCGAGGTCCAGGTCAACGACGCCCGGAGCGCGGTGGCCGGTTCCGGCTGGGTCGCCACGGTGATCTCCAGTGCCTTCACACCGCCGGCCGGCCCTGCGATCGCCGCGAGCGCCGTGAGCTACTCGAACGGGACGGTGACCAAGGTCGGGACCGCGACGTACGTCTCGAACAATCCGGTCGCCCTGACCGGCGTCACTCCCGCGCTCACCGCGACGGGGATCACCGGAGACAACTCGGCGACCTGGGACCCGACGATCACGGTCGCGGTACCCGGCGGCATGGCCGCGGGTGTCTACTCCGCGATCATCACCCATTCGGTCACGTAGCGCCGCGAACTAGGCGACGAGACCGTGCATGGATTCCGAGCACCACAGCCTCGACGGGTCCTCATCGCCAGCTGCGTCCTCGGCGCGCTCACGCTCGCGATCGTGCTCGCGGCGCCGGCTGACGCTTCGACCGGAACACTCCCGACGGCTCCGAGTGGCAGCCTGCGTCGGCAGCATCGGGCTGCGGCTGATCGATGGCCAAGCCGCCGCCCCCGACGATCCTCGGGCCCGCGTGTACATCGTGGATCACCTCTCGCCGGGCACGGTGATCCGTCGCCACGTCGAGGTGTCGAACACGACGACGTCGGTCACGCATGTCGACCTCTACGCCGCGGCCGCCAAGATCGCCGATGGATCCTTCGTGGGAGCGCCCGACCGCACCGCGAACGATGTGTCCAGCTGGACAGCCGTCTCCCCCAGCGCACTCGACATCGCCGCGGGGGGCCACCGTCGCGCTACGGCGACCATCACGGTTCCTGCCGATGCCGCGCCAGGGGAGCAGTACGGCGTCATTTGGGCTGAGGCGCGTTCCACGCCCGCCGCGGCCGGCGGCATCGTGCAGGTCAGTCGCGTCGGCATTCGCATCTACCTCTCGGTTGGGCCGGGCGGCCCACCAGCTGCCGGCTTCGCGATCACCTCCGTCACCGCGACCCGGCCACCCCACGGCCGACCGCTCGTCGCGGCCGAAGTCCACAACACGGGCGGTCGGGCACTCGACATGAGTGGCACGTTGCGGCTGCTCGACGGACCCGGCGGGCTGACGGCCGGGCCGTATCCCGCGAAGCTCGGCTTCACGCTCGCGATCGGAGCAACGGAGCCGGTCGTGATCGCGCTGGACAAGCGGCTGCCGGCCGGTCCTTGGGACGCTCGCATCACCTTGCGCAGTGGATTCCTCGAGCGCAGCACCCGCGCCACGATCAAGTTCCCCGACACCGATGTGGCGGTGACGGGTTCGGACCGGGTCGGATGGGCCTACCCGGCGATCGCGACACTCGCCGTCCTGCTGCTGGCCCTGATCGTCGCGCTGCTGATCTCGAGAAGCCGTCAGGGTCGACCCCGTGCCGCGCAGCAGAGCCGTCGTCATCCAGCTCGTGCGACATGACGTCCGTCGGAAGCCGGCACCACCGCATCGCGCGTCGACGTTGGGGAGCAAGTCTGATCATGTTCGCGTTCGCCGCGACGACGTTGCTCATGATCGACATCCCGGCGAGCGGTGCGCTCGTTCCGACGGTTCCAATGGGGACCGCCAACAACTTCGCGGTCTTGGGAGCAACGACGGTCACCAACACCGGCCTCACGGTGATCGACGGCGACGTCGGGCTCTGGCCGGGCACGTCGGTCACCGGATTTCCGCCCGGGGTGTTGGGAACGCTCGAAGTGGCCAACGCGACCGCGCAGGCGGCCCACGACGACCTGGCACTTGCATACGCCGATGCCGCGGGCCGGGCGATGGACACGACCACGCCCGCGGAGCTCGGTGGTCAGACCTTCACCGAAGGAGTCATCGGCACGCCCGCTCGAGACGCGCTGACCCTGACCGGGACGCTCACCCTCGACGGTGGCGGTGACCCGAGCTCGGTCTTCATCATCCAGACCGACACCACCCTGACCACCGCGGCCGACAGTGCGGTCCTGCTGATCAACGGTGCGCAGGAGTGCAACGTGTTCTGGCAGATCGGCAGCTCCGCCACCCTCGGCACCGGCACCGACTTCGCCGGCACCATCCTGGCGTTCACCTCGATCACGGTGACGACAGGCTCGATCATCCGTGGCCGGCTGCTCGCGCAGGGAGCCGCAGTGACTCTGGACACCGACACCGTGCTTGCGCCCACCTGTGACCTGACCCCCACGACCACCACGACCGCAGCCCCGGTCACCACCACCACCACGACCGCAGCCCCCGTCACCACCACCACGACCGCAGCCCCCGTCACCACCACCACGACCGCAGCCCCGGTCACCACCACCACCGCGGCCCCGCACGACCCACCGGTCACCACCACCACGACCGCAGGTCCGTCACCACCACCACGACCCAGCCCGATCCCGGGTCTGCCACCGACGTCCGTTGCGGGCGCGACGACCACAACCGGACTGCCCGCGCCCACCACCACGACCACCCCTCAGCCTGTCGGCGTTGCAGCCCGGGGACCCGCCGTTCCCGCGGGTCGCGGGGCCACCGCGGACCGGCGGTGCAGCCCTCGGCGGGGCGCACGGGTTCCCGTGGATCTCACTGGTCTTCGCCGTGCTCTTCTTGGGCGCGGGGTTGGCCTTCGTCCCGGCCGACATCCGAGCTGGATCGAGACCGCTACGACGCGGCCGGCCCAACGACGAGGCGTCCGGGCGGGGCTGACTCCAGATGGCACGCGCCGGGGTGTGTCGTGTGGTCGCGTCCCGTGTGCGAGCGATCGGCTCCCGTACGCTGATGAGGTGATGCGGGCGGCGCGGCGATGACGACGGCCGGCGATCGGTTCGTCTCGTACGCCCAGAACCACGAAGACGTGGTGTTGGCCCGGGCGTTGCGCCCGGGCGAGCGGACCGGCTTCTGGGTCGACGTCGGCGCCGGTGATCCGCGTCGTGGATTCGGTCACGGCTGCCTTCGCCGAGCGGGGCTGGCGCGGCGTGAACGTGGAGCCGCTCCAACACGCGCACGAGCGGCTGTGCGCGGCCCGACCGGCGGACACGAACCTGCAGGTCGCGATCGGTGCGACGGCCGGGACGGGAACGCTGTTCGTCGAGCCGGCAGAGGAACCGGCGGCGGGATCCGATGCCGCCGGCGGACGGGCGCTGTCCACGATGGTCCCCGACCTCGCCGCGCGGTACCGGGCGGACGGCGCGGAGTTCGCGCCGGTCGAGGTGGCGATCTCGACCCTCGCGCAGGTGGTGGCCGACCACGTTTCCGGGCCGGTGGACTTCCTCAAGGTCGACGTCGAGGGCTTCGAGCGCGAGGTGCTCGCCGGGGCCGACTGGTCGAGCTTCCGCCCCCGCGTCGTCGTGGTGGAAGCAACCGTCCCGATGTCCGCAGAACCGGCGCACGAAGGTTGGGAGCCCATGCTCCTCGACGCGGGCTACGTGTTCGCCATGTTCGACGGACTCAACCGCTTCTACGCGCAGTCCGACGAACCCGAGCTGCTCCAGCAGCTCGCGATCCCCGCGAATGTGTTCGACGACTTCGTTCCCTACGCGTGGGCGCAACAGCGTCGACCGGGTGGAGGCGTGGGCCCACCAGCTGCAGGACGCACTCGCGTACGAGCACAACCAAGCCGCGAACGCACGAGCTGAGGCCCACGAGGTGCAGGCCAAGCTCGACGCACTGAAGAACACCCGTACGTTCCGGTACACCGAGGCGTTCCGGGATGCCTACACCCGCCTACGCCGCTCGTGGACGCGGGGCTTCGGGCTGACGATCGCGGCCGGATTCAGCCGTGCTGCACGGCGGCGCAATAGGCGCTGGTGATGGCCGCGACGTGGTCGAAGTTCGTGCCGCAGCAGCCACCGATCACCTGGAGCGCCGGGAGTGTCGGCCGGAGCGCGACGTAGCGAGCGGCCAGGTCATCCGGGTCTCCCGCGTCGAGCTCTTCCATCTCGTCCAGCTCCGCGTGGCTGAGCGTAGAGGCGTTGGACCGCAGCCCGCGGATGCGGGTGGCCCACGGCGCCGTGCCGTCCAGGACCTGGTCGAAGTGCGTGGGGTGCACGCAGTTGAGCATGTAGTGGACCGGATACCCGTCGGTCGCGGTGTCGGTCGCCTCGATCGCCTCGCCGAGTGACATCCCGGATGGCAACCGACCGTCGGTCTCGAGCGTGTACGAGATGACGACCGGAACGCCCGCGGTCTGCGCGGCGCGCGTGATCCCGACCGCCTCGTCGACGTAGCAGATGGTCATCGCCGTGACCACGTCGATCGGAGTGGCGGCGAGGCAGTCCACCTGGAACGCGTGATATTCGGCCGCGGCGTCGGCGTCCATGGCCGCGTCGATCCGGTAGCCGTCGCCGCGCGGGCCCACCGCGCCGCCGACCAGGAATGGTTGCTCACCGGTCCAGCGATTCCGGACGTCGTCCACCAGGGCGACACAGGCGGTGATCATCTCGGCGAGCGCGGCTCGATCGTGACCGAGCGTCGCGCCCCAGTCGGGGTTGGCCCGCCAGGTGGGTGCCTCGAGCACCAGTGCGGTGCCCGCCGCTTCGGCGATCGCGGCGAATCGCTCGTAGTACTCGGTGAGCATCTCCCGGCCGGCCGCGGTCGCGACCAGGGGATACGCAGCGAACGCGGGAAGGTCGACGCCCCGCTCGAAGAGCAACCACGTCTCCAGACCGGCGTCGGTCACGACCACCGTGTCCGCCGGCGGAAATGGGGTCCGGGTCCGATCCGTTGTCATAGGACACCAGGAAACCACTCCGGAGCGCACGGCGCTCGGGAGACTCGCCATCCACACTTCACGCCGCGCGGGCGGTGACGTGACGCAGAGCAAGGACGGCCGGATCGGGTCTGAGTGCGGCGGCCGCGTCGATCTCGATGCCGGCTGCCGTCTCGCGCCACGGGACGGCCGCACCGCCGACGGTGGCAATTGACGTGGTGCGTGTGGCGCGCACGTCCGTGAGGGTGATCAATGACCCGGCACTGCGGACAAACGCAAAGACCGTTTCGTCCCGAGCGGTGTAGCGGACCGGTTGGCCTTCGAGCGTCGTCGTGCCCGGTGTGACCCAAGGCCGGGTAGCCATGATCGCGTCGGTGTGGGGCCGGACCCAGTCGCGGAGCCAGTCGAGGCGGGTGATCTGCTCGTCGGGGATCTGCGCGTCGACCCCACGAGGGCCGACGTTGAGCAGCAGGTTCCCGCCCTTGGCGGCGATGTCGGTGAGCATCCAGAGCAGCTCGTCGCGCGCCAGGAAGTCCTCCGGACGCGAGCAACGGTTGTAGCCGAAGCTCTGGTCCATGCCTCGTACGCACTCCCAGGGCTTGCGCTGCACGTCGTCGAACGTGACGTACTCCGGTGTGCGCACGTCGGAATGTGGAGGAGCCGGTGGCACGAGCCCGCGATCCCGTCGGGCCTGGCGTTGCACCGCCGCGTCGATCGCTCGGCGCCCGAGGCCGGTCTTGGTCGCACGGAACAGCGGGCTCCACGGCATCCAGCGGTCGTTGACCACGCCGTCGGGGACCTGTTCGTAGTAGTGCTCGAACAGTGGCCACAGCCGTTTGCCTTCCGCCGGCCAGGCGACGTCGTTCCACAGCACGCTCGGCCGGTATCGGGCGATGAGCTCCCGGACCTGCGCCTCGGCATACGCGGGGTAGTCACCGCGAGGCACCGCGTCGAGCATCTCGGACAGCGAACCCATCGGCCGGTCATTGAAGGTGGAGTCGAGGCCCCCGGAGTAGTAGATGCCGAAGCGCATGCCCGCGCCCCGCACGGCCTCGCTCAGCTCCCCGACGACATCTCGGGTGCAGCTCCAGCCCTTCCGGTGCGGGTTCGCGACATCGGTGGGCCACAGGCAGTAGCCGTCCATGTGCTTCGTTACGAGAACGACGTAGCGCGCGCCGGTCGCGGCAAACCGCGCGGCCCACTCCTCGGGGTCCCACTGACCGAGGCCCGCTTCCCAGTCGCGGGCGAACGACTCGTACGGCCGGTCGCCGTAGGTCTCCCGATGGTGGCGCGCCACGGGACTGTCGGGAAACCGCAAGGAGTTCTCGTACCACTCGGTGTAGGGCGAGTAGGCGAACGCGTCATGGCGGCCGGACTGGATCATCTGGCCGACATCGATGTCGACCGGCGCGAACGCCGGCACCGACGCGGGTACCCAGTGCACGAAGATCCCGAGCTTCGCGTCCAGCCACCAGGCCGGCACGCGGTGGCTCCGCAATGCTCGCAGCTGCGCGTTCCGCAACGGCACGTTACGCGTCGATCCGCTTGATCGCGTAGAGATCTCCGGATAGATCGAGCTTGACGAACCCGTCGGCGGCGCCGCCGGGCACGACGTTGCTCAACTGGACCATCGGCGTGCCGCCGGTGACCTCCGTCATCGACGTTCCGGCTCTCATCCTCGCTCCCGGCTGACGTACGCCTCGGCGAGCGGGGTCGGCGCAACCGCGAGCCAGCCGTCGACGATCGCTTCACGGAGCGGTCGCTTCGTGACCTTGCTCAGCTGGATCAGCACTGCGGCGTACCCGTCGAAGTGGGGGATCGTGAAGAAGGCCGGTCCCGCGGCGGCGAGAACCGCCTCCTTCTCACCGAGATCCGCGACGCTGACCGCGAGGATCGGGCCGGCCGGCGGCGTTGCATCGCCGAACCGCTTGACGTCGGCTTTGCTGAACGGCCGCTCCCACGCGAACGCCTTGCCGGCAACGAACCAGGTGCGCCGTCCGTACCGCTCGCCTTCGGTGACCTCGGGCAGACCCGCCGCGATCCGCCCGGCTTCGTCGATGCTGACCATCGTCGCCCAAGGTACCGGTGCGGCCGATGAGCGTGCACGCCGCACGGAGGCCGGGTCGCGGCCTCCGTGCGACGCGTCGCTCTACACGTTCACGGTCACTTGCAGAAAGGTCGCCGGGATCAACGTCGCGTCCGGGTCTCCGCTCTGGTTCTGATCGACGAACAACGCCTCGAGCTCACGCTGGAGCTCATCACCACGGCCGGCCGCCTCGGCGGCTTCGAAGGCGTTCATCGTCGGTCCGTAGTAGGTCCGGAATTGCGACAGGTATTCAGCCGGTGGCACGGCCGCGTTGAAGGTGAAGGTGTCACGCTCGCACGAGATGCCGTCTTCCCGGGCTCCGGCCGCAACGAAGCGTTCGACCACGTCGTCGACGATCCCCCAGGTCATCGGGCTGACGAACCCTTCGGGCGGTGGCGGCGAGTAGGCGGAGCTGATCTTCAAGATCTCCGCGACCAGCGTCGGGTCGCCCGGGATCCAGTTCCCCATCACGATCCGACCACCGGGCCGTGTCACGCGCACCATCTCCTTGGCGACGTCGAACGGCCGTGGCGCGAACATCGCTCCGAAGATGCTCATGACGAGGTCGAACGATTGATCGTCCAGGTCGTCGAGCGCGCTCGCATCGCCTTCCTGGAAGCTCAGGTTCGTGAGTCCGGCCTCCTTGGCGCGATGGTTCCCGGCCTCGACCAGGTTCCGAGCGATGTCGACGCCCAGCACCTCGGCCCCGAGGCGCGCCGCCGGAACCGCAGTCGTCCCGTCGCCGCACCCGAGGTCCAGGACCTTGAGTCCCTTCTCGATGCCGAGGCGACCAACGAGCGCATCGCCGCTCTGTCTCATGCTCGACGCGATGCGGGTGAAGTCGCCCTTTTCCCACAATGCCTGGTTCGGATTCATTGGTTTCTCTCCGTTCTCGTTGTTGATGAACAGGTCACACGCTGCGCCCGGTGAACGCGGCAAGCCGCTCGATCGGCGTCGCGGTGGCGGGTGGATCGACCGCCACGGCGAACGTGTCGCCGTCGCGCATCCCGGGAGCAATGGCTTGACGCGCGTACGCGTCGACTTCGGCCACCAGCGCGTCGGACGGTTCGTACTGCTGGGCGGTTGCCGTCGCGAGGTCCCAACCGTGCACCAGCCCATCGAGCACGACGAACCGGGCGAACGCGTCTCCTGGCATCTCGCCGAACGGCGTGGCTACGGTCCGGTCCAGCGCGCCGGGCGACCGGATGGCCTCCATGAGGCCGGCGAGAGCACCGCCGGCCCGGGCAACGACCTCCGGACCATCAGCCACATCGGCCGCGACGGCGCTCGGGGTCTCCCCGAGGAACGCGGCGGTGAACTGCGTCGCGCCCTCAATCATGTGACCCAGAACGCCGCGGACCGTGAAGGTCGCGCACGGGGTCGGTGCGTCCAGATCATCGGGCGCGATCCCCGAGGCCACGTGGCCGAGCAATGGCTCGAGCTCGTCGAGCTGTTCGAGTGGTCCCATCGTGATGTCTCCTCGTGTCGGGGTCGGCGGACGGGTTCGATCGTCACGGAGGCTCCGGGCCGCGAGCTCGGCAGCCTCACGGTCGCGGCCGTGCACCATGAGCTGCTGAACCTCTCGCGCCCAGGCGGCGTCCGTGGCGTGGCCATCATCCATGCCTTCATCGTGCTCTTCTGATTGCGAGCTCGCATCGGGCAGATCACGCATCTGCCCGAATCCCGGGCATGGGTGGTTCGGACCACGACGAGGGCCGAACCCGCCGCAATGCTGGGTGGTTCGGCCGATGCGCCGGCGAGCCGCGTACCCGACCATGGGATGAGGCCCGGGAACCGCCCGGCAGATTCCAGGAGTCCCGGCCATGCACGCGAAGACCAGCGGTGCGGATGACGGGCCCGCGGCGCCATCGGTGCGCTCCGCTACGGTCGACCGTCATGTCGAAGGTTGCGGAGACGCGGTGAGCGGGCCGGACCCGCTCGCCGTGGCACGCGAAGCCCTTGCCTGCTGCGACTGGGAGGCCGCCTACCGCGCCACGTCAAGCGGTCCACCGCCCGGCGCCGACCAGGAGCCCGCGGCCGATTGGCTGGACGTGCTGGCCGATGCGGCCTGGTGGCTGGGGCGCCTCGACGAATGCATCGAGGCTCGCGAGGGTGCCTACGCGATCTACGACGAGCTCGGAGACCGGCGCAACGCCGGGCAATGCGCGGTTTGGCTCTACGAGCACTATTGCTTCAAGGCCCGACCTGCGATCGCGGGTGGCTGGCTCCGGCGCGCCCGCAACGCGCTCGAGGAGGAATCGGAGTCGGCGGAGTACGGCGCACTGCGCCTGCGCGAGGCCGAGACGGCGCACGGAAAGGGCGACCTCGAAGCGAGCGCCGAGGCGGCCCGTGAGGTCGTGGTGCTCAGCCGGCGATTGCGATCGACCGATCTCGAGGCCGAGGCGCTCCAGACACTGGCCCGGGTGCTCATCGACGGAGGTGACCCGGTCGAGGGGCTGGCCACCCTCGACGAAGCGATGCTGTTCGCGGTCGAAGGCCGCCTGCGCCCGTACTCGACGGGCAAGGTGTATTGCAGCCTCATCAGCGCCTGCGAGGCACTCGGCGACATTCGCCGCGCGGCCGAGTGGAGTGAGGCGACTGCTCACTGGGCGGAGCGTCATCCGTTTGCAGTGTTTCCGGGGTTGTGCCGCGTGCACGTTGCGTCGGCACTGCGCGCCCGCGGCGAGTGGGATGCAGCGGAACAGCAGGCCGTACGTGCATGTGGGGAGCTCGCCACGCTCAACGTGACGAATGCGGCTGCGGCCTATGCAGAAATTGGGGAGATCCGGCGCCGGATCGGCGACCTCGACGGCGCCGAGGACGCATTCCGCACCGCCGAGCGGCTGAGTGGCCAACCGCAGTCGGGCCTCGCGCTCCTGCGGCTCGCGCAGGGCAACGTCGACGCCGCGGTCGCGGTCATTGCCCGCGCGCTCGAGGAGATCACCTGGGACCGCCTGGGCCGGGCCCGCCTGCTCCCAGCTCGCGTCCAGATCGCAATCGCGGCGGACGACCTCCCGGGGGCGGCGGCCGCGCTCGAAGAGCTCGACTCGATTGCCGCCGACTTCTCGAGCCCCGCCATGGTCGCGGCCGCGCTGTCGGCTCGTGGCCGCCTGCAGCTCGCGTCGGACGACCGCTCGGCATGCGCCACCCTTCGGCAGGCCGCGGACCACTGGAGCGAGCTCGGTGTTCCGCACGAGCTGGCCACGGCCCGGATGCTGCAGGGCGCCGCGTGTCGTCAAGCCGGCGACCTCGATGGTGCGAGCGCTTCGTTCGAAGCCGCCGGCGCGCTGTTCGAGCACCTGGGCGCGGGTCTCGATATTCGGGATCTGCGCGACATCTCGAGCCTGGTGACGGAGCTTCCGGCCGGCCTCACCGGGCGTGAAGTGGAGGTGCTGCGACTCGTGGCGTCAGGAAAGACGAACAAGGAGATCGCCGCGAAGCTCTCGCTGAGCGACAAGACGGTGGCGCGCCACCTCTCGAACATCTTCACCAAGATCGACGTGACGACACGTTCTGCCGCGACGGCGTTCGCGTTCGCACACCACATCGTCGGTTCGGGGTGAGAGAGCGTCAGGCGTCGGTGCGGTAGAGCTCGTCGAAGTGGCGGTACTCGGGCTCACCGTCGATCAAGGCGAGTAGCCGCTCCGCCCACTCACGGGTCTGGGGCCGCGCGTCGTTGCGGGCGGCTTCGTCGGCGGCGGACACGTCCGGATCGACGACTCCGAAGTCCGCGATGATCACGAACTGACCCGGCACGTCGCGGTCGGCGAGGATGCGGGTGCCCATGTAACCCATGATGTCGCTCGTCGCCTGGTTGAGATCCCACTCGGCGAGCAGCGCAACGATCTGCGCCGGGTCGTCACAGCGCACGGTGATCGTTTGGCTGAAGTTGCGGTTCACGGGTTGCCTCCCCGGCGTCGCGCGGCCGCTTGCCGCTGCATCTCGGACATGCCCTCCGGGTCGAAGAGACCGACCGACCCGCCGTCGATCGCCCCGGCCGACTTCGGCGGCATGTCGAGCATCTCGCGTACCTCGTCGACCGGGCGAACCGCGAGCTCGTGGTAGTCGACGTCGAACAGGTCGATGCCGTTGCGGTCGCACAACACCTTGCCGCGCCGGATCGAGTCGGCGATGCGCTGGTGCATGCCGGGGGCACGGACGTTGCGCTCCCGCACATCCCGATCGAAGAAGCCGGCGCTCGAGATGTAGCCCGTCTCGAACAGTCCGATCAAGGTCGCCAACCAGGCGAACCCCTTCGGGTCGGGATCGGCACGACCGATCAACCCGAACACCTCGAGCTCGCCCTTGAGGTTCGTGCCGTAGTCGGCGAGCACGTGCACGAAGTCGTGTTGCGCGAGATACGCAGGTGCACCTCCGGGGGTTCCGGGGAGCTCGAAGCCGCGCCCGTCGTACATCTCCCAGACACAACGCCCGAGCGTCCCCACGGGAAGCTCGGCGAAGGCGGTCCACCGCGCCGCGAGCTCAGGATCAACCTGCGCGGGCTCGAACGGCGCCGGCTGCCGGGCGGCCCGGCCCCGTGACTCCTCGGGCGTGGCCTCGCGGACGTGCTCGACGAAGCCACTGCGTTGCAGATCCATCCACGCCAGCCCGTAGGCACCCTGCGCATACCGCCGCGCGACGCGTACGAAGTCGTCCGTCACGCCGAGCGCCTCGGCGTACTTCGCCACCCGGTGCGCGACGACGACCGGAATCGGGCGCAGCACCAGTTCGCCGAGCACCATGTGGTGGACGATCCGCCGGCGGTAGTCGAGCTCGTGCACGGCCAGGACGTCGCCGAGCTCCGCCGCGCCGAGCGGCTCGAGCGACCGGTAGTCGACCGAGACGCCGGTGAGCGCGCTCGCGATCGCTTCGAGCAGATCCGCCTGCACGTCGGTGATCCCGGCTTCCGGGGCCACGGCAGTCGCGATGCCGCGCGCGACGAGCGTCACCTCTTCGATGTCGTGCTGGTCGCTGCCGGGGGACGTGATCGGGTTCATGCAGGCTCATCCTTGCCGACCGGACGCGGCTCAGTCGACGACATTGTGCTGGAACGCCCAGAGCGTCGCAGACGCCCGGTTCGACACCCCGATCTTCGTGTAGATGTGCTGGATGTGATGGTCGGCCGTCTTCGGAGAGATGTAGAGCTGGTCGGCCATCTCGCGCGTCGTCAGCCCCTCCGCGAGGAGCCGCAGCACCTGGACCTCGCGCCGGCTCAGGTCTCCGGGGCGGTCGGCGGGGGTCACCGGTGTCGCCAGCTGCGTGCGCGCCAGCCGGATCTGCTCTCCGGCGTAGAGCGCCGCTTCCGTGAGGTCCATGACCGCGCCGCGGGACACGCACTCCTCGAACCGATCCGACCCCAACGTGGCGCCGACGCGATTCCCGAGGTCGGGAAGGTCGGGTGCGTGATGATCGCCACCGGCCGCGGTAACCGCGCTGAAGAGCGTCACCGCGGCCTCCGGACAGTCGATGCGCTCGAACAGCGAGGGCACGCTCGCGAGGGTGATCGTGAGCTGACCGACGTTGCCAACCCGTCGGAAGGAGTCGATTGCCGCTTCGAACCAGGCCAGTGACTCCTCGGGATCTTTGTCCCCCAGCTTCAGCAGCGCGGCATCGCGCGCGATGAATCCCTCAAAGAAGTGCACGCGGTGCTGACGCACGTAGTCGAGGCCTTCACGCCAGATCGACAGCGCCCGAGGAGCATCTCCGTGCGCATACACCGAGCCGCTCACCCAGGTCGCGTACACGATCAACCATGGATTCCCCTGCGCGTGGGCGGCCGCGACGGCTTCGTCGACGAGGTCCAGTGCTTCGTCGACCCGCCCGGTCGCCTGGAGACCGTCGACGAAACCCGGAACGCCGAAGGCACGCGCGCCCCCGGGGAGAGCAGCCACCTTTCCGGTGAGCTCCACGTACTCGTCGATGCGTCCGCAGTAGACCTGTGCGAGCGCCTGGATGAAGTCCGACCAGCCTGGTTCGAAGGGTTCGTACTTCGGGTCGCGCTCCAGGCGAGCTGCGGTCTGCGCATAGACGACGCCATGCTCGGGCCGGCCGGTGAAGCAGCTGTACCCCGCCGCGGTGTACAAGCGGGGAAGTCGGCGCACGTCTGCGGCGGTTGCCCGGTCAATGATCTCCTCGACCCAGCCGACCGTCTCGAAGAGGTCCGTCGAGACTCCGATCATCGCGGCGTGCGCCGCGATGTCGGATGCCGTCTCGATGTCGTCCCGCGACGAGCTCCACCGGAACGCCGCACGCAGGTTCGAGAACTCCAAGGTCAGCCACTCCACGACGTCGCGAAACCCGGGGCCGTGCCACCGCTCCCAACGGGTCGCCACTTCTCGCGCGTAGTACCTCGCATGCCGGTCACGTGCTGCCTCACGGGCGTCGAACGCCTCGAGCTCGGCCTCGGCGAACTGCCGGATCGTCTCGAGGAGCAGGTACCGAACCCGCCCGGTCGCATGGCTCGCGGTGACGAGTGACTTGCGCACCAGCGAGTCCAGCCGATCCAGCACGTCGAGTGCGTCGTCGGCATCCAGGACGTCGGTCATCGCATCGAGACCGAACCCACCGGAGAACACCGACGCGTGGAGCAGGACATTGCGCTCGTCCTCGTTCAGGAGCTCGTACGACCAACCGACCGTCTCCCGGAGGCTCCGTTGGCGCGGTGACCCGGCCAGGATGCGGAACCGGTCGGCGAGAAGACGCTCCTGCAGGTCGACCGGGGTCAACGAGACCATCCGCGCCGCGGCCAGCTCGATCCCGAGGGCCAGCCCGTCCAGGCCGCGGCAGATCTCGGTCACCGCCTCGGCGGTCCCGACGTCATCGAGCCCGAATCCGGGGTTGACCGCCTGCGCCCGTTCGACGAACAGTGCGACGGCCTCGGACTCCGCCCCTGCATCGATGTCAAGCGGCGGGACCGGCACCTGCTGCTCGCCCGCGACCTGCAGACCCTCGCGTGACGTGGCCAGCACCCGGACCGTTCCGGACCGGGCGAGGATCGTCTCTGCCGCGTCCGCCGCGGCATCTACGACGTGCTCGCAGTTGTCGATGAGCAACAGCAACCGCCGCCCCGACAGCGCCTCGGCCACCGCATGGGTCACCGGGACACCGGCTTGGGCGGTGATCCCCAACGCGGTCGCGACGGCATCGGGCACCGACGCCGCGTCGCCCACCGGCGCGAGCTCGACGAGCCAGACGCCATCGGGGAAGTGGCCGGCCAGCTCCGCACCTGCCTCGAGGGCGAGGCGGGTCTTGCCGACGCCACCCACACCCGTCAGCGTCACGAACCGGTGGGCCCGCACCAGATGCATGATCTCGCCGAGCTCGCGTGCACGCCCCACGAGTGTCGTTGACGGCTCGGGCAGGTTTCCCTGCCGGACATCCAGCGATCGCAGGGCCGGAAATTCCGTCCGCAGCCCCTCGGCCCGCACTTGGAACAGACGCTCGATTCCGGCCAGGTCCTTCAGGCGGTGCTCGCCGAGATCGACGAGCTCCACCGCGTCGAGCAGGGAGGCGGTGCGCGCACCGAGGAGGATCTGGCCGCCGTGGCCGGCCGCCATGATGCGGGCCGCCCGGTTCAGGACCGGCCCGGCGTAGCCGTCGTCACGCTCGGATGCCACGCCGCTGTACAGGCCCATCCGCACCAACAGCTGCAGCGCCTGGGTCCGACCGGGGTGCTGAGGGCTCGCTGCACCTCCACGGCGGTATCGATCGCGTCGCGAGCGCGGGTGAACGCGACCGCGAACCCTTCACCGGTGGTGGCGAACACGTACCCGTTGTGGGACTCAACGGTGTGACGGAGGATCTCGTCGTGGCCCGCCAACGCCCCCTGCATGTCCGCCGGGCGCTCCTCCCACAACTGAGTCGAGCCTTCGATGTCGGTGAACAGGAACGTCACCATTCCCATCGGTCGTCCGTCCACACTGCGAGTCTGACATCGACGAGCAGACAGCACGCAGACGCGCCCGAAGGGCGGGGTCCGCACCTGGCAGACCCGCGCCCTTCGGGAAGGTCGAGCAGTGGGGTCGGTCAGCCGACCAGCTCCCGCCAGGCCATGGACTCGAGCTCCACCGCGACCGCGTCCATCACGTCGATCACCGGCTCGAGCCGGAACGTGAACGCGGCGAGGGCGGTGGTCAGCACATGGATGTCCGCGAGGTTGTCGGTCTCGATGACCGCGTACCCGCCCCAGTCGCCGACCCGCACGACGAACTGGTGGAAGGTGAGGCCCTTGGGCGTGTCCCACTGACGGAACACGTCGAGGATGCGCGTCTGCGCCGCCTCGTACTCGGACGGACCAGCGCCCGGACGTTCGTTCCAGCGCAGGACGTACTTCCGGTACTCAGGGGCGTCGGGGGTCGGAGTGTTCATGGTGTACCTCCAGAGAGTTGTTCCAGTGGGTGGGTGTCGCTACGCGTCGTACGTGCCGCCGAGCTCACCGGCCTGAGGCCGACCCTTGTGCCCGGCCTGTTGCAGGATCGGCGGGACCTCCGGGTCGGAGACGAAGCTCTGCCAACCCTCGGCGTCCCAGTCGAAGAGCACCCAGACCCGGTCCTCCTCGTTGGGGTCGCGGAAGACCGTCGAACCCTTGGATCCGTGCTGCTTGCGCTTCTCAGCACCCGTGGTGCCGAAGATCTCCAGGAACCGGTCGAAGTCCTCGACCTGCGTCGTAGCCAGGATCATCTCGCTCCTCCTCCGTGTCGTCCGCGACGGGCGTCGCGGCACAGATCACGGTACGGAGCCGCGGTTGTTCCCGCATCGGGAGGTCTCCCCATTCTGGGTGAGCGCCGTCGGTAGCGGTCGGCCACCGCGATCGATCAGGGCGGAGGCACCGTGCGTCAGCGCGGCGCCACGCGGAGGTCGATGAGGCGCATCGGCACGATGGCGACGTCTGCGGACAGGACGTGCAGGTCGCCGCGCGGCAACGGCGTCGCGTCGATGCCTTCGCCCTCGCCGTCGGCCCTCCCGATCGAGCCCAAGCGAGATGACCTTCCCCGTCTTCAGGTCTACGCGGTACACACCGTCGGTCGCGTCATCGGTCGAGAGCCACACCGCGCCGTCGAACACGTCGCCGCCCTGAACCTTGTCGACGTTGGCTGACATCGCGAGCGGAGCCAGGGGCCGCCAGTCCTGTCCGCGTGTCGTAACGGAGCAGCGCCTGCCCGCCGAACTCGGCCATCGAGTACGCGATGCCGGTTTCCGGGTCGACGGTGACGAACGAGTTGTGCTGTTGCGCGACGTCGACTGCGCCCTGGAACTCCAGCGTCTTGGCGTCATACCAGGCCATCACCTGGGTTCCGAGGTCGTAGTCGGGCTGCTCGAACGGTGCGTAGAGGACACCGTCCACGACGTCGATGTCGCCGACATGGTCGAACCCACGCGACGCGTACTCGGGTGGGATCGCCGGGCTGACCGTCGCGGTCTCGACCAATTCGTCGTCGGTACGGAACAGCGCGTTGTTCAGCGAGAAGACCCAACCGCCATCGACTCGGGCGACGCCCTGCCGGTACGCGGGCGAGACGATCGTCTCCCGTACGACTCGCGCGGTGAGGTCGGCGGGCACCGAGGTGCTCGTGCTCGAGCGTGGTTGTGGACGTCGCGCTTGCCGCCGTCACCTCCCGTGCACGCCGTACAGATCATTGCGACCATGACCGCGACCGGTACGAGGAACCGTCCCCGCCTCCCCCTCATCATCGGTCGCAAGGCTACGACGCGGCGGCGCAGCCCGAGATCGGGGGATCCGCCTTCTGGCTACGGGCAGCTCGCGATGCGCGTATGTTGACCGCGGCGTGCCCGTGCTGCTGCGCACCGCATGACGTGAGGGAGCAACCCGGTGTCGGGTCCGACTGCAATTTCGGTAGGTGTTCTCCCCGGGCGGTTCCCGGTCGCGGAGGTCGAGGGCTTGAACCCTCGTCGTGACTCGCGAGATCCGGCCAGCCGTCAGGTGCTGTGTGACGCGCTCTGGACCTATGGAGTCGTCACCGTGCGATTCACGCGGGCGCTCGACGATGCCGAAGCCCGTGCGCTGGTCTCGATGATCGGCGAGGTGAAGGACCCCGTCGGTCGCACGCGTGGCGGCGGCGCGTTGCGGTACGGCGACGACCGTCAGGTCATCGATTCCGGCTTCGTGATGACCGACGAGATCCGAGCGGCGCTCGGCGCCGGCTCATTCGGCGGAGACGAACTTCGACCCGGCCTCTTCGAGTTCTTCCACACCGACGACTCGTACACCGAGCGTCCCGCTGCCGCGACGGTGCTGCACGCCCGGCAGCTTCCGAGCGGCGAGGGCGGGGACACCTGCTTCATCGACATGCGAGCTGCGTTCCAGCTCCTGGCGCCGACCACAACAGGAGCGCGTGGTGTCGCTGCGGGCGGTGCACGCCTACAACAACGGCGGTGCCTTTCCGCCGCGTGCCGCGGCAACGGGAGCACCAGAGGAGCTCGTCGAGGTCACGCACCCTGTCGTCCACGCTCACCCCGTGACCGGGAAACCCGCCCTCTACTTCGACCTCGATCGCGCGGTCGAGATCACGGGCCTCCCACTCGACGAGGGGCGGGCCCTGTTGCGAGCGCTCCAAGACCATGCCGAACAGTCCGCGCCGCGGTACGCGCACCGATGGCGCGCCCACGACGTGTTGATCTGGGACAACGCGTCCGTGCAACACCGGGCGAGCGGCGACTTCCCGGTGGGTGAGCCGCGTCGCTTCTGGCGGTACATGGTCGAGGGGGCGGAACCGCTCCCGTTCTCGTGATCCGCAACCGGATCGCGGAGCGCCTGACGAACGCACACCCGAGGTTCCGAGCCGAGATCGTCTCGCGACTTCGCTCGCGCACTAGCTGTGCGTGATGACGCTCCGGATCACCTCACCGGCCTGCATCGCGCGAAACGCGTCATTCACATCGTCGAGGCCGATGGTGGCGCTCACCATGTCGGCGAGGTCGAGCCGTCCACTCTCGACGAGTCCCACGAAACGCGGGAAGTCTCGGCGTACCTGGGCCGAGCCGTAGACGCACCCCAGCAGCTTCTTCTCCTCGTAGAAGAGGCCGAACCCGCCGAGCGTGACCTCCGAGTCCAGGCGGGGCATGCCGACGACCACGACGGTTCCACCGCGGCGGGCGGTGGCATAGGCCTGGTTGATCGTCTCGGGTAGGCCGATGACCTCGAAGGCGTAGTCGGCGCCGCGACCGCCGGTGAGCGCGTGCACCTGCGCGACCGGATCGCCCGCGGCCGGATCGACGAGATCCGTCGCGCCGAGCCGCTGCGCCGCCGCGCGCTTCATCGCGACGGGATCGACGGCGATGATTCGTCCGGCACCCGCGATCCGCGCTCCCTGGATCACCGCCTGCCCGACGCCACCGCAGCCGATGACCGCGACGCTGCTCCCCGGCTCGACCCGGGCAGTGTTGAGCGCCGCGCCGACCCCGGTCGTCACCCCGCAGCCGATGAGCGCGAGCTGCTCGTCGGGGATGTCGGTCTCGATCTTCACCACCGACGCCTCGTGGACGTTCATCTGATCCGCGAACGTACCGAGAGCCGCGAACCCGTTGGCGGTGCTCCCATCCGAACGCTTCACCCTCGGAAGGAAGCTGATGGAACCGAGCAGCTCACAAAGGTTCGACTGACCGTGAAGGCAATAGAAGCACGACCCGCACGACGGCACGAACGACGCGATCACCCGGTCGCCGACCGCGACGCGACTCACTTCCGAACCGACCCACTCGACGGCTCCCGAGCCCTCGTGTCCGAGGACGCACGGAGGCGGGAGCGGGAGCGAGCCATTGCTGGCCGAAACGTCGGAGTGACACACCCCGCTCGCACCGATCCGCACCACGACGTCACGCGGACCCGGGTCCACCGGCGAGACGTCCTCAACCGAGAGCTCCGGCGTGCCTACGAAGATCGCTGCGCGCATGAAATTCCCTCTCGCTTCGACGCGGCCGTGGCGTCGCGGACCCTACCGCTCCGTCGCAAGCACTCCCGCGACCTCGTGGCGACGCTGGATCGGATGTCCTCGTCGAGGTGCTGTGCCACACCAACATGAGCCCGGAGCCGAAACAGCCCGGTCATCGAGGTTCTCGGGCCTTCGGGGTGCCCGGAGCTGCACGGCGTCATCGCGGCAGGGGCGCTCCCGCAAGGGCGAGCAGCATCCCCACCGCTCCGGCGCCGAGGAGCGTGGGCACGACCGCGCGCCGCAGGACGAGGAGCAGAATCCCGGCGCCGGCCAGCACCCCGAGCTGCCAGGCTTCTTGGAGACCCCGGGCGAGCGGTACCGCGGAGCCGAAGATCGCGCCGATCGCGGCCGGGCCGGCTCCGCCGAGAAACGCGCGAGCGCGAGGGTTGGCCCGGAAGCGGTCGAAATGGTGGGCACCGACGACGACGAAGAGCAAACGACGGCGCGAAGGCGACGAAGGCGGCGAGCAGACCTCCGCCCACGCCGCCCGCGGCGTAGCCGACGACCGCCACGGTCTGGACGACCGGACCCGGAGTGACTTGGCCCAGCGCAACTGCGTCGAGAAACTGGCCGCTGGTCATCCAGTGGTACCGGTGCACGGCGTCGGCCTGCATCAGCGGGATGATGACGAAACCACCGCCGTACGACAGCGCGCCGACCTTGAACGCGACCCAGGCCAGGGATGCGAGACCGCCCGCCGCGGCGGTCGCGCCGGCGAACACCACGGAGGGAAAGGCCGCCGAGCGTGGTGCCGTCGGCGTTCACGCCTCGAGCCACGACCTCGATGCCGCCGCAGGAGAGCAGGACCAGGACGAGCCAGGGGCCGAGCGTCGCCGCGGAGAGCGCGCCGAGGGCGAGATACACGGTCCACCGCATGAGGCTGTTGGCCCGGGCCCGCCGCCGGCTCGGGGGAACGAGCTCGGAACCGGCCCGGACCGCGACCGCCGCGACCGCCGCGCCGGCTCCGGCTCCGGCGCCCCGCACCCAGAGGGGTGGCGAGCCGGCGAGGAACAGCGCGGCGAGCGCGAGGATCAGCACCAGCCCCGGGACGATGAACGCCACGCCGCCGACGACCGCGCCGGCCGGGCCGCGCACTCGTCGGGCGCAGTAGATCGCGAGCTGTGTCGAGGCGGGTCCGGGCAACAGGTTGCAGGCGGCGACCCCGTCTTCGAACTCATCTTCGGTCAACCACCCGCGGCGGTTCACGCAGAGATCGCGCAGGAGCGCGATGTGGGTGGGTGGGCCGCCGAAGCCGATGCAACCGATCCGCCCCCACTCCCGCAGGACGGTCCGTAGCGTCGGCGGCGACCCCGTCCACTCGCGTGGTGGATCGGTCACCGCGGTGGAGGCGCCGCCGCGGGTTGGAACAGCTCGATGGCGTTGCCGCTCGGGTCGTCGACGAGCACTTGGGAACCGCCGGGCCCCGTCACGATGTCGTTGCGAAACGCGAGACCGGCTTCCCGGAGGCGTTCGGTCTCTGCGGTGATGTCGTCGACCAGGAGGTGAATCCGATTCCAGCCGCCCGGCCCAGGTTGGCGGCCGTCACTCATCGGTCGACCCGCCGAGCTCGCCGGCCCGCTCAGCAGGAGCCGGAGCGAGCCGCGGGCGACGTCGGCGAATGCGGGCGCCGCGTTCGTGAGCACCGTGAACCCGAAGTGCGTCGTATAGAAGTCGACCGCCGCGCCGACGTCGTCGACCATGTATCGAACATTGACGTAGTCACTCTCCATGGGGTGCTCCTGTCCTGTCTCGGTTGGCTCTGTGCCGTGCGGGCGCAGCGACGCCGATGAGTCCCAAGAGAAAGTGGACTCGGCGCTCGATCTCCTCCGCCGCCACTTCGAACGCTCCATACGTCTCGGCATCCGTCGAACCCGTAGCGGAGGGATCCGGCATGCTCCAGTGCGACAGCTGCGGTGAGCTGGGGAATTCCGGACACACCTCTCGGACCCGGTCACACAAGGTGACGACGTAGTCGAATCGTTGTCCCACGAGCTCGTCCACCGACTTCGAACGCCGATCGCCGATATCGATGCCGTGGGTGCGCATCACGCGTACGGCATTCGGGTGCAACGGCTTGGGGTGACTCCCGGCACTGAACGCGCGGATCGGAAATCGCGCCCGTTCGATCAGGAATGCTTCTGCCATCTGCGAGCGTGCACTGTTTCCGGTACACAAGAACAACACCCGCGGCGCGCGCTGCGACCTGCTCGTCACCGGTGCCGCGTCGATCGGCGCGAGCCGCAGCCCCGGATGCAACGCGGCGCCGGCGTCGGCCAGCAGGTCCGCGCCGCGAGCGAGGTCAACGGAGTAGTACGAGTCGCGACCGTCCGCGGAGCTCCGCCGAACCCCGATGACGCCGCCCTGGCGCAGGCGACCGAGGTGGTAGGACACCAGACTCTGGCGCTCGCCCATGACCACCGCGAGCTCGCGGACGCGACGATCGCTGCGCGAGAGCTCGGTGAGGATCCGCCACCGCAACGGGTGGCCGGCGAGCTGGACGAACACCGGCATCGTCGACGGCGCACCCGTTCCAGGCATGGACCGGAGGCTAGGTCGGGTCGGGCGATTCCATCAAGATGGATTGATTGATATTCGGTCGGGTGGATCCGTTCCGCCGGGAGCCCGCTGACCGCCGGCCGGGGTCAGAGTCCGAGGAGGCCGGGCACGAGGTAGGCCGGCGCCGCGGTCGGCAGGTCGCCGGTCTGGCCCCAGGGGGTGGAGCCGGCGATGCCGTTGACGTACCAGGTCCCGTTCGAAGGCCGGAAGACCGCGATGTCGGTGGTGCCGTCGCCGTTGTAATCGCCGGGCACCACCACATCCCCGTTCTTGCCGAATGCGGTGGAACCCGCGATGCCGTCGATGTACCAGCGACCGTTCGACGGGCGGAACACCGCGAAGTCCGTGGACCCGTCCCCGTCGTAGTCGCCGGGCGCCGCGACATCGCCGTTCTTGCCCCAGGCGGTGGAGCCGGCGATCCCGCTCACGTACCAACGACCATTCGAGGGCCGGAACACCGCGATGTCGGTGGCTCCGTCGCCGTTGTAGTCGCCGGGCACCGCGACATCACCGTTCTTGCCCCACTGGGTGGAGCCGGCGATGCCGGCGATGTACCAGCGACTGTTGGAGGGCCGGAACACCGCGATGTCGGTGGTGCCGTCACCGTTGTAGTCGCCGGGCACCGCGACATCGCCCGCCTTGCCCCAGGCGGTCGAGCCCGCGATGCCGTTCACGTACCAACGACCATTCGAGGGTCGGAAGACCGCGATGTCGGTGGTGCCGTCGCCGTTGTAGTCGCCGGGCACCGGCACATCACCGGACTTACCGAACAACGTGGAACCCGCGACTCCTTCGATGTACCAGCGGCCGTTGGAGGGGCGCCAGACCGCGACGTCGGTGGTGCCGTCGCCATCGAAGTCACCCACCGTCGCGCCAGTCGGCGGCGGCGCGGGCACGACGTTGACCGTCACATTGACACTGGCCGTGTCCTGACCATCACTCGCCTGGACGGTCACGGTGTACGGCGAGCCGGCGACATTCCCCGCGGTCGGCGCGAGCTGCAGGTCGCCGCCCACGATCGACGCGAATGCCGGACCCGCGGTGATCGACACGGAGACCGGATCGCCGTCCGGGTCACCCGTGGTCAGATCCACCGTGGCGGTCTGGCCTGCCGTCACCGACACCGGGTTAGGTGACGCCGAGATCGTTGGCGCATGATTCGGCGGCGGCGCGACATTCACCGTCACATCCACACTCGCCGTGGCCTGACCATCACTGGCCTGGACGGTCACGGTGTACGGCGAACCCGCGTCATCACCCGCCGCCGGTGACAGCTGCAGGTCGCCGCCCACGATCGACGCGAAGCCCGGACCCGTCGTGATCGACACCGAGACCGGATCGCCGTCCGAATCACCCGTCGTCAGATCCACCGTCGCGCTCTGGCCCGCGGTCACCGACACCGGGTTAGGTGACGCCGAGATCGTCGGCGCATGATTCGAAGAGACGGTGCTCACCATCACGGAACCAGCAGCCGAGAGGTTGCCGGAGCTGTCGACCGCACGCACGTCGTAGGTATAGGTATTGCCCGACGCCAGGCCGAGATCGGTGAAGCTGGTCGCCGTCGTGAACACCTTGACCTGGCCGTCTCGGCGGACCAGGTAGCCGATGACGTTCGTGTCGTCGGTCGACGCCGGCCAGGTGATGGTCGCGCCGGACGCGGTGACGTTGCTCGCGACCGGAACGGGAGCCGAAGGCGCGTTGTTCTCGACCCCGGCACGCGCGACGAGCTCGAGGTCAAAGCTCGCATCCCCGTTGTCCGTGCTCGCCTGATGCAGCTCGACTGCGATCGTGTTGTCACCGGCGGTGAAGAGGCTCGACGGGACCTGGTACTCGTGGAAGATCGACTCCTCGTTGCCGAACGTGAAGTCACTGGCAAGCGTGGCCGCGGTCAGCGGCCCGGTCGGCAAGTTGTCGCGCACGACCTCAATGCCGTTGACGTAGACCGCAGCGCCGTCGTCCCGCCGCAGTCGAACGGTGACCGTCTGGTAGAGGCTCGGGTTCGCGACGTTCACATGCTTGACGAAGTACTGGGTCACCGCACCGGTGGGGATCACGGTCGCCTCGTCGCCATCACCCCAACCGAGCTCCGCCGGTCCACTCGCCCACCCCGAGCTGTCAAAGCCCGGCGTGCGCCAGGTGGTGCCGAGGTCCTGACCATCGGCGCGGTAGGACCAGGTGCCGCCGGCACTCAGCAGCGTCGCGGCCGCGGGCGGAGGCGGGGACACCGAGATGACCGACGTGGTCGCGGAGCGGTTGCCTTCATCATCAACGGCACGAAGGAAGTACCGCGTCGGACCGACCACGTTCGTGTCGGTGAAGGTTCGGTCGAAGGTGCTGCCCATGACGACGGTCCCGAACGTGGCGTCGTCCTTGAGGATCTCGTAGTTGATCGCAGTAGCCGAGTTGTCCGTCGACGCCGTCCAGTTCAGCGTCACGTCATTGCCCGCGACGACCGGCGTGACGTTCGTCGGCGTGCTCGGCGCGGTCGAGTCGCGGTCGCAGAACCGCTCGTAGCCGCCGTAGAACGGGCCGCCCAGCGTGCCCAGACGGACGAGGTCGCCACCCGCCCACATGCAGCCGCTCGAGTCGAAGTACAGCTCCCACGGACCCTCACCGCCGGACCCGGTCAGGTCGATCTGCGTCGGGTTGAACTCGGGGAGGACCTCGAGGCTGTTCGTGGTGTCGTAGGCCCCGATCAGGCTGATCGGATCGGTGCGGCTGTAGCCGCTCGGGTCCGGCCACGAGTTGGCGTCCTCGTACTGCCAGTCCTGGCAGTGGCAGCCCGCGTAGAGGATCCCGTCCTTGTACGCCATCGCCTGGAAGTCGCCCCCGAACTTGGTCATGTGGGAGCGCTCGAACGCGTAGTCGGACCGGTTGTACTGGTGCAGGATGTGTTGCGACCCGCCCTGGTACACCTTGTCGCCCACCTCGAGGATCGTGTTCTGCCATTCGAGGTCGGTGGAGTTGGGGTGGAACGGCTGGAGCCCGGGCACTGCGTCGCCGTTCACCGTGTCCATGATCGCGAGACGGATCGGGTTCAGCTGCACCCCGTTCAAGGTCTGGAACAGGCCCACTGCGTAGACACGGTCGCCCTGGGAGCTCGCGTCGATCTCCTGCGGTGCGACCTCCACACTCGGCTTCCACGCGCCATCGGGCCGGCCGTCCGTGAGCCGCAGCCGACCGAGGCGGCTGTCCGTGATCGGGCCGGTGAATTGCGCACCGACGCCGCCCGAGATCCGGGTGAAGTTGCCGCCGATGTACAGCCACGGACCCTGGATGTCCATCGCGCGGACGTCGTAGGAACCGCTCGGGCGGGAGACGTAGCCGACCCAGTCCGAGACCGGCGCGCCCGAGACCGGATCCAGCGCCGCGAGCGCGGTGGTGTCCGCCAGCCCATTGACGGAAGTGAACTCGCCGCCGACGAAGAGCTTGGTGCCGTCGGGGGATGCCTCCATCTTCCAGACCGGACCGTTGAGCACCGGATTGAAGGACGGGATCCATTCACCGGTGTCCTTGTCGAACGCGGCGAGGAACGGCTGGTCGAACGTCGTTCCACCGGGACCGTGCTGCACCTGGAGGAACTTGCCCCCGATGTAGATCGTGTTCCCGACCTGCGCGAACGCGTTCACGTACGAGTGGTTCGTCGGATTCGACGTCCCGGCTTCGAGGCCCGTGACACCCCATGGTTCGCTGACGGGGCGACGGTCGAGCATCGGACGCACCGTCGAGGCCGCGATCCCCGAGTTGGGGGCGAAGGTGACTCCGGCCGACGCGATGTCGGACTCGCTGACCTGGGGTCGGATGAACACCTGCGTGAAGGGAATCGCGCTGTTCTCGTTCGAGAACTCCCAGAGGTACGACGTCGAGTTGTTGGACCCGTTGTTGACGCCGCTACCGAACGAGAAGCCCTTCACCTGATTGTGATTCGCCCACGGGTAGGTGAACACGCGGCGCGTGTCGTTGGAGACCTGGACGTTGGCCGTGGTGTTCGTCTGGTAGGTGGAGGTCCCGAGGTTCGTGGTCGTGTTGTCGAACTTGATCGAGCTCAGGTAGATCCCACCACCGAACGCCCATGACCACTGCCCGTAGGTCTTGACCCGCATCCGGACTTCCTGCCACGTCGTGCCGCCCGGGTTGGTGGCGCGCCGGAGCCGGATCCCGTCGCCGAGCGCGTCCATGCGGCCGCCGTTCATCAGCGCGTCGACGGTCGGGGTCGGCAGCGATGCGGGCGCGAATGCCGCGGTGCCGGTGATCGTGTTGCGCACCGTCGACGGCGAGCCCTGACCCCAGTACGGGAACGTCCAGCCCTCGCGACCCCGTCCGACCAGGACCCACCCGCCACCGTCGGTCGTCATGTCGCAGTAGAACTGCGCAGGCGCGATCAGCTTCGGGGTCCACAACCAGTAGATGCCGTCGGCGCTCGTCGGATAGCTCTGCTTGACCGACCAGCACGACGGTGCGGCGGTCTCCGCCGTCAGACCGTCACGCGGCACTCCCGCCGCGGTCGCCGGCTCGACCGGAGCACCGACGCCGGCCACGAATGCGGCGGCGATCATGCACACGGTGAGCGTGATCGCAACCGACGGGCGCGCGCGCCGACGGCTCCGCGAGCCATTTCGATCTGACATTTGGCCTCCGGCCTCCCGAGCACCTACCAACCCCGGGTGATGCCTCACCCGGCCCGCCTCGGTCTCCGTCTGGCATGCGCTACCGCTCGACCCCCGCCCATTTGGCCCAAGCCCGTAGCAACGGGACATATCCTACGCACAGCCAACCATTGGCGAAAGTACGCACGGCAGCCCCCGTCCGAGATCGCCTCACTGCGCGGTCCTGGCCGTCCCGCCGGGTCCGCTCCAGCCGGGCCGAGCGAGCTCGGCGCGGAGTGCGAGCCGCTCTCGAATGCGCCGGTCAGCCGGCGGGTTGTCCGGGACGGGCGCAGGTGTGCTCGTACAGGACGGAGGAGCCCACCAGCTCGCGCCATTCGCTCGGGTCAGGTCGCGGCGGACGACCGAGCCGCGCACGAGGTCGTTCGGTCGAAGCGACAGTCGGCTTGGCGCACGAGGCTCTTCCGTTCCGTCGTCGCGACCCGTCACGACGCCCACCAGCTCCCGGACGGCGACGGGCCCGAGGTGACCGGTCCCGCGGAGCGATCCTCGTCGCAGTGAACGGTCGAGACCAGGCACTGCGCGACCTGGAGGGGCCCGGCGTCGCGACCCTGACCCGTCGGACCGTGAAGTGGTCGGCCAAGTTCGCGGGTCGCGTCGCCTGACGCCGACACTTGGCTCGCGGGACCGCTGACCGCCCTCGACGAAGCAGGGCATGATGCGCTCGATGGCCAACCCGTTGATCGCGACGAAGCTCCACCTTCCCTCGCCGCGCCGCAACCTGGTGCCGCGCCGGCGACTGGACGCACGCCTCGCGAGCGCGGCCGACGCAAAGCTGATCCTGGTCTCGGCCCCCGCCGGCTTCGGCAAGACGACGCTGGTGACCGAGTGGCTGGGCACGGTCGCCGACGCGGGCACCGCGGTGGCGTGGCTCTCGCTCGACGAGCGCGACAACGATCCACGGTTGTTCTGGTCCTACGTCCTCGCGTCGCTCCAGATGGCGGTGCCGGGCCTCGGCGCGCGGCGCGCACGCACTCCTGGACTCGGGGAGCGCACCCACCGAAGACGTGCTCGCCACCCTCGTCAACGAGCTGCATGGCGTCAACCAGGACGTCGCCCTCGTCCTCGACGACTTTCACGTCATCGAGAGCAGCGACGTCGCGGACGGGTTGACCTACCTCCTCGATCACCTTCCGGAGCGAGCGCACCTCGTGATCGCCAGCCGGGCCGATCCTCCGTTGCCCCTGGCCCGGTTGCGAGCGCGCGGCGAGCTCGGGGAGGTCCGGGCCGCCGACCTGCGCTTCACCGCCGAGGAAGCGGCGGAGTACCTGAACGGAGCGATGGGCCTCGAGCTGACGGCCGCGGACATCGCGACGTTGGAAGCCCGCACCGAAGGCTGGATCGCCGCGCTGCAGCTCGCAGCATTGTCGCTGCAGGGACGGGACGACGTCGCGAGCTTCATTGCCGGTTTCGCCGGTGACGACCGATTCATCGTCGACTACCTCGTAGGGGAGGTGCTGCAGCGCCAACCCGAATCCATCCGGCGGTTCCTGCTGCAGACGTCCGTCCTGGACCGGCTCCTTGGATCGTTGTGCGACGCAGTGACCGGCGCGACCGGCGGGAAGGCCGCGCTCGAATCGCTGGACCGTCAGAACCTGTTCGTCATCCCGCTCGACGATCGACGCGAGTGGTACCGATACCACCACCTGTTCGCCGACGTGTTGCGCGCGCGGCTCCTCGACGAGGATCCCGATGCCGCCGTCGAGCTCCATCATCGGGCGAGCGTCTGGTATGCCGACCACGGCGAGCCGTCCGACGCAGTCCGGCACACGCTCGCGGCCGGCGACTTCACCCGAGCCGCGGCGCTGGTCGAGCTCGCGATCCCGGACATGCAACGCGACCGGCAGGACGCGACGATCCACGAATGGGCGCACGCTCTCCCGGAGGACATCGTGCGCGTCCGCCCGGTGCTCGCCGTCGGTCTCGCCGGTGGCTTGATGGCGACGGGCGAGTTCGAACGGGTCGACGCCCGTCTGGACCAGGCCGAGCATTGGCTGGCGCTGGCGCCCGATGCCCGCGAGCCGGCCGGAATGGTCGTCGTCGACGAAGCGCAGCTCCGGGCGTTACCGGGTGCCATCGAGATGTACCGCGCCGGGCTGGCGCTGCTGCGCGGCGACACCGAAGCCACCGTCGCTCACGCCGACCGAGTCCTTGCCGTCGCGCCGGACGACGACGAGCTGCGCCGGGCCGCAGCACGTGCGCTGCTCGGGCTCGCAGCATGGTCCGAGGGCGACCTGGACCGTGCCTTCGCGGAGTACACCCTCTCCATCGCCGGGATGCGGCGGATCGGCCACATCGCCGACATCCTCGGGGAGTCGATCGCGATGGCCGACATCCGCGTCGCCCAGGGTCGGCTGCGAGACGCGCAGCGCCTGTACGAGCAGGGGTTGCAGCTGGTCGCCGACCACGGGGCGGGTCCGTTGCGGGGCGCCGCCGACATGCACGTCGGACTCGCCGAGATCCTGCGCGAGCGCGACGATCGTGAGGGAGCCGCGGAACATCTGCGACGCGCCCAGGAGCTCGAGCGGTTCGGAACCCGGCAGTATCCCTACCGGTCGCGAGCGGTGCGCGCCGGGATTCGGCTGGCGGAAGGCGACGTCGCCGGGTGCCTCGCTTTGCTGGAAGAAGCCGAACGGGTCTACGACACGGACTTCTCCCCTGCCGTGCGCCCGGTCGGCGCCCGCCGGGCGCGAACCCATGTCCTGATGGGCGACATCAGCGCCGCGCGCGCGTGGGTGCGCGAGCGCGGCCTGTCAACGGACGACGAGCTGCGTTACGTCACGGAGTTCGAGCACATCACGATGGCCATCATCCTCATCAACGATCAGCCGAGTGGACGCGAGCTGCAGCAGGTCAGCGCGATGCTCGACCGGCTGCTGGTGGCCGCGGCCGCGGGCGGCCGCGGCAGCAGCGTCATCGAGATCCTCGCGGTGCAGGCGCTGGCCTTCGACGCCCGGGGCGAAACCGCGAGCGCGCTCGACGCGCTGCGGCGGGCGATCGCGCTCGCCGAGCCCGAGGGCTACGTCCGGGTCTTCGCATTCCTCGGACCGCGGCTGGCGGCCCTGCGCGAGGGGCTCACGACCGGCGTCACCCCGCCCGATCCGCACCAGGCGGGTCTCGTCGACCCGCTGAGCGACCGCGAGCTCCACGTGTTGCGGCTCCTTCGGAGCGAGCTCAGCGGTCCTGACATCGCACGCGAGCTGACGGTGTCGCTGCACACCGTGCGCACGCACACGAAGAACATCTACACCAAGCTCGGCGTGAACAGCCGCCGCGAGGCCGTTCGCCGGGCCGACGAGCTCGGCCTCTGAGCCGAGCTCGAATCACCACCCCAATCACCACATGTGGGGATGTCGGCTCACCACATCGGTTCGTACGTTGCCTTCGTGCAGTACGAGATCCGAGTCACAGGACATCTGAGCTCCCGGTGGGCGGCCTGGTTCGACGGGCTGAGCCTGACCAGGGCGGATGACGGAACCACGGTGATCCGAGGCCCGATCGTCGACCAGGCCGCGCTGCACGGCGTGCTCCAGAAGCTGCGTGACCTCGGCGTCCCGCTGATCTCCGTGACGCAGCTCCAATCCGAAGGGGAATGACATGAAATCCATGGACACCACACGCAAGCTCGCCTTGGCGGCGGGCGTGCTCTATCTCGTGACCTTCGCGGCGTCGATCCCGACGCTCGCCCTCAAGGCACCACTGGTCGACCACGCCAACTTCGTCCTCGGGCACGGCAGCGAGACCGGCGTGCTCTGGGGCGGGTTCCTCGACTTCGTCTGTGCGATCGCCGGCATCGGCACCGCCGTCGCGTTGTACCCGGTGACCCGGCGCTTGAGCCGGACGTCCGCGATCGGCTTCGTCACCACCCGGACACTCGAAGCCGCCATCCTCGTCGTCGGCGCCATCAGCCTCCTGTCGGTCGTGACGCTCCGCGACAACGTCGTCGGTGGCGACACCGCCTCGCTGCTCACGACGAGCCAGTCCCTGGTTGCGATGCACGACTGGTCATTCCTGTTCGGCCCCGGGTTCATGCCCGCCTTCAACGCCCTGTTCCTCGCCACGGTGATGTACCGCTTCCGCCTGGTCCCCCGCTTCATCCCGCTGATGGGATTCGTCGGTGCGCCACTGTTGTTCGCATCCACCCTGACCACGCTGCTCGGTGGGCACTCGCAGACCTCGTCCACCGCGATGCTCTTCGCCCTGCCGATCGCAGCTTGGGAGTTCTCGCTCGGCGTGTACCTGACCGTCAAGGGCATCAAGCGGCCGACGATGGACACCGACACGCCCGTCCCGAGCACTGCGCTCGCCGCGTGACCGCCATGGAGCAGCACAGCTACGACGTCGTGATCGTCGGTGGTGGTGCAGCCGGCCTGAGCGCCGCACTCGTCCTCGGACGAGCGCGGCGCAAGGTCGCGGTGATCGATGCCGGCGCACCCCGGAACGCACCCGCCGCGCACATGCAGGGGTTCCTGTCGCGCGACGGAATGCCACCGGCGGATCTTCTGACGATCGGCCGCGAAGAGGTCACCGGATACGGCGTCGAGATCATCGACGGCGAGGTGACAACGATCGAGCCCGGGTTCGTCGTGCATCTCGCGAGCGGTGAGCGGTTGACGACCCGCCGCATCCTGCTGACGACCGGGGTGAGCGACGAGTTGCCCGCCATTCCCGGCGTCCGGGAACGCTGGGGTCGCGATCTGCTCCATTGCCCGTACTGCCACGGCTGGGAGGTGCGCGATCAGCCCCTCGGGGTGCTGGGCACGCACCCCGGTGCGGTCCGCATGCGCAGCTGATCCGGCAGTGGTCCGATGATGTCGTCTTCTTCGCCCACACCGGCGACCTGTCCGCGCCGGAACGGGCGCAGCTCGAAGCGCGCGGGGTGCGCGTGGTGGACGGCGAAGTCGTCGGGCTCGTCACCGACGAGGACCACCTGACCGGAGTCGAGCTCGCGGACGGAAGTGTCGTCCCCCGGACTGCGGTGTTCATCCGGCCGCACAACGTGCCCCACCCCGACGGCCTGCTCGCGGGATTGGGTGTCGACGTCGATTCCGGTGGCTTCCCCGTAGTCGACCGGGACGGCACCACGAGCACGCCCGGCGTATGGGCTGCGGGAAACATCGTCGATCCGCGCGGGTCGGTGATTGCCGCCGCCGGGGCCGCGGCCACCGCCGCGATGGCGATCAACGCGAACCTGGTGTTCGACGAGGGAAAAGGGGATCAGACATGACGGAGACAGCAAACGCGGCGCAATTCGATGCGTGGAACGGCGACGGCGGACAACGCTGGGTGGCCAGTGCGGATGAACGCGACCGGATCCTCGCTCCGGTCGCCGATGCCCTCCTCAACCTCGCCGCCCCGGCACCCGGCCGCCGGGTGCTCGACGTCGGCTGCGGCTGCGGCGCGACGTCTCTGCTGGCAGCGACCCGGGTCGGAGACTCCGGGTCCGTGACGGGCCTCGACATCTCGGCGCCGATGCTCGAAGTCGCGCGCCAGCGCGCCGCGGGTGCGGGGGTCACCAACACCAGCTTCGTACGGGCCGACGCGCAGACGCATCGGTTCGCACCCGGTTCTGCCGATCTGGTCATCAGCCGGTTCGGCACCATGTTCTTCTCCGACCCCAATGTCGCATTCACCAACATCGCTACGGCCCTCACCCCCGAGGGACGGATGTGCTTCGCCACGTGGCAACCACTCGCGGCCAATGAGTGGCTCGCGGTTCCCGGTGAGGCCCTCCGCCATCACGCGGACGCTCCGCCGATGACCGACGGTCCCGGGATGTTCGGCCAGTCCGACCCGGACGCCGTCACGGCAACGCTCCGCTCGGCCGGATTCGGTGCCGTCGCCATCGAAGCCGCCGAGGTCACGTTCACCATCGGTCAGACGGTCGACGATGCCGTGAGCTACGTGACAGGAACCGGACTCTCACGGGCGCTGCTCGAAACGATCCCCGAAGGTGCGGCGCGTGAGGCCGCGCTCGCCGACGTGCGCGACAGTCTCGCTGCCCACCACGCCCCGTCGGGGGTGCGCCTGGGAGGCGGGATCTGGCTCATCACCGCGACCCGCTGACACGGGTCGTCATCGGGACCTTCGACCCTGGTCGACGTGCTTTGCGCGTTGTCTACTGCCGTTGCACATCACTGAGCAGGGGCGCCGGTAGCGGCGCGAGACGAGGAGCGAGAACTCATGAAGCGTCGGACACTCGATGTCGTGTTCAGTGTGGGCGGCCTGTTGCTCGCGGGGCTCTTGCTCGCACTCGGTCTCGTGCTTCAGAACCAGGCGGACTTCGCGAAGAGCTACGTGAAGGACCAGCTGTCTCAGCAGAAGATCACCTTCACCCCGGTCGCCGGGCTCGCGCCAGAGGAGAAGCAGGCCACCTGTCTCGTGAAGTACGCATCGAAGCCGCTGACGACGGGCAAGCAGGCCGAGTGCTACGCGAACAAGTACATCGGGCTCCACGTGACCGAGGTCAACGGCGGAAAGACGTATTCAGAGACCAGCGGAGCGGCCCGGGCGCTGCAGGCCAAGGCAGACGCCGCGGTCAGCACCGCGCCCGATGCCCCGGCAACGGTCGCGCTCGAGAGCCAGGCCAAGGCGCTGAGCGGCAAGGTCGACACGCTGTTCCGCGGCGAGACGCTCCGTGGGTTGCTGTTGACCTCCTACGGCTTCAGCATCTTCGGTGAGCGCGCCCAACAAGCCGCACTGGTGTCCTTCGCCGCCGCGTTGGTGCTCCTACTTGCCTCGATCGCCGGCTTCATCCACGCCTTCACTACGCCGAAGGACAAGACGGTGCTCACCTGATCAACTGCGCGGCCAGGTTCACCGGGTCGCGCCGGCTTGCCCACCGCGTCGTGGTGGAGCGGTCAGCCGTGCAGTGCGCGCTCGGCGCGGCGCTCGATGGTGCCGTAGCCACCGGCTCGAGCGAGGTCGAGCGCCTCGGCGAGGGGGACGGTGATCTCGGCGTCCGGCGCGCCCGCTTCGAGCCGCGCGAGCGCCTGGTACAGCAGCGCGTCGGCCAGGAAGAGGCGGGTCTGATCGGCGCGGCAGTGCGCGACCGCGGCGGCGAAGTGCGCTTCGGCCGCGTCGAAGTCGCCCAGGGTCGCCCGAAGGCGCGCGACCAGGGTGGAGATCGGCGCGCACGGTGCCTGCGGTCCCCAGATCGACCAGTACTCGGTGTACGGCTCGAGCTGGTCGACCAACCACGCCGGCCATCTCCCGGTCACCCAGCTCCGCCGCCGCGACCGCATTCGGACCGAGCGAGGACAGGAACACGCCGTTGCGCCGGCAGCGCGCGCGTCCGCGGGAAGAACCGCGGCGCCAACGCCCGGGCTTCGTCATGGCGCTCCGATTCGCACAGCGCCATCATCACCACGGGACCCGCGTGCACGGTCACGGGCAGCTCGTCGACGATGAGCGGCTCGTTCAGCTCCAGCATGCCGCCGAGGTCCCCGCGCAGCCGCTTGACGGCCCCCATCGAGCTCACGTACCAGAGCAGGGCGTCGAGCTCACCCGTCTCGTTCACCCGCGCGAGCAGCTCGTTCGCGTGGCCTTCGCGCGGCCTCGATGTCGCCGTAGCGCGCCTCGTAGCCCGCGCGTTGCGCGAGGGCGAGCCAGCGGAACGATGGGCGGCATGACCGTCGGCGAGCTCCGCGTACCCGTCCAACCCGGCCCGGAACAGAGATCGATCGCCCCGGAGGGCGCCCTGGTTGACCATGACGGAGGAGTAGAGCGCTCGCGCCTCGGGGGTCGTGATGCGATCCGCGAGCGTGAGGATCTCGGCGAAGACCTCAGCTTGGGCGGCGAGCAGATGCGGCGCGTTGCTGCCCTGATACTGCATCTGCAGCGTCGCCATCAGCGTGTCCGGATCGCCGATCCGGCGGGCGATGGCGACCGCCTCGCCCGCGAGCGCGTGCTGGGCGACCTCGTCGTCGGCCGTGAAGGCCTTCTCCCCGGCCAGGCTGGCCGTCAGCCGGGCCCGTTCGCGGCTGTCACCCCGCGGAAGGAGCTCGAGACACCGCTCGAATGCGGGCCACGAGCACGTCGTCGGTCTCGAACACGGTCGCGGCAAACGGCCGGCTCGTCTCGAGGAGCACCCGCGCCATCCGCGCGCCGTCACCGAGGGCCGCGGCCCCGTCGCACGCCTGCGCGAATGCCTCGGTCGCGTCGGCGCCGGTCCAGCGCCGGGCGATGGCCAACCCGACCGCGGCATCGACCCGCAGCTCGGGCACGTCGAGCCCGACGTCTTCGATGATGTCGAGCGCCTGCGCGTAGCGAGCGTCGGCCTCGTCGAACGCGAGTGACTCCAACGCCACCGCGCCGGCCGCGAGCAGGTACTGCACGGCCTTCTCGCCCGCGCCGAGGGGCGCGGCTTCGGCGAAGTGCAGCGCGAGCGCCGAGAGCTCACCCGGAGCGAGCGCTTCGTAGGCCTCGCCGACGCTCAGATGCATGCGGATCTTGCGGGTGTTGCGCAGCTCCGCGAGCAAGGTGGAGCGCACCAACGCGTGGGAGAACCGCCAGCGGCCCGGACCCGTCTCGTCGACGAGCCGCGCGTCGACGGCCTCGTCGAGCGCGTCGAGGCACGACTCGTCCCCGCCCGCGACCCGGCCGAGGATGTCGAGGCGCAGCTCGCGGCCGATCACGGCAGCCCAGGCGAGCACGTCGTTCGTGGCCGGCGAGAGCCGGGACAGCCGGCGCCCGATCACCTCGCGCACCCCGTCCGGCAGCGACATCTCCGAGACCGCGGTGGCGAGGCGCCACTGGTCGCCCTCGTTGACGATCGCGCCGGTCTCGGCGAGGTGGCGGAACAGCTCGCCGACGAAGAACGGGTTGCCCTCGGTCTCGGCGTGCACGGCCGCGGCCAGCTCGCGGCCCGGCAGCGTCGAGCGCCGACCCGTTGACCGCGACGATCAGCTCCTCGATGCCGTCGAGGTCCAGCCCGCTCAGCGGGATGCGCTCGACGTCCGGGACGCGCCGCAGGTCGGCGAGGAGGTCGGCGAGCGGGTGCGTGCGGTCGAGATCGGTGTCCCGATAGGTGGCGATGATCAGGAGCCGCGCCGCCGACCCGGAGCGGAGCAGATGACGGAGGAGCAGCAGCGTCGGCTTCGCGGCCCAGTGGATGTCGTCGAGCACGAGCACCAGACCCGCCGGCTCGGCGGCCGCGGCGAGCCACGAGTCGATCGCCTCGAACATGCGGTACTGCTCGACCTCGGCGTCGCCGGAGACGGCGCGGTCGCCGAGGTCGCCGAACCGGGACGCGATGTCGGGAACGAGCCGCGTCAGCTCCGGCGCGTGCGGCCCGAGCTTGGCGCCGTCCTCGGCCCCGAGATGTGCCACGTAGTGGCCGAGCGCCTCGACGAACGGCTGGTACGAGATGCCGAGCTCCTCGTCGCAGCGGCCGAAGAGCACGACGGCGCCGCCCTCGTAGGCGCGGCCGAGCGAACTCGGACGCGAGCCGGGTCTTCCCCATGCCCGGCTCCCCCGCGAGCAGCACACACGCTTTCGCGTTGTTCGTGAAGGCCCGTTTGGCGGTGGCGGCCATGGACTCGATCGCCGGGTCTCGGCCGCGAAACGGGAACGCGCCCTCGCGCACGGCGAGGGGTGCCGGGAACGGCACGCCGGCCTCGCGCTGGACCCGTTCCCAACCGACCGCGACTGCGGGCACCGGCTCGGGCAGGCCCTTGAGGTCCAGCGCGCCGACGTCGGTGAACGTGTGACCGCCGCGACCACGGGCGAGCGTCGCCACCACTCCGGTCGCGAGGATCTGGCCGCCCTCCGCCGCCGCGCAGAGCCGGGACGCCTCGATCACGGTCGTGCCGAAGACGTCGCCGTCCTCGATCGTCACGTCACCGAGGCTGATGCCGATGCGGATGGGCAGCTCGACGTGCGGCTCGACGAACCGCTGGGCGTCGAAGCCCTGCTGGATCGCGACGGCCGCCGCGACCGCGCGGGCCGCCGAGCCGAAGGTCGCGAGGAACCCGTCGCCGAGACCCTTCACGACGCGACCACCGTTGCCTTCCACCACCTCGGTGATCAGCGCATCATGAGCCCGCCGGACGACCTCGGCGACGTCCTCGCCGAGGTGCGCCCGGAGCTCGGTCGACCCGACGAGGTCGGTGAACAGCACGGACAACGTGTCGAGCTCCGCCTCACCCCCCTCCCCGTCGGCCACGGCGAGAGTCTGCCATCCCCCAGAGTCCGGCCGGCCGGGACCCGTGCCACAATGCCGCGGCGGTCGGCTGACCCGCCAACGACTTGGTCCCACACGAGAGCCGGTTTCCAGTGGATGACGACGTCGACATTCCCAAGCCCGCCACGGCCGCGACCTCGGCGATGAACGCCGCCGCCGCGGCCCGGTTCGACTTCGCCGAAACGTAGGACTTCGATCGGGTGCGTCGAGGGCTCCTCGCCCAGCTCGATCCCCCGGTCGTCCGGGGAGCCGCGGGCAACGTCGTCTGGGACGCGAGTCGCTTCGACTTCATTCACGACGACGCGCCTGCCGTCCGTGCATCCGAGCTTGTGGCGCCAAGCCCAGCTCAACAACGTCCACGGTCTGTTCGAAGTCGTGCCCGGCATCTACCAGGTGCGCGGCTACGACATCTCGAACATCTCGTTCGTCCGCGGGGATCGGGGTTGGATCGTGATCGATCCACTCACCATCACTGCGACCGCCCAAGCCGCGCGCGGGTTGATCGACGCGCAATTCGGTCGGTTGCCGATCGTTGCGGTGATCTACACCCATAGCCACGCCGATCACTACGGCGGCATCCACGGCGTCGTCACCGACGAGGAGGTCGAATCGGGCGCGGTGAGGATCATCGCTCCGGAGGGATTTCTCGACGCGGCCGTCAGCGAGAACGTGACCGCCGGGCCCGCGATGACGCGTCGCGCCACCTTCATGTACGGCGTCCTGCTGCCAACCGGCCCGTTCGGACACGTCGACGCCGGCCTCGGCAAGACGATCCCGATCGGAGAGCGCGGTCTGGTCGCCCCGACGGAATCGATCGACGAGAGCGGCACCGTCGTCGAGATCGACGGCGTACCGATCGAGTTCCAGCTCACGCCCGGCACCGAAGCGCCCGCCGAGATGAACTTCTACTTCCCGACGTACCGCGCCGTGTGCATGGCCGAGAACTGCACCGCGACTCTGCACAACGTGTACACGCCGCGCGGCGCCGAGATCCGCGACGCGCTCGGATGGAGCGTGTACATCGACGACGCCGTCGACCTGTTCCTCGACCGCAGCGACGTCGCGTTCGCGAGTCATCATTGGCCGCGCTGGGGCCGTGACGACATCGAGGCGTTTCTCGGCGGCCAACGCGATCTGTACCGGTACCTGCATGACGAGACGATGCGGCTCGCGAACCACGGGTACACGTCGACCGAGATCGCCGAGATGATCACCCTGCCGTCGGCGCTCGCCGACGAGTGGTTCAACCGCGACTACTACGGCACCGTCAACCACAACGTGAAGGCCGTCTACCAGCGGTACCTCGGTTGGTTCGACGCGAACCCGGCCCACCTCCACGAGCTCCCGCCCGTCGAAGCCGCAACCCGCTTCGTCGAGTACATGGGGGGTGCAGAGGCCGTGCTCGACCGCGCACGCGAAGACTACGAACGCGGCGACTATCGGTGGGTCGCGCAGGTGGTGAACCACGTCGTGTTCGCCGACCCGACCAATCAGGTCGCCCGTCGCCTGCAGGCCGACGCGTTGGAACAGCTCGGCTACCAGTCCGAGTCCGGGCCCTGGCGATCGTTCTATCTCACCGGCGCGCAAGAGCTGCGCAACGGCACGCCGTCGCTCCCCGGGCTGAGGGACGCCGTGAGTGTCGACATCATGCGCGCCATGACCCCCGCCATGGTGCTCGACAACTGTGCCGTGAAGCTCAACGGTCCCCGCGCCGCGGAGCATCAGCTCGAGTTCGACATCGAGCTCACCGATCGCGGCGAGTCCTACCGGGTGATCGTGGCCAACGGCACCTTGCGCCACCGGCCGGCTCGTGATCCGGCCACCACAGTGGTGCACACCGCCATGGAGACGCTCATCAACCTGACCAGCGGCGACATCACCCTCGCGGACGCCGAGACCTCGGCAACGCTTCGCGTGACCGGTCCCGTCGAACCCTTCGCCACGTTCGTCTCGCTCCTCGACCAGTTCGACCTGTTCTTCCCGATCATCGAACCCTGACGACGACTTCGACGCGCGTCCGGCGCCTACCCGGCGTCGAGGGATGCGAGCAGGTCGGCGCCGCGGGTGACGACGCCGAACGGACCGGTCATGCCGACCTCGGCGCCGACCGCGATCGCGGTCTCGAGGTACGGGCGTGCACTCGAGCGGATCCCCGCGGTCGGCGAGCAGCGTCGCACGGTCGAAGTTGGCACGGGCGAGGTACGCGCGCGCACCGGCCCGCTCGCACAGTGCGATCGCGTCGTCCGAGTGCCGGTCGGCGTCGTCGGGACGCCCGAGCACCTCGGCCGCCATCGCGAGCCCGGTGTCGTTCCCCTCACCGATCGTCCCGCCCGTCCAGTTGAAGATCCCGGCGAACGGGAGCAGCGCGTCGTAGACGAACTCGACGGTCTCCACCGACGGACGGAGGCGATACGCCATCCGCCCGAGCCCGCAGAGGTTCACGGGATAGATCGGGTCCCGCCGCAGCACCGCGCAGCCGTCGGCGGCGAGCCAGTCCCAGTGCGGCCGCGCCTCTTCCACGCGTCCGGTCTCGTAGAACGCGCCGGCGAGCGCGAGGCGCCAGGTGGGCAGGCCCGGCTGCGAGGTCACGAGGTCCTCGATCGCCGGGATCAGCTCGTCGAGGCGGCCCTGGCCCTGGCGGATCGCGTAGAACAGCGCGCCGATGGTCGCGCTCTGGTTCTCCGGTTCGATCCCCGCGTCGGTCGCGAGGGCCATCCCTTCGATCGTCAGGCGCTCACCGTCCGCCAGGCGACCGGCGAACACCGCCTGCTGGGCCTCCTTCCAGAGGGCCCAGACCCGCGCGTCGCGGCGGCGGCTCTGGTCGGCGAGGCGCACGTACGCGGCCAGCTGGGCGTCGGCCTCCGCGCCGTCACCCTGCATCGCCGCGATCGCGAGCCGGAAGAGATGGGTGTCGCGCAGCACGGAGGCGTTGCCGGCGCGCTCGGCCAGCACGGCGGCTTCCGCGTTCATCCGCCCGAACTCGTCGTGCCACGGCAGGGAGCCGTCCATCATCGTCCAGCTGCGGGTCAGGACGTAGCCGAGGGTGACGGGGTCCTCGGTGGCGCGCGCCACGTCCATCGCCTCCCGGCCCAGCGTCATCCGCCGCGCGTCGTCGACACCGTGCTGGAGCTCGACCGCCAGGGACGCGAGGAGCTGGGCGCGCTCGGGTGATGGATCCGGCGCCAACGTCGCGAGCGCTTCCTCGAGCAGGGCGACGAGCTCCTCGTCGACGCTGCCCACCCGTGAGTTCCCGCCGGTCAGGCCCACGAGCACGAGCGCGGCCAGCGCCAACCGATGGGCATCGCCCGCCTCCCGCGCGACCGCGGCCGCGTCGAACGCGGCCGTTCTCCGACGCTCGTCGCCACTGAGGCCGAGCGCGTCGGCCCACGCCAGCAGCAGGTCGCACCGCTTGGTGGCCGAAGCATCGTCGACGAGCTCGATCGACCCGATCGCGCGTTCGAAGTGGCTCGCGGCCGACTCGAACGCGAGATCCGCGAGCGCACGCTCACCGGCCCGGCGCGCGAACTCCGCCGCCTTGGCCGCGTCGCCGGCCAGCGCACCTTCGCCGTAGTGGAAGGCAAGCTCGTCGAGGTGCTCGTCGAGCTTCGACGCGTACCGTGCCTCCAGCACCTCGCCGATGCTGCCAGTGCATGCGCACCCGCCGGTTGGTCGTGAGCTCCTCGTACAGCGACGCCCGCACGAGCGCGTGGGCGAACGCGTACCGGCCGGGCGCATCGGGCGCTTCGCGGATCAGGCCGAACTGGGTGGCCTCGTCGAGGGCGTCGAACAGCTCGTCACCCGCCGGGCCACCCGCGCCCTCGATCGTCGCGAGGTCGAACGTCGGGCCGATCACCGCGCCGATCGCGAGGGCCCGGTTCACCGCGTCGGACAGGCGGGAGAGCCTTCGGCCGACGACCTCGCGCACCCCTTCGGGGATGCCGAAGTCGGCGACCGCGCCCGAGGTGGTCCAGTGCCCCTCGTCGTCCTGCACGATCGCGCCGGACTCGGCGAGGTGGCGCAGCACCTCACCGACGAAGAAGGGGTTCCCTTCGGTCTCGGTGTGCAGCGCCTCGGCGAGATCGCGGCCGCCCTCGGTGAGCTCGTGACCGGCGACGTTCGCCATGAAGCCGGAGATCTCGTCCTGGTCCAGGCCCTGGAGGTCGAGGCGGTCGACGCCGGGCTGGCGCCGGAGCTCGCCGAGCACGTCCGAGAGCGGATGGCTGCGGTCGAGGTCGGTGTCGCGGTAGGTGCCGAGGAAGAGGACCCGCATCGGCGTCGGTGACCGGAGCAGGTGGCGGAGCAGGACGAGCGACGGCTTGTCGGCCCAGTGGAGGTCGTCGAGCACCAGCACGACGGGCGCCGCGGCCGAGATCTCGGACAGCAGATCGGCGACGGCGTCGAACAGCCGGAAGCGCTCGGTCTCGGCGTCGGCCACCATCGGCTCGGCGAGGCCGGGGACGCGACTGGCGATGTCGGGGACGATGCGCACGAGCTCGCCGCCGAGCGCGCCGACCTCGGCGCGGACCTGGTCGGGCGGGGTGACGAGCACGTAGTGCCGCAGCGCCTCGGCGAACGGACCGTACGGCGCGCCGAGGTCCTCGTCGCACCGTCCCCAGAGCACGATCGACCCGCGGTCGTGCGCGCCGCGCACGGCCTCGGTGACGAGCCGGGTCTTGCCGATGCCGGGCTCGCCCGACACGAGCACCGCGCGCCGAGCGCCCTCGGCCGTCTCCTTCCACGCGGTGGTCAGGACCTCCAGCTGGTCCATGCGCCCCGAGAACGGGAACGCCGGATTCGTGTCGACGAACGCCGGCAGCGGTGTGGCGGTGATCTGGTCCGCCGAGCTGCCAGACCACGTCGCAGGCCGGGACGGGCTCGGGGAGGCCCTTGAGCTCCAGCGCGCCGAGCGACCGCAGCTCGAGGTCGGTCCGGCTGCCCGCGAGCGCCCGCACGAGCTCGCTCGCGAGGATCTGCCCACCGTCGGCCGCGGCACACAGCCGGGCGGCTTCGACCACCGGCGTGCCGAACCAGTCGCCGTCCTCGAAGCTCGCGTCGCCCGCGCTGATGCCGATCCGCATCGCGATCATGCTGGCCGTCGGCGAGGCGTCGATTGTGGCGGTCGACCGCGCGCTGCATCGTGGCCGCGCCGGTGAGGGCGTCGGCGGCGCCCGGGTAGGAGACCATCGAGCGCGTCGCCGATCGTCTTCACCTCGGTGCCGCCGGTGGCGACCACCGCCTCCCGCAGCGAGGCGAAGTGGTCGCGGCGCATCTCGTCCGCGGCGGGATCACCGACGTTCGACGCGTGCGCGGTCGAGCCCACGAGGTCCGTGAACAGGATCGTGATCAGCCCCGATGTCGCCACGCCAACTCCCTGCCGATTGGGGGCGGAGCGTACCTGCCGCCGCGGGGTGCACTTCGTCGGGGCGATGCCGCGACCGCATGCTCGGGGTCGGGCCCGCGAGCAATGCCGGCGAGACCGTAGGGTGTCGCGAGATCAAGGACCCACGACCGGTCTGACGAGGGAGCGCACCATGCCGACCGCCGACGAGATCAGGGATTCACAGCGCGCCACGTGGGACAAGTTCTCAATCGGGTGGGAGAAGTGGGACCCGGTGATCATCGATCAGCTGGGCCCGGTCGGCGCCGCGATCATCGAGAGCCTCGCCGTCGCCGAGGACCAGCAGCACCTCGACATCGCGGCGGGTACGGGCGAGCCCGGCCTGAGCATCGCCCGGCTCGCGCCCCAGGGTCGGGTCGTCCTGACCGACCTCGCGCCCGAGATGCTGGAGGTGGCCAAACGTCGAGCCGCGGCACAGGGGATCACGAACGTAGAGACCAAGGTGTGCAGCGCCGACGATCTCCCGTTCGACGACGCGACCTTCGACAGCGTCTCGGTGCGCTTCGGCTACATGTTCTTCCCCGACCTCGCGCAGGCGACGGCCGAGTTCGCCCGCGTGCTGAAGCCGGGCGGACACGTCTGCGCGGCGGTGTGGGTCAAGCCGGAAGAGAACGCATGGACGACGATCCCGATGCAGGCCATCGCCGCCGAGGTCGAGATCCCGCCGCCCGATCCGAACGGTCCGGGCATGTTCCGCTGCGCGGCACCGGGGATGGTGAGCGCGCTCTACGAGGCCGCCGGATTGCACGACGTCTCGGAGTGGGACGTCACCATCGAGCAGGTGACCGCGTCGCCGACCAAGTACTGGGAGATGGTCAGCGAAGTGGTCGCGCCCGCCGTCGCGGCACTCCAGCAGGTCGACGAGCCGACACGCGAGCGCATCGCGGCCGCGGCCATCGCCAAGGTCAGTGAGTACGAGACCGACGGTGGCGTCCGGATCCCGGGCGTCGCCCGCTGCATCGTCGGCACGAAATAGCGTCGACGGTCTCTGCATCCCCGCGAATGAATGAGGAGAAACTGATGACAACGGTCATGATCTTCCACGAGGTCGACGACGTTCCGCACTGGCTCAGCTCGCCGAAGCGCGAAGAGGCCTTCGGCCCGATGGGCATCAGCGTCCAGACGTTCGTCGACCCTCAGGGTTCGAACCGTGTCGGTCTGCTCGCCGAGGTGCCGGACATGGATGCGCTGATGGAGATGCTGCAATCCGACCTCGGGGTCGAGGCAATGAAGTTCGACGGCGTGCGTCCCGAGACCATCGTGATGCTGGTCGCGTCCTAAGGCGCCAACGCTCCGACCTTTGTCACCCGCGGATCGGCGACCACGCGCCGGCGCTCAGCCCGGTCCGGGATCGATCCGATCGATCCGATCGATCCGAGCGATGATCTTGTCGAGGACGCGATCAAGGCGTTGTCGTTCGGTCGCGCTGACTTCGCCCAGGAGCTCGTTCTCGGCAGCCACGAGATCTTCGACCGCCCGGTCGGCCGTCACCCGTCCGCTCGCAGTGAGCCCCACGAGCGACCCTCGGCGGTCGTCGGGATCGGGTCGCCGCTCGATGAGCCCGGCCGCTTCGAGGCGGTCGAGGCGGTTCGTCATTCCGGCCGGGGAGATCATCGCGACGCGGGCGAGCGCCGTCGGGGTCAGGACGGTGCCGCGGCCTCCGCGACGAAGCGCTGCGAGGACATCGAATTCGCCCGCAGTGATGCCGTGCGGGTTGAACAGGACCTCGGCGCCGCGCAGGGCCGCGTTCATGAGCTGGTTGAGCCGCAGCATCGTGCCCATCGCGTCCAGCTCGAGGTCTGGACGCTCCCGGCGCCAGGACGCCATCGTGTCGTCGAGGTTCTCGCGCATCGCCATGGTGCGATGATACTTCGATACTGGATTATTTGATACCGAAACTTCGCTGTCGTAACATCGGGATCGCGTGCCTCGGCTCGCAGCTCTCGACGCCTCGTAACATCCGTGGCCCGACCCTCGTCGATGTGACCGGAGGCCGACCACCATGGCGACGGGACCCTCGGAGACCGACTACCTCGTCGTGGGCGCGGGCGCGATGGGCATGGCCTTCGCCGACGCCCTGATCGACCACGCGGACGTGCACGTCACGCTCGTCGACCGGCGTCACACGGCCAGCGGGCACTGGCAGGACGCGTACCCCTTCGTCCAGCTCCATCAAGCGTCGGTGTTCTACGGCGTCGCGTCGACCCAGCTCGGGAGCGGAGCGATACAGCAACGCGGTCCGGAAGCGGGGCTGCAGGAACGGGCCCGTCAGTCCGAGATCCAGGCCTACTACGACGACATCCTGCATCGCCGCTTCCTCCCCTCGGGCCGCGTCACCTTTCTCGGGGGAAGCGAATATCGCACGGACGGCACCTCCCATCTCGTGACGTCCCGCGTGTCGGGCGAGACCGTCGAGATCGACGTCCGCCGCCGCGTCGTCGACGCCACGTACCTCTCGCCGACGATCCCCGCGACGACACCCCCGCCGTTCGGTGTTGCTCCCGACGTCCGTGTCGCCGCGATCAACGAGCTCGCCCGGTTGACCGAGACGCCGTCCAATTACGTGATCGTCGGTTCCGGCAAGACCGCCACGGACGGCATCGTGTGGTTGCTGGCAAACGGCGTGGAGCCGGACCGCATCGTCTGGGTGCGCCCGCGTGACCCCTGGATGCTCAATCGGGCGGTCGTCCAGCCCGATCCGGCGGTGGCGCTCGGGCTGGCCGCGGACACGATGGCGGCGGCCGCCGGCGCCGAGTCGCTCGACGATCTCTTCCTGCGGCTCGAGGCGGCCGGCGTGATGCTGCGGATCGACCGCGACGTCATCCCCACGATGGCCAAGACCCCTACCCTCGGCACCTGGGAGCTCGACCTGCTCCGTACCGTCGAGCACGTCGTTCGCCTGGGACACATCGAGCACGTCACTCGCCGCGAGATCGTCCTCGACCACGGCCAGGTTCCACTGCCGCCGGACTCGCTGGTGGTGCACTGCGCGGCCTCCGGGCTGCAGTACCCGCCGCTGGTGCCCATCTGGGGGCCGGACACGATCCGACTCCAGACGATCCGGGTCGGCTTCCCGTGCTTCTGCGCGGCGCTGGCCGGCTACGTCGAGGCCACCCGCGACGACGACCGGGAACGCAACCGGTTGTGCCCGCCCAACACCCTCCCCGACCACCCGGCCAACTGGGCGCAGATGCAGGTTCGGGGAACGGTCGCCGCGCGCGCCTACGGCGCCGAGCCGGACATCGCCGCCTGGGCTAACGGCTGCGCCCTGAACCCCGCGCGCATCGAAGCGTCGCAACGCGACGATCCCGCGGTGCAGGCCGCCGGCTCACGACTCGCCGACTGCGCCGAAGACGGGCTTGCTCGGATGGCCGAGCTCGCCAACGAGCCGCTCGCCGGCGTCGATGCCAACTGAGCGAGAGGTGGAGGCCCCCCGCTCAGTCCGGAGGGAACAGCGCGGGAAGCGTCTGGAGCAACCGGGGGAAGCAGGGAGTGATGCGGTCCTCGCCCCAGCGCGCTCCCGGCTCGTTGGCCATGGCCATCGTGGTGACGCCACTGATCAGGGAGCCGAGGATGAAGAGCGTGTCCTCGGAGTCCGCGGCGGCGCCGAGCTGACCTGCGGCCACCGCGTCGCGCAACATCGCGCGCTGGAGCTCGAGCATCTCGCGACTCGCGACCATCGCCTCCTCGCTCGCTTGAAAGCTGGGGATCGGCCGCCAGAACAGCAGCTGACCCAGCGCCGGGCGATCGAGGGTGAACCTGCCCGGCGGCCTCCAACGCGGCCGCGAGCGCGGGAAGCCCGGGTGCCGAATCGGCCGCGGCCGTGCGCATGACCGTCGCCAAGGCGACCATGCCCCGCTCGAAGAGGGCGTCATAGACAGCCGTGATGGAGGGGAAGTACTTGTAGAGGGATGGCGGCTGCACCCCGAGCCGGCGGGCGACCTCGGCGAGGCTCAGCCCGTGCAGCGCCTTCCTCGGTCATCACCTCCTCGGCGAGATCGAGGATCTCCGCGATCGTCTCCTGGCGCCGTCGGCCCCGTCGATCGGTCGCTCGGGGCGTCGCATCCGCGGGGGCCTTCGGCATGTTACGCATATTAACACATCTTCTGGTTGACAGCCTTAGCTATGGTCAGTAGCTTACGCTACGTTGCAGAGAGCAGCACGAGAGGAGACCCCGATGGCCCCGAAGAACCAGCGCTTCTGGCTCACCACCGACGAGGTGTCGATTGCGATCGACGCACCGGCCGAGCAGATCTACGACATGGTCGCCGACCTCCCGCGCATGGGCGAATGGAGCCCGGAGTGCGCGGCGGTCGAATGGAGCGACGGCGCAAGCGGACCGGCCGTCGGGGCACGCTTCGTCGGCCACAACCGCACCGGACCCCGAGGCCTGATCAAGTGGTCCCGACGAGGTCGGGTGGTCGCCGCGGACCGGGGACGCGAGTTCGCGTTCGCCACCGAGGAGGGCGGCGTCGAGGGCACCACCTGGCGATACCGCTTCGAGTCCGTCGACGGTCGGCACGCGGGTCACCGAGAGCTACACGGTGGACAAGATCCCGGTGTGGGCGCGGATCCTCGACGTGCCCACCAACCGCCACCGCGAGCTGATGGAGGGCATGGCACACACGCTCGCCCGGCTGAAGGCCGCCGCGGAAGTCCCCATCGCCGCGAGCTGAGCGGGCACTCCCGGCGACTCAGCACCGCGGCACCACGTTATCCACTGCCACCCGCCCGGCCTCGCCCCACCGAACAAGGAGATCCATCATGGTCAACGCATCCGCCGTCATCCCCGGCATCGACGTGCTCACCGCCGACATCGAGATCCCCGGGCTCGGCCACCTCCCGATCAACTCCTACGTGGTGCACGGCGAGGAACCGATCCTCGTCGACACCGGGTCGATCGCGCAGTCCGACGAGTTCCTCGAGGCGCTCCGGTCGGTGATCGACGTCGCCGACCTGCGCTGGATCTGGTTGACCCACACCGACTTCGATCACATCGGTCTGCTCCACCGACTGCTCGCCGAGAACCCCGACCTGCGCGTGATCACGACCTTCTTCGGCGTCGGGATCATGGGGCTGTTCGATCCGCTCCCGATGGACCGGGTGAACTTCCTCAACCCGTCGGACCAGCTCGCCCTCGCGGATCGCACGCTCACCGCGCTCGAAGCCACCCGCATTCGACAACCCGATCACGGTCGGCTTCCACGACGACCGCACGAACGCTCTCTTCAGCGCGGACTGCTTCGGCGCGCTGCTGCCGGATCTGCCCGAGCGAGCCGACGATCTTCCCGACGCCGACCTGCATGCGGGCCAGGTCACATGGGGCTCCGTCGACTCGTCGTGGATGCAGAAGGCCGACCCCGCGATCATCGCCGCGGACCTCGAGCGCACCCGTTCGGTGCAGCCGTCCCTCGTGCTGAGCGCTCACCTCGCGCCGGCGCCGGGCGCGATGCTCGACCGCATGTGCGACGCCATTGCCGCCGTCCCCTCGGCGCCGCCGTTCGCGGCACCGGACCAGGCCGCGCTCGACGCCATGCTCGCCGCGATGGCGGGCTGACCGTCGCCGAGGCCCGCGGAGTTCAGTCCTTGAGCAGCCAGGCGCGTACCTGCGCCTCGTGGTCGACGTAGTGCTCGCCGGTCACGTCGACCACCACCTTGTCGATGGTGCCACCGGTGAAGGCGAACACGCCGCGGTCGGCGTAGTCCGGGGTGACCGGTGACGCGCTGTCGCGGCCGACGCTGATGCCGTCGCCGATGAGGCAGAAGTAGCCGGGCTGGGTGACGATGGCACCGGAACCGACGGCCTGATCGTCGACATAGAGCGTGGCGGTGCCGCCGAACCCGGGCATGTTCGGGTCGGTGCTCGGTCCGTCGACGACGAACTCGACTGCGTAGACGTGGTCGCCGGCCGTGATCTCACGGTCCGCTTCGATGGTCTGCACCTTGGTGCCGACCCAGTTGAACGCGTACTTGAGCTTGCGGTCCTTCACGTACAGCGAATGGCCGCCGGCGACTCCACCGTGCGCGTACAGGACGCCCTCGGCGTCAGCGGTCGCGCCCTCGACTCCCGCCGCGATCGTGTACGACCGGCCGTTGATCGCGACGCCCGCGGATTCGGGCACGTCCGCGCAGTCAGGGAAGTACTCGTAGCGCTGGCGGTCCGGTCCCCCCTTCGGGCGCTCCGCGAGCACCTGTTCGAGTGCCGTGCGGTCGTCGAGTGGGAGGCCGTTGTAGATGCCGGCGTAGTAGAACCACAGGTCCTTCAGCTCCTGGACCCGGTCGGGATGGTCGGCCGCGACGTTCGTGCTCTGCGACCGGTCGGTCTCGAGGTGGTACAGCTCCCACTCGTCCTGGTCGAACTTCCCCCAGCCGGACAGCGGCGGGTGCAGCGTCGCGGCGAGCCAGCCGTCGTGGTAGATCGAGCGCTGCCCGAGCATCGCGTAGAACTGCGTCTGCTTGCCCGTGGCGTCCACGTCCGTGAGCGCTGACGCGAAGCTCTCGCCTTCGATCGGACTCTGGAGGTATCCCTTGAGCGACTCGGGCGGCGTGATGCCGAGCAGGTCGTAGATCGTCGGCACGACGTCGACCGCGTGGATGTACTGCTGGCGGGGCGTCGAGTCGGCCGCGATCTTCGCCGGCCAGGAGACGACGCACATGTCGGCGACGCCGCCCTCGGCGCCGGCCCACCGCTTCCAGTAGGGGAACGGCGTATCGAGCGCCCAGGCCCAGCCGGTGTTGTAGTGGTTGTAGGACTCCGGCGAACCCAGCTCGTCGAGGTGCTCCATCGTCACCGCGGGATCGCTCGGCAGACCGTTGAAGAACCTCCACTCGTTGAACTCGCCGTTCGGGCCACCTTCGCCGCTGGCACCGTTGTCCGAGATCACGACCACGATCGTGTTGTCGAGCTGGCCCGAGTCCTCCAGGTAGTCGAGCACGCGACCGACCCGGTCGTCCCAATAGGAGATGTAGCCGGCGAACACCTCGGCCATACGAGCGAACAGACGTTGCTCGTCGGCACTCAACGAGTCCCACGGTCGGACGGTGTCGAGCTGTGGCCAGGCCTGCCCGTCCGGGCCGGTGCGCTCCGGCTCGCCGTGCGGGTTGATCTCCGAGAGCCGGGTCCCCTCGGGGAGGAGTCCGAGCTCGATCTGCTTCGCGAGGATGCCGGCGCGGATCGCCTCGTAGCCCTCGTCGAAGCGGCCCTTGTACTTGTCGATCCAATCGGCCGGCGCCTGGTGTGGTGCGTGGCCGGCCTGCGGCGCGAGGTACATGAAGAACGGCTTGTCCGGGTCGATGACCTTGGCGTCCCGGATGAACTCGATCGCCCGGCCGGCCAGATCGTCCGCTACGTGGTACCCGTCGTCCGGTCGTCCGGGCGGGTCGATCTGGTGGTTGTCGTGGACCAGATCCGGATACCAGTTGTTGGTCTCGCCGCCGAGCCACCCGTAGAAGCGTTCGAAGCCACGACCGAGGGGCCAGCGGCCCTTGAACGCCGCCAGGTTGCATTCCTCACCCGGAGTCAGGTGCCACTTGCCGACGCAGTAGGTGTTGTATCCGTGCTCCGCGAGCACTTCGGAGACGAAGCCGTTCTCGAACGGGATGCGGGTCGAGATCCCCGGAAAGCCCGACGCGAACTCCGCGATGGTCGCCATGCCGTTCGACGTGGCATTCCGGCCCGTCAGCAACGACGCCCGGGTCGGTGAGCAGAGCGCGGTGGTGTGGAAGTTCGCGAACTTCACTCCCCGGTCCGCGAGCTTCCGCATGTTCGGACACTCGACCGGCCCACCGAAGATGTCCATCGTCCCGTAGCCGAGGTCGTCCCACGCGAGGATCAGCACGTTCGGCGCACCTTCGGCCGCCTTCGGCGCCAGGTACGGCTCCCAATCCGGGACGGCGTCGCGGACGTCGACGGCGATCTTCCCGTTGAACTGCTTCGTCATCGGAGCTCCTTGTTGCGGGATCGCGGCGGCCCCCCGCGGGTACGCGGCGCCGTCCGCAGACGATGACCTCAACGACCGCCCGAGTCATCCTCCGGAACGGGTGAAACACACGGCACGCCGGTCCAGAGGTGGCGCCCCTTGCCGATCTCCCGCGGCCGCGGACCCCGGATCAGCAGCGTTCGCGGGTCCGAGGGCATGCGAACGTCGACCGGCGCGGTCCGCCACCCGCAAACTACCGCGAGGCAGGGGGCTTGCCGCAAGCGACCCGAACGTGCTGACCATGACTCGTCCGCTGAGCCGAGACGGCCAGAACCTCCGAAGCCAGGAGCTGGGGAATGCGTGTGTTGCCGCCGAAAGATGGAGTCGAGCGCGAGCGTCGAACCGGTCGAGGTGGCGGTCCGGACGCGGGCGACCGGCGCTGGTGCACGGTCACCGCGCGCGATGTGGGTGTCCGCGTCCGGTGCCCCGTTCTCCGAGGAGCGGCGATGACCGAACATGCGGTGGTGATCGCCGGAGGCGGTCCGACCGGGCTGATGTTGGCGGGCGAGCTGGCGTTGGCGGGGATCGACGTCGTCGATCGTCGAGCGGCGCGCGAATCAGGAGCTCGACAGCTCGCGCGCCCGCGGTCTGCACTCGCGCACGATCGAGGTGCTCGATCAGCGCGGCATCGCCGATCGGTTCCTCGCGGAGGGGCAGGCGATGCAGATCCAGAGCTTCGCCCGGATCCCGTTGGACATCAGTGACTTCCCCACCCGCCACAACTACGGGCTCGCGCTCTTGCAGATCCACTTCGAGCGCATACTGGCCGGCTGGGTCGACGAGCTGGGGGTGCCGATCGCTCGCGAACGTGAGGTGACGGGCTTCGCGCAGGACGACACCGGCGTCGACGTCGAGCTGTCCGACGGCCGGTCGCTACGGGCGGACTACCTCGTCGGGTGCGACGGCGGACGCAGCGTGATCCGCAAGGCGGCCGGCATCGAGTTCCCCGGGTGGGACCCGACAACGAGTTGGATCATCGCCGAGGTCGAGATGAAGCAGCAGCCGGAGTTCGGCCTGCGCGAGGGTGGTGGCATCGGCCCGGTGGAGGACACCGGGCGAGTAGGGGTCGTGCTCAAGGAACGACACGTCGAACACGCCGGCGAGCCCACCCTGCAGGATCTCCGCGAGGCACTCATCGCCGCCGAGGGGACCGACTACGGGGCGCACAGCCCGACCTGGATCTCCCGTTTCACCGACATGACCCGGCAGGCGGCGTCGTACCGCAAGGGACGGGTACTGCTCGCGGGCGACGCCGCCCACGTGCATCCCCCGCAAGGTGGACAGGGCCTCAACACCGGCGTGCAGGATGCCGTGAACCTCGGATGGAAGCTGGCCCAGGTGGTCAACGGGACGTCACCCGACGGCCTCCTCGACACCTACCACGCCGAGCGGCATCCGGTCGGTGCCCGCGTGCTGCACAACTCCATGGCGCAGATCGCGCTCAGCGGCACCGACGCGCGCACCGAGGCGTTGCGCGACACCATGACCGAGCTGCTGAGCATGGACGAGCCGCGCAAGCACATCGCCGCGATGCTCTCCGGTCTCGACATCCACTACGACCTCGGAGAGGGACACCCGCTGCTCGGGCGGCGCATGCCCGACCTCGATGTGCACACCGCGGACGGTCCCACGCGCGTCTTCACCCTGCTGCACGACGCCCGGCCCGTGCTCCTCAACCTCGGTGAACCCGGCGGTTTCGACATTGCTCCCTGGGCGAATCGAGTCCGGATGGTCGACGCCGAGCACGATGGCGTGTGGGAGCTCCCGGTCCTCGGCGAGATCGCGGCGCCCCCGGCCGTGTTGATCCGACCCGACGGGCATGTCGCCTGGGCCGGAGACCTCACGGACCCCGAGCTGCCTCGAGCACTTGCGACCTGGTTCGGAGGGGCGACGCCGGCGACGCACCGTCGAGCCCTGGGTAGGTGAAGGGCGCGCTCTTCTCGGATCGTCCGGTTCGACCACTCGTCGAACCGAATCGCGCGGTTACCTGACCAGCGTCGAACGACCCGACGCGCTACCGGTCAGAGCAAGGAGGCCGCGCGGGCCGCGCACGGACCCATGCCGAGCTGCTCCGCCGATTCATGGTCCGGCGCAGGTGCGCCTCGCCGGCTTCGCGATCGCCCGGGCCTCCCCGCTCGAGCAGCACGCGGCCGAGATCGAGCCCACTCTGCACGGCGCGCGCGTGGAGGCCCAGCCGTTCGTACATCTCGTGTCCCGCGCCCAGCAGATCGACGGCATCGTCGAGGTCGCCGACCGTCGCGGCGCACAGCCCGAGCAGGTGATCGACGGCCTCGAAGATCCACGCGTCAGATCCGGTCAGCTCGCCGCGGAACGGGGTCAGATACTCGGCCAACGCGGGGGTGTGGTCGACATCGCCGAGCCGTGCGGCAACCGTGACCGCGGTGCCGACACCGAGATATCGCAACACCCCGGGCAGGTTCTCGAAGACCTGCTCCATCCAGGTCGCGAACGCGCCGCGAGCCGCGCCGACGTCACCGGTCTCGACTGCGAACAACGCGCGGTAGGGACCAACGACCGCAAACGCGGTCGACTCGTTGCGCTCGAGCGCAACCTGCGCGGTCGGCCAGTCGCCGCGCTCGAGGCATGCGAACAGGCTGCGCGCGCTATCGATGGCCTCGTTCGTGTCGCCGATCCCCTGGCCCAGTTCGTACGCCTGGGCGGCGAGCGCGTCCCCGTCGGCGTACCGCCCCTCCGCGTACGCGCGGGAGGACCGGAAGGTCACCTCCGCCCAGCCACCGAGCGCAACTCCGACGAGCCCGGTGCTGCCGACGAGGTACGCCGCGTCGGCGCCGTCCAGATCCCCCGCGTTGAGCAGCGCCGTGCCGAGCTGGTAGGCGCCGCCCGTCTCGAGCGACCTGATGCCGAAGCGGCGGCCGGCATCGACCAGCGCCTCCGCCGCACGCCTCCGCTCGACGACCGGGAGCCAGCCCCGCACGGACCACGCGCGTGCGCTCAGCGCGCTGCCCAGCGCCACCGGATCGCCCGCAGCTTCGGCCAACGCCACGGCTTCGTCGGCGGATCGCAAACCGACATCCCCCGGCGCCAGGATCTGCCCGAGCGCGATCGCGGCACTCGCGCGCGCCCGGGTGACGGCATGCTCGTCGCCGAGGCGCGCGAGCGCTTCGCGCAGCAGGTCGAGGGCGACCGGATCACCCGGCGCCGCCCACATGCCGAGATAGCCCTGGTACGCGTCACCCGCGGCGGCCAGCAGCACCGGGTCGTCCAGCGCCCGCGCCAGCTCGGCGACCTCGAGCGCCAACCGCTGGGCCCGATCCATGTCACCCCGGGTCCCGAGGGCGAGGGCCAGATCGACGAGCACCTGGGCCCGCAGTGGCGACGGCTCGTCGACCATCCCGTCGATCGCATCGAGGGCGCGCTCGTAGATGAAGATCGCTTCGTCGAGCGCCAACCGGTCCCGTGCCTCGCCCCCGGCCAGACAGGAGTAGCGCACCGCCTGCTCGGCGACTCCGGCGGTGGCCGCCTCGCAGAAGTGGTGCGCGAGCTCGGCGTTCGTCGAGCCGGGCCGCGCGACCAGCGCTTCCGCGATCTGGCGGTGGAGCCGGATCCGACGGTTGGTGCTGAGCTCCTCGACCAGCGTCGAACGGACCAGCGCGTGCGCGAACGTCAGCCGACCGAACCGGCCCTCGACCTCGTCGATGAGCCGAGCCCGGAGTGCCTCGTCGAGCCGGTCGACCGCCTCGTCCTCCGAGCAGCCCACGATCGCCGCGACGACATCGGCATCGAACTCGCGACCGATCACCGACGCGACCCGCAAGACGCCGTTCGCCTCCTCCGAGAGTCGCGACAAGCGACGGCCGACGACGTCCCGCACCCCCTCGGGAAGGCCCGCGTCACCGGCGGGGACCGTTCCCACCCAGAGGCCGTCCCGCTGCACCAGCGTGCCGGTCTCGATGAGGTGGCGCAGCACCTCGCGCACGAAGAACGGGTTGCCCTCCGTCTCCTCCACCAGCCGCCGCGCGAACAGCACCCCGTTGTCGTCGAGATCGTGACCGCCGGCGGCGGAGAGGAGAGCACGCATGCCGGCCTCGTCGAGCCCGTGGAGGTCGACGCGCACGACGCGCGGCGTCCTGCGAAGGTCGGCGAGCACGCCCGCGAGCGCGTGCCCGCGATCGATGTCCGTGTCGCGGTAGGTGACGGCGATGAGGACGGGTGCGCCACTCGGAAGGTGCGCCACGACATGGCGCAGCAGGTTCACGCTGGCCGCGTCGGCCCAGTGCGCGTCGTCGAACACGAAGAGCAGCGGGCGCTCGGCCGCGGCCGCGCCGAGCAGGTCCACCACCGCGTCGAACAGGAGGAACCGCTCGGTGTCCACGTCGGTTGCCTGGGGTGACGCGAGCCCGGGGATGCGGACCGCGATCTCCGGGACGATCCGCGCGATCTCACCCCCACGGCGCGCGACGTGCTCGCTCAGCAGCTCCTCATCGGCGTCGTTGACGACCGTCCGCAGCGCCTCGATCCACGGAGCAAGTGCGCCGGCGACGTGCTCGTCGCAGCGACCGAGCACCACGAGCGCACCATCGCGGTGTGCCGCGCGCGCGAGCTCCGCGGCGAGGCGGGTCTTTCCGACGCCGGGCTCGCCACTCAACAGCGCGACCGAAGTGCCCTCGACCTGCGCCTGCTTCCAGACGTCGGTCAGCCGCGTCCGCTCGTCGTCGCGTCCCGCGAACGGCAGCTCGTCTTCGAGCGCGCGCAGCGGTCCGGGAAGCTGGGCGCCGTCGTCGCCGACCTGCTCCCACGGCACCGTGAACGCCACGACCGGCTCGGGCAGACCCTTGAGCTGGAGCTCGCCCACGATGCGGAACGCCAGGTCCGCGTTGCCGCGCCCGAGCCCGCGCACGAGATCGTCGCACAGGATCTGCCCGCCGTCCGCGGCGCTGCAGAGCCGGCTCGCGGTCACGACCGGCGTGCCGAGACAGTCGCCGTCCTTCCACGTGACGTCACCCGCGCTCACCCCGACGCGGATCTGGACGCGCCGGTCCTCCAGCGCGTGCCGGCCCTCACGATGGGTCTTGCGCTGCATCTCCATCGCCGCGAGCACACCGTCGGCCGACCGGTTGAACGTCGCCATGATCCCGTCGCCGAGACCCTTGATCACCGTGCCGTCGTGCACCTCGACGATCTGGCCGAGCAACCGCTCGAACCGCAGGAAGAGCTCGTCGGCCACCTGGTCGCCCGCGCGCACCCGCAGCTCGGTGCTCTCGACGATGTCCGTGAACAGGACGGTCGCGGTGCCCTGCGCGTCCGCGGTCACGCCGCCCCCTGGTGATGTTCCGGCCCTGCCACGGGTCGGATCCTACGGGTTTGTCGTCATGCGGTCGGCGCTCGGAGGGCGTACAGCAATTACAGCGATTGCTGGATGGCCGCGGCTACGCCGGCGACCTCGTCGAGCACCCGGATGATGTCGGCGGGCGAGTCGAACGTCCCGCCGTTCATGTAGAGGCCGAAGGCGTACAGCTTGCCGCTGTCGGACTCCATGAGCCCCGCCAGCGCCTGGCCGGGCATCAACAGCTTGCCCGAGCCGGGGTCGACTCCACCCCAGGTACCGGTCTTGGCCTGGACCTTGCCCACCGAAGGACCGTCCGTCTGCGCGAGGGTCAAGGAACCGTCCTTGCCGAGGATGGGCAACATCTTCGGGAGCTGGCCGCCCCACGGCTGACGGTGCATCCAGCGGATCCACTTCACCATGGCGGCCGGGGTCGTCGACGAGAAGCTGGCGCCGGCGCCGTTCAGGGTCCACACCGACTTGTCGTCGATGCCGACCTTGCGGATCTGCTTGCGCACGGCAGCCATGCCGTCGTCGCAGTCGGTGGAGCCGGCCTTCACAGCCAGCAGGCACACCGTGAGGTTGGCGCCGTAGTTGTGCGAGATCTTCCAGATGAGCGTGGCCATCTCCGACAGCGGCGGGGACTCGAGGGTGGCCACCTGGTCGCCGGCTGCGTAGTCGTTGAAGCCCGGCAGGCCGGCGGTGGAGCTCTGGGCCGCCGGATCGGCCGTGGTGGTGACGCCGGCCCGCTCGAGGGCTTCGATGAACAGGGTGCGCGCGTACGAGGCCGGGTCGGGCACGTCGTAGACGTTGAGCGTGGGTTTGCTGTCGGCCGCCACGGTGCCGGCCACGACCAGGGTGTTCGTCGGCTCGCCGCTCGCGTCGAGCTCCGGCGTGATGTCGAGCGACGTGTCGCCGCCGGCCGCGACGGTCTTGGCCTGGTTCACGATGGTGAACGCCTTGGTCTCGGGGATCATCCGAAGGTCGGCCGGCTCGCCCTCGTCGCCGGGCGTGGTGACCACGGCGACCAGGTTGTCGTTGATGACGATCGGCGAGACCTCCACGCCGTAGGTCGTCCACGTCTCGAACAGCCGGTCGTCGATCACGACGTTGCCGTCGACCGCGGTGATGCCGCTCGCCTTCACCTGGGTCGCCAGCTGGTTGAGGCCGGCGAGCGGATCGCCGGGTGCGGGCTTCGCGCCCGGCAGCCCGTTGGCGTCCGGCTGCGGTGGCACGCTGTAACCCAGCTCACCCGAGCCGGCGTTGCGGCCACCCATGACCAGGTCACCCGAAGCCCGCAGCACCAGGTTCCCGGTCAGCGTGCCGCCGCTGCGTTCGCCGACCGCGTAGACCGGCGTGGTCAACGTCGAGTCGGCCCCGTAGGCGTTCAGCCACGTCGCGACGCTGAACAGCTTGCCGTTGGAGCCCATGCCCGAGATGGCCTTCGGCGCCAAGGCGTACACCGGGCTCCCACTGTCGATGGGTGAGACCTGCAGCGACCAGCGGGCATTCGCGAACCCCGGGAGAGCCATGCCTTTGAGGGCCGCCTTCGGCAGCTGACCGACATCGGCCTCGGTCCCCGGGGATGCGGCGCCATCACTCGAACTGCAACCCGCGGCCACCAACCCCACCACGCCACCACGGCCACGCCAAGCGCAGCGCGCCCGGCACGCCGATGTCCACGTCCGATCCGGTTCATCCGGTCCCCTTCTCCAAAGCGGCCTGGTCGTGACCGACCAGACCTCGCTGTGCCCGACGCACATGCAGCCCCGCGTGGGCTACCGGAGCGGCCGACCGCACTGAAGCAGCGGCGCCCCCTGCCGTAGATCCGGATGCTATCGATCCGCCCCGTCGCGATCCTGGACCCGTCGACCGGGCCGGTCCCGCCCGATCACGGCGCCCTGAGGTGGCCGACGAACGCCCCGGAACACCGCAAGAACGTCTTCGCCGCAACCAGTGCGGGCACGAGATGACGGTGACGGGGTGGCGAGCATCGGCAAGACGCGCAAGAACGGCATGTGCCGCGCACACGATCTTTGCGCGCTCGGCACAGAACACGCGAAATCCAGCCGTACCGGAGATACGAGCTACGAGCTACAAGCTGTCAGCGTTCACCGTCGTCGAGCGCAGCGAGCACATCGACGCAGGCACGCTCGATCCGGTTGAACCCGAAACGCTGCGCGGAGTGGAGGGCGGCTTCGGCGAGCCCTCGGGCTCTCTCGCAGTCGTGTGGATCGCCTTGGCGGAGGAGCGTGTCGGCCCACCAGGATTGGGTGTTCGCAACGAAGTACGGCGCGTCGATCGACTCTGCGAGGACGAGTGCTTCGGTGAAGTCGGTTTCGGCGGTCTCCCATTCTCCCAACGCGGCGTGGGTGATCGCGAGCCACAAGACCCCGTGCGCGTCCACAGTCGCGCCGGTGCAGACCAGCTGCGAGCGGGACGGTTCGAGGCAGTCGATCAGCTGGCGCAGCAGAACCTCGTGACCCAAGCGGGCCGCGGCGTAGACGTACGTGGGAAGTGCCGCCGGTAGCAGCGGGTCGGCGGAGAGCCGGTCCAGGCCTTCTGCCGCGGATTGGTCGCAGATCGCGCGGGCTTCGTCGTCGCGGCCGAGGAGCGAAAGCGCCCACGCGTACGCGCCCCGCACGATGAGCGTCTCGTCGCCGGCGGCGAGCGCGGATTCGACGAGCGCGAAGAGCTCCTCGTCGTTGCCCTCGACGTAGGCGACGAACGCGAGCTGCCCGCCGGAGATCGTCAGAGTGTCGGGCTGCCCGGCGGCGAGTCCGATCTCGAGTCCCGCCTGGGCGAGGCGCCGGGCCTCGGGGATGTCTCCGGACAACAGGACGAGCATCCCGCACGCAAAGGTCGCGGCCCACACGATCGTCGGATCGCCGATCTCTACGGCTTGGGTGCGGAGTCGCTCGGCGCGCCGCCACGCTTCGTCGATCCGGCCCGCCTGCACCAGAGTGATGACTGCGCTCATCCCGGACCAGAACCGGCGCCCGGGGTCGGCGCGTTCGACGAGCCGCTCGATCTCGGGAAGCAAGGCGAGACGCTGCTCGAGGTTGTCGGCCACGTAGTAGATCCCGAGCGCGAAGAGCGCGTCGAGGCGTGACTCGATGTCGAGGGACCCGTCGGACATCTCGAGGGCCTCGTCGAGCAGGCGCTCGGTGTCACGGGTAGGAGTCGAAGGTCGACTCAGTCGCGAGGCGAGCGAGAAGGCGGGCCCGCAACGCGTTCGAACCTGCACCCGCCGCGGCGAGCGCCGCCTCGAGCACCCGAATGCGATCGGGGTCGACGCCGCCGACGCGGCTGAAGAAGCCCCGGAAGTTCGCGAGCGCGGCGCGCGTCAACCGGTCGGCATCACCCCGCTCCTCGGCGAGTCGCGCGGCTTCGAGCAGCGTTTCGCGGTATTCGGGTGCGCCGTCGAGGCGCTGCGCGGTTCCGAGCCGAACGAGACACTCCGTACGCTGCGCATCCGCGTCGACAACTCGGTCGGCGAGGTCCAACGCCTGCGTGTACCAACGAACAGCTTCATCCGGGGCGAGTTGTTCCTGGGCTCGATCGCCGGCCAGGAGCGCGTAGTCGAAAGCCTTTTCGATTTCCGCTGGTTGCGTCGCCTGGTACCAGTGGCGAGCCAGCTCGGACACCCGATCACCGAGATCGCCAGGGGCCTGCTCGAGCGCCTCACCTACGCGACGATGAAGCCGACGTCGCCGTGCCGCGCTGAGCCCGTCGTAGAGGGTGCGCTGGAACAAGACATGCACGAACGAATAGCGGTCGGCTTGTCCCGGAACCTCGGCCACCACGCCGACCTCGGACGCTTCGTCGAGCACGTCGAGCAGCGCATCCTCGTCGGTCCCGGCGACAGCACCGAGCAGCGCGAGATCAAACTCGCGGCCGATCACCGCGGCTGCGGTCAACACCTTCTGTCCGTCGGCGCTGAGGTTGGCCACCCGCCGACCGATCACTTCTCGCACACTCACCGGCAACCCGACGTCGTGCAGCTCGGCGCTGGCCCGCCAACGACCGTCGTTGCCGAGCGTCAGCGCACCACTCTCGGCCAAATGCCGGAGCATCTCGGTGACGAAGAACGGGTTGCCATCAGTCTCACGCCGGAGCGCGTCGCGCAGCTCGAGACCCTCGGCGTCGAGATCGTGGCCCGCGACGCTCTCCATGAGGGCAACCAGCTCGAGGTCGTCGAGCCCGCCGAGCGCGACCCGTTCGGCGCCGGACTCCCGATGCAGCGCCGCGAGTGTCTCGGTGAGCGGATGCGCCGCGTCGATATCACTGTCGCGGAACGTACCGACCAGCACGACACGAAGGTCTTCGTCGGCTGCCGCGACGTGCCGCAACAGCTGCACCGTGGTGCGGTCGGCCCAATGGAGATCATCGAGCACGACTACCACCGGTGCGTCTTCGCTGGCGCGGGCGAGCAGGTCAATGACCGACCCGTAGAGGAGGTACCGGGCGGTCTCAGGGTCGTCACTGCGAGCATCCGGAGCAACCGCGACCCGCCGCGCCAAACCCGGGAGCAGCCGTGCGAGATCGCAACCACGGGCTTCGACGTGCGCCGAGAGCATCTCGTCGGTCGCGTGCGCCACCAAGTGAGCGAGACCCTCCACCCACGGCTGGTACGGGACCATGACATCCTCGTCGCACCGGCCGTACAGCACGGCGGCGCCCCGTTCATGCGCGAAATGAACAAACTCACTGACCAGGCGGGTCTTCCCCACCCCCGCCTCACCTGACAACAACACCACGCGTGGACGGCGCAACGCATCCGCATCCTTCACCGCGTCATGCAGGAGCGTGAGCTCGCTTACCCGACCGACAAACGAACCAGGTGCCTCAGCGCCGACTCGCCCCGGTAGCGGGACGCGCGGCCCGTTCACCTCGAGCGGTTCCCACACCACCTCACACGTGGGGACCAACTCGTCAAGCCCCTTCAGCTCGAGCGCCCCCATCGACGAGAACTCGTGGCCGCCGCGGGCTCTCGCCAGCATCCGTAGCGACTCTGTCACCAGAACCTGCCCGCCATCGGCCCGCCCGCATAACCGAGCCGCTTCCACCACCGAGACGCCGAAATAGTCGTCGTCGGCAACATCCGCGTCGCCGGTTGCACCCCCGGCCCGAATCTGGAGCGGCACGTCGGCGGTCCGATTGAAGACCTCCGCCAACTGTTGAATCGCCACCGCCCCAGCTACCGCATCCGACGCCGAGGGGAACACGAGCATCAACCCGTCGCCGAGGTTCTTCACCTCGCGGCCACCATGCCGCGACGCGCCCTCCCGAAGCAACGCGAAGAACACCCGACGAAACTCCTCGCCCCGAGTCTCACCCAATCGCGAAAGGATCTCGGTCGAACCCACGAGGTCCGTGAACACCACCGATACCGTCTCAGAAGTCACACCTACCCCTTGTGCCTCTCGGCGAGCATCATCCCAGATCAGAGCCATCACGACCAGGGAGCGCGCCGCCTGCTGCGTGGGCCGCGCCGTGTGAGTAGGTACAGCCGGTCCATGAGTAATTGGCTACTCATGACAGGCGCGTCCTCCTCAGCCTCGGTTGAGCTGGGAGTCCACCGGTGAACCGGGGACGTCGTGTTCGGGCCCCGCGTGAGCGGCTGCGATCGAACGTCTACGTCCGGCCGAGCCCGGTGTCTTGGCCGGTACGACTGGAGTGTCGCGCGCGGCACAGAAGCCGAAGCGCTGGCGGCTCATGCTGACCTCACCCACTCACTACGGAGGCAGCCATGAACGTTCGACGCAAGCTCGCCGGGACACTGATCGCCCTCTTGATCGCCACCTCGGTCCTATCGCAAAGCACCTCGGCCGAGGCCAGTAGCTTCCTATCGAGCTCCGGCCTTGCGGGCATCGTGGCGAAAGTCGCCCAGGCCCAAGCCGGGACAGTGGCCTGCCTGCAGCAGGGGGCGACTTCGCCCGCGATTCACACGACGATCCCCTTCAACCGCACCACGGGTAAGGACTCGCGGTCGCTGGCCAAGGTCCTCGACTTCGGCATGAACGGACTGACGACCGTCGAGATCGTCCCCATCGGAAGCCGCACCTACGTGCTCGGGTACCGGAGCTGCGACGGCGTCGGGTTCGTACGGCTCCTCAACGAGGACGGGACGCTCGCCGACGTCGGCACGGCGTTCGACTGGACCTCGGGCTGGTCGAGCATCGAGCCGTATCAGGTTGGGAACCAGACCTTCATCTTCGGAGTGAAGAGCAGCGACGGAACGGTGGCGATCAGCCGCCTGACCGCTGATGCCGCGGGCGCGGTCACCATCACGGAGACCGATCGAGCCGACTGGTCGAGCGGGTGGACTCACGCGAAGCCCTTCCGCGTCGCGGCCGGCCAGTTCGTCCTCTTCTACAAGAAGGGCACCGGCGAGGTGGCGTGGCGTCGGCTCACGAGCAGACGGCAAGTACGTCCGGGGCGAAGCCCTACCCCGAGCGAACATCAGTACCGGCTGGACACAGATCGAGACCTACCAAGCCGGGACGAAGACGTTCCTCCAGCTGTCAAACCGCTCAACGGGAATCGTCATGACGATGGAGCTCAGCGACTTCGGTGCGCTCGGAACCGCAAAGTTCGCCGAGCAGTGGACTAGCGGTTGGGATTCGGCGCACGTCTTCGACGCCGGGACCGCGAAGTACGTCGTGATGTCCAAGTCGAACGGAGACCGGGTCATGGTCCGCCGGATCGACGGCGCCGCAATCACCGTCGCCACGATGGACTTCCCCTGGGACCACGACAAGATCGTCGCCGCGTTCGCCGGGAGGGCGATCGTCCCCGACTACCAGCACATCAACTTCACCCGCGGCTACAGCGTCGGCACCAAGAGCTACGTGCTGACCGTCGCCTCGTCGAAGACGAACGACCTCCTGTTCTGACCAGCCCGGTCGAGCATCCGCGGCACCCACGCGGTGAGACCGAGCCCTTCGGGCCGGCTCGCCGCGCGGGTGCACTCGCGCAGGGCACTGACGCGTTGGCGGAGGGAATCGGCGGTCGGCCAGGCGCACACGAGGTCCCCGACGCGGCCATGACGCGGACGCGTTCGCCATCGGGGGACGAGCACCCC
>CAWFYD010000002.1:0-310411 GCA_963819945.1 uncultured Acidimicrobiia bacterium
GTTCCGACTTCTGGGGCACCGCGCCGTGGGCGAAGGTCGACCTCGCCGACATCGACTGCTACGACGGCCACACCGGCTGCCGGCAGGCCGGGAGCACCTTCAAGCCGTTCGTGCTGGCCGCCGCGCTCCGAGCCGGCATCCCACTCACGCGCAGCTACAACGCCCCCGCGACGCTGACCATCCCGCAGCCGGGCGGGCAGCAACCGTGGGTCGTCAACAACTATGACGGCACCGGCCGCGGCCGGATGAACCTCACCGAGGCGACGGTCAACTCGGTCAACACCGTCTACGCCCAGCTCGTGACCGACCTCGGCGTCCAGCCCGTCGTGGACCTCGCGCATCAGATGGGCGTCCGGTCACCGCAAGCCGCGGTGCCCTCCGCGGCGCTCGGGAGCAATGGCGCGACCGTGCTGGACATGGCCTCGGCGTACGACACGTTCGCGGGCGACGGCATCCACACCGATCCGGTGCTCATCACGCGGGTCACGAGCCGGGACGGCACGGTGCTCTACGAAGCGCCGACGAAGCGCACCCGCGTCCTGCCCCAGGCCATGGCGCGCACGATCAACGGCGTCCTCCAGGAGGTCGTCAACCGCGGCACCGGGGTCAACGCGCGGATCGGACGCCCGGTCGCCGGCAAGACGGGCACCAGCGACGAATGGGCCGACGCCTGGTTCGTCGGCTACACGCCGGAGCTGGTGACCGCCGTCTGGGTCGGCTTCCCCGACGCCGAGCGGACGATGCGGCCACCGGCGACGCGCATCACGGTGACCGGTGGCTCCTGGCCCGCGCAGATCTGGCAGTCCTTCGTCGGTGCCGCGCTGGCGGAGACCCCGATCACCGGATTCGCCGCGCCTGCGCCTTCGACCACCACCACCAAGCCCGCGCCCGTCGCCGATCCGAGTCGACCGCCACTCGTCTCGATCATCGGCCTGTCCGTGGCGAACGGCACCCGCGCCCTGCGCGACGCGGGATTCGGCGTCCAGATCCGGTACCGGAAGACCCGCAGCGCTCCGCCGGGCCAGGTGTACGCCCAGGATCCGGCGGCCGGACGACTCACCCGGACCGGCACCGTCGTCACGATGATCGTGGCCGACGGCCCGCCCCGCTCACTCCCGGTCCCGAGCGTGCTCGGGATGTACGCCGATCAGGCCGCGACTGCGCTGCGCGGCGCCGGCTTCGACGTCTCGGTGCTCGTGCGGCCCGAACCCCCACCCGGCAGCCCGGATCGGGCGGGCCGGGTCTGGCGCCAGACACCGATCACCGGTGAGCTCGCCGACGAGAAGTCCGTCGTGACCGTCACGGTCAATCCTTGACCGGTCCGGGTCGGCCGCGGCTCACGAACTCGTTGTTCCGGATGAACCAGCGCCAGCGGGTCCGGTCGCCCCGGCCCGGCGCGAGCCCGATCCGCGCGGAGCGGCCGGGCCGGGCCGGCGGCGCGACGTCGTCGTCGTAGATCCCGACCGGACCGCGCAGCAACGACGCACCGTCGTCGGCCTTCGCCAGCCCCAGTGCCTGCGCGAGGCGCGCCGGTCCCGAGCACAGATCGCGGTCGCGCTTGGCGGCCGGCCGTCGTTGTCGCATCAGGTCCAATCCGCTCACCGGCTCGCCGGCGCGCAGGAGCACGGCGCTCGCCTCGCCGGGCTCGGCGTCGGCGACGACGTTCGCGCACCAGTGCATGCCGTACGTGAAGTACACGTAGAGATGGCCCGGACGACCGAACATCGCCGCCGTGCGCGGAGTCGGGCCTCGGTACGCATGGCTCCCGGGATCGCTCGAGCCGCGGTACGCCTCGACTTCCACGATGCGCACGGCGACCCGACCTTCCGGACCGTCGTGGACGAGCAGCTTGTTCAGGAGGAGCGGGGCCAGCTCGAGCGAATCACGCGCGTAGAACGCGCGGGTCAGTCGTCGAGCCACTGCTGCTGGCGCCGCAACCGGTCCCGGGCGGCCTGGAGCTGCACCGCGACCGGCCCCGGCCCCGCACCACCCGGAGTGGTGCGCCGCCGCACTGCGCTCCCCGCTTCGAAGAGGGGCAGCGCCTCGGCACCGAGATGCGGCTCCGCCTCCACCAGCTCCTCGAGCGGGATGTGACGCTCGACGGCCTGGCGCACCAGCGAACCGACCACCGCGTGCGCCTCGCGGAACGGCATGCCCGCCACGGACGAGATGCTCGGCCAGGTCCGTGGCCGACGACGCGGGGACGTCAGCCGCGGCGCGCATCCGGGCGTGGTCGAACCAGGCGACATCGATGAGCCCGGTGAGCGCGAGCAACGTGAGGCCGAGCGTCTCGACCGCGTCGAAGAGCGGCTCCTTGTCCTCCTGCAGATCACGGTTGTACGCGAGCGGCAGACCCTTGAGCGTGGCCAGCATGCCGGTGAGATGGCCGATCAGCCGGCCCGCCTTGCCCCGGGCCAGCTCCGCGATGTCGGGGTTCTTCTTCTGCGGGAGCATCGAGGACCCGGTCGCGAACGCATCCGGGCAGCTTCATGAACCCGAACTCGTCGCTCGACCACAGCACGATCTCCTCCCCGATCCGGGAGAGGTGCACCTGGGTGAGGGCCGCGGCGAAGAGGGCCTCGGCGACGAAGTCACGGTCCGACACCGCGTCGAGTGAGTTCTCGAAACGGTGCGCGAATCCGAGGCTCTGGGCCACATGGTCCGGGTCGAGCGGCAGGCTCGAACCGGCCAGCGCGCCCGCGCCGAGCGGTGAGACGTCGGCTCGGGTGACGACGCCCTGCCAGCGCTCGACGTCGCGGGTGAGCGCCCAGAGGTGCGCGAGGAGGTGATGCGCGAGCAGCACGGGCTGGGCCCGCTGCAGGTGCGTGTAGCCGGGGAGGTACGCGTCGTCGTCGCACTCGTCGGCCCGGCGCCAGAGCACCGTCTGCAGGTCGTGGATGCGACGGATGATGCCCTTCGCCTCGCGGCGCACCCACAGGCGCAGGTCCAGCGCGACCTGGTCGTTGCGACTCCGGCCGGTGTGCAGCTTGGCGCCGGTCGGCGCCCGCGATCTCGGTGACCCGGCGTTCGATCGCGGTGTGGATGTCCTCGTCGGACGGCGCGAACTCGAACGTTCCGTCGTTCAGCTCGGCACCGACCTGATCCAGCGCGTCCGCGATCGCGAACCGCTCCGCCTCCGTGAGCAGCCCTACCGACGCGAGCATGTCGACGTGCGCGCGTGATCCCGCGAGATCGTCGTGCGCGAGCCGCTGGTCGAACGGCAGGCTGACGCTCAGCGCCATCAGCGCATCCGCGGGTCCTTCGCCGAAGCGACCGTGCCACAGGGGACGGGATTCGCCCTCGCCCGAAGGGCCGTTGGTCGGCGGGGACGTCACCGGGAGCCGCCGGCTCGGTCGTCCGGGGCCGACTGCCGGCGCTTCGGTGCGCTGGCGACGCGACCACGTCTCGACCGACAGGCCCCAGAGCCGCACGAATCCGGCCGCGTCCTCGTGGCGGAACGCGTCGTCGGCCTCGTACGTCGCGAGCGCGTAGTCGTAGAGCCCCCGCTCGGCCCGGCGACCGACCGCGAAGCAGCGGCCCGGCTCGAGCCGCAGACGCACCTCCCCGGTGACGTGACGCTGCGTCGAGTCGATGAACGCGTCGAAGGCTTCGCGCAACGGTGAGAACCACAGACCGTCGTACACGAGCTCCGAGTAGCGCGGCTCGAGGTGTGACTTCTCGCGCGCGACATCCCGTTCGAGCGTGATCGACTCGAGATCGGCGTGCGCCAGGATCAACGCGAGCATGCCCGGGGCACTCGTAGGTCTCCCGGCTCTTGATGCCGACGCGCCGGTTCTCGACCATGTCGAGCCGACCGAAGCCGTAGGACCCGACGAGCGGGTTGAGCTCGTTCAGGATCTCGTGGAGCGGCAGCGGCGCGCCGTCGAGCGCGACCGGCACCCCCCGCTCGAACTGCAGCACGAGCTCGTGCGGCGCCGCGGGGGCGTCCTGGACCGCCCGGGTCAGCTCGAAGACGTCTTCGGGTGGCGCGACCCACGGGTCCTCGAGGATCCCGCACTCGATGGCCCGGCCGACGATGTTCTCGTCGATCGAATACGGCTGCTCCTCGCTCACCGTGATCGGGATGTCGTACCGGGCGGCGTACTCGATCGAATCGTGGCGGGTGAAGCCCCAGACCCGCACCGGCGCGAGCACGTCGAGGTCAGGCGCGAGCGCGCGCACGCTGACCTCGAAGCGCACCTGGTCGTTGCCCTTCCCGGTGCAGCCGTGCGCCACCGCGTCGGCGCCGTGCTCCCGGGCCGCCGCGACCAGGTGCCGGGAGATGACCGGGCGTGAGAGCGCGGACACGAGCGGGTACTTGCCCTCGTAGAGCGCGTTGGCCTTGATCGCCCGACTCACGTACTCCGAGCCGTACTCTGCCCGCGCGTCGACGACCTGCGCTTCGATCGCGCCGGCCGCGAACGCCCGCTGGCGAATCGCCTCCCAGTAGGCGGCGTCGGCGTTGGGCACCTGACCCACGTCGACCGCCATCGCGATGACCTCCGCGCCCCATTCCTTCTGGATCCAGCGGACGGCGACCGACGTGTCGAGGCCACCCGAGTACGCGAGGACCACCCGCTTGGCGTTCACTGCTGCTCCCACTGCTCCCACCTTCTCTTCACTTCTGGCACCCGGCGTCACAAGCCGGCGAGCTCGGCGAGGCGCGCGGCCACCCGCGCGCCGCCGACCGTCTCGGCACAGACGACGATGATCGTGTCGTCGCCCGACACGTTGCCCAGCACATCCGGGAAGCCGGCGCGATCGAGCGCCGAGCCGATGACGTGTGCCGAACCCGGCGGCGTGCGCAGCACCGCGAGGTTGCCGGAATGCGACACCTCCACGACGAAGTCACCCATGACCCGACGCAGGTGCTCTTCGGGCGGCGCCCGGTCCTTCGAGTGCTCCGGCACCGCGTAGGCCATCGCCCCACCGGGGATCCGGACCTTGACCGCGCCCAGCTCCTCCAGGTCGCGGCTCACCGTCGCCTGCGTCGCGAGGACACCCTCGGCGCTCGAGGAGCTCGACGATCTGCGCCTGGCTCGAGATCACCTGCTCCTCGAGGAGCCGGGCGAGTCGATGTTGCCGTTGCGGCTTCCCGAGCGTCGACATCAAGCCGGCCTCGAAGACGAACGCGAACAGCGCCCGGGCCACGTGCATCCGGTTCTCGGCCTGCTGCCAGACGACGCTCGCCGGGCCTTCGAGCACCTCGTCGCTGACCTCTTCGCCCCGGTGCGCCGGCAGGCAGTGCAGGAAGAACGCGCCCGGGCCGGCCCCGGCCATGAGCTCGGCGTCGACGATGTAGCCGGCGAACGCCTCGCGTCGGACCGCCGCTTCGTGCTCCGCGCCCATGGACGTCCACACGTCGGTGTAGATCGCGTCCGCACCCTTCACCGCTTCGTGCGGATCCGTGACCAGGTCGATGACACCGCCGAGGTTGCGGGCCCGGTCGACGACCGCATCGTCGAGCTCGTAGCCGGGCGGCGAGGACACGGTCAGCTCGAGACCGGTCAGCGCGGCGCCGAACGCGAGTGACGCGGCGACGTTGTTGCCGTCCCCGACGTACGCGACCCGGCGACCTTCGAGCACGCCGAACAGCTCCTGGAGCGTCAGGAGATCGGCGAGCGCCTGGCACGGGTGCGCCTGGTCCGAGAGCAGGTTCACGATCGGGACGTCGACGGCGCCGACCATGCGTTCGAGCACGCCGTGATCGAAGACCCGCGCCGCGATGAGGCTGCAGTACCCGGCCAGGGTCCGGGCGACATCCTCGGCGCTCTCGCGGCTGTCGATGCCCACCTCGTCCGGACGGATCGAGATGGGGTGGCCGCCGAGGGCGAGCACCGCCATGTCACTCGACACCCGCGTGCGGGCCGACGGCTTCTCGAAGACGAGTGCGACACCCAGGCCCGCCAGGACGGGCCGGATCGTCGCCGGGTCGGCCTTGCCCGCGGCGGCCTGCTCGAGCACCCCGGCCAGCTCGGCGGGACTGAGGTCGTCGACTTCCAGGAAATGACGGGTCATGACGGGAGCACCTCTTCGATGACGGCGACGGCAGCATCAATCTCGGCGTCGGTCACGAGCAGCGACGGCGCGAGCCGCAACGCCGTGGGCGTGACCGCGTTCACCACGAGTCCGCGCTCGAGCAGCTGGAGCGCGATTCCCGCCGCCTGATTCGTGCCCGCACTGGACTCGGGCAGGTCGAGCTCCACGGCGAGCAGCAGGCCGGCACCACGCACGTCGCGCACCGCCGGCAGCGCGAGCAGCGCCTTGGTGAGTCGTTCCCCCGCCTGCTGCGCGCGGCGGGGGGCGTCTTCGCGCTCCATCACGTCGAGCACCGCCAATGCGGCGCGCGCCGCGAGCGGCTGCCCGCCGAAGGTCGTCGCGTGATCTCCCGGCGCGAACGCGGTCGCGACGTCGGCCCGGGCCCAGCACGCGCCGATGGGCAGCCCGTTCCCCAGTGCCTTCGCCATCGTCACGATGTCGGGTCGGACGTCGCCGCCGTGCTCGAAGCCGAACCAGCGGCCGGTCCGCCCGAGCCCGGTCTGCACCTCGTCGACGATGAGCAGCGCTTCGCGTTCGTCGCAGAGGCGGCGGACCGCCTCGAGATAGCCCGCGGGAGCCGGCTGCACGCCACCCTCCCCCTGCACCGCCTCGAGCAGCACGGCACCGACCCGCTCGTCCATCGCGTCACGCAGCGCGTCGAGGTCGGCGAACGCGACCTGGCGGAAGCCTTCGGGGAGCGGCTGGAAGGTCTCCTGCTTCTGCGGCTGGCCGGTCGCGGCGAGCGTGGTGAGCGTCCGACCGTGGAACGAGTTGTACGCCGACAGCACGTGGAACCGCTCCGGGCCACCGTGCAGCTGGCCGTAGCGGCGCGCGAGCTTGATCGCGCACTCATTGGCCTCGGCCCCGGAGTTCGTGAAGAACACGCGACCCGAGGTGCCGGTCGCCGAGGTGACGAGCAGGTCGAGGCGCTCGGCGAGCCGCGGCTGGAGGTCGTTGTAATAGAGGTTGGAGGTGTGGAGCAGCGTGCTCGCCTGGTCGGCGATGGCCGCGGCGACCTCCGGGTGCGCATGGCCGAGCGAGGTGACGGCGAGGCCGCTCAGGAAGTCCAGGTACTCCGTGCCCGCGGTGTCCCAGAGCTTCGAACCTTCGCCGCGCACGAACGCGACCGGCAGGCGCGCGTACGTCTGCATGCCGTGGTCGGCATCGAGCCGCTGGAGCTCAGCGAGTCGCGGATCGGTCATGGGTTCACCATCGTTCCGATGCCTTCGACCGTGAAGCACTCGAGCAACAACGCGTGCGGGATGCGGCCGTCGAGGATGTGGGCCCGCGTCACGCCGCTGCGCAGTGCCTCCACGCAGGATGCGAGCTTCGGGATCATTCCCTCGCCGACCTTCCCGTCGGCGACCAGCGCTTCGAGCCCGGCCGCGTCGATGTTCGAGATGAGCGAGCTCTCGTCCGGATACTCGCCGTACACCCCGGCCACGTCGGTCAGGTACACGAGCTTCTCGGCGTCGAGCGCCGCCGCGATCGCCCCGGCGACGGTATCGGCGTTCACGTTGTACGCCTGACCTTCGGCGCCCATGCCGATCGTCGCGATGACCGGGATCAGCTCCTCCCGGATCAGACGCTCGATGATCGACGGGTTGATGCGGGTGACGTCGCCCACGAATCCGAGGCGCTCGTCGCGGGCCTCGACCTCGATCAGGCCGGCGTCCTCCCCCGAGAGCCCGACCGCGTAGGAGCCGTGCTGGTTCAGGGACGCAACGATGTCGCGGTTCACCTTGCCCACCAGCGCCATGCGCGCGATGTCGACCGTCTCGGCATCGGTGACCCGCAGCCCGTCGAGGAACTCGGGCTCCTTGCCGAGCCGGCGCATCAGGTCGCTGATCTGGGGCCCGCCGCCGTGCACGACGACGGGATTCATCCCGACGAGCCGCATGAGCACGACGTCCTGCGCGAAGAGATCCGCGAGCGCCGGATCTTCCATCGCGTGCCCGCCGTACTTGACCACGACCGTGCGGCCGCTGAACTCCCGGATGAACGGGAGCGCCTCGGCCAGGATCGCGGCCTTGTCGTGGGCCGTCGCCAGCCGCAGATCGGTCATGCCGGGCTCCCGTTCATGACGTGCCCCGGTTCTCGTCGATGTACGCGTGCGACAGGTCGGTGAACAGCATCGTCGCCTGTTCCGGTCCGGCCCGCAGATCACACTCGATGTGGATCTCGCGTTCCTTCATCGTCGCCGCGAGCCGCGCCGGGTCCGTGCCGGCATCGATCCCGTCCCGGCACGCCACGATGCCGTTGTACGAGATGAGCACCCGCTCGGGATCGAAGGTCGCCCCGCTCGCGCCCACGTCCGAGAGGACCCGACCCCAGTACGGGTCCTCGCCGTTGAGCGAGCACTGCACGAGCTGCGACGCCGCGACCGCACGCGCCGCGGCCTGCGCGTCCTCGTGCGAGTCCGCGCCCCGTACGGTGATCCGGGCGAGCTTCGTGGCGCCCTCGGCGTCCCGCGCCATCTGCTCGGCCAGCGAGCCGCACACCTCCGTGAGCGCCGCGGTCAACGCGGCCAAAGCCCCGGGACTCGCGGTGTCGGCGCCGGACGCACCGTTGGCGAGAACGAGGACGGTGTCGTTCGTGCTCGTGCACGCGTCGACGCAGAGCTGGTTGAAGGTGCTGTCGACTGCTCGCGTCAACGCGGCCTGGAGATCAGCGGGGTCGACGATCGCGTCGGTGGTGACGACGGCCAACATCGTCGCCATGGCCGGCGCCAGCATCGCGGCGCCCTTCGCCATGCCACCGACCAACGCCGAGGTTCCGGCGACGGTCGCGACCGCTTCTTTGCGCACGGTGTCCGTGGTGAGAATCGCGTCGGCTGCCGCTTGCGCACCGTTGAGCGACGTCGTGAGCCGCGGGATGCCGGACTCCAGTGCGGCCATGGGCATGAAGTAGCCGATCAGCCCGGTCGAGCACACGAGCACGTCGGTCGTCGCACACCCCAGCCCGGTGCCGGTGAGCGCGGCCATCTGCAGCGCGTCGGCCCGGCCCTGATCCCCCGTCGCCGCGTTCGCGTTGCCGGAGCTGAGCACCACGGCCGCGGCCCGTCCGTCGACGAGATGGGCGCGGCTCACCTGCACCGGCGCCGCGCACGCGAGGTTGCTCGGTGAACACGCCGGCCGCCGGCACGGCAGCGCGGCTGGCCGTCGTGACGATCGCGAGATCGGGTGCGCCATTCGGCTTGATCCCGCTGCCGAGCCCACCCGCTTCGAACCCCTGCGCGGCAGTGACGCTCATCGGACGCTCCTGCTCACGGCCACATCCCGATCGGGCTCAGGCCGGCCGTCTCGGGCAGGCCGAGCAGCACGTTCGCGTTCTGGATCGCCTGGCCCGACGCCCCTTTGACCAGGTTGTCCAGCACGCCGATGGCGAGCACCGAGCCGGTGCGCTCGTCGAAGCGCACGGTCGCCAGGCACCCGTTCCCGCCGGTCGCGGCCTTGGTCGGGGGCGGCTCGTCCACCACGTGCACGAAGGGCTCGCCGGCGTAGAACTCGCGGTAGGCGTCCAGCAACGACGCGGTCGTCAGCCCGCTCACCGCAGGACGGGCATGACAGGTCGCGTGGATGCCGCGCACCATCGGCACGAGATGCGGCGTGAACAGCACCTGCACCGCCGCATCCCCCACGTGGCCGAGCGCCAGCTCCATCTCCGCGGTGTGCCGATGGGTGAGCACTCCGTACGCGCTCACGCTCTCGTCGACCTCGGAGAAGTGACTCGTGTGCTTGAGCGCGCGGCCGGCGCCGGAGACCCCGGACATCGCGTCGACGATGATCGCCGGTCGGCTCGACCAGACCGCCCGCGAGCAGCGGTGCGAGCGCGAGCGTGGCTGCGGTCGGGTAGCAACCGGGCGACGCGACGTGGGCCTTCGTCGCAATCGTGTCGCGAAACAGCTCGGGCAGGCCGAACGCGAAGCGGTCGAGAAGCTGAGGGGCGGCGTGCGCGTCCCCGTACCACTGCGCGTAGTCGGCGGCCGGGAGGCGGAAGTCCGCGCCGAGATCCACGAGGTGCGGGACGGTGTCGACCAGCTGCGGGTGCGAGCTGCTGCGACTCACCGTGCGGCAGGGCGAGGAACGCCAGATCGAGATCGCCGAGCGCCACGGGATCGAAGGGCACGTACTCGAGCCCCGGGTACGCCGCGCCCAACGACGGATACAGCGAACCGACGTCCGTTCCCGCGTTCGACGACGCGGTGACGTGCACCACGTCGATGTCCGGGTGCGCAGCGAGCAGCCGGAGCAGCTCGGCCCCCGTGTACCCTGAACCGCCGACGACGCCGGCTTGATACGCCATGACGCATACTATACAGAGTCATGAATAGCCTGTCACCCCGATCCACCGTGGAACACCGGGTTCTCGCTGGCCCGAGCACCCCGGCCCGTATCGCATCGTGACGCCGGACCAGGCGCAGAGCGTACGACGAGGACGGCTTCTTCGTCCTCGAGGGCGCCGTCGACGCGGGGACGCTCGCCGCGCTCGATGCCGAGATCGAGCCGTTCGACCGGGAGGTGCTCGAGTTCCTGCGCACCCAACCGGACGGCCGGTTCAGCATCGCCGGCGTGGACTCCGTCTCGATCGCGATCCACCTCGTCACCCGGTCCACCGTGCTGGCGGACTTCTGCGCGTCGGCTCTCTTCGCCGACCTCTGTCATGACCTCATCGGGCCCGACTCGCGGCTGTACTGGGAGCAAGCGGTCTACAAGCAACCGCACGGCGCCGAACCGGTGCTCTGGCACCAGGACAACGGGTACACGTACGTCGAGCCGCAGGCGTATCTCACCTGCTGGGTCGCGGCTGACGGACGCCACGCTCGAGAACGGCTGCGTCGAGGTGCTGCCCGGCGTGCACCGCGCGCGGGACCTTCGCGCACGTCAACACGCCGATCGGCTTCCAGTGCTGCGAGGACCCGGAGGGCGCGGTGGCGGTGCCCGTGCGCGCCGGTGACATCGTCGTGTTCTCGTCGCTCACGCCGCACGCCACCGGCCACAACACCACCGACGCGGTGCGCAAGGCCTACATCGTGCAGTACGCGCCGGACGGCGCCGTCGCCCTGGAAGGCGACCCCGCGAACGGCGCACCGACGGCCCGCGTGCCCCAGGCCGACCCCCGCCGCCAGTTCCCCGTGCTCGTCGGTGGAGCGCCCGGGTCCGCCGCCGCACCCGATGTCCCCTCCGCCTGACGCGAAGAGGTCACCGGTCGTCACTCTGGGCGCGTAACCTCGTTCGGTGGCCACGGAAGCGAGTGCGCACCCGAAGGCGCGGCGACACCTGATCGGGCGCATCATCTTCATGGTCATCACGCTGATCGCGTTCTACTTCGTGCTCCCCGGGCTGCTCGCCACGTTCGACGCGCTCCCCCGCCTCCGCGACGTCTACCCCGCGTGGTTCGTCGTGGTCCTGGTACTCGAGTCGGCGAGCTTCGTGGCGATCTGGCAGCTCCAGCGCATCGCGCTCGGCGGCGAAGGGCTGGTTCGACATCGCGTGCTCGCACTCGGCCGGCAACGCGGTCGGCCGCGCGGTCCCCGGAGGGGTCGCGGCCGGCGGTGCGATCCAGCTCAAGATGCTGGCCCAGGCCGGCTTCGACATCCCCACCGCGACCACCGCGCTCGCCGCGACCGGTCTGCTGTCGACCGCGATCCTCTTCGCGCTGCCGGTGCTGGCGCTCCCGGCCCTGCCCTTCGTGGCGATCAACCAGCAGCTGGTCGAAGGGGCCATGCTCGCCATCTTCCTGTTCTTCGTGCTCTTCGCGTTCTCGGCCTGGATGATCCGCTCCGACCACGCCGTCGCGACGGTCGGCCGGGCCATCGGTTGGGTCGCGAACAAGTTCCACATCGGCGACGGTTCGGACCTCGGTGCTCGCGTGGTCGAGTCGCGCAACACCATCCGCCACGAGCTGCGCTACTCCTGGAAGCGCGCCGTACCCGCTGCGGTCGCGAACCAGCTCTTCGACTTCCTCGCGCTCGAAGCGAGCCTGCTCGCAGTCGGCGCGTCGGTGGATCCGGTGCTCGTGCTGCTCGCGTACGTCGCCGCGGCCACGCTCTCGATGATCCCGATCACGCCGGGCGGCCTCGGCTTCGTCGAGGCGGGCCTGGCCGGTGTGCTCACGCTCGCCGGCGCGTCACCCGACGAGGCCGTGCTCGGCACCCTGCTCTACCGGCTCTTCTCGTACTGGCTCCCCCTGCCCATCGGTCTCGTGGCCTCGATCTGGTTCTCGCGCCGTCACCGCGTCGAACGGGTCCGCGCCGCCTGATCTACGGGCGAGCCGAGGACGGATTCGAGCCGCGTCCGCACATCGGGCGGAATCGGGGCCGAGTCGTGGGTCGACGGCGTGACGCTCACGTAGGTGATCACGCCCGGTGCACGCGGCGCGCCCGGCGACGGACGCGCGGTACCGGAGGTCAAAGGACTTCGTGCCGAGCCGGACCGGCTCCACGACGATGTCCACCACGTCGTCGAACCCCGCCGGCCCGTCCCATTCGAGCACGGCCTTCACGATCATCAGATCGAACTCACCGAAGAACGCTTCTTTCGGCGTCCCAGCCGAGCCACTCGAAGAACCGGGTGCACGCGTCGTCGAAGTACGTCAGCCAGTGCGCGTTGAACACCACGCCCTGCTGGTCGACCTCGGCGTAGCGGGGTCGGATCCGGTGGACGAACGGTGCGCTCAAGCCGTCAACCGCGCAGCTCGGCCCCATGGGCCGCGACGACCGCATCGATCGCGGCTTGGCGGAGCTCGCGCGATCTCGACTGTCAGTCAGCGTGCGGTCCGACGGCCCGCAGCCGGAGCGCGAAGGCCAGGCTCGGCGCCGGCGCGGCCCGAGCGACTCGGAGCGGAACTCGTCGAAGCACGCGCACCGCTTCGAGCGTCGTCGCCCAGCGTCGCCGCGCAACGTCCGCTCGACGTCGGCGGCGGGCACCGCGTCGTCCAGCACGAACGCCAGGTCGATGTTCGACGCCGGGAACCGTGAGAGCGGACGGAACGCCCGGTCGCGCCGCTTGCCACCGAGCAGCCCGTCGATGTCGAGCTCGAAGGCGACCGCGCCCGCCGGCACACCGAACGCCTCGGCTACTGCGGCGGCCAGCACGCCGACGTGGCCGACCGCCTCGCCGTCGACCGTGATCTCGGCGCTCTGGGCCGGATCGAATCCCGGGGCCGGCCCGGCGACGAGCCGGAGGTCCTCCAGCTCGAGCGCCTCACCCAGCGCCTCGAGGGCGTCGACCGCGTCGTACACGTCGACGGGCCGATCGGGCTCGATCGGGCTGCGCGGCGACGGTGCCGGTCAGCAGCACCGCGAGGTGGTCGCGCTCGTCCGGGAGCAGCTGCTTGCGGGGCGGCGCGGCGAACACGTGACCGAGCTCGAAGAGCGCGAGATCCAGCAAGTCCCTGACCGGCATTGAACGCCGCCAGCCTTCAGGAGCCCGGGCAGGATCGCCGGACGCAGGAACGGCTCCTCGGCTCGCAGCGCGTTCGTGGCCTCGACCGTCCCGTCCGTCGTGAGCCCGAAGCGCTCGAGGTCGGTCGCCGCGATCAGCGGAACCGTCATCGCCTCGGCGGCGCCCGCGCCCACCAGCACGTCGGCCAGGAGCCGGCGCTCGCGCTGGCGCACCGTCAGCCCACCGCCTCCGCGCATCCGTGGTGTGCGGGAGGGTGCGCGGGATCTCGTTGAAGCCGATCCGGCGCGCCACCTCTTCGACGATGTCGATCTCGCGCGACGAGGTCCGGACGGAACGTCGGCGCGATCGCGACGAAGTCGTCGCCGTCGCCTTCCACCTCGATCTCGAGTGGCCGCAAGGCGTCCTTCACCCGGTCCGCGCGCGAGGGCAACGCCGAGCAGCGCTTCGACCCGCGCCGTTCGCACCGAGATCCGGGCCGGGGTGACCGGGACCGGGTACTGGTCGATCGGCTCCGGTGCCACCTTCGCGTCCGCGACCTGTTGCAGGAGCTCGGCGGCGCGCGCCGATCCGGTGAGCACGCCGTTCGGGTCGACGCCCCGCTCGAAGCGGGCGCTCGACTCGGAGCGCAACCCCAGCCGCTTCGACGTGCGGGAGATGCCCATCGGCTGGAAGTACGCGGCCTCCAGGAGGATCTCGGTGGTGTCGTCCTGCACCTCGGCGGCGGCGCCTCCCATGATCCCGGCGATCGCCTGCGGGCTGCCGTCGGCGTCGCAGACCAGCAGGTCGGTCGGCGGTGAGCGTGCGCTCGACGCCGTCGAGCGTCGTCATCTTCTCGCCGTCCGCTGCGAGACGCACCACGAGGCCGCGCCCCGGCAGCCGCTGGAGGTCGAAGGCGTGCAGCGGCTGACCCCGCTCGAGCAACACGTAGTTCGTGACGTCGACCACGTTGGAGATCGGCCGCATCCCGGCGAGCGTGAGGCGACGCGCCATCCACGCCGGCGACTCACCCATCGTCACGGCGATCCGACGGGCGGTGAAGCGCGGGCACCGCTCGGGGTCCTCGACGGCCACCGTGACGTCGGACGCAGTCGGTGCGCCCGACTCCGTGACGACCGGCTCGGGTACGATCAGCGGCAATCCGAAGTGCGCGGCGAGGTCTCGCGCCACGCCGACGATGCGACATGGCGTCGGGCCGGTTCGGGGTGATGGCGAGATCGAAGACGATCTCGTTCAGACCGAGAACGTCACGGACGTCCGCGCCGAGCTCGGTCTCCGGGTCCAGACCGAGGATCCCGGAGTGGTCGTCGCCCAGGCCGAGCTCCTTCGGCGAGCACAGCATGCCGTCCGAGACCACCCCGCGGATCTTGCGCCGTTCGAGGGTGAAGCCTCCGGGCAACGTGGCCCCCGAAGGTGCGTACGGCACCACCATCCCGGCGACGACGTTCGGTGCCCCGCACACCACGGTCGTGGTCCCCGACCCGAAGTCCACGTCGACCAGCTGGAGCTTGTCGGCATCGGGGTGCTTGCGCACGTCGAGGGTCTTCGCGGTCTTGACCCCGTTGATCTCCGCCCCGGGCGCCTCGATCGCCTCGACCTCGAGCCCGAGGTTGTCGAGCGCCGTCCGCGATCGCGACGGGGTCCGCTTCGACGGGAGTGAACTCACGGATCCAGGACAGGGGCGCGCGCACGGAAGCCTCTAATACTGGGAGAGGAAGCGGATGTCGTTGTCGAAGAAGGTCTTGATGGGCTCGACGCCGAACCGGAGCATCGTCATGCGCTCGAGCCCGAACCCGAAGGCGAAGCCGGTGAATTCCTCGGAGTCGATGCCCACGGCGTCGAACACGTTCGGGTCGACCATCCCGCATCCGCCGAGCTCGATCCACCCGGTCTTCGAGCAGATCCGACACCCCGCGCCGTCGCAGAACACGCAGCTGAACGAGAACTCCGCCGATGGCTCGGTGAACGGGAAGAACGACGGGATCAGGCGCGACTTCACCTTCTGGCCGAAGTACGCGCTCGTGAACGCCTCGAGCGTGCCCGCGAGATCGCCGAACGTGATGCCGCGATCGACCGCGAGTCCTTCGATCTGGTGGAACACCGGCGAGTGGCGCGCGTCGAGCGTCTCGTTGCGGTACGTCCGCCCGGGCATGACCGAGTAGATCGGCGGCTTCTGCCGCTCCATCAGCCGGATCTGCACCGGCGAGGTGTGCGTGCGCAACAGCACCTGCTCCGGCTCGCCGAGGTTGACGTAGAGCGTGTCCTGCATCGCCCGCGCCGGGTGGCCGGGCGGGAAGTTCAACGCCTCGAAGTTGTGCCAGTCGTCCTCGACCTCGGGACCTTCCGCGACCGTGTATCCGAGGCTGACGAACACGTCCTCGAGCTCGCGCTGGCACTGGGTGACGAGGTGCAGGTGCCCGCGGCGGCGGCCGTGCCCGCCCAGGGTGAGGTCGAGCGACGGACCGTCCGCCACTGCCGGCGCGAGCTCGATCTCGCGGGCCTCGATCGCCGCCGTCACCGCGGCGGTGAACTCGGAGACCGCCTTGCCGACCACCGGCTTCTGGTCCGCCGGGAGATCCTTGATCGACTGCTTCGCCCGGGACGCGATGGAGCTCTTGCCGATCAGCTGCTTGCGCACGTCGTCGAGGGCCGCGACCGAGTCCGCCGAGGCCACCTGGGCGCGTGCGGCATCGAGGTCGAGGTCGGCGATCGGGTCAGCAGCCATGGCTCCGGGAGTCTAGAGAGCGGCTCGCCGGAATCCGGGTTGATACCCGGGTTCGGCTCCATACCCGAGGATTGACGTGGTCACGGCCGCGGGTCGCGTTGGCGGGCGGCTTCGAACGCGAGCAGCGTCCCCGCCATCGCGACGTTCAGGCTCTCGGCCTCCCCCGCCATCGGGATCGAGATGAGCCCGTCGACGTGCTCGAGCACCCGCTCCGAGAGGCCGTGCGCCTCGTTCCCCAGCACCAGCGCGACCGGCGCCGTCAGATCGACGCTCGTGGCGGGCACTCCCCCGACCGCCGCGCCGTAGCGCTTCCGGCCCGCCGCCGCGAGCTCGTCCAGCACCAGCGCCGGATCACCGGCTTCTCCCGGGCCTCCCTGTCCCCGGCGATCGACGATCGGCACCCCGAGCACCGAGCCCGCCGAGGCGCGCACGACCTTCGGGTTGTAGACGTCAACCGAGTCGCCACAACACACGACGCCCGCGCAGCCCGACGGCCTCCGCGCCGCGCAGCAAGGTGCCGAGGTTGCCCGGATCGGACACGCTGACGGCCACCAGCACCGGCCCGTCGCCGTGCAGGTCCGTGATCACCGGGCGACGCGGGATGACCGCCACCGCGAGCACCGGCTGGGGGGTGCGCGTCGAGCCGAGCTTCTCGAGCACGCCTTCCTTCAGGTCGAACACCGCGACGTCTTCGTCGCGCGGGAGCTCGAGCAAGGCGTGGAACGCAGTGCGGGCGCCGGGTCCGAGGTAGATCGCGTCGAACACCGCGCCGCGACGCAGCGCGTCGGCCACCAACCGCGGACCTTCGAGCACGAACGCGGACTCGGCGGCCCGGGCCGCCGGCTCGCGCAGCAGCGAACGCAGCCGCTTGATCTCGTTGTTCCTCGGGCCGAGTGCTTCGGGCCCGCGCGGGGTCACGCCGCTTCGAGGGCCTCGCGAGCCGTGCTCACCAGCGCACCGAATGCCTCGGAGTCACGCACCGCGAGGTCGGCCAGCACCTTGCGGTCCACCTCGACCTCGGCGGCCTTCAGGCCGGCGATGAAGCGGGAGTAGCTGATGCCCTCTTGGCGGCAGGCCGCGTTGATCCGCACGATCCAGAGCTTGCGGAACTCGCCCTTGCGGGCCCGCCGGTCACGAAAGGCGTAGTTGCCCGAGTGCATGACCTGCTCGTTGGCCTTGCGGAAATGCCGACTCCGCGAGCCCGAGTACCCCTCGGCCTTCTCCAGAATCGCTCTGCGGTGCTTCTTGCCCTGGACTGCGCGCTTGACGCGTGCCATGACTCCCTCTCCCTCGTCTTCGTCGGGTGCAGACCGCCGATCAGGCGCGGCCCAACATGCGCTCGACGTGCTTCTTGTCGCCGCCGACTACCTCGGCGCCACGGCCGAGCCGGCGCGTACGCCGGCTGGACTTCTTCTCGAGCAGGTGCGACCGGAAGGCCTTGCGGCGCCGGATCTTCCCGGTGCCGGTGACCTTGAAGCGCTTCGCGGCGCCCCGGTGTGTCTTGACCTTCGGCATCTCTCAGGCTCCCTCGGTGGGGGGCGGTTCCGAGCCGTTCCCCGCTTCGTTGGCGGGGGGTGGCTCCGAGCCGTTCCCGGCGTCCTTGGTCTTCTTGGCGGCCTTCGGCTTCTTGATCGGATGCAGGACCATCGTCATGTTGCGACCGTCCTGGCGGGGCGACGACTCCACGATCGCCATCTCGGCGACGTCCTCGGCGATCTTGTTCAAGATCTTCAGTCCGAGCTCGGGGTGGGCCATCTCCCGACCACGGAACATGATCGTGAGCTTGACCTTGTTGCCCTCGCCCAGGAACCGCTGGACGTGCTTCATCTTGGTCGTGTAGTCGTGGCCGTCGATCTTGGGCCGGAACTTCATCTCCTTGATGACGACGTTCGTAGCTTTCTTGCGCGACTCCTTGCGCCGCTGCTGTTGCTCGTACTGCCACCGCCGGTAGTCCATGATCCGACAGACCGGCGGGTTCGCGTTCGGCGCGACCTCCACCAGATCCAGCTCGGTCTCACGGGCGGTAGCTAACGCCTGGGGCAGCGGGACCACACCCAGCTGCTCGCCGTCTGCGGCGATCAGCAGCACCTCACGGGCGCGGATGCGGTCGTTGATCCTTGCTTCTTCGACGGCTGCGATGCTGGCAACACCTTCCTCGATCGGCGCCCGCCTGCACCTCGCAGGCGGCGGTCACCTCACCGGAAGCGTCCGCCGCGCGACCGTGGGCCGGTCGAAGCTTGGACGACCCGGACTCGGTGACTTCGCATCTGCAGTGGCCTTGCGGCACTTCGGAGACTTGTCCCGGCCGGGTGGGGCCACTCTCACCTGCGCATTGGCGCGGATCGCAGCGTCCCACTTCCCAACTTGCTTGTCGTGGGAGGATACCAGGGTGAGCAGCCTGTGGACACCTTACGGCGAGGACCCTGTGCCCCCTGCAGGGTCCGATCAGCCGCCCTCGCCCGGCGGTCTCGGTGGCGGACCCGGAGGCCCCGGTGATGGATCGGGTGACGATCCGGGCCAACCGGACCTCGATCCGGAGCAGATGCGCGAGATGCTCGCCCGGCTCGCCGCCACCCCCGTGGAGGCGATTGTGACGCAGTTCGCAGTCGAGCTCCAGGAGATCACGGTCCTGCACCTGGGCCTGGCGAGCGAGCGACCGGAGTCGCTCGCCAGCGCGGCCATTGCGCTGGACGCGATGGGTGGGCTCGTCGATGCCGTCGGCGAGCGCCTCGGCCCGAATGCCGAGCCGCTCCGCCAGGCTGTCGCGGCGTTGCGACTCGGCTTCGTCGAGGTGGCGGGCGAGCTCGGCGAGGCCGGCGACCCCACGGCGTAGGCGCTGACCCGCATGGGCCAACGCATCGAGGACTACGCCCTCATCGGCGACACGCAGACCGCGGCGCTCGTGGGCCGGGACGGGTCGATCGACTGGCTCTGCGTCCCCCGCTTCGACTCCGGCGCGGTGTTCGCATCGCTGCTCGGCGATCGCGACAACGGGCGGTGGCAGATCGCGCCGGCCGGAGGGCTGCGGCACACCGAACGCCGGTACCTCGACGACACGCTCGTCCTGCAGACGACGTTCCACACCGACGACGGCGTGGTGCGCCTCACCGACTGCATGCCGATCCGCGGGCGGACCGTCGACATCGTGCGGCTCGTCGAAGGGGTCGAGGGTCGGGTCCCGATGCACATGGACCTCACGATCCGGTTCGACTACGGGTCGATCGTCCCGTGGGTCGGCCGGGGCGACGACGGCGATCCTCTCGGCCGTCGCGGGTCCCGACGCGATCTGCCTGAGCTCGCCGGTCCACACCCACGGCGCGGGCAAGGCGACCATCGCCGACTTCGTCGTCGAGGCCGGCGAGAAGGTGCCGTTCGTCCTGGCGTACCACGCGTCGCACGAGCCGGTGCCCCGCTTCGCCAATGTCGAGCGCTCGATCAAGGGAACCGCGTCGCTGGTGGCGCCGGTGGGCGAAGCAGTGCACCTACGACGGTCAGTGGCGAGACGAGGTGATGCGTTCGCTGATCACCCTGAAGGCGCTCACGTACGCGCCGACCGGGGGAATCGTCGCCGCGCCGACCACGTCACTGCCCGAGTGGATCGGGAGCGTGCGCAACTGGGACTACCGGTTCTGCTGGCTGCGCGACGCCACCCTCACGCTGTCGGCGCTGACCGTCGGGGGCTACACGGAGGAGGCCCTCGCCTGGCGGGACTGGTTGCTGCGGGCCGCGGCCGGGGACCCCGAGGACCTCCAGATCATGTACGGGCCCGGCCGGCGAGCGACGCCTCACCGAGTACTCCGTCGACTGGCTGTCCGGCTACGAGGGCTCGGCCCCGGTTCGGGTCGGCAACGCGGCGAGCGAGCAGTTCCAGCTCGATGTCTACGGCGAGGTCCTCGGCACGCTTGCACCAGACCCGCCAGCTGATCCCGGACGGCAACGGCCACCGCGACTCGTGGAACTTGGAGACCGCGTTGCTCGTCGCGCTGGAGGCGCTCTGGCGCCGTCCCGACGAGGGCATCTGGGAGGTGCGCGGTCCCCGCCAGCACTTCACCCACTCCAAGGTCATGGCCTGGGTCGCGTTCGACCGCGCGGTGCAACGGGATCGAGCAGTTCGACCTCGACGGACCGGTCGAGCGGTGGCGCACGGTCCGCGACGAGATCCACCAGCAGATCTGCAACGAGGGCTACGACGCCGAGCTCGGCGCGTTCACCCAGTCCTACGGCTCGAAGCAGCTGGACGCGGCCGTGCTGATGATGCCGATGATCGGGTTCCTGCCCGGGACCGACCCACGGGTGATCGGAACCGTCCACGCGATCGAGCGCCACCTGATCAAGGACGGCTTCGTCGCCCGCTACGAGACCAGTCCGGACGGCGCGGTGGACGGGCTCCCCGCCGGTGAAGGCGCCTTCCTCCCGTGCTCGTTCTGGCTGGCCGACAACCTCGAGCTCATCGGCCGCCACGACGATGCCGTCGCGCTGTTCGAGCGTCTGCTCGGGCTCGCCAACGACGTCGGGCTGCTCGCCGAGGAGTACGACGGCGGGAGCGGGGCGGCAGCTCGGGAACTTCCCGCAGGCATTCACGCACGTCTCGTTGGTCAACACCGCGGCTCGCCTGTCCGCCGCGATGCCGCGGCCGCCGGGTGAGTCCGAGCTCCAGATCTGAACCGGAGGAGACCGTCATGGCCGTCAAGCTGACCGAGTGGGTGATCGACTCCGCCAACCCGGAGCGCCTCGCGACCTTCTGGTGCGCGGTCCTCGGGTGGCGGGTCATCGACCGCGACGAGGGCGGATCGGTCGAGATCGCCGGCGACGGGGGCCAGCCGACGATCCTGTTCGAGCCGGTGCCCGACGCGAAGGTCGTGAAGAACCGCATCCACATCGACGTGCGCCCGACCGAGGATCAGCAGGCCGAGGTCGGGCCGGATCATCGGGCTCGGCGCGACGCTCGTCGACATCGGCCAGGGCGACGTGACCTGGACGGTCCTCGCCGACCCCGAGGGCAACGAGTTCTGCGTCCTGCGCGGGACGGTCGAGACTGCCTGAGCTCCGGCGCGAGGCGGGCTACCAGGTCGGCCGGTACTCGGCGAGCCAGTCGGCGTCGCGGGCGAGGTAGTCGGGCGGGAGCTGCGCGGGCGTCGATACCGACGTCCAGGTCGACGCCGTGGACCATGAGCTCGCGCCAGCGGGACATCACGCCGTCGCGCGACCGGGCGGACACCGGCGCGGGCGCGGGTCAGCCGGTTCCACGCGTCGTCCGGCACCAGTGCCCACGCGTGCGACGAGCGCGCGCTGGCTCTCGTGGAGATCGGTCCAGGAGCACGCGGCCGGCCGGTCCGCGCCGGCTTCGATGTCCGCGGCGCGTTGCTCGTCGCCGCCCGGGATACTGGTCGAGGACCGCGTCGCGCAGCACGCCCTCGACCATCCGGCGCTGCCCGTCCGCGTTGCGCGGCGAGATGGGTGAGCACATGCCCGCGTGACCAGCCGGGCAGCGCGCGAGGCGCCGCGGGCGTCGGCATCCGTCAGCCCCTCGACCGCGCCCGCGACCAGCACGAACGCGCGATCGACGCTTCCAGGTCACCCGTCGGTCGTCGACCGTCATCCGCCATCGCTGCCTAGTCTGCCGTGACGTTCCGCGGCGCGTCGCCCGTCGCCCGTGACGACGGTCGTCGCGCGCCCCGAAAGGACGCGCGGCCGAAGGAGTCAGGCGGACGCGGGGTGATGGCGGCGGCTTCCCAGCGGCCGAGCTGGCCGGGGACGACGGTGAACTCGACCGCGACGTTCACGCCGATCGTGCGGGAGCCGTCGGCGATCCGGGTGCAGTGGAACGCGTAGCGCGCCCCGTCCGCGCTCTCGATCTCGCCCAGCCCGCGCCGCTCGTCGAACGCCACCACTCTCCCGGTCACGACGTCAGTGGACGATCTTGGCGATCGGGAGCTCGATGATGCCCGTGGCGCCCGCGTCCTTCAGCGCCGGGATCAGCACGTTGATCTCGGACTTGGCGACGACGGTCTCGACCGCGAACCCGTCCTCGCCGAACAGCTTCGACACGGTCGGCGACTTCAGGGCCGGGAGCAGCGAGATCACCGCGTCGAGCGCGGCTTCCTCGACGTTCAGCTTCACGAGCACGCGGCCACGCGCTTCGAGCGCGCCGGTGAGCAGCGTGCGGATCTGCTCCATCGCCTTGCGCTTCGCCGGATCTTCGTAGGCCTCGCGGTTCGCGATCAGCTCGGTGTACGAGACGAGGATCGTGTCGAGGATCTTGAGCCCCGCGGCCCGCAGCGCGCGGCCCGTCTCGGTGATCTCGACCACGGCATCCGCGATCTCGGGGATCTTCGCCTCGGTCGCGCCGTACGACAGCGTGATCTCGGCGTCGACGCCGGCCTTGGTGAAGAACCGACTCGTCAGCTCCGGGTACTCGGTGTGGACGCGCACCCCGCGCGGCAGGTCCACGACCGACGCGACATCCGAGTCCCCCGCGACCGCGAGCACCATCCGGATCGGACGCGCCGTCGCCTTGGAGTAGTGCAGCTCGGTCAGCGTCTCCACGTCGGCCGAGGTCTCCTCGATCCAGTCGCGGCCGGTGACACCGACGTCGAAGAGGCCCGACGCGACGTAGCGCGGGATCTCCTGGGGGCGCAGCACCGTGACGTCGATGACCCGCGGGTCGTCGATCGAGCCGCGGTAGTCCACGTCCGAATGGCGCACGACCGCGAGGTCGGCGTCTTCGAAGAGCTGGAAGGTGGCCCGCTCGAGCGAGCCCTTGGGGAGGACGATGCGCAACATGTGGGAAGCGTTTCTAGTCGCCCGTGGCCCGGGGGTCGCCGAGTTTGGACAGCCGGCGGAGCAATTCGATCATCTCGAGCGCCGTGTTCGCCGCTTCCTCCCCCTTGTGACCCTCGCTGCCCCCGACCCGATCCAGCGCCTGCTGGAGCGTGTCCGTCGTGAGGACGCCGAACACGATCGGGATGCCGGTCGCCAGCGCGACCTCCTGCAGCCCGCGCGCCGCCTCACCGGCGACGTACTCGAAGTGCGGCGTGTCACCCCGGATGACCGCACCGAGGCACACGACGCGTCGCACCACCCCGAGCGCGGCGAGGTGCTTGGCCACGAGCGGCAGCTCGAAGGCGCCCGGGACCCAGGCGACGGTGACGTCCTCGCCGGCGACCTCGGCGTTCAGCAACGCCCGGCGCGCGCCCGTGAGCAGCTCGCCGGTGATGTGCTGGTTGAACCGGGCGACGACGATCGCGACCCGCATTCCCTTGCCGTTGACCGCCTTCGGCGTTCGCTGAGTACTCACCCACGTTCCGACACCTCCTCGTCTCGGGTCGCGCCAGTGCGAGGCGCATGAGCACGTGCGGGAGCCCGGCGTGCTCGACCGGTCTCCGCTTCGACGAACCCGAGACCCTCCATGGTCCGCTGCGACGCGACGTTGTCTACCAGGGTGAAGCACACGAGCTCGTCCAGGCCGGGGAGGTCACCGGCGATGTCGAGCGCCGCGCGGCTCGCTTCGGTGGCGAGACCCTCGCGCCAGCGCTGCGGACGCGATCGCGTAGAGCAGCTCGACTCCCCCGGGGCCACCGGTGTCCGTCTCGTGCAACCCGACCCAGCCGACCGGAGCGTCGGTCGCGCGGTCGCGCACGATCCACGTCCCGAATCCCCGTCGCTCCCAATGATCGAGCATCCGATCGCGCATCTGCCGCACACCGTCGTCGTCGCGGGGCCCGCCGAGCGTCGCGTGCCACCGCCGGGTCGCCGAACATCGCGGCCAGGAACTGCTCGTCCGCCGGTTCGATGCGGCGCGCGACGAGCCGCGCGGTCGTGAACGTCTCCGGTGCGGGCACCGCTCAGCTGCCTCCGAGCCCCTCGTCCTCGATGTCGAGGAGGTGCCCCATCTTGTCCTGCTTCGTGCGCAGGTACGCGATGTTCTCGACGTTCGGCGCAATCGACACCGGGACCCGCTCGACGATCTCGAGCCCGAACCCCTCGAGGCCGCCGTACTTGGCCGGGTTGTTGGTCATCAGTCGCATCGTCGTGATCCCGAGGTCCACCAGGATCTGCGACCCGATGCCGTACTCGCGCGAGTCGGCCGGGAAGCCGAGGTCCTCGTTCGCCTCGACGGTGTCGCGGCCCTGGTCCTGGAGCGTGTACGCCCGCAGCTTGTGGCCGAGCCCGATGCCCCGACCCTCGTGTCCACGCAGGTACACCACGACGCCCTGGCCCTCGACGCCGACCTGCTCGAGCGCCTGGTCCAGCTGCAGACCGCAGTCGCAGCGCAACGAGCCGAACACGTCACCGGTCAGGCACTCCGAGTGCACCCGCACGAGCACGTTCGGCTGGCCGGAGACCTCGCCGCGGACGAACGCCATGTGCTCGACCCCGTCGAGCAGGCTCTCGAACACGTACGCGGTGAAGTCGCCGTACTTGGTGGGGATGCGCGCCTCGGACACCCGCCGCACCAGCTTCTCGCGGTGACGGCGGAAGCGGATCAGGTCGGCGATCGTGATGAGCTGCAAGCCGTGCTCCGCGGCGAACGCCTCGAGCTGGGGCAGGCGGGCCATGGTGCCGTCGTCGTTGACCACTTCGGCCAGCACCCCCGCGGGCGTCAACCCGGAGAGGCGGGCGAGGTCCACCGCGGCCTCGGTGTGGCCGGCCCGCTTGAGCACGCCACCCTCGCGGTAGCGCAACGGGAAGATGTGGCCGGGGCGCACGAAGTCGTCCGACCGTGACGCCGGGTTCACCAACGTGCGCACCGTGGTCGCGCGGTCGGCCGCCGAGATGCCGGTCGTCGTCTCGTGCTTCGCGTCGACGGAGACGGTGAACGCGGTGCGCTGCGACTCGGTGTTGTTCGACACCATCAGCGGGATCTGCAGCTCGTCGAGTCGCTCCCCCAGCATGGGCATGCAGATCACGCCGCTCGTGTGCCGGACCATGAAGCCCATGGTCTCGGGCGTGATCTTCTCGGCCGCGACGATGAGATCGCCCTCGTTCTCGCGGTCTTCGTCGTCGACGACGATGACGACCTCGCCTCGGCCGATCGCCGCGATCGCGTTCTCGATGTGGTCGAACGTCATGACGTTGCTCGCTCTCTGGTCCAGTAGTCGCTCGACGTACTTCGCGAGCACGTCGACTTCCAGGTTGATCGGGTCTCCGGGCTGCTTCGCCCCGAGGGTGGTGACGGCCAACGTGTGCGGGATGACCGCGACGTCGAAGCCGTCGTCGTGCAGCGCCGCCACGGTGAGGCTGATGCCGTCCACCGTGATCGAGCCCTTCTCGACGATGTACCGCAGCTGCGACGCCGGCATCCGGAACCGCATGCGGGTGGAGCCGTCCGGCAGTGGCGCCCGCTCGACGAGCGCGCCCACGCCGTCGACGTGGCCCTGCACGAGGTGGCCGCCGAGCCGGTCCTCGAGCCGCACCGGCCGTTCGAGGTTCACCGGGTCGCCGGCCTGCAACGCGCCGAGGCTCGTGCGGTCCAGGGTCTCGGTGACGGCGTCGGCGGCCCACCATCCCGGCGCGAGCTCGACCACCGTCAGGCAGCAGCCGTTGACCGCGATCGATGCACCGATCACCACGTCGTCGAGCACGACGGCGGCGTCGATCTCGAGCCGGGCACCACCCTCGTTGGGGGTGATCGACCGGACCCGGCCGAGCTCCTCGACGATCCCCGTGAACATCAGCCGACCTCCCGTTCGAGGCCGCGCTGGCCCCGGGGCGGATCGACGACGAGTCGCACGTCGGCGCCGAACCGGGTGACGTCGCGGAGCTGCCACCGGGTCGCGTCGGCCAGCGAGTCCGGGCCGGGAAAGCCGACGACCGGGGTGCCGCGCTCACCCAGGATCACGGGAGCGACGTAGGCCACGAGCCGGTCCGCCAGCCCCTCGGCGACGAACGCGCCGTGCAGGTGGCCGCCGCCCTCGATCATCGCCTGGAGCACGCCGTAGCGCTGGGCGAGCAGCGTCAGCACGCCGGCGAGGTCCACGCCCCGACCCTCGGTGCCGGCGTCGAGCAACGTCGACCTTCGCCCCCGCCGCCTGCCAGGCCTCGCGCAGCCGACTCCGGGCTCGACGGGGTCGTGATCACGAGCGTCGGCGCCAGGCTCGGGTCGAACAGCGGACCCTCGGCCGGCACTCGGCCGTGCGCGTCGAGCAGAACCCGGAGCGGCTGGCGCGCCACCGGCTGATCATCGATGCGCACGGTGAGCCGGGGCCGGTCGGCGCGAGCGGTACCGGGCCCGACGACGATCGCCTGCGATTCCGCCCGCCAGCGGTGCGCGTCGGCGCGCGCTTCGTCGCCGGTGATCCACTGCGAGCTGCCGTCCGCCGCCGCGGTGCGACCGTCGAGGCTCATCGCGGTCTTCAGGAGCGCGAACGCGCGTCCGGTTCGCCGCTGGTGCAAGTACGGCGCAAGCGACTGCGCGACCGCGGCCTCACCCATGCCGACGGTGACCGCGACGCCCGCCGCGCGCAGGCGGGCAACGCCCTCTCCGGCCACCCGCGGGTCGGGATCCTCGAGCGCGATCGTCACCGACGTCGACGCCCGCCGCGATCAGCGCTTCACTGCAGGGAGGCGTGTTGGCCGTGTGGTTGCACGGCTCGAGCGTGACGTACGCGGTCGCGCCACGGGCCCGGTCGCCGGCCGCGGCCAGCGCGGCGACCTCGGCGTGCGGACCACCGGGATAGGGGCCGGTCGCACCCGTGCCGACGATCTCGCCGTCGCGGACGAGCACGCAGCCCACCCACGGATTCGGGGGCGTCAGGAGCCGCGCGCGTTCGGCGAGATCGGTGGCCATCGCCATCAGCTCCTCGTCCGTTCCAGCGCGCACGCCACACCTCCGACCATGGGGGTGCAGCCAACGGCGGGACCGGCACGCGCGGAGCACGCCAGACTCGTCGTCGCCCTCTCCCATCCGGACTGTGACCGTCGGCCCGAGAATCTCACTCGGTCGGCCCCCGCCTGGTTGGCGGAGGTTCGCGGGCTCCCCCCGTGGGGGTTACCGCCGGTCGGGACTTTCACCCGCACCCCGAGGACGTCTTCAGTTGGGTTGACCCGGCCCCTCCGGACCGGCCTGGCTCACTTGACTACCTGGTCAAGATACCACCGCCGGACCAGAATTGGAACACGTTTCTATTTTGCGGTGACCGACGGTCTCGTTCACTCGTGGGGGCGGATGACGATCGTGGTGCGGCCCGGGTCGGCGTCCGTGGCCCAGAGGACGGTGCCCGCCCCCACGAGGGAGCCCTGACCGCCGGTCGAGCTCTCCCCGGCCGGCGCGCCACATGGATCGAGGACGCGCCGGGACCGACGGTCGACCGCACCGAGATGTCGAAGCCGGCCGGACCGAACGCGGCGTAGAGGTTGTCACCCACGAGGGCGACCGAGTCCACCGGCGGCGCGAAGCCGCCGGTATCGCGCGACCGTCACGGCTGCCCTCGATGAGGAAGGTCGTGCCGTCCTGACGGGTCGCCCAGCTGTTGCCCGGCGTTCGGCACGACGATCGGGGTGATGGCCACGACGGTGCGGTCGCCGCGCGGCGGCCCCTCCCCCGGGCGGACCAGGTCGATCGTGCGGGTGACCGTCACTCGTGAGGGGATCGACGACCATGACCCGCGAGTCGGCCAGGCCGACCTGGAGCCGGCCGCCGACCTCGCCGAGCGAGAACGCCGTTTCGTGCAACGCGACCGTCGCCGCGATCTTTCCGGTCCCGGGCTCGAGGCGAAGCACGAAGTCCGATCCGTTCGCACCGAGCCAGACTCCCGCGTTGCCCGCGACGATCTGGCACGAGCACGGCGTCGTGAGCCGTGGTCGTGAACTCGACTCGCCCGGTGGCCGCGTCGATCTTGCTGACGGTCGTGTCCGGGACACCACCGTCGCCACCCCCGGCCACATAGATCGCGCCGTACCCGTCCGCGGCGATCGCGTTGATGCTCTCCTGCGGTACGAGCACCGTCTGGATCGGCGCGCCCGTCTTCGCGTTGCGGCGCACGGCTTGGACGACGGGTCGGCTGCTGCCGTCCGGGTCAGTCACGATCGCCTTCTCGCCGGTCCAGACGTCCGGGGCGTCGTAGGCGATCCCCCACGGTCCCGCCCACTGCAGGGAGAAGCGGGCGAGCACGTCGGTGCTGGTCTGCTCCCTCGGGAGGCCGGCCGGCGGCGCCGCGTCGGGTGAGCGATCGCGGGTGAAGAGCACGACGCCGACCAACGCCAACAGCACCAGCGCCGCGATTCCGACGACCGGCCAGACTCGACGCGGGCGCCGCGCCGCCTGCAGGTCCACGATCTCACGCGCCGGTTCCGCCCCGGCGGCGCCGTGCCGGCCGCGGCATCGAGCACCGCGCCGTACCGCGCCAGCTGGTCGAGCACACCCGTTCCCCTGGGCTCAGGCATCGTCATCCTCTCCTAGTGCCGCCCGCAGGTGTCGCAGCCCGCGGCTCAGGTGGTTGCGCAGCGCCGACACCGAGAGGCCCAGCACGCCGGCCGCCTCGGTGAGCCCGTATCCGTGCGCGTGCACCAGGAGCACCGCGCTGCGCTGGCGGGTCGAGAGACCCTCGAGCGCGACGGGCAGGCGCGGATCGATCACGACATCGTCCACCGTGGACGTCGGCACCTCGGGCAGGCGCAGCGGCCGGTCCCGGTACCGCCGGGCCGCCGACTGCCCGACCCGGTAGAGGTACCCGGCCGGGTTCGTCATCGCTGCGACCTCCTCCCGGTGCTCCCAGGCCCACGCGACCATGTCGGCCGTCGCCTCCGTCCCGGCCTCGACTCCGTAGGCCGCCACCAGGGCCCGGCGCAGGCGCAACACGAGCTCATCGCTGCTCGCGGAGTACGCCTGCCCCTCGTGAAGGGCCTCCCGGTCGGAGGTCATACCTACTGGACTAGACCATCAACCGGCCCGGGATGTGCCACACCCCTCCAGTAGCGTCGCCCGAAATGCGCACGGACCGCGCGAGCAGTGCTGCCCCGAGACGAAGGAACGCCAGCCCGGTGGGTCGGACGGGTCCTGCTGGCGCCCGTCTGGCTCGTGGTGATCGGGCTCCTCGGTCTCGTCGCGGCGCGAGTCCTGGCGTTCGACGACCGGCGCCTCTTCATGCTCGCCGACGCGTTCACGCTGTGGATCTACCTGCCCGCGTACGTGATCGTCGTCGCCGCGGTGTGCTTCCGGTTCCGGACCCTGGCGGTTGCCGCGGCGATCGTCGTCGTGGCTCAGCTGGCGTGGGTCGTGCCGCCGGCGTTCGACACCGTCGAGGCCGTGCCCACGACGGCATCGGTCCCGCGGCTCCGGGTGGTCAGCGCGAACCTCGAGTTCACCAACTTCGATCACACGCTCGTGCACGAGCTCTCGGGCTACGACGCCGACGTCATCTTCCTCGAAGAGGTCACGCCGGTCTGGTGGGACGCGATCGCCCGCGGTGGGCTGCTCGCGTCGTATCCCGAGCACGCGGAGTCGATCCACAACGGGGCGAGTGGCATCGCCGTCCTGTCGCGGCTCCCGCTGTCGAACGTCCACATCGCGAACCCGCAGACCCAGCCGATCATCAGCGCGACGCTGATGTTCCAGCAGCTGGCGGTGCACCTCGTCGCCGTGCATCCGGTTGCGCCGATCGAGACGTTCGCCCGCAATCAGGATCAGCAACGGGCGATCACCGCGATCGTGCGCCGCACCGAGAGGCCCCGCCTCGTCGCCGGCGACTTCAACTCGACGATGTACAACGCGTGGATGGACGAGCTCACCGGCTTCGGGCTCCGCGAGGCCCACGAGGCCGTCGGTCGGTCATTCGCGACGACCTGGCCGAACGGCGAGCGCTTCCTCCCCCCGATTCGCATCGACCACGTCCTGGTCGACTCGCCGCTCGTTCCCACCCGGGCCGCCGAAGGCCGCGGTCAGGGATCCGACCACCGCCCGATCATCGTGGATCTCGCGCTCATCGATCGGCGCGGCTCCTGACTCGGGACTAGTGCGGGTGACCGCCGGCGAGGAGGTCGAGCGCGTGGGGTACGACGGGGAGGATCACTTCCAGCGCCTCGACCGCACCGCTCGCCGAGCCCGGCGTGTTGCAGATCAGCGCCTGACCGCGCGTGCCGCACACCGCGCGCGACAGCATCCCGAAGCCGCGATCGTCGGAGTCGCTGATCCGGCGGATGGCCTCGGCGAGGCCCGGCGCCTCCCGCTCGATGACTGCCCGCGTGCCTTCGGGCGTGAGATCCCGCGGCCCGAAGCCGGTGCCGCCCGTGGTGACGACGAGCCCGGCGAACCCGTCGGTCATCTCCCGGAGCGCGGCCGCGACCGCGTCGATGCCGTCGGCGGTGACCCGGTGCTCGGCGATCGCGAATTCCGCATCGCTCAGCCGGGCGACGAGCGCCCGACCGGACTTGTCCTCCCGGACTCCTTCGGCCACGCCGTCCGAGACGGTGAGGACCTTGGCCTGCGGCATCAGGTCAGGTGGGGACGAGCTCGGGCCACGCGGCGGCGCGGATCGCACTCGCCGCGGCCGACCGGATCCGGGGCGTGGAAGATCGCGCTGCCGGAGACGAGGATGTCCGCACCCGCCGCCGCGGCGAGCGGCGCGGTCTCGAGGTTGATGCCGCCGTCGATCTCGAGCTCGACCGCGAGCCCGCGCTCGTCGACGATCTCGCGCGCGGCGCGCAGCTTGTCGAGCACCTCGGGGATGAACGCCTGCCCGCCGAAGCCCGGGTGCACGCTCATGAAGAGGAGGATGTCGATCTCCTCGAGGTACGGCAGCACCGCGTCGAGCGGGGTCTCGGGGTTGTGCACGAGACCGACCCGCATGCCGTGGGCGCGCATGCGGTCGAACAGCGGCCGGGGGTCGCCGAGCTCCACGTGGACGGTGCACGAGTCGGCGCCGGCCTTGGCGAAGTCGTCGAGCAGGTCGCCGGGGTTGTCGATCATCAGGTGACAGTCGAGGTAGAGATCCGTGCGCGGGCGGAGGCACTTCACCACCGGCGCGCCGATCGAGAGGTTCGGCACGAAGTGCCCGTCCATCACGTCGACGTGCAGCAGGTCGGCCTGCGGGCGGACCCGGTCCACTTCCGCCGCGAGCTCGGAGAAGTCCGCAGCGAGGATCGACGGCGCGATCTTTCCCATGTCTCGACCCTACCTGTGGGCGGTCCGGCGCGCGGGACAGGGTCAGGAGGTACATGCCGTCCGTCCCGGCGGCCTGCGGGAGGAGCAGGGCGCCCCGGCCCGACGGCTGCCACGGTGGCGCGGGCGGCGGCTCGGCCGTGAGCTCGGGGAGGCGCACGCTGCGCCCACTCGTCGACTGCGGTCGTCTCGGCCGCGGTCAGGGTGCACACCGAGTAGACGAGGCGGCCACCGGGCCGGACGAGCGGCGCCGCGGCGGCGAGGAGCTCGCGTTGGAGCGCGGCGAGCTCGTCGACCGCGTCGGCCTGGATCCGCCACCGGGCCTCGGGGCGGCGGCGCAGCACTCCGAGCCCGGAGCACGGCGCGTCGACCAGCACCCGGTCGAACGTGCCGGCGGCGAACGGCAGGGCGCGCCCGTCGGCGGCGACCGAGTCGACGGCGCGCAGACCGAGCCGGGCCGCGGCGCGGTCGACGAGCGCCAGCCGGTTCGCCGCGGAGGTCCACCGCGACGACGAGACCGCGATCGTCCATCGCCTCGGCGATCGCGGTGACCTTCCCGCCGGGCGCGGCACCGATCTCCAGCACCCGCTCCCCCGCCGCGGCGCCGACGGCTGCCGCGACGGCCTGACTGCCCTGATCCTGGGGAGTCGCCCGACCATCGGCGACGGCGGCGAGCTCGCCCGTGTCGCCGCCCCCGCGCACGATGAGCGCGTCCGCGCAACAGCGCGCCGCGCTCGACGTGCGCCCCGGCCGCTTCGAGCTCGGCCGCCAGCTCATCCGGAGTGGTGCGGCGCCGGTTGGCCCGCAGCGTGAGCGCGGCCGGCTCGCTGGCCAGCTCCAGCGCCGCCCGCGCCGTCTCCGGTCCCAGGTCCGCGAACAGCCGGGCCACGATCCAGTCGGGCATCGACGTGCGGATCCCGACGGCGGTCGGCGTCGTCGCCGGCCGGCCACGGCCACGGTGGTCCCACCTGCGCCAGCCGGCGGAGCACGGCGTTGACGTACCCCTTCGCCCGCGGCGCGACCTGGGCCACGGCGTCGACGGTCTCGCTCACCGCGGCGTGCGCGGCGACCCCGTCGACCAGCTGGTACGCACCCACCCGCAACGCGGCGCGCACCGGCGCGTCGAGATCGTCGAGATCGCGGTCGAGCAGCGGCTCCAGCAACGCGTCGAGCGCTCGGCGCCGGCGCAACGTCCCGTACACCAGGTCCGTGGTCTGCGCCCGCTCGCGAGGCTCCAGCCCGGACGACCGGAGCAGGGTCGGAAGCAAGACGTTGGCGAACGCGCCGTCGTCGACCTTCACGAGCGCGTCGAGGGCCACGGTGCGCGGCGTGGTCGGTGAGGCCGTCACGTGAACAAGGAGGAACCGCGGTGACCGGCGAGCCAGGCCGAGTACGGCATGGCCTTCTTGCCTTCGGGCTGCACCTCGTCGGGGACGAACCGCTCGCCGCCGCCGGCGTCGCGCTCGACGTGCCCGCGCCACACCTTCAACCGCTTGCCGTCCACCTCGGTCCACGCGCCCGGGCGCGGGTTGCCCGCCCGCACCCGGCGGGCCAGCTCGGCCGCGGGCGCGCTCGGGTCGAGATGGAACTCGTCGACGGTGAGCTTCTCGGCGTACGTCGGCTCCCCGGACTGCGGCGTCGGCTCGGTGTTCGGGACGTCCGGCAGGGTGCGCAGCAGCAGATCGGTGCCGATCCCCACCAGGCGGGCGCGCAGCTCACCGGCGGTCTCGTCGTCGTCGATCGGTGTGCTCGCGCGGCCGTAGACCGGACCGGTGTCGAGTCCCGCTTCCAGCTGCATGACGCACACCCCGGTCTCGGCATCGCCGGCCAGGATCGCCCGCTCCACCGGCGCCGCGCCGCGCCAGCGCGGCAGCAGCGAGAAGTGCACGTTCACGAACCCGTGCGGCAACGCGTCGAGCAACGCGGTGGGGAGCAGCTGACCGAACGCGACGACGACACCGAGCGCGGCGCCGGTGTCGCGCACCTCGTCGACGATCTCGCGCGAACGTTCCGGCGTGACCACCGGCAGACCGAGCTCGCTCGCCGCCGCCTTGACCGGGCTCGGGACGAGCGCCCCACCGCGGCCGCGCTTGCGATCGGGCTGGGTCACGACGAGCGCGACCTCATGCTCGCTGGCGTGCAGCGCCTCGAGGGTCGGGACCGCGTCGGGCGGCGTGCCGAGAAAGACGACGCGCATGGCGTCAGCCGTGCCCGATCAGCCGAGACGGTGCGCGGAGACGCCGTCGCCGGCGAGGTCGAGCTCCCGCTCCCGCATGGCCCGGAGCGCCTTCTTGCGCTCGTCCGGGTCCACCCGGTCGATGGCCAGGATCCCGTCGAGGTGGTCGATCTCGTGCTGGAACATCCGGCCGAGGTAGTCGTCCGCCTCGATGAGCAGCTCGTTGCCGTCCAGGTCGGTGGCCCGCAACGTGACGAGCGCCGGCCGCACGATCTCGAACCCGATGCCCGGGATGGAGAGGCAGCCCTCGGTCCACTCTTCCTCGCCCGACGACTCGACGACCTCCGGGTTGATCGCGACCTGCGGACCGTCTTCGGTCTTGAACACGAAGAACCGGCGCCCGATGCCGACCTGCGGCGCCGCCAGACCGCCACCTTCCGCGTCGTACATCGTCTCGTACATGGCCTCGACGGTCCGCGCGAAGTTGCCGTCGAGGTTCTCGACGTCCTTCGACCGCTGCTTCAGGACCGGATCGCCGAATTGGCGAATTTCGTACGTAGCCACGGCGCCAGGATACCAGCCACCCTCGCATCGCTTCGGGGTTCAGGTGAAGATACGGCGGGGCTACTCGAAGGCGGCACCCATCTCGCGCAGCATGTCCATCAGGTTGACGGGCGCGTCGGGGGCGGGCTCACCCGGGCGTGTACGTGACCGAGTGCAGCGCGCCCGTGTACGGGAACGGGCCGAAGCGCTCGTAGATCTCCCACGAGACCGGCGAGCGCCGGTCGATGCCCACGTCGATGCCTTCGAACGGCGCGATGCCGAACAGCATCGGCACCCCGGTGCTGCACGGCCCGGTCCTCACCGTCGACCCGCAGGGTGAGATCCCACTTCTGGCCGCCGGTCGCGCGGAGCTCGGCCTCGACGGATTGCACCGCCGTCGGCCATCGCGCCGCCCGAGACCGTCAGCATCGCGCCCCGCCCGTTGTTGTGCACGAAGAACAGCTCGCCGTCGAGGACGTACAGCGCGTAGCCCGCGCCCTGGTCGCCGTGGGCGACGAGCATTCCCTGGTCCGCCGACTTGTGGTCCAGGTCGACGGTGATCGTGATCGACCGGAACCAGATCAGCTGCACCGAGCGCCAGCGCTCGAGCGTCGGCGTACCCCGCCGGATCGTGACCGGCTCGGCGTAGACCGCGTCTGCGGTCGGGTCGCTGCACGTACTTGATGCTGGTGCCCTCGTCGAGCGGGTAGATGTGGTCGTTCCACGCCCCCTCCTCCCACGCGGCGGCGAGCTCGCGCACCCGCTCCGGCTCCGCTGCCGCGAGGTCGTGCAGCTCGGTCGGGTCCTCGGCCAGGTGGTAGAGCTCCCACTCCTGATCGGTGAACGGCGTGAGTGGTTGGTGCAGCGTCACCAGCTCCCAGCCGTCGCGGTACAGCCCGCGGTGACCGTTGCACTCGTAGATCTGCTCCAGGTGCGCGCTCGGCGCGTCGGGGTCGCGCAGCGTCGCGGCGAAGCTCGCGCCGTCGATCGGCGCGAGCGGTACGCCGTTGCGCTCGGTCGGTCGCTCGACGCCGATGAGCTCGAGCAGCGTGGGCAGCAGATCGGTGACGTGCGCGTACTGCGTCCGGATCGCTCCGCGCTCCGGCAGCCCTGCCGGCCACGAGAAGCAGAACGGCACCGAGTGCCCGCCCTGGTGGGTGTTGATCTTGTAGAGGCGGAACGGCGTACCCGACGCCATCGCCCAGCCGCGCGGGTAGTGCGGCGTCGTGCGCGGCCCGCCGATGTCGTCGAGGCGCGCGTAGTCGGCGTCGATGTCGTCACCCTGGAGCAGGTGCACGTAGTACGCGGTCGTGCCGGTGACCTCGCCCTCCCGTGACGCGCCGTTGTCCGAGAGGAAGATGATGATCGTGTTGTCGAGCTCGTCCAGCTCCTCCAGCGCGTCGACCAGGCGACCGACGTTCTGGTCGATGCGGTCCACCATCGCCGCGTAGACCTCCATGTGCCGGGCGAACAGCTCGCGCTCCCGATCGTCGAGGTCCGCCCACGGCGCGGACGTCGTGGTTCGCCTCGGTGTTGCGCGGCGGGAGCTGCCAGCCCCTCGGGGACGATGCCGAGCTCGCGCTGGCGGGCGAACCGCTCGTCACGGAGCTGATCCCAGCCGCCGTCGTAGCGGCCGCGGTACTTGGCGATGTCGTCCGCGCGGGCGTGCAGCGGCGCGTGCACCGCACCGTGCGCGAAGTAGCAGGAAGAACGGTTGCTCGGGGTTGCTCGCCTTGCGCTCCCGGATCATCGAGATCGCGTGATCGGTGAGGTCGTCGGTGAAGTAGTAGTCGTCCGGGTAGCGGTCCACCTCGACGAGATGGTTGTCCTCGACGAGGCGGTGCGGCTGGTGCAGGTTCGTGAACGCGTCGAGGATCCCGTAGAAGCGCTCGAACCCGCGCTGGCACGGCCACGAGTGCTGCGGGCCGGCGGCCGAGCAGTCCGAGTCCTTGGCCAGGTGCCACTTCCCCACCATCATCGTGGCGTAGCCGGCCTGGTCGCGCAGCACCTCGGCGATCGTCGCGGAGTCCGGGGCGAGCTCCATCGCGTACCCGGGGAAGCCGGGGTCGGCGTGGGCGACCGTACCGAACCCGGCGCGGTGCGACTCGAGCCCGGTGAGCAACGACGCGCGGGTCGGCGAGCACATCGGCGCGGTGTGGAAGTTCGTGCTGCGGATGCCGCGGGCGGCGAGCGCGTCGAGGTGCGGCGTGTCGATCTCCGAGCCGTAGCAACCGAGGTCGGCGAAGCCGAGGTCGTCGGCGAGCATGACGATGACGTTCGGCGCGCCCTCCGGCGGGGTCGGCCGCGCCGGCCACGCCCCCTGCGAACCCGCGAACGTCCGCCCGACGTGACCTTCGAAACCTGGGTACGTACCCGTCATGCGGTGGTGCCTATCAGATCGTCAGACCCGGAGCGGGTCCACCGCGATCCGCAGCCGGCCCAGGGATCGCGCCGCGGGAGCGGCGGCGGCCAGTGCGTCGCAGAGGACATCGACGTGTCGGTGCGCGTACGAGCGCCGCCAGCCCGGTGGCCGCGCCGGTGGGCCCGAACACGTCGATCTCGGGCTGGTCCCGGAGCCCGTCGAGCAGCGTCGTGACCGCGAGATCCACGCCCGCGCACCTCGGCCAGGGCACCGAACGGCGGGTAGCCGAGCGCCTCGCGCCGCGGCCGCTCGGCGTCGGCGACGACGGTCGGGTCGGCTCGGCGGGCCGCCTCCACGACTTCGTGGTCCGGCAGCCGGGTCTGCACGAGCAGGCGGCCACCGGCGGTCCGTGGTCCGAGCCGGCGCGCCGCGCGCACCAGCAGCCCGAGCGCCTGCTCGGCCGGCGCGGTAGCGCGGGGCGAGGAGCTCCTGGTCGAAGTCGAGGAAGGCGACCAGCCCCAGGCGGGGGCCGGGCGGGAGGCGGTGCAGCACCGCTTCGGTGCCGACGAACACCTGACCCGCCGCGGGCATGTCCGTCGATGCGTCGACCTCGACCACCTCGACCCGAGGGAGCAGCGCGGCGAGGTCGTCGCGCACCCGCGCCACGCCGGGTCGCAGCGCCTTCATCCGGGTGGCGTGGCAGTGCAGGCAGACCATCGGTCGCTCCAGCCCGCAGCTCGCACACTGCAGCCCACCGCTCTCGGTCTCACTGACGAACGCGCCACACCGTTCGCAGCGAGCCAGCTCCGTGCACGCCACACACGCGAGGAGCCGGGCCCGACCGCGCCGGTTGAGCACGCACACCGCGCGTTCGCCCCGGTCGATCACGTGATGCAGCGCGGTCGCCAGGGGCTCGGTGAGCAGCCCGGTCCCCGGCGCGTCGTTGCGGGGGTCGACGACTTCCACGATGGGCCAGCCGTCGCGCTCGATCGACCGCTCGGGTCGGACGGGCGAACCGCCGACCGCCTGCGCCTCCAACGTGGGCGCGGCCGCGACGAGGGTCAGGGTCGCCCCCTGGCGGCGGGCCCGTTCGACCGCGACATCCCGGCCGTTCCAGGTCGGGGTTCGCTCCTCCTGCAGGGCCTCGTCGCCTTCGTCGAGCACGACCACGGCCGCGAGGTCCGGTACCGGCGCCCACACCGCGGTCCGACCACCGACCACGACGCACCGGCCGTCCCGCGCCGCGGCCCACGCCCGCGTCCGCTCCGCATCCGACTCGCTGCCGTGCAGCTCGAGCATGCGGTGACCGTCGCGTTCGAGACGCTTGCGCAACGCACCGAGACGAGCCGCCTCGGGCACGACGACGAGGGTCGAGCCGTCGGCGGCGATCCGATCCGCGACGAGATCCCGCCGATCCCCCGCCGGCGGCCAGGCCAGGACTTCGGCCCGGAACGAGACGGCCCGCAGCGCAGGGCTGTCAGCCTGCCTGCCGGCGGCCGCCCGCACCGCGTTCGGCGGTGACGCGGCACGGAGCAGGTGCGCGACCGGACCGGCCCACCGCCACGCGGCCCACTCGCCCAGCGCGAGGACTTCCGCCGGCGGTCCGGCGCCGACCACCTTGGCCAGCGGCAGCAGCTTGTCGGTCGCCGCTTCGGGCTCGACGTCGTCGGCGACCACCCAGCCCCGGACGCGGCGGCCCGCCAACGGCACGCGCACGATCGTGCCGACGGTGACCGCGTCGCCCATGGCCTCGGGGACGAGGTAGTCGAAGGTGCGATCCAGGGCCGGGACGTCCGGGCGAACCCGGCAGACCCGCGCCCCCGACAACGTTCTCGGCCCGCTCGACCGCATCAGGTGCGGTGCAGCGGGCCGAGAAGAGTGTTCGTGGTCAGGCCAGTGCTTCGCAGGCGGCCCGGAAGCTGTCGGCGTGGTCGGTGCGCTCCCAGGTGAAGTCCGGGTCGGGGCGACCGAAGTGCCCGTACGCCGCGGTCTTCTGGTAGATCGGCCGCCGCAGGTCGAGCCGCTCGATGATCGCCGCCGGGCGCAGGTCGAAGTGCTCCTGCACGAGCGCCGACAGCTTGAGCTGGTCGATCTCCGAGGTGCCGAACGTCTCGACCATCACCGACATCGGGTGCGCGACACCGATCGCGTACGCGACCTGCACCTCGCAGCGCTTCGCGACACCGGACGCCACCACGTTCTTCGCCACGTGGCGCACCGCGTACGCCGCCGACCGGTCCACCTTCGTCGGGTCCTTGCCGCTGAACGCACCGCCACCGTGGCGGGCCATGCCGCCGTAGGTGTCGACGATGATCTTGCGCCCGGTCAGACCGCAGTCGGCGTGGGGACCACCGAGCTCGAAGCTGCCGGTCGGGTTGCAGAGCACCTCGAAGTCGTCGTCGGCGAACTGCGCCGGCAACGTCGGGCGGATGACGTGCTCGATGAGGTCGGGCTTGATCATGCCGTCGATGTCGATCCCGGGCGCGTGCTGCGTCGAGATCAGCACGCCGCGCAGGCGAACCGGCCGACCGTCGACGTACTCGACCGTGACCTGGGTCTTGCCGTCGGGACGGAGGTACGGGAGCACCCCGGCCTTGCGGACCTCGGAGAGCTTCTTGGCCAGGCGGTGCGCGAGCCAGATCGGCATCGGCATCAGGTCTTCGGTGTCGTCGCAGGCGTAGCCGAACATCATTCCCTGGTCGCCCGCGCCCACCTCGTCGTAGTGGTCGCCGGTGCCGGCACGCTGCTCGACGGCCTTGTCGACGCCCATGGCGATGTCAGGTGACTGCTCGTCGATGGTGGTGATGACGCCGCAGGTGTGACCGTCGAACCCGAACGACTCGCGGTCGTAGCCGATGGCGTTGACCGTGTCGCGCACGACGCGGGGGATGTCGACGTACGCCTGGGTGCTGATCTCACCGGCGACGACGACCAGTCCGGTCGTGACCAGGGTCTCGCACGCCACGCGGCTGTTCGGGTCCTCGGCGAAGATCGCGTCGAGGACCGAATCGGAGATCTGGTCACACATCTTGTCCGGATGACCCTCGGTGACCGATTCCGAGGTGAACGGATACGAGCTCACGAGCGCTCCCTTGTAGTGGTGTTGCGTCCAAGATCCCCAGTAGTGCCCCGACCGAGTCGAGCTGGCGACCCGATCGAGGATCACACCCGCGAGTGCCGCCTTGCTCAACAGAGGCGTCTCCTCGACGGAGCCCGACGAGTCAAGCAGCACGGCCCGGTTCGTGTCGACTTCGAAGCCCGCATCGGCGGCGCTCACGTCGTTCGCGACGATGAGATCCAGCCGCTTGGCGGCCAGCTTCTCCGCCGCATGCTCGGCCACCCGCTCCGTCTCGGCCGCGAACCCCACGAGGAGCTGGCCGGACTTGCTCGCCCCGAGCGCGCCGAGGATGTCCGGCGTCGGCTCGAGCACGATCTCGGGGAGGCCGTCGCGCTTCTTGAGCTTGTCCGGGGCGATCGCCTTCGGGCGGAAGTCCGCCACGGCGGCGGCCATCACGACCACGTCGACGTCGGGGAACCGGGCCAGCACCTCGCGGTGCATGTCCTCGGCGGTCTCCACCCGGATCGTCTCGATGCCGCCGGACTCGGCCGTGGCGGGGGGCGGCGGCTGCGTGCTGACGAGCACAACGGACGCGCCCCGGCTCGCGGCCACGTCGGCGACGGCGAAGCCCATCTTCCCGGATGATCGATTGCCCACGAACCGCACGGGATCGATCGCCTCCCGGGTCCCTCCGGCGGTGACGAGCACCCGCAGTCCGGAGAGGTCCCGGCCGCGACTCAGGATCTCGCGCGGCGGCCGCCACGATGCGGGCCGGATCGGCGAGGCGACCCGCCCCGACGTCGCCCCCGGCGAGCCGCCCGGACTCGGGCTCGACCACGTGCACGCCGCGCCGGCGCAGCGTGGCCAGGTTCTCCTGGACGGCGGCGTGCTCCCACATCTCGGTGTGCATCGCCGGGGCGACGAGCACGGGCGCCCGGGTGGCGAGGAGCGTGGCCGTCAGCAGGTCGTCGGAGATGCCGGCGGCGTACTTCCCGAGCAGCTTCGCGGTCGACGGCGCCACGATGACGAGATCCGCGCGTCTGGCCCAGGCGCGTGTGCGGAATCGGGTCCGGCCCGTCGAACAGGGACGTCTGCGCCGGCTCCGAGGCCAGCGCCGAGAACGTCACGGCACCGATGAAGCGGGTGGCGTCCTTCGTGAGGACCGGGCTGACGTGCGCGCCCGCGTCGACGAGGCGACGGCAGATCTCCACCGCCTTGTAGGCCGCGATCCCGCCGGCCACTCCCGAGCACCACTCGCCGCCCCCGGAGCGCCCCGAGCTCGGCCGCTGCCGACATGTCCTAGCCGGCGTCGTCAGCCGAAGCGTCCGCGGACGCCTCGCCGTCGGCGTCGCCCTCGAGCTCCTCGACCGGCTCCGCCTTGACGATCTTGCCGACTTCGATCTCCTCGAGGGCGATCGACAGCGGCTTGCGGGACACCGAGGTGACCTGCGGCGGCACGATCTTGCCGAGACCCTCACCGAGCTGGTTGTAGTAGTCGTTGATCTCGCGCGCCCGGCGGGCCGCCAACGTCACCAGCGTGAATCGCGAGTTCTCGCGACCGAGCAACATCTCGATGCGAGGCTCCATGAGCGATGCGCGTCGTTCGGCCATGCGGTGATGTGCTCCCGGTCGTCAGGTGGCGGTGCGGCGCAGCTCTCGCGTCAGGTCGATGACTCACGGCGATGGTGGCGGCGGCGACCAGCCAGGATAGCAGCGACCTGGTCAACGGCTGCATCCACGTCGTCGTTGACGACGATGGCGTCGAACCGGTCCGCCATCGCCTCTTCGGCCTCGGCCTGCGCGATCCGGCGGGCCAGCTGCTCGGGGTCGTCCGCGTCCCGGGCCACGAGCCGCTCCCGCTGCACCTCGCGGGAGGGCGCGGCCAGGAACACGAGCAACGCATCGGGGATCTGCTCCCGGATCGGCCATCGCGCCCTGGACGTCCACCTCCATGAGGACGTCCTCACCGGCGCGCAGGCTCGCCTCGACCGGCTCTCGCGGCGTGCCCTTCAGCTGGCCGTAGACCTCGAAGGACTCGAGGAACCCGCCGGCATCACGCAGGGCCAGGAAGTCGTCCCGGCTGAGGAACCGGTAGTCGACCCCGTCCACCTCACCGGGACGTGGGTCACGGGTCGTGGCCGAGACCGACCACGTGAGGTGGCGGTCGCGCTCGAGCAGACGCTTCCCGACCGTTCCCTTGCCGACGCCCGAAGGGCCGGCCAGGACGAGCAGGACGCCCGCGTTCGGTCGCTCCGGCCTCTGCACTTCGTGCCCGCGCCGGCCTGCGCTCCCGTTCGGTCACCTACTGCTTCGGGAAAGCCTCGAGCAGCGCGGCACGCTGCTTGGTCCCGAGGCCGCGCAGGCGTCGACTCTCGCTGATGTCGAGATCCGACATGATGCGACGGGCGCGCACCTTGCCGACTCCCGGCAGCGACTCGAGGACGCTGACGACCTTCAGCTTCGCCAACATCTCGTCGGCGTCACTCTGATCGAAGAGGTCGCGCAGGCTCAAGCGGTTGAGCTTGAGCCTGGCCTTGACCTCCGCCCGCACCCGGCGCGCTTCCGCAGCTTTCTGGAGCGCAGCCTGGCGCTGCTCGGTGGTGAGCGTCGGCGGGAGCGGCATTGTGGGGCAACCTCCGAGGGCGTCCGGACGCGGCCGGACGCGAGGTAGATGAGAACGAGCGCCGAGTATAGGCAGGCGGTCGCGTCGCCGGTCGGGCCGGAGTGTCCGAAACTCCCGGCTCAACCGCGCGAGCGCGGCCGCGACCTCGTTCGCGGCGGCCGCCGCGGCAGCTTCGGGATCCGGCGCGGCGGTGATCGTTCGCGCGAGGACGATCCAATCGGCGCCGGCCGCAATCGCGGCGCCGGGCGTGGCCACCCGGGCCTGATCGTTCGCATCGGCTCCCGGCAGGCGGACACCCGGCACCATCGTGCGCAGTCCCGCGGCCCCGGCCTGCGATGCCTCGTGCGCGCTGCACACAACGCCGTCACAACCCGCGGCGCGGGCGGTGGCGAGCCGTTCCGGGAACGCACTCGCGTCGGGTTCCGAGGTCAGAACCGTGACCGCCAAGCGTCACCGGCGGCGGCGCACCGATGTCCTGCGCGCCCGCGTGCGCACCTTCGACGAAGGCGCGCAACATCGCCTCGCCACCCGCGGCATGCGCGTTCATGAGCTCGACGCCGTGTCGCGCGTGCGCACGGGCGGCGCGCTCGACCGTGTTCGGGATGTCGTGCAGCTTGAGGTCGCAGAACACCCGGAACCCGAGCTCGTGGAACCGGTCGAAGGCCAGCGGTCCCGCTTCCGCGTAGAGCTCGTGACCGATCTTGACCAGGTCGAACCAGGGCGCGACCCGCTTCGCGATCTCGACGGCCGGCGCCAACCCGCCGACGTCGAGCCCGAGCACCATGCGGTCGCGGACTTCCGCGGGAACTTCCGTGGTCATCATCAGCTGTTCTCCTCCAGTGCCGCAGTGAGATCGGCGACGCGGGTCACGTGGTGATCGCGGCACCAGGCTTCGAGCTCGTCCAGGATCCGAAGCGTCGCGCGCGGCTCGCGGAATGTCGCGGTACCGACGCCGACCGCGCTCGCGCCGGCGAGCAACATCTCGACGACGTCTTCGCCACACGACACGCCGCCGGTGCCGATGATCGGCGTTCCCGGGAGTGCTTGCGTGACGTCGTGCACGACGCGCAGCGCGACCGCCTTCAACGGCGGGCCGGACAGACCGCCACCGCCCGCGCCGAGCTTGAGGTGGCGCGTGCTCGCGTCGATGCCGAGACCGAGCAGCGTGTTCACGAGCGTCAGGCCGTGCGCCCCGGCGCCGAGCGCGGCGCGCGCCACGTCGACGACCTCGAACGTGTTCGGCGACAGCTTCGCGAACACCGGAAGGCCGAGTCCGGCGTCCAGCACCACGCGGATGACCGCGGCCGTGCTGTCGGGTGAGTGCGCGAACATCCGCGACCGATCTTCCAGATTCGGGCAGCTCACGTTGACCTCGACCGCGACGAGCTCGGCCGCCGCGGGCTCGAGCATCTTGGCCGCGGTCTCGAAGTCGTCGACCGTCCTCCCCCACACCGACGCGATGACGCGCGCTCCGAGCGCTCGCAGGCCGGGCAGCTCGTGTTCCACCCAGTGCTCGACGCCCGGACCTTGCAGGCCCACCGAGTTCAACATGCCGCCCGCCGCGGTCGGCGCGAGGCGTGGCGCGGGGTTGCCAGACCACTCGTAGGCCGCGAGCGACTTCACCGTCACCGCGCCGAGGTGCTTCGGCGGGCAGAGCCGGGCCACCTCGTCGCCGTGCCCGAACGTCCCGGACGCCGCGACGATCGGGTTCGGGAGCACGAGGCCCCCCACGGTCACCGACAGATCGACCGGTTCGAGGCCGATCCGGGACCGTCGACCCACCGTCACACCTCGAGTCGGAGCTGGCCGTCGGCGTGGTACTCCTGCAGGGACCGGACGGTCGCCGCCCGGCTGGTGGACTCGGCGATTCCCGCCGCCGCGGCGAGCGCCGCGGCCGCGGTGGTGAGTGCCGGCACCTGGTGGGCCACCGCGGCCCGCCGGATGTGGTTCCCGTCGGCCCGGGGGCCCCGGCCCCGGGGCGTGTTCACGACCAGGTCGACCCGGCCGGACGAGATGAGGTCGACCGCGTCGACGCCCTGCTGCTCGCCGATCTTGGCCACCACCGCTTCGATCGGGATCCCTTCGGCGACGCAGGCCGCGGCCGTCCCCGCGGTGGCGACGATCCCGAAGCCGAGGTCGGCGAACCGCCGGGCCGCCGCGAGCCCGACGTGCTTGTCGCGGTCGGCGAGCGAGAAGAACACCGTGCCGCTGCTCGGGCAGCCGGTTGCCCGGCCGCGGCCTGGCTCTTGGCGAACGCGAGCCCGAACGAGCGGTCGATGCCCATCACCTCGCCGGTGGAACGCATCTCGGGACCGAGGATCGTGTCGACCTCGGGGAACTTGTTGAACGGCAGCACCGCTTCCTTGACCGCGAGGTGCCCACCTTCGGCCGGCGGCCGCAGGAACCCTTCGTCGCGCATCGCCGCGAGCGTGGTCCCGACCATGACCCGCGCCGCGACCTTGGCCAGCGGGACGCCGGTGGCCTTGCTCACGAACGGCACCGTGCGGCTGGCGCGGGGATTGGCTTCGATGACGAAGACGTTGCCGTCCTTGACCGCGTACTGCACGTTGAGCAAGCCCGCAGACGTTCGAGCGCGTCGGCGAGCCGGCTCGTGTACTCCTCGATGGTCGCGATCGTCGCCGCGCTGAGCGTCGGGGGCGGGATCGCGCAGGCGGAGTCACCCGAGTGCACGCCCGCGGCTTCGATGTGCTCCATGACGCCGCCGATGAGGACCTCACCGTCGCGGTCGCGCAGCGCATCGACGTCCACCTCGATCGCGTCTTCGATGAAGCGGTCGATCAGCGCGGGTCGCTCGGCCGAGAGGCCGCCTTCGCGCCCGAGCGTGCCGTGCGCCGCGAGCTCGTCCATCGCCGCCGCGAGACCCTCGTCGTCGTACACGATCTGCATCGCCCGGCCGCCCAGCACGTACGACGGTCGCACGAGCACGGGATAGCCGATCTCGTTCGCGATCTTCTGCGCGTCCTCGATCCCGCTCGCGGTGCCGCCCGCCGGCTGCGGAATCTCGAGCCGCTCGCACAGTGCGTTGAAGCGGTCCCGGTCTTCGGCGAGGTCGATCGAGTCGGGACTCGTCCCGAGCACCGGGATGCCGGCCTGCTCGAGCGTGTGCGCGAGCTTCAAGGGTGTCTGACCGCCGAGGGCCACCACCACGCCGGTCAGCTCGCCGTCGCCTTCCGCGTGCTGCATGAGCGAGTCGCAGACGTTGCGGACGCCTTCGGCGGTGAGCGGCTCGAAGAACAGCCGATCGCTCGTGTCGTAGTCCGTCGAGACGGTCTCGGGGTTGCAGTTGACCATCACCGTCTCGTAGCCGGCATCGGAGAGTGCGAACGCGGCGTGGACACAGCAGTAGTCGAACTCGACGCCCTGGCCGATCCGGTTCGGGCCGCTCCCGAGGATGACGACCGTCGGCCGCGTGACCGGCGCGACCTCGTCCTCATCCTCGTACGTGCCGTAGTGGTACGGCGTCTCGGCCGCGAACTCGGCCGCGCAGGTGTCGACCGTCTTGTAGGTCACGACGACACCGGCCGCGATCCGGGCGGCCCGCACCGCTTCGGCGTCCGCGTCCCAGAGCGGTGGCGAGCTGCGCGTCGCCGAAGCCGAGGCGCTTCGCCCGCCGCCAGTCCGCACGCGTGAGCGCGTCGGGGCCGCCGAGCTCGGCCAGCCGCTGCCGCTCCTCGAGGATCATCTGCATCTGGTCCAGGAACCACGGGTCGATCCCGGTGATGTCGTGCAGGCGCTCGACGGTCACGCCCCGGTCGAGGGCGGCGGCGACCACGAAGATCCGCTCCGGGGTCGGGACGCGCCGATCGGCGCACCAGCTCCTCGGTGTCGATCCCCGCGAGCGGCGCACCGACTTCGCCCAGACTCGCGAGGTCCGGCGTCAGGCCGGGAAACCCGTCTCGAGCGAGCGGAGGCACTTCTGCAGCGACTCGGGGAACGTGCGGCCGATGGCCATCGCCTCGCCGACCGACTGCATCATCGTGCCGAGCACCGGCGACGCGCCGGGCAGCTTCTCGAACGCCCAGCGCGGGATCTTCGTCACCACGTAGTCGATGGTCGGCTCGAAGCTGGCCGGGGTGACGCGGGTGATGTCGTTCGTCACCTCGTCGAGCCGGTAGCCGACCGCGAGCTTCGCGGCGATCTTCGCGATCGGGAATCCGGTGGCCTTGCTGGCGAGCGCGCTCGAGCGGGAGACGCGCGGGTTCATCTCGATGATGACCATCTCGCCGTCGATCGGGTTGACCGCGAACTGCACGTTGGATCCGCCGGTGTCGACGCCGATGCGCCGGATGCAGGCGAACGAGGCGTCGCGCATCCGCTGGTAGTCGACGTCGGTCAGCGTCTGCGCGGGCGCGACCGTGATCGAGTCACCGGTGTGCACGCCCATCGGATCGAAGTTCTCGATCGAGCAGATGACGACCACGTTGTCCGCCTGGTCGCGCATGACCTCGAGCTCGTACTCCTTCCACCCGACCACCGACTGCTCGAGCAGGATCTCGCCGACCGGGCTGGCCGCGAAGCCGTGCTCGGCGATCAGCCGCAGCTCGTCCTCGTCGTGGGCGACGCCGGTGCCGCTGCCGCCGAGGATGAAGCTCGGCCGGCAGATCAGCGGGAAGCCGAGCTCCTTGCCGCTGATGAGCGCCCGTTCGGTGGCCTCCGAGAGCCGAACCGACTCCGGCAGGTCGGTGTCCACCTGCACGATCTGCGACTGCCAGGACCCCGAGCCCGATCTCGAGCATCGCCGCCTTGAACCGGGAGCGGTCCTCGGCGGTGTGGATCGCTTCGACGCTCGCGCCGATCAGCTCGGCGTCGAACTCGTCGAGCACCCCGGCTTCGTGCAGCTCGATCGCCAGGTTCAGCGCGGTCTGGCCGCCGAGCGTCGGCAGGACCGCGTCCGGGCGCTCGCGCTCGATGATGCGCCGCAGGCTGTCGACGTCGAGCGGCTCGACGTAGGTCGCGTCGGCGAACTCGGGGTCGGTCATGATCGTCGCCGGGTTCGAGTTCACCAGGATGACCCGGTAGCCCTCCTCGCGCAGGACGCGGCACGCCTGCGTGCCCGAGTAGTCGAACTCGCAGGCCTGACCGATGACGATCGGCCCACTCCCGATGATGAGGATCGACGAGAGGTCGTCGCGACGCGGCATGTCAGCGACTCCCGGACATGACCGCGGTGAACTCGTCGAACAGGTACGCGGCGTCGTGCGGGCCCGGACCGGCCTCGGGATGGTGCTGCACCGAGAACACCGGCTCGCCGCGGAGTCGCAACCCCTCGCACACCCCGTCGTTCAGGTTGACGTGGGTGATCTCGACGTCCCGGCCGAGCGCGTCGGGATCGACCGCGTAGTTGTGGTTCTGGCTCGTGATCTCCACCCGGCCGGTCGGCTCGTGGCGGACCGGATGGTTCGCCCCGTGGTGCCCGAACGGCAGCTTCACCGTCCGGCCGCCGAGCGCGAGCCCGAGGATCTGGTGCCCGAGGCAGATCCCGAACACCGGGATCCCGCTCCCGACGAAGCCGCGCACGGCATCGGCGGCGTAGCCCACCGCGGCCGGGTCGCCCGGACCGTTCGAGAGGAAGATGCCGTCCGGCCGGCGCTCCAGCACGCTCTCGGCCGGCGTCGAAGCGGGGACGACCTCGACGAAGCAGCCGGTGCCGGTGAGGTGGCGCAGGATCGTGCGCTTGATGCCGAGGTCGTAGGCCACGACGTGGAACGGCGCATCGGAGTCACCCGCGGTGTACGGCGCGTCGGTGGTGACGGTGGCGACGAGGTCGAGCCCGTCGGTCGCGGGAGCCGCGGCGGCCGCGGCGCGCACCGCGGCTTCGTCGGTGCCGAACGCGCCGGGCGCGGCGCCGGCATCGCGCAGATGGCGGGTGAGCCGGCGGGTGTCGATGCCGGTGATGCCCGGTACGCCGTGACGGATCAGGAAGTCGGGGAGCGACTCGGTGGAGCGCCAGCTGCTCGGGCGGCGGGCGAGGTCGCGCACGATCACGCCGTTGCAGAACGGACGGCGACTCTCGTCGTCGTCCGGGTTGGTGCCGTAGTTCCCGATGTGCGGGTAGGTGAACGCGATCATCTGGCCCGCGTAGCTCGGGTCGGTGACGATCTCCTGGTAGCCCGACAGCGCGGTGTTGAACACGACCTCACCGGTCGCCACCACCTCGACGTCACTCTCGGATTCGCCGAGCGAGCCGATCGCCTCGCCTTCGAACATCTCCCCGTCCGCCAGCACGAGCACCGCTTCTCGCACGCTCATCTCACCCGCTCCTGGCCCTGCGGGCCGGGCCGCTCGGGCCCCGCACCGCAGCGGAGCGACACCACGGTGCTCGGCTCCTGCGGCGCTCACTGTTGCGCCTCGCGATCGATCACGGTGGGTTGGCCGCGCAGGACGGTGTGACGGACCCGGCCGGTCAGCTTCCACCCGGCGAACGGGGTGTTGCGCGACCGGCTGGCCAGGCGGTCGGGATCGACCACCCACTGCTCGGCCGGATCGAAGACGCAGAGGTTGGCGGGGTTCCCCGCCGCGATCGGCTGACCGTGCCCCAGGGCGTCCAGGCCGGCGATGCGGGCCGGCCGCCACGTCAGCGCGCCGATCACCTCGGCCAGCGGCATCACGCCCGGCTCGACCAGCTTGGTGATCGCCACCGCGAGCGCGGTCTCGACCCCGAGCATCCCCGGGGGCGCCTCCTCGAAGGTGCGCTCCTTCGTCTCCGGCGCGTGCGGCGCGTGGTCGGTGGCGATCGCGTCGATCGTGCCGTCGGCCAGACCCGGCGGTGACCGCGGCGACGTCCGCGTCCGATCGCAGCGGCGGGTTCATCTTGAAGACCGGGTCGAACGACGCGCACGCCGCGTCGGTGAGGGCGAGGTGCTGCGGCGAGACCTCGCACGTCACCCGGACGCCCTCGGCCTTCGCGGCGCGCACCAGCTCCGTCGCGGCCGCGGTCGAGAGGTGCAACACGTGGTAGCGACCGTCCGTGAGCTTCGCCAGCGCGAGGTCCCGGGCGACGATCGTCGACTCCGCTTCGGCCGGCCGGCCCGGGATCCCGAGCTTCGCCGACCACTCCCCTTCGTGCATGTGCCCGCCGGCCACGAGGTCGGGATCCTCGGCGTGCTGCGCGATGACCGCGCCCGGCAGCGCCCGGGCGTATTCGAAGGCCCGGCGCATGACGTTGGCGTCGGCAACGCAGTCGCCGTCGTCGGTGAAGACCCGAACCCCGAGGTCGTACAGCTCGCCCATCGGCGCGAGCTCGTGGCCGGCCCGGCCCTGGGTGATGCAGCCGGCGACCGTCACGAGGCAGGACACCTCCCGGCCGCGCTCGAGCATCGCGGCGACGACCTTGGCGTCGTCGAGCGGCGGCGTGGTGTTGGGCATGGCGACCACCGCGGTGAACCCACCGAGTGCCGCACCGCGCGCGCCGGACTCGATCGTCTCTGCTTCTTCGCGGCCCGGCTCCCGGAAGTGCACCTGGATGTCGACCAGACCCGGAGCCACCACGCAGCCGTCGGCCGAGAGCACCGTCGCGCCCGCGGGCGCGTCGAGACCGGGCCCGACCGCCGCGATCACGCCGTCGCGCACGAGCACGTCGGCGACGCGCTCACCGGTCTCGTCGATGACGCGACCGCCGCGCGATCGACGAGCGTCAGGCAACGTGGCCTCCCGATCCGATGAGTGACCAGAGGACGGCCATGCGCACGGCGACTCCGTTCGTGACCTGCTCGCGGACGAGCGAGCGCGGTCCGTCGGCGACTTCGGTCGCGATCTCGGGCCCGCGGATCATGGGCCCGGGATGCATCACGAGGGTGTCGGGCTTCATGCGCGGCGGCGCGCTCCGCGGTCAGGCCGTAGCGGCGCGTAGTACTCGCGCAGGCTGGGCAGCAGCGCCTGGCCCGAGCCGTTCCTGCTGCACCCGCAGCACGTACGCGACGTCGATCTCCCCGAGGATGTCGTCGAGATCGTGCGTCACCGTGACCGGCCACCCGTCGAGCCGTTCGGGCATCAGCGTCGGCGGACCGACGAAGGTGACCTGCGCGCCGAGGCGGGTGAAGCAGAGCATGGTGCTGCGCGCGACCCGCGAGTGGCTGACGTCGCCGATGATCGCGATGCGACAGCCGTCGAGCGACGGGCCGCGGTGGCGGCGCAGCGTGAACGCGTCGAGGAGCGCCTGGGTCGGGTGCTCGTGACGACCGTCGCCCGCGTTCACGACCGACGGCGTCGATCCACTGGGCGACGCGGTGCGGCGCGCCGGCGGCGGGATGCCGCACCACCATGGCGTCGATCCCCATCGCCTCGATGGTCTTCACCGTGTCGAGGAGGCTCTCGCCCTTCTTCACCGACGACGAGCCGACCGCGAACGACATCGTGTCGGCGGAGAGGCGCTTCGCCGCGGTCTCGAACGAGAGGCGGGTGCGGGTGGACTCCTCGTAGAAGAGGGACACGACCGTCTTGCCCCGCAGGGCCGGGACCTTCGGGATCTCGCGGGCGAGGACGTCGAGGAAGGCGTCGGACTGCTCGAGCAGCTCCTCGACGCCCTTCCGGTCCAGGTCCTCGATGGACAGCAGGTGCTTCATCCGCTCACCCCTCGCCGCATCTCGGGCGCCCACAGCTCGATCGCGTCCTCGTCCACGTCGTCCGTCTCGGCCAGGCGGACCCGCACGTCCTCGCCCACGCCGGTCGGCAGGTTCTTGCCGACGAAGTCGGCCCGGATCGGCAGCTCCCGGTGGCCCCGGTCGACGAGGACCGCGAGCTGGATCGCCTCGGGGCGGCCGAGCTCGGTGACCGCGTCGAGCGCGGCACGAATGGTGCGGCCGGTGAAGAGGACGTCGTCGACCAGCACCACGATCCGGCCGGTGATGTCGACCGGGACCTCGGTCGGCCCGAGCGGCTGGACCGGGCGCAGGCCGATGTCGTCGCGGTAGAAGGCGACGTCCAGGGTGCCGACCGGCACCGGCGTCTGCTCGAAGGAGGCGATCGACGCGGCGAGGCGGTGGGCGATGGCCGGGCCGCGGGTGTGCAGCCCGATCAGGACCAGGTTCTCGGCCCCGTGGTTGCGCTCCACGATCTCGTGGGCGATCCGGGTGTGGGCCCGGTGCAGGTCCTGCGCGTCGAAGACCTGGGTGCGGAAGACGAACGCTGCCGGCACGGCGGAGCCCCCCGGACACGGAACGACCCCCTCGTGAGGGGGTCGGCGCGTCAGATTCGGGTACGGCGCTCGGCGCCGGGCTCTCGGCCACGCTTGCTCCTCCGTGGGGCTCTCACAGGAACCCCTTGACGGTGTCGAACGAGAGTATCAGGAGCGAGGGCTCAAAACGTGAAACGGGTGGCGCTGGTCGCGAAGTCCGATTCGGTCCAGACGAGCGCCGCGCTCGGGCGCAGCACGTAGACCCCGGCGGACTCCCCCATGGCGCTCGGGCGGACGTCGTACTTCTCCAGATAGACGTCGTCGAAGCGCTGCAACGGCTCGGCGTCGCGCACCCGCACGGCCGTCCCTTCGAACACGCAGACCTCGTCGCCACTCTCGAGGTGGATGACCACGTCCGGCCGGGCCTCGAGGTTGCGACCCTTCACCGACGTCGGGTCGGTCGAGAACCAGATCGTCCCGTCGAGCCAGAGCCCCCAGACCGGCATCGCGTGCGGACGACCGTCGGCGCGGGTGGTGCACACCCAGTAGTTGCGCGCCGCGGTCGAGCCAGTCGACGACCTGCGACCACGGCAGCACGCTGCCGTCCGCCGGCGCGTCGCCGAGCCCGTAGCCCTCGACGACGTCGCACCGGTCCCGGCGTCGGGTGCATCAACCATCGCTCTCGTGCTCCTCACTCCCGCCCACTTCCCGTCCTGTCCTCCGGCTCGGCCTCGAGCAGCACCTCGACGAGTGAGCCCTGGAGCCACGTCAGCCATTGGTACAGCTCGAACCCCTGCGCCCGCGGGTCGCTCGGATCGATCACCGGCTCGTCTTCGGTGACCTCGAGCACCACCCCCAACGCGAGCCGCACGTCGTTCAGCGCGCTCGACCCACTGCTCGACTGCCTCGGGCGCCAGCGTGATCTCGACCGTCTCGTTGCGCTTCGTCTTCGCGTCGTCGAGCGAGTCCACCAGCGCGGCCACCGCGTCGCTCTTCTCCTTGACCAGATCGCCGTGGACCACGCGCTGCCACTCGGTCTCGGACTCGTCCTCGGTGGGGTCCAGGTAGGCCCGGGGGAACAGCCGGTCCCGGGTCGGATCGCCCCCACGCTCGGGGACCCCGCCCTCGAAGAGCGACTCGAGCTGACCCGCCAGGTCGCGCAGCACCGCGACCTCCGCGGCGTACAGCGTCACGACGAGCCGACCCCGCGACTTCCGGATCCGTTCGGCCACCAACCGATGATGGCACGCCCCTGGGACAGCTTCCCGGTACCTCCGGACCGCGGCTATCCGCACCCGCCCCCGGCCGGCAGGCGCAGCGTGATCGGCACGGAGCTCAGCACGGCTGACGGCTCGTCGGGTTGGCCAACTCGCGGAGGCTCACCGTCCCGACTCCGACCGCCCACTGGCTCGCGGGTCAGCTCAGGTGCGAAATCTGCTGCAGTCTCGATACCCGGCGTTGACTCGGACCGGCGCCGAGCTGCCCGCCGGGCTCCCCGCGACGACCAGGTCCGTGACCACCGTCATCGCGTCCGCCGTCCGTACCGCTCGTGGTGATGTACGGACCGTCAGCCGGTCCGCAGGCGTACTCCGCCACCAGGACGTCGGCCGCGCCGGCTCGAGCCTTCCGACGGTTGTCGTCGTTGCCCGTCGTGCCTGGTCGGCCCGAGCCCGAGTCGGTACAGCCCGGCAACGGCGATCACGCCCAGGATGACGACGAGCACGCGAAGTCGAGCCATACCCGTTCGACGCTTCCCGCCGCGCTTCAGGTTCCCGGACGTTCGCTTCCGCCGCGGTCTTCTCGCTCCGTCAGTTGAAGGTGGGTGGGTCGAGGTGCCAGAGGGCTTGGACGGCGTGGTCGAGGTCGAGGCGTTCGCCGGCTTGCCAGTTCGGGGTGATGGTGGTGGCGGTGATGTGGGTGCCGGCGGCGGCGTGCTCGCGCGGATCGCCCTGGCGTCGGTGCGGGGTGGTGGGAGTGAGACCTCGGGCATCGGGCGGCCCTTGGGGTCGGTGAAGGTGAGCGCGCCGTTGGCGTCGCCGGTGACGTTCCAGCCGCCTTCGTGCAGGACCTTGTGGTGGTAGAGGCAGACCAGGATCAGGTTCGGCTTCTTGGTGTGGCCTCGCCGGGACCAGTGCCGGCCGTGATGGATCTGCAGCCGGCCTCTGATCGAGCAGCCGGGGAAGCGGCAGGTGCCGTGGTCGCGGTCGACGATCGAGCGGCGCAAGGCGGGTGGGATGCTGCGGGACCGGCGGCCGATGTCGAGGGTCTGACCGCGCTGGTCGTGGGCGAGGCGGAGCCCGCTGTCGCAGCTGAGCCGTTGCAGCCGCGCCGGTGATGCCGGTGCCGTCTTCGAGCTCGCAGCGGCCCGGCTCGTCTTCGGTGAGGGTCTCGAGGTCGGCGTGGACCACGATCTCGGTCCGTGGCGCCGCATGTTCGTCGGGTTCGAGGAACACGCGGGCCACGTGTTCGAGGGCGTCGAAGCGGTGCGCCGCGGGGAGGACCTTCGGTTCGTCGATCGGCTTCGGGCACCTCGCGGCAGGGCGGCTTCGATCGCCTGCTTGAACCCCGCGATCGCGTCCGGCCCGCCCCGGATCGTGATCGTTGGGTCCCGTCGTCGCGCGTGTCGTACCAGATGCCCCGCTCCTTGAACTGCCGCCGCGCGCGATCGGGATCGACGTTGCGCTCCACCTCCGGTACCCACCGACGATCCGATCGATGTGCGACGCCGTCCCGTGCAACGCGACCGCGACCAGATCCCTCTCGCTCTTCGGCGTCGCGACCCGAGTCATCGCCCGCACCTTCGAATACGACAGCTGACCCGCCGCGAACGCGGCCGTCATCACCGGCAGGTCCTCGAGCGCACGCGCGACCCGGACGTGATCCCGAGCCGTTCTCAGGCTCATGCCGCACTTCCAGCTGAGCCAGTGCGCACAGCTCAGGCACTCCCACGTCACCCAACCGCCGCGCCGATCCATCTCCCCGACCAGCAACAAGAACCGACACGTCGCCGCCGCGATGTGGCCGGCCAGGGTGCAGATCTCCGCCTCGAGCCACTCCATCGGCCGACCCGCGACGTCACCCGACGATGGGTTCGAACTCCGTGACTGCCATGAGACTCCCTCCGTGGAGACGAACGTACGTTCGCATCGTACGGAGGGGTGGGACAGCTACCTCGAGTCAGGAACACCATCAGACCAGTGCCCCGCGGGGCACCAGCTCGACACACCTCGCAGGTGTGGCTCGGGACGGTGATTCGGCGCTGGACAGCTGGCCGCGGACTGCTCAGCTGCGCTCGCTCAACTCTCGGCCTGGGCAATCCAGCGGGCGAAACGGGTGTCGGTCCGCCGAGCGAGTTCGCTCGCGTTCCTCAGCGAGCGGTGTCTGAGCGAACGGATCGATGCCGGTTGCGCCCGCCGCAGCGAGCGCGCTCAGGACGAGTCGCGCTCCATCGTGGCCCAGAGGCCGTGGGCGTGGAGGCGGGCGACGTCGATCTCGGCCTTCTCGCGGGTGCCGTGCGCCACCGCGGACTTCCCGTCCCGGTGCACCTCGAGCATGAGCTTGGTCGCCTTCTCGCGCGAGTACCCGAACAGCTTCTGGAACACGTAGACGACGTAGGTCATGAGGTTGACCGGGTCGTTCCACACGATGACCACCCAGGGCCGGTCCGTCCCCATCATCGCCTCGAAGTCGGTCTCGTCGACCTCGACCGGCGCTTCCTTGGTCTCGGGCACGCGTTACTGCCTACCGCTCACGCAGACGGCGACGGCGCCCGCACCTGCTCGGCGATCTTCGCGAGCAGACCGTTGACGAACCGGCCCGAGTCCTTCGTCGAGTACTGCTTCGCCAGGTCGACGGCTTCACTGATCACCACCGCGGTCGGAACCTCCGGCTCGTGGGCCAGCTCGTAGCACCCGAGCCGCAGGACCGCCCGGTCCACGGCCGGCATGCGCTCGACCGCCCAGTGCTCCGAATACTCGCGCAGCAGCTCGTCCAGCTCGACCTGGTGCTCCTCGACGCCGCGCACGAGGCCCAGCGCGTAGGTGTCCGGCTCGACGGGGAGATCTTCGAGCAGCTCGGTCACCGACACCTGGCGCGCCTCGAGCTCGTAACAGAGTCCCAGTGCTCGTTCGCGGGACTCCCGACGAGGCGCCACGGGTTAGCTACGCGCGTGTGAGGTAGTCGCCGGTGCGGGTGTCGACCTTGAGCTTCTCGCCGACTTCGATGAACAGCGGCACCTGGATGACGAGACCGGTCTCCATCGTCGCCGACTTCCGCGCGCCCGACACGCGGTCGCCCTGGACGCCGGGCTCGGTGTCGGTGACGACGAGCTCGACCGAGGCCGGGAGGTCGACGCCGAGCACCTCGCCGTCGTGCATGGGCAGCACCGCGGCGTCACCCTCTTTGAGGTAGTTGACGGAGTCGCCCAGGCTCGTGGTCGGGACGTGCATCTGCTCGTAGGACTCGTTGTCCATGAACACGTAGTCGCTGCCCTCGCGGTAGAGGTACTGCATCTCCCGCTTGTCGATGACGGCGTGCTCCACCTTCTCGTCGGCGCGGAACGTCTTGTCGACCACCGCGCCGGTGCGCACGTTCTTCAGCTTCGTCCGCACGAACGCGCCGCCCTTGCCCGGCTTCACGTGCTGGAACTCGACGACCTGCATCAGGCCTTCGGGCAGGTTCAGCGCCATGCCGTTCTTCAATGCGTTGGTGGAGATGCTCACAGCACGAGATCCTTCGGGAATTCGGTGAGGGCGACGGGCCCGTCAGGCGTGACGACCAGGGTGTCTTCGATCCGCACTCCGCCGACCCCCGGCAGGTACACACCCGGTTCGACGGTCACCACGTGGCCGGGAGCGAGGGTACCACCCGAGGTCGCGGCGACCCGCGGGTCCTCGTGGATCTCGAGCCCCACCCCGTGACCGGTTCCGTGCACAAACGCGTCACCCCAGCCCGCGTCGTCGATGACGTCCCGGCACGCCTTGTCGACCGCGGCGCACTCCACTCCGACGGCCACGGCATCACGCCCCGCGCGCTGCGAGAGCAGGACCGTGTCCCACAAGCGGCGGGCGTCCGGCCCCGGATCGCCGACGCTGACCGTTCGGGTCATGTCCGAGCAGTACCCGTCGACGATGCAGCCGAAGTCGATCACCACCAGCTCGTTCGGCACGATCTGACGATCCGACGGGCGGGCGTGCGGCTTCGCCCCGTTCGGGCCCGACGCCACGATCGGATCGAAGCTGACGGCACTCGCGCCGCGCTCGCGCATCGCGAACTCGAGCTTGCAGTGCGAAGTCGCGTTCGGTCGGCGCGTCGCGCAAGATCGGGAGCACGTCCGCGAGGGCGTCGTCCGCGATCGGCACACGCGGCGCGCACCCGGGCCACCTCGCCCGGGTCCTTCACCATGCGGAAGTCCTCGACCAGGTGCTCGGTCGCGAGCAGCTCGGCGTCCGGGAACCAGGTCGGACGCGAAGGCCCGCTGCTGGGCCCAGCTCACGTCGTGGGCTTCGAGCCCGAGGTGCGCGATCCCCGCCGCGAGCGCCTGCAGGATCTCGCGCTGGCGGGCCTGGGTGGTCCCGATGTCGACCCGGACGTCCGCGCCGACCGCCGCGACCTGCTCCCCCGCCTGGTCCTTGTACCGGCCGTCGGTGATGAGCACCGCGTCGGCCGGCGTGACGAACACCATCCCGGCCGAGCCGGTGAACCCGGTGAGGTAGCGCACGTTCGGCAGCCGCGTGATCAGCAGCGCGGAGATGCCGGCGTCGTCGAACCGCTCGCGCAGGCGCGGGAGCCGCCCGGCGACATCCATCGGCGGAAGTGTGTCATCATCGGGAGTCCTCTCTGGGTCGCTCCGGCCTCCGCACTTCGTGCCCGCTCCGCCCTGCGCTCCGCTCACAGCTTCGAGATCGCGGCTTCGACCGCGAGGCGGTACCCGGTGCGACCGAACCCGGCGACCGTGCCGGTGACGTACGGCGCGACGACGGACTTGCGCCGCCATTCCTCGCGCGCCGACGGGTTCGAGAGATGGAGCTCGACCTTCACGCCGTCGAACGCCGCGAGCGCGTCGGCGATCGCGTACGAGGAGTGCGTGAACGCACCAGGGTTGAACACCATCGCGCCGCACCGGCCGCGCGCGGCCTGGATCGCGTCGATCAGCTCGCCTTCATGGTTCGACTGCAGGTGCTCGAGCGAGTGACCGGCGGCTTCCGCGGCGGCCGCGCGCGTCGCCCACGCAGTCCTCGAGCGTGTCGGTGCCGTAGATCTCGGGCTCGCGCTCGCCGAGCAGGTTCAGGTTCGGGCCCGAGAGCAGCAGGATCGTGGTCATCGTTCATTCTCGTCATGCGGGTTGCTCCGGTCTGCATGCTTCGTGCCCATTCCGCCCTCCGCTCCGATGCCGACAGATTCGAACGCGTACCGCAAGCGCGTGCTCGGGCGGATCGTCGACCCGCTCGATGCCGTTCGGGCCCGGCAGCACGAACGTGAGGCCACCGCTGGCCTTCTTGTCCCGGCGCATCAGCGCGACGCAGCTCGTCCGGGTCCAACGCCTCGCCGCCCGGGGACCTCGGTGGCGAGGCCGAGCGTCGCGGGCACGGCCTGGTAGCGGTCGACGACATCGGGCCCGACCCGTTCGCACCCGCCGGCGAGCGCGCCCGCGAACACGAGCCCGATCGCGACCGCTTCGCCGTGGGTCAGGCCGTAGCCACCGGCGGTCTCGAGCGCGTGGGCGAACGTGTGGCCGAGGTTGAGGGTCGCGCGCAGGCCGGTGCGCTCCTCGGGATCGCCGGCGACGACGTCGGCCTTGATCTGGACGCAGCGGGTGACGAGGTCGCCGAGCACCGCCGGGTCGCGGGCCAGCACCGCGGTGGTCTCGAGCCGCAAGAGCTCGACGAGCCCGCTCGGATCGGTCACGACGTCACCGAGCAGCGCGTACTTCGCTACCTCGCCGAGCCCCGACCGGTACTCGCCCTCGGGCAGCGTGCTCAGCGTGTCCGTGTCCGCGATCACCCCGATCGGCTGGTGGAACGCGCCGACCAGGTTCTTGCCCTCGGGCAGGTTCACCGCGGTCTTGCCGCCGATCGCCGCGTCGACCATGGCGAGCAGCGTCGTCGGCGCCTGCAGCACCGCGATCCCGCGGTGGTACGTCGCCGCGGCGAAGCCGGCGGTGTCACCGACGACCCCGCCGCCGAGCGCGATCACCGCGTCGCCCCGGAGCAGCCCCCACGCGGCGAAGCGCCGGCAGAGGTCCTCGATCGTGGCGAGCGACTTCGCTTCCTCCCCGTCGCCCATGAGGAACAGCTCGGACTCGGCGTCCAACCCCGCCCGCACGCGCGCCGGCGTAGCGGTCCGCGATCTCCGGTTGGCTCACGATCGCGACCCGCCGGAAGCCCGCGAGCACCGCGCCGACCTGAGCCAGCGCGCCCGGCGCGACCACGACGTCGTACGGCGGCGTGACGCCGACCGTGACCACACTCATGCCGACTCTCCGGGTCGCTCGACGTCGCATCGTGCCGTCCCGTCGCCTGCGTCCCGAGGAGACGAAGACGTCCAGCACCGCGTCGGCCACCGCGTCCTGGCTCCGGTCGTCGGTGTCGACCACGACGTGCGCGGCCGCTTGGTACGCGTCGGCCCGCAACACCGCGAGCCGTTCGAGCGTTGCCGCGGGCGGGGCGCCGCGCAGGAGGGGCCGCGTGTCCGGCTGGCGATCCACGCGGCCGCTCAGCACTTCCGGCGACGCCGCGCAGCCAGACCACGAGTCCGGCGGCGCGCAGCGCCCGGCGATTCTCCGGGTCGAGCACCGCACCACCGCCACAGGCGATGACGATCGGCTCCGGTGACGCCGCCGCATCCGCGACCGCGGTGCGCTCGAGGGCGCGGAACGCGTGCTCGCCCTGGGTCTCGAACAGCTCGGCCACCGGCATGCCCGTCACCGATCTCCACCAGCTCGTCGGTGTCGACGAACGGGCGCTCCAATCGTTCGGCGCACCGGCGACCCACCGAGGTCTTGCCCGCGCCCATCAACCCGACGAGCACGAGGTGTCGTTCACTCATCGATCCCGCTCTCGGCCCTGCGGGCCGGGCCGCTCGGGCCCCACTCCGCTGCATCGCCGGCCCGAGCGTGGAGCTCGCCTCCGCTCAGCTCACGACAAGGAGGCGAGGTACGCCGCGTGGTTCCTCACGAACTCTTCGAGTGAATCGCCACCGAACTTGCGCAGTGCCTCGGTCGCGAGGACCAGCGCCACCATCGTCTCGCCGACGACCCCGGCGGCCGGGACCGCGGTCACGTCCGTGCGCTCCTTGAACGAGACCGTCGCCTCCTTGGTCTCGACGTCCACCGTCTTCAGCACCGGGCGGTTCAGCGTGGCCAGCGGCTTCATCGAGACGCGGGCGACGAGGAGGTCGCCGGTCGTCATGCCGCCCTCGGTGCCGCCGGCCCGGTGCGATCCCCGCGTGTACGAACCGGTCTCGGCGTCCCAGCTGATCTCGTCGTGCGCGTCGCTGCCCCGGCGGCCCGCGGTCGAGAGCCCTTCACCGAGCTCCACCGCCTTCATCGCCTGGATGCTCATCAAGCGCCTGCGCGATGAGACCGTCGATGCGCCGGTCCCAGTGCACGTGCGAGCCGAGACCGGGCGGGACGCCGTAGCCGAGCACCTCGACCACACCACCGAGCGAGTCGCCGGCCTTCGCCGCGCCTTCGATCTCGGTGATCATCGCCGCCTCGGCGCCGGGGTCGAAGCAACGCACCGAGGACTCGTCCACCCGCTCGAGGTCGGCGGGGGTCGGCCGGGGCGCGTCGGGTGCAGACGACCGCCGCACCCATCTGCACCACATGGCTGACGACCGATGTCCCGAGATGCGAGAGCAGGGCCTTGGCGAGCGTCCCCGCCGCGACCCGCGCCGCGGTCTCCCGGGCCGACGCCCGTTCGAGGACGTTGCGGGCATCGTCGAAGCCGTACTTCTGCATGCCGACGAGGTCGGCGTGACCCGGCCGCGGCTGCTTCAGCGGCTTCTCGGTGACGCCCGGGGCCGGGCGACATCTCTTCCTGCCACTTCGGCCATTCGGTGTTGTGGATCACGATCGAGACCGGGGAGCCGAGGGTCAGGCCGTGGCGCACGCCGCCGAGGAACTCGACGTCGTCGCGCTCGAAGCGCATCCGCGGGCCCCGGCCGAAGCCGAGGCGGCGGCGCGCGAGCTCGCCGCCGATGTCGTCGATGGTGATGGGGAGGCCGGCCGGGAGACCTTCGACCACGACCACCAGGGCGGGGCCGTGCGACTCCCCGGCAGTCAGAAAGCGCAGCATCGTGGGGTCAGGCTACCGGCTCGTCCCCGAATCCCCGGCCTCTTACTTGATGACCTGCTCGCCCTCGCAGAGGCTGAACGGCGAGTCGCCGTAGAGGAACTGCCCGCAGGTGCCGGAGATCGAGACGGCCTTGTAGCTGGTGGCGAAGGTCTGGCCCGCGGCGACGGTGTAGACGGTCGAGCCCACCTGGACCCGCGCCATCGTCACGCCGCCCTGGTCGAACACGTCGATCAGCGCGACGGTCGTACCGGCGGACGGGTCGGGGCTCCCGGTGGCCGGCGGTGTCGTGTCGGTCGGCGTGCCGGGATCCGGTCGTCGTCCCGCCGGTGCCCGCGTCGGAGGTGCCGGTAGCGGGCGTCGGTGCTCGGTGTCCGGGGTGTCGACCGTGATCTGCACCGCGGGCTCGAAGGGGTTGCGCGTCGCGATGGCGTCGAACTCGCCGTTCGGGATCTCCGGCGCGGGAGGCGCGGTGGTCGCGGTCGTGCCGGCCGCCGCGCCGCCCAGGCTGTCGGCCGTGGTGATCGGCGGCGTGATCGCGGTGCTCGTCGTCGCCACCACCGCCGCCACCGCCACTCATCAGGTTGAACGCGGCCAGCAGCGCGACACAGACGCCTCCGACGATCAGGATGATCGTGACCCGACGGTTGTTCGACTTCGGAGCCGCGGCCATCAGGAGTTCCCTCCGGACGTCGACGAGCTGGAGGACGGGGTGGTCGGGGTCGTCGTGCCGCTACTCGTCGACCCGCTGGACGAGCCGCCGGCCGGCACCGCTTCGGCGTTCGTGAACAGCCGGCCGGCGAGCGTGACGCTCAGGTTCGGGTTGGTGGAGCTGGAGCCGGACGTGTCCGACGAGCTCCCGGTGCTCCCCGTGCCGCTGGTCGACCCGGTGGCGCCGGTCGAGATGCTCACGGAGTCCACGATGACGAGCCGGTCAAGGTCTTCGAGCCGGTTCAGGTAGTCGAGGACATCGAAGAAGCCCCCCTCGACCTGCATCGAGATGGCGATCGTGCTGTTCGGTCCACCGGTGCTGGCGACCGGCGGGGACGGTGAGATCGAGAGCCAGTCGACGCCCGAGGCCGTCGCGATCGTCGTTGGCCTGGAGGATGAACTCGCCGAGGTCCGGGTTGTCCGGTACCGCGGCCTTCAGCGCGCGGAGATCCGCTTCCTGTTGCGGCGCGTTGCGGCTCAGCTCCTTCAGCCGGCGGATCGTGTTCTCGAGCTCCTGCTTCTGGTGCTGCGGCCTCCGAGACCTGGTCCCGCGTGTCGTTCAGGTCACTCGACGTCGGCGAGAAGAGCAGGAAGTACCAGAGCAGGATCAGCACGACGCCACCCGCCGCGATCCCGATGATCATGCCGCGCTTCATCGCGTCCCCTTCTGGACGCTGTCGAGCCGATCGGAACGGGCCGCGCTCGGTGATGTCCGCCGTCGACGTGAAGTTCACGAAGTCGCGGCCGGCCGAGGCGGCGTCGCCCGAAGCCCCGCGGGTCGCACTCGCCACCCAGAGGTTGGAGAACGACGGGATCTGGGTGCCGATGCGCTGCAGCCAGGCCGAGACCGACGGGAAGTCGAGACCGACGACGGTGAACGACACCGTGCCCGCCGCGGCGGGTCCGGACGTCGAGGGAAGCGGGCTCGCGGTGGTCGGCGTGGTCCCGGTCGCATCCGTCCCACCGGCCGCCGGCGTGGTCGTGGTGGTCGCGCCGGTCGACGACGTGGTGGTGGTCGGTCGTCGCCGCGTCGCCGAAGGACCCGATGCGGGACCCGCCCGAGGACGCCGACGTCCGCGGTCGCGGAGGTTCCCTGGAACGCGGTGAGCCACGTGTCGTTCGGAATCGTGCGCGCGATCTCCTGCAGCATCCGCGCCCACGAGATGTCCGTCGTCAGCTCCGCCTCGACCTGGCCGCGCAGGCTGTCGATCTGCGTCTCGGCCTGCTGCGCGGCGGAGAGACTCTCCTTCTCGCGTTCGAGCGCCGCGTTCTCCGCCTGTGCTTGCGCGAGCCGGTCCTTCTCCGTGTCGAGCGCGCTCTTCCGCACCCACCAGATCCCACCGAGCAGCAGGACCAGCAGCGCGGCGACCGCACCCGCGATCATCAGCGCGCGGCGCCGATCGACCGCCGCGCGACCTTCGGGACCGACGAGGTTGATCCGGCGGCCGCTCGCGAGACCACCGAGCGCGAGTCCGGTCGGCGTCGGCAGGTACGGGTCGATGTCCTCGACCCGATCGATCGGGAACCCGATGTCACCGATCGCGAGCTGGTCGCGCGGCGTCGCCGGCTCGACCGGCAACCCGACGAGCTCGCGCAGCTGCGGCGCGATGCCGGGCAGGAGCGACCCACCACCGGTGAGCGTGACCTGCAGCAGTCGCGTCGCCCCCGGCTGCCCGCGGTAGTAGTCGAGCGAGCCGCGGATCTGCTCCACCAGATCGCTGACCGGGCGTGCCATCGCGGCCCGGGCGCGCTCGGCGACGTCGTCGGGGACCTGTCCGGTCTGGCGCTTGAGGGCCTCGGCCTGGTCCGGCGGGATCGCGAGGTCGCGGGCGATCGCGTCGGTCACGGACCGGCCGGCCAGGCCCAGGACCCGCACGAACCGGGGCAGGCCGGCCTCGTGCACGACGACGACGGTGACTCCCCCGCCGATGCTCACGATCGCTTCGGCGCCACTCCCGTTGTCCGAGACCCGCCGACCGATCGCCCGGATGAGCGCGAGGGGGACGAGGTCCACGGCGCTGACCGTGAGCCCGGCGTCCTGCACCGCGCCGACGAGGTTCGCCACCATCTCGCGGTGGGCCGCGGCGAGGAGGATCCGCTGCATCTGCTGCGGCACCGTGCCGTCCGGTGCGGCGTCCGGCATCGGCAGCTGCTCGAGGACCTGGAAGTCCAGGACGGCTTCCTCGTACGGGATGGGGATGAGCTCCTGCGCCTGGAACCGCAGCGCGCCGGCGAGATCGACCTCCGACATGACCGGAAGGTCGAGCGTGCGCACGAGCACCCGCGGGCTGGCGACACCGACGCGCACCTCACCTTTGCGGAGGCTGAGCTCCTTCCAGAGGCGCTGGATCGCCGCGGTGACTGCGGCGCGGTCGACGACCTCGCCTTCGCGCATCGCGTCGGGCGGGAGCGCGACCTGACCGAACGACGTGACGGTCGGCGTCTCGCCCGGTTCCAGCTCGACCACGCGCACGGCGTTGGTCCCGATGTCGAGACCGATCAGGCGGCGGGCCACGGGCTGCCCTTCGCCGGCTTCTTCGTGCTGGTCTCGTCGATGTGGACGATGCGGGCGTCGAGGAACTCCGCCACGTCGTGCCCGCGGATCCGGAGGTGCTTGCCGACCCGCATGGCGGGGAGCTCACCCGATTTGATGAGGCGGTACACCGTCATCGTGGAGACTCGCATGACCTCAGCGACCTCACGGGGAGTCAGTAGGTCATGGGGGACTGCCGACGCCACACCTAGCTCCGCTCGACTGAATCGGCCACAGTAAGTCTCAGTCTCAACAATCGTCAACAAGAGCAACAATGTTGAATCACGCGCGAAAAAACGTTCCGCGCGGGTCGACCCGTCAGTGGAGATAGAGGTCGAGCAGAGGCGCCCCGAAGAGGATCGCGAGCACCGTCCCCGCGGCCAGGAACGGACCGAATGGGACGTGGTCGCGCCGGCCGCGCACCTTCGTCGCGATGAGGATCACGCCGATCACCGCGCCGAGGAAGAAGCCCAGGAACAGGCCGAGGAACACCGTGGCCCACGAGATCCAGCCCAGGGCGACGCCGAGCGAGAAGCTGAGCTTCACGTCGCCGAAGCCCATCCCATTCGGGGCGATCAGATGCACGGTCAGGAAGAAGGCGTACGCGGCCAACCCACCGAGCAGCGCCCGGACGTAGTCGCCGCCCGCGCCGTCGCCCAGCGCGGCCAGGCCGAACAGGACCACCAGCGACGCCCCGAGCGGGTAGACGATCCGGTCCGGGAGCAGGAACGTGTCGAAGTCGATGAGCGAGAGCGCCAGCAGCGCCGAGACCAGGACGAGATAGGCCGGGCAGCGCCCACGTCTCGCCGAAGCGCAGCACGATCGCCACCCAGAGGGCGCCGCAGGCCAGCTCGACCAGTGGGTACCGGACCGAGATCCCGGCGCCGCAGCTGCGGCACCTGCCGCGCAGCAGGAGCCAGGAGACGACCGGGATGTTGTCGTACGGCTTGATCTCGGCGTCGCAATGCGGACAATGCGACGGCGGCCGCACGATCGACTCGTGGCGGGGCACCCGCCAGATCACGACATTGAGGAACGAGCCGATCATCAGACCGAGCACCCCGCACACGACGACGAGAAACGCGGTCATGGCCGGTGAGGCTACGGCCGCGAGTCGGCGGCGCTGCGGACCCTGGGGCTACGGCCACTGATCCGACCAGCCTGCCGAGGGATCGAACGTGTCGGCGGTGCAGCCCCCGGAGTCGAGTCGCTGGTACCGGGTGGCTCCCGTCTCGGGCTCGAGGACCGCGAAGCAGCGTCCCGAGGTCGAGCGCGAGGCGAGGATCACGAACGACTCACCGGCGATCTGGCCGACCCGGACCGAGACCTCACTGCTTGCTCGCGCTCCCTTCGATGTCGTGGTCGACGACGTGCAACGACGGCTCGTCGGCCTGGATCGCGGCCGGGTCGGTCGTGCCGCCCCCGATGTCGGCCGAGCGGGCGCTGACGAGCAGGTTCCGCACGAGCGTCTGGGCCGCCCGGTCGTTGGCTCCCCGCCGGGTACCGAGAAACGTCGGTATCGCGATGGCGAGCAGGATGCCGATGATCGCGACGACCATGAGCAGCTCGATCAGGGTGAACCCGGCGTCGTCGCGGGACTGGGTCATCTGTGATGTCCATGAGCAGGACCTCCGAGACGAGTCCGGGGCGGGGAATCCCCGCCCCGGAACATCGTCTCTGAGAGCAAGTGACGGCTTACCAGCCGTCGCCGCTCCAACCGCTGGTCGGCGCAACAACCGTTCCGTCGCATGCGAGTCCGTCTTGGAGCTGGCGAACTCGGTGCCAGGGCCTTGCGTGTTGTCCCGGATGTAGAAGCACGTCCCGGACTTGGACAGCGCCGCCATCTCGACCAGGTTGGCCGCCGTGCTGTCCACGGAGACGTCCTTCGGGCCCGTCGACGCCGCGGCCTGGAACTGAGAGGCTCGGCTCCGTGTCCTGGAGCGCGGTGTTCCGCCGATCCCGGCACCACGTCGCCGTAGTCCTCACTGTCGGTGTAGATGGTCTTGGCGGCGGTGAGGCCGTTGCGGAGGCTCGACTCAGCCGCCTTGTCCTGCGCCCGCTGACGAGCACCCAGGAAGGTCGGAATGGCGATGGCAATCAAGATCGCAATGATGAGCACGACCACCATCAGCTCGATGAGGGTGAATCCACTCTCATCTCCGTCCCGCCGGGCCCGCAGCTTGGCAATAATGTTGAGCACTGCATTCCCCTTTGGTTCGTTGGCTGTCAATACCGTCAGGTCCCAAATGTGGAGAACCTGACAGCAGCCATATCGACCACGCTCCGTGGCAACTTGAGCGGGAACGACGGACACGAAATTCGGACTGTGCTCACGGGCCGTGGCGGGCAAGACTGGGCGGCGTGCGGCAGCGCGTCGTCGACCTCACCATCGTCATCGGGGAGTGGCTCCTGGACCGCCTCGACCGGCTGGTCGCGCGGGCCTCGAAGGTCGGCACCGCGGCGTTCTTCGACCCCGAGGACTTCCTCTGGAGCTACGGGCTCGAGGCGAACTGGGGAACGATCCGCAAGGAGCTCGACGAGGTCCTGATCCACCGCGACGAGCTCCCGAACTTCCAGGACATCTCCACCGATCAGGCGACGATCACCGACGACGACCGGTGGAAGACGTTCTTCCTCTACGGCTTCGGGTTCCGCTCCGAGACCAACTGCGCGCTCTGCCCCGAGACCGCGCGCCTCGTCGAGGCGGTGCCGGGGATGAAGACGGCGATGTTCTCGATCCTTGCGCCGCACAAGCACATCCCCGACCACTGCGGTCCGTACAAGGGAGTCGTGCGGTACCACCTCGCGCTGAAGGTGCCCGAGCCGCGTGAGCAGTGCCGCATCCGGGTCGGCGAGGAGATCGTCACCTGGGAGGAAGGCCGGAGCCTGATCTTCGACGACACCTACGAGCACGAGGTGTGGAACGACACCGACGACGAGCGCGTCGTCCTCTTTCTCGATGTCGTGCGACCGCTCCGGTTCCCGATGAACATCGTGAACTGGATCGTGATCAACGCGATCGCGTGGTCACCCTTCGTCCCGACGCCAAGCGACGACACCTCGCTTGGGAGGAGCGCTTCACCGCCGGCCGCGGATGAGCGCCGACCAGGCTTCGCGCGCCGCGCCGCGGCGGAGCTTGCCGCTGGTGGTCCGCGGGATGAACCCGGCCGGGACCAGCTGCACCACGTCCGCGGGCAGGCCCGCATCCGCGAGCCGGGCCCGGAGCGCGAGCACGACGTCGCCCGCCCGCGCGCTGCGGTACCGCGACTCGGCCAGCAGCACGACTCGTTCGCCGTCCGGGCCGACATCGCCGAACGCCACCACCCGGTCGGGCAGGACCCCCTCGGTTCCCTGCACCGCGAGCTCGAAGTCCGACGCGGCATTCCGCTGCCCGTTGCGGTTGATGATCTCCTTGACCCGCCCGACGATCACGACCTCGTCCCCCACGAGCTGCGCGACGTCACCGGTCCGGAGCCAGTCACCGTCGAAGACCGCTTCCGTCGCGACCGGGTCGTCGAGGTACCCGTCCATCATCCCGGGCGAGCGCACCAGCAGCTCGCTGGTCTCGGGATCGAGCCGCACCGAGACGCCCGGGATCGGCGGACCGCACGAGACCCAGCGGTGCCGGCCGTCGTCGACCGTGCGCAGCTTCGTGTCGAGCGGCTTCGCACTCACGGCGAGCGTCGCCTCCGCGAGCCCGTAGGTCGGACAGAGCGCGTCGGGCCGCAGGCCGAACGGCTCGAACACCTCGCCGAACCCTTCGATCACCTCGGGCCGGATCTGCTCCGCGCCGACCAGGAGGTGGCGCAACCGGGAGAGGTCGGCCTCTCCCCCGCGTCGCCGCCACCGGCGGGTGACGAGCTGCGAGCGCGAACGGCGGCGCGATCGCCACGGTCGCACCGAGCTCACCGACGAGCGTGACCCAGCGACCGGGACTGCGCAGGAAGCTCTCGGTCGGCCACTGGTAGAGCGTCCCGCCGGTGTGGAGCGCGTTGATGACCGTGCCGATCAGCCCCATGTCGTGGAACAGCGGCAGCCACGAGAACCCGCTGTCGCGTTCGGTGAGATCCCACTGCTCCCGGATGCCGCGCAGGTTCGCGAGGACCGCGGCCTGCGAGATGACGATCCCCTTCTGGTCCCCGGTCGTGCCCGACGACGGTTGGATGAACGCGACCGGGTTCACCGGACCGGCGGGGATCGGGTTCCCGCGCGCACCGTCCACCGCGATCGCCCGCAGGTCGTGCATCGACTCGGTCAGCTCCGCCGCGGTGGCCCCGTCGGTGGCGATCGCCACGAGATCGAACCGCTTCACCCGGTCGGCGAGCACCGCGCACCAGGCGTCGGAGCCCGGATGCCCGGCGAGGCCGAGCGGGACCGGGACCGCGCCGAGATGGCTCAGCCCGTAGAACGCGTCGGTGAACACGGCTCGGTCCTCGGTCAGGACGCCGACGCGTTCCGCCGGCGCAACCCCGGCCGCCGCGAGCTGGCCGGCGACGCGACCGGCGCGCACCGGCAGCTCGGCGAACGTCCAGCGCTCCCCGGTGGCGAGGTAGTCGTAGAGCACCGCGCCGTCGAGCCGCCCGGCTCGCTCGTCGACCAGCTCGACGATGCTCGTGCGGCTCGGTCATGGCGCGCCCTTCGCCGCGCGCGGACTGCGCTTCCGCGTCGAGGGCGGCGATCAGCTGACCGACGGTCGTCGCGGATTCCAGCGACTCCTCGGGGAACACGATGCCCAGCTCGTCCTCGGCGTCGTAGACGATCTCCATGATCTCGAGCGACGACAGCCCGAGCGTCGCGAGCTCGAGATCGTCGGTCACCAGATCGGGGCTCACACCGAGCGCGGTCGCCAACCGGGGCCGCATGAACGCGGCGACGCTGGTCATGTCTCCCGCTGCGCTCATGGCGCCGGGACCACGGTGGCGAAGGTCTCGAGGCAACGGTCGACGTCGGCCGGTTCGTGCGTGGACGTCGTGCTGAGGCGCAGCAGCGCCTCGCCGCGTGGGACCGCCGGGTACACGCCGACGTTCACGTAGACCCCGGCTTCGAACAGGGCCCGCCAGGCGAGCGTCGCGTGCCACTCGTCGCGCATGCGCACCGCGACGATCGCGCTCCCGCCGAACGAGACGTCGTGACCGAGCGCGCGGAGCCCGTCGGCGAGACGGGTCGCCAGGCTGATCGTCTGCTCGCGACGCCACGGCTCGCTCCGGCAGATCCGCACCGCCTCCTGTGCCGCACCGATCGCGGCCGGCACCGCGGATGCCGTGAAGACGAACGGCCGGGCGTGGATGCGGAGGTGCTCGATCACGTCGGTGTCGCCGGCGATCACGCCGCCGCACGACGCGAGCGACTTGCTGAACGTCCCCATCACGAGATCCGCGCCGGGGTCGAGCCCGATCGACGATCCGCCGCCGTCGGGACCGAAGAGCCCGAGCGAGTGCGCTTCGTCGACGAGCGTGCGCGCGCCGGCGGCGCGGCTGATCTCGAGCAGCCGCGGCAGATCGACGAGGTCGCCCTCCATCGAGAAGACCGAGTCCCAGACGACGAGCGTCGCCCGCCCGTCCTGCGCGATCCGCGCGAGCTTCGCCTCGAGCTGGTCCAGGTCGTTGTGCCGGATGCGAATCACCTTGGCGCCGGAGAGCTGCGCGCCGTCCTCGATCGACGCGTGGTTCTTGGCGTCCGTGACGATCACGTCGTCCGGACCGCACAGCGTGGCGATCGTCGCGAGGTTGGCGAGATAGCCGGCCGTGAAGACGAGCGCCGCCTCCCGCTGCATCCAGTCGGCGAGGTCGTGCTCGAGCTCGAGGTGCAGGTCGAGCGTCCCGTTCATCAGCCGGGAACCCGTGCACCCGGTGCCGTACCGGTCGACCGCGCGCTTGGCGGCTTCGGCGACGCGCGGGTCGTCGGCGAGGCCGAGGTAGTTGTTCGAGCCGAACATGAGCTTGCGCTCGCCACCGACCACGACCTCCCGGCCGAGCGGCGAACCCGACCGGGACGAAGTACGGGAACGCGTGGGCCCGGTTCGAGAGCTCGACGTCCGCGAGCCGCGGATCGGCGCGCACCTTCCAGAACAGGTCGCGCTGGAGCTGCTCGATCATCGACGTCATGGCGCGCTCCGGAACGTCAGGCGCGCGGCGCGGACCGCGGCACGCGTCGCGCGGTTTGCCCCCTCGAGCTCTTCGGGGATGCCGAGCGGCAAGAGGTTGTCGAGCACGATCCGCCGGACGCCGACCTCGACGAACGGCTGCAGCTGCGCCACGATCTCGGCCGGCGTGCCGAACGCGACGAAGTGCTGCGCCGCATCGGCGGGCAGGTCGTTCGCCGCGTCGCGCAGCGTCGCCGCGGGAACCCACTCGGGGATGTAGTCGCGCAGCCCCGCGAATCCCGGGCCGAGCGGGTGCTCGAGCCCACTGCGGGCGAACAGCTCCGAGTTGCCGGCCAACGCCTGCGTGCGCAGGAGCACTCCTTCGAGCGCCTTCACCGCGACCTCGCGGTCTTCGTGGATCACCGCGTAGAGGTAGAGGCCGGGCACGATCGCGCGCGGGTCACGTCCCGCCGCCGCGGCCGCGTCCTGGGCGATGGCGAGCCGCGCCGCGTACTCGTCTGCGGTCGTCGGCAGCACTGGGAGCCAGCCGGTGCCGTAGCGGCCGACCAGATCGAGCAGCGCGTCGGAATGGCCGCCGAGGACGATCTCCACGGGTGGCGCATCGGGGCGCGGGTCGGCCATGCCGGGCAGGCGGTCGATGGTGAAGTGCTCGCCCGCGAACGACACCGGGCCGTCGGTGCCGAGCAGCCGGGTGATGATCTCGAGGGCCTCACCGAGCCGGCGCACCGGTCGGTTGCCGTTCGATGCCGAGCGGCGCGGTGTTCAGCCCCTCGCCCGAACCGAGCCCGAGGACGAAACGTCCCGGTGCGAGCTCGCCGAGCGTGGCCGCGGCCTGCGCGATCGTCGCCGGGTGACGCCGGTAGGTGTCGGTGACGGCGATCCCGACCTTGGGCCGTCGCGTCGCCATGAGCGTGGTGGTGGCGGCCACGAACGGGTCGGCGTAGGCGTGGGGGTCGGGCACGACCTCGGCCAGGACGCCCCCGGCCTCCCGCCACAGCGCCCGGGGGTGCCAGGCCATCAGGTGATCCGGGTACCAGAGCGCGTCGACACCCTCGGCCTCGGCCAGCATCGCCGCGCCGGTGGCGATCGCGGCGATGCGGTAGGGGAACCCCATCGTTCCGATCTCGATCATGGTGTCCGATCAGGCTAACCGTGCCTTAGCGGGATTTACTGCTCTTCGAAGATCTCCGGAGGACGAGCGTTCGACTCGGGGCGGACCGGCGTCCTCCGGCGGCTTCCTCGGCTCGCCGGTGACGAGCGGGCCCTGTGCTGGACAGATTCGAGGCGGCTCGTGTGAAAATGGAACAGGTTTCATTTTCACGCGTGCGGGTGTCCGCGGGCGGACCGGCGAGTCACACGATACGGAGGGTGCACGCGATGGAATTCGGGCTGTTCATGGGGGGCTTCGTCCACAAGGACCAGATGGCCTCCGACCCGAACGCCGAGCACACGCGGCTCATGAGCGAATGCGCAGCTGGCCGTGGTCGGCGACCGCACCAACTGGAAGTACTCGTGGTGGACCGAGCACCACTTCCTCTGGGAGTACTCCCACATCTCGGCGAACGAAGTGATGATGCCGTTCGTCGCCGCCCGCACGAACCAGATGCACATCGGATCCGGGATCATCAACATCACTCCCCCGGTGAACCACCCCGCGCGTGTCGCCGAGCGCGTCGCGATGCTCGACCACCTCTCGGAGGGTCGCTTCGAGTTCGGGACCGGCCGCGGCTCGTCGACGACGGAGCAGGCCGGGTTCGGCATCACCGACCCCGACCTCACGAAGGAGATGTTCGACGAGGCGATCGGCGAGTTCAAGAAGATGTGGGCGCCCGGCACCTACTCGTACGACGGTCGCTTCTTCTCCATGCCCGAGCGCAACATCCTGCCGAAGCCGTACGTGAAGCCGCACCCGCCGATGTGGGTCGCCGCGGGCAACCCGGGGACGTTCGAGAAGGCCGGCAAGATGGGCCTCGGCGTCCTCTGCTTCACCGGCGGCGCGCCCGAGAAGATGGCGCCGCTCGTCGAGATCTACAAGAACGCGATCGCCGAAGCCGAGCCCGTCGGCGAGTACGTGAACGACAACGTCGCGATCACCACGAGCTTCATGTGCCTCGAGGACCGCGAGGAAGCGATCGACTGGGTGACGCGCTCGGGGAACGGCTACCAGCAGACGCTGCTGTTCAAGTACCTCGACACGTTCCCGAAGCCGCCGTTCGTGCCGGACTGGCCGACGGAGATCCCGGACCCGACCCGCGAGCAGGTCGTCGCGGGTCAGGGCGTGGGCGCGAGCATCGTGGGCAACCCCGAGGACTGCGCCGAGTCGCTGCGCAAGTGGGCGGCGATCGGGGTGGACCAGCTGATCATGGGCCCGTCCGGGAGCACCTACCCCCAGGATGTGATGGAGCACACGATCGAGCTGTTCGGGAACGCCGTCATCCCCGAGTTCGACCAGGACCCGGAGCACTCGACGAGCCGCTACCGCCGCGAGGCCGCCGCGCGTCTCGCCGCCGTCTGAGCCGACTCCGTCGGGAACATTCGCGCCCGGTTCACCGTTTCAGGAGTAGCTGGTCTGCCCAGGCCGGCGCCGGCGTCGGTCGAGGCGCAGGACCCGCCCCCTGCCCCGGGGAGCCTGCGTCTCCCGGCGCCACCTGTCCCTTGGGCCACGTCTCAGGCGCTTCGACGATCGGGACGCGTCGTCGGCTCCGGGGTCTGGCGCTCGAGGGCGCGGGCCAGCGCGTCGACGGCCTCGTGGGCCCGGTCGAAGTAGCGCGTCTGGCGCCGGCCGCTCCAGCGCTCGCGGGCGCCGGCTGAGCGGCCGGACCCGGATCTCCACCGCATCGCGGGCCCAGGCGCCGAGCTCGACCTCCACCCGCTCGGAGCGGCGCGGGCCGACCACAAGCTCGGCCGGGGCCTGCCGGTCCGGCGGGCCGGTGCCCCACGGGCCGGTGATCGCCCGGCGTTCGAACGGGCTGAGCAACCGGAGCCCGGCGTACTCACCGGGAGCCAGGCCGCTCAGCGCCCGTTCCGCCTGTTCCGGTGCCCGCCGCACCCGGCGGGACAGGACGAACGAGTGCTGGGACATCGGATCCTCCTCGTGGTCGGTGCTCCGACCATGGTGCGGGAGCCGGGTTGCCACGAGGTCGCATCGAGCGCAACGGGACGGCGACCGTCGTGTGACGTGTCGGTGAGTGACCGCGGTCACCCGACCACCACTCCGTGGCTGCCCGATGTGCCATTTCCGCAGACGAACCGGCAGACTGCATCCATGCCGACACCTCGCACGTCTCCCTCGCCGCGCCCCGCCGCCGAGCGCGAAGCCGAGTACCGCGACTTCTGGGACCGCCGGCCCGACGGCTCGACCGAGCCCCGCAAGGCCGCGTTCGCCGACACCGTCGACGTCGTTGCGCAAGCGCCTCGGCAAGCGCAAGCACCGCCCGTAGCTCTCGCTCCACCCTTCTCGGAACGCTCAAGCCCCTCACCGGGTCCTCACCGTTCCGAGAACACGAACGCGGCGGGTCAAGCGGCGGAACGATCGCGCCGACCGCATCCCAGCGATGAACGACGCGCCGGTCGGCCCCGGTTACTGGCAGGCCTCCGACGGACGCTGGTACCCGACCGGAGCTCCACCCGGGCAACCAGCGTCCGCGCGTCCCGACGACACCGCCGTCCGCGACGAAGGCGTTGGTGTGGACGGTTCTTGCCGCGTTCTGGCTCTGGTTCGCTGCCGCCCGTTCGCGATCTACTACACCCGCAAGGCGCGGCGTGAAGCCGAGTCGTCGAACGGGATGTACGTCTGGTCACCGAGGAACCCGCTCCACCACCCCGTCCTGCTGTGGCTCACGGTGACGTTCCTGTCCGTCGGCCTCGATCTTCGCCATGGCCGCGGTGGGTGCCTACGGGCCCTGACCTGATGAGCTGGTCCCCTACTTGATGAGCTTGATGATGTTGAACATCGGCAGGTAGAGGCTGATGATCATGCCGCCGACGATCACGCCCATGATGCAGATCAGGAGCGGCTCGATCAGTGACGTCGAGCGCGTCGACCGTCGCGCTCGACCTCCTGGTCGTAGAAGTCGGCGATCTTGTCGAGCATCTCGTCGAGCGCACCGGTCTCCTCGCCGACCGAGATCATCTGCACGACCATCGGCGGGAAGACCTCGTGCTCGGCGAGCGGCCGGGCGAGCGTGTCGCCGCGCTTCACCGCGCCCTGCGTCTCGCGCACCGCCACGGACACGACCTCGTTGCCCGACGGTCTCGGCCACGATGTCCAGCGCCTCGAGGATGCCGACACCGGAGCGGGTCAGCGCGGCGAGCGTGCGGGAGAAGCGGGCCAGCGCGGCCTTGCGCACCAGCGAGCCACCGACCGGCACCCGGAGCTTGAACGCGTCCCACTTCGGCCGGCCGGAGTCGGTCTTGATCCACTTGCGGAACGCGAAGCCGGCGCCGACGCCGAGCAGCACGAAGATCGGGAAGAACTTCTTCAGCAGGTCCGAGACCGAGATCAGGATGCGGGTCGGGAGCGGGAGCGTGCCGCCGAGGTCGGCGTAGATCGCCTTGAACTGCGGGACGATCAGCAGGAGCATCGCGGTCGCGATCACCGAGCAGATCACGAGCACCACGATCGGGTAGGTCATCGCCGACTTGATCTTGCGGCGCAGCTCGACCTGCTTCTCGATCGTGTCCGCGAGCCGGGTGAGCACGGAGTCGAGCACACCGCCGGCCTCACCGGACTTGACCATCGCGATGTACAGGTGGTTGAAGACCTTCGGGTGCTTCGACATCGCGGCGGAGAGCGACGCGCCACGCTCGACGTCGAGGCGGACCTCACCGGCGACCTTGGCGAGCTGCTGGTTCTCGGTCTGCTCGGTGAGGATGGCCAGCGCGCGGATCAGCGACAGGCCGGAGTTGATCATCGTCGCGAACTGGCGCGAGAAGACCGCGGTGTCCTTCAGCTTGATCCGGCCGCTCAGACCCGGGATCGAGATGTCGGCGCTGAGGGACTTCGTCGACTTCTGCTCGATCGCGATGGGCGTGTAGCCCATCTGGCGCAGCTTGCCGACGACGAGGCTCGCGTCGTCCGCTTCGAGCGACCCTTCGACGACGTTGCCGCCCTGGTCGCGGACCTTGTACGCGAACGTCGTGGGCATCAGGCCGCCCAGCTCGGCTGCTGGATGAGCCGGCGGAGGTCTTCCTCGCTGGTGCACCGCTCGAGCGCGACGTCGAGCGTCACCGTGCCGGCCCGGACGAGCGCGGCGAGCGTCTGGTCCATCGTGACCATGCCGAACTTCCCGCCCGCCTGCATCAGCGAGTAGATCTGGTAGATCTTCCCCTCCCGGATGAGGTTCCGGATCGCGGGAGTCGCGACGAGCACCTCGGCGGCGACGGCCCGGCTGCTGCCGTCCGCGGTGCGCAGCAGCTGCTGGGTGCAGATGCCCTGCAGCGACGCGGCGAGCTGGACCCGGATCTGCTGCTGCTGGTGCGCGGGGAACACGTCGATGATGCGGTCGATCGACTGCGGTGCGTCCTGGGTGTGCAGGGTCGCGAACACGAGGTGGCCGGTCTCGGCCGCGGTCAGCGCGGTCTGGATCGTCTCGAGGTCACGCATCTCCCCCACCAGGATCACGTCCGGGTCCTGGCGCAGGACGTGGCGCAGCGCTTCGGCGAACGAGTGGGTGTCCTCCCCGACCTCGCGCTGGTTCACGACGGCGCGCTTGTGGTTGTGGAGGAACTCGATCGGGTCCTCGACCGTCATGATGTGCAGGGCCTTCGTGCGGTTCACGATGTCGACGAGCGAGGCGAGCGTCGTGCTCTTGCCCGAACCGGTCGGTCCCGTCACGAGCACCAGCCCGCGGGGCAGCTCGGCGAACGACTTCACCGACGGCGGGCAGCCCGAGCAGGTCGAAGTCCACGATCTCGTAGGGAATCGCCCGCATCACCGCGCCGACCGAGTCCCGCTGGAGGAACACGTTCATCCGGAAGCGGCTCTTGCCCGGCAGCGTGTACGAGCAGTCGAGCTCGAGGTCGTTCTCGAACTTCTCCCGCTGCCGCTGCGTGAGGATCGCGTAGATCATCTCCCGGATCTGCGAGCCGTTGATCGCGTCGATGTCCGGCATCACCCGCAGCTCGCCGTTCACGCGGATGACCGGCGGGCTGCCGGCGGTGAGGTGGAGGTCCGAGCCCTTCCATTCGAGCAGCACGTTCAGCAGCTCGTTGACGTGGATGCCCTCCGGCTCGTCGGGAATGCCGAACGACGTCGGACGGCTCGTCGAGTGACGGCGCATCCGTGCGGTCCACGCCGAACACGGAGTCGATCGCGTGCTGGATCTCGTAGCGACCGGCGGCGGCCGGAATGATCTCGTAGCCGGTGGCGACGCCGACGGCTTGCACCGCGGTGTCGTCGCCCGGATCCGCGAAGGCCACGACGAGCTTGGGGCCCTCGAAGTCCACGCCGATCGCGACGCGCTCGCGCGCCACGGGCTCGGGGATGGTCGACGCCGCGTCGGGATGCAGCGGGTGCTCGGTGAAGTCGATGAAGCGCAGGCCGACGGTCTCGGCGATGGCCGCGCTGAGGTCCTTCTCGCTCACCAGCCCGTTCGCGGTGCAGCACTGCGGGCAGCGGGTCGCCGGTACGGCGCGACTCGGCCATCGCGATGGCCAGATCGTCCCGTGAGAGCACGTGACGATCGATCAGGAACTCCCCGAGGATCCGGGCTTGACTCGAGAGCATGGAAGACCCTCCCTTTCGCCCCTTATCGGCGGTAAGCCGCCTCGGGTGGAGCGGAAATCGAGCGTCCACGGACGGAGCGGGCACGCGAGTGCGGAGCCGGAGCGATCAGGTGACGACGCGGAAGATCTCTTCGAGGCCGGTCATGCCCGACGCCGACCTTGCGCAGCCCGTCGGAGCGCAGCGGGATCATTCCCTCCATGACCGCCACCTTCTTGATGTCGTCGGTCGAGCGCCGCTCGATGATCAGCTTCTCGATCTCCTCGGTGACGAGCATCACCTCATGGAGCGCGAACCGGCCCCGGTAGCCGGTCTTGCCGCACTGTCCGCAGCCGACCCGGCGGTAGAGGACCGGCCAGTCCGTGCCGTCGATCTCTCCATCGGCCAGCCGGCCTCGATCAGCTCCGCCTCGGACGGCTGGTAGGCCTCCTTGCACCGGTCGCAGAGCTTGCGGGCGAGCCGTTGGGCGAGGACGCAGTCGAGCGCGCTGGTCACGAGGAACGGCTCGACGCCCATCTCCACGAGCCGCAGCGGGGTCGACGCGGCGTCGTTGGTGTGCAACGTGGTGAGCACGAGGTGACCGGTGAGGGACGCCTCGACCGCGATCGTCGCCGTGTCGCGGTCCCGGATCTCACCCACGAGCAGGACGTCGGGGTCGGCGCGCAGGATCGACCGCAGCGCGGCCGCGAACGACAGCCCGGCCTTCGAGTTGATCTGCATCTGGTTGATGCCCGGGAGCCGGTACTCGACCGGGTCTTCGATCGTGATGATGTTCCGGGACGGCTCGTTGAGGATGTTGAGCGTCGCGTACAGGGTCGTGGACTTTCCCGAACCGGTCGGGCCGGTCACCAGGATCGTCCCGTACGGCTTGCGGTAGGAGCTCGCGTAGCGCTCGAGCACATCGGGCAGGAAGCCCTGGTCGTCCATGCTCAGCAGGGCCTGGCCCTTGTCCAGGATTCGCATGACGACCTTCTCGCCGAACACCGTCGGCAGGGTCGCGACCCGGAGATCCACCGGCTTGCCCCCGACCGTCAGCGACATCCGGCCGTCCTGGGGGATCCGGCGCTCGGCGATGTTGACGTCCGACATCACCTTGAGCCGGCTGATCACTCCGGCCTGGATGGACTTCGGCGAGTGCATGACCTCGTGCAGCACACCGTCGATGCGGAATCGGATGCGCAGGTCCTTCTCCGCCGGCTCCACGTGGATGTCCGACGCGCGGTCGGCGACGGCCTGCGTGATCAGCAGGTTCACGAACTTGACGATCGGCGCGTCCTCGACGATCTCGCTGACGTTCGCCAGGTCGTCGTCGCCGGACATCTCGTCCGCGGCTTCCTGGGCCATCGTGTCGACTTCACCGTCGAGCCGGTGGAAGCGGTCGATCGCGTCCTCGAGCTGGCCCGCGGTCGCGACGACGGTGAAGATGTCCGCGCCGGTGAGCGCGCGGATGTCGTCGACGGCAAACACGTTCGACGGGTCGCCCATCGCGACGACGAGCCGGCCGTCGTCATCCCAGCCGATCGGCAGCGCCTGATACTTGCGGGCGAGGTTCTCCGGGATGAGGCCGGCGACCGACGCGTCGATCGCGCGCTCGGAGAGGTCGACGAACTCCAGCCCGACCTGCTTCGCGAGCGTGCGGACGAGGTCCGTCTCGGAGACGTTGCCGAGCTCGATCAGGACGCGACCCAGCGGCTTGCCGCTCGCGGCCTGCTCGGCCAGAGCCGCGTCGAGCTGGGCCTGGGTGATCAGGCCCTGTTGGCACAGGAGCGTGCCGAGCTGGGTTCCGTCCGACACGAGTCCTCCGGACACGTCGGGGCGCTCGGATCGACGCCCTCGCGGTTGGCTATCGGCGGCTTCCGGCAACGCCTGTAGACCTCAGCCGCTCGTCGCCCGACGACTCGGGTGCTTATGTCTGGTCTCGGAGCCCGGAGAAGAGGCGCAGGAGGGCACCCCGGTCGCTCGTGATGTCCGTGTGGTCCTCATCGTCGTCCTCCGCGGCCTGCATCGAGTCCGCGGACTCGCCCTCCGGAGTCCCATTCGGGTGCCGGACCGGCGTCATCGAGGCCGGCACGGGCGGCGAGGGACGCCCGCTCTCGATCCAACGCCTCGCCCGACAGCGGAACGGATTCGTCGGGCACGCTCGTCACCATCTCGATGGGCTCTCCCCCGTCGTCCGTCTCGGCTTCGCGAACCGTGTGGAGGCCGCCCGACGGCAGGACGATGCCGGACAACGAGGAATCGGCCTCGGCGGCAGCCGGCCGCTCGCCGGTGGCGATCCGCACGGCGCCCTGCTCGATGAGGTCCTTCAGCACCGGGCCGACCTCGACCACGCTGCGGCCGGCGTCCCGGGCGAGCTGGCGCACGGTGCGCTCGCCGTCGATCATCGTGAAGATCTTGAAGGTGCTGCGGCTCAGCGTCAGGGAGTCCTCGGGGAGCTCCTCGGCCAGCTCGGGCCGGACGTCGAAGTTCGGGAGCACCGCTTCGACCGCCGGCCAGGCCCGCACGATGTGCTCGACGGTCTCGATGATCGGGCCGATGTCCGTGGCCCGCTCGGCCGGCCAGGGTGGCTTCTCGTCGACGATGAACTCGAACGATCCGGATTCGAAGCGGAGCAGGTGGAAGCACACGTCGATGAGCCGGACGTCCAGGGCGTGGCGGTCCTCGACCGGGCCCGAGTAGTCCGCCGCCTCACCGGCACAGAACCGGCCGGCGGCGATGTAGAGCGTGCCGTGACCGTCCGGGCCCTGCACCCCGAGAGCCCCGGTGTGGCGGGCGCGTTCGATGAGACCGAGGATCTCGGCCAACGAAAAGGTGTCGAGTGTTCCTTGGAGACCCACGATGCCCCCACTCCGAAACTTCCTACCCAGACGTTGTCGGCAGCGGACGCGAGATCATTGAGCGGACGGGCTCAGGTCGTGGGCATCCCCGCGGCGGCGCGCATCTCGGCGACCGGGGCCGGGCGTCCGGTCATCGCCTCGAACCCGAGCACGGCCTGGTGGACGAGCATCCCGAGCCCGCCCACGACGTGCGCGCCCCGAGCCGCCGCCGCGGCCAGAAACGGCGTCTCGGCGGGGTGATAGATCAGGTCCACGGCCCATTGGCCCGGCACCGGGCGTGGCGATCGGGAGCGCCTCCCCGGCCATGCCGATCGGGGTGGCGTTCAGCACCACGTCGAACTCCTCGCCGAGCGCCGGGGCGAACGGCGCCACGTTCCCGTCGAGCGCCAGCTCGGCCACCGCGGACGGCCGCCTCCGGCCGCCGGGCGGTCACCGTGACCGCAGCCCCGGCCCGACCGAGGGCGAGGACCGACGCCCGCGCCGCGCCGCCGGCACCCACGACCAACACCCGCAGTCCCAGCGACGTCGAGCCCGGCGTCGGTCAGGCTGCGGATCAGCCCCTCGCCGTCCGTCGAGTCGCCCCAGATGGTGCCGTCCTCCCGGAGCACCACGGTGTTCACGACGCCGAGGGCGGCGGCGTCGGCGCTCAGCTCGTCGCAGGCGCCGGCCGCGTCGGCCTTGTGCGGCATCGTGACGCTGAACCCCGCGATCCCGAGGACCGGCATCGCCGCGACCGCCTCGGCGCCCCGGCCCGCCGGTACCGCCAGCGCGAGGAACACCCAGTCGAGCCCCGCCGCCGCGTACCCCGCGTTGTGGATCGCCGGGGACCGGGAGTGCCGGACCGGGTCACCGATGACGGCCGCCAGCCGAGTCTCGCCCGTGATGGCCATCCGTTACCCGTTGGGTCGCTTCGGTGTCCGCACTGCGGGCCGGCTCCTACCTGCGCTCACCCGAGCAGGCCCTTGCGGCGCGCCGCGTCGACGTTCTTCTGGTGCTCGGCGTAGGTGGTCGCGAAGACGTGGGCGCCGCTCGCGTCGCTCAAGACGTAGAACTTGTACGGCACGTCCGCCGGGTGCAGCGCCGCCTGGAGTGACGTGCTCGTCACCGTCGAGATCGGTGTGGGCGGCAGACCCTTGTTCCGGTACGTGTTGTAGGGCGAGTCGCGCTGGAAGTCCGCGTCGGTGAGCGCGCCGGCGCGAGCTACCGCGGGCGTACAGGAGGGTCGCGTCGATCTGCAGCGGCATGTCGTCGCGCAGGCGGTTCTCGATGACCGCGGCAATCTTCGGCCGGTCCACGTCGAGCTTGGCTTCGGTCTGGATCAGCGACGCGATGATCACGGTTCGGTACGGGTCGGCCGACGACGCGAGCCCGGCGCGCGTGGCCTGCTTGTCGAACTGCGAAACGATGGTGCGGAGCACGCTCGTCTCGTCCTCGGCCTTGCTCACGTAATAGGTGTCGGGCCAGGTGAGCCCCTCGAGCGACGTGACGTTCGCCGGCTCGTACTTCGAGCGCACCGTGTTCGAACGCGCGACCTCGAGGAACCGGTCCCGACTCAGGCCGGGGACCGTGCCGACCTGGTCCGCGATCATGTCGAGGGTCAGGCCCGGGATGAGCGCGAGCCTCCGGTACTGGAGCGCGGGCGGGCGCTCGAGCACCGCGGCGGCGGGACTGGCGCCCATGTGCTCGTGCATCGTGTACGTACCGGCCTGGAACGGGCCCGCGCCGGAGAAGCGGGCGTAGAGCTGGAAGCCGAGTGCCGAGTCGATCACGTTCTGGCGGGCGAGCTCGTCCGCGATCCGCGACACCCCCCAGCCCTTCTGCACCTCGACCTGCACGACCTTCCCCGAACCTCCGGGCGGGTCGAACTGGTACCAGAGCCAGCCCGCCGATGAGGAGCAGCGGGATCGAGCACGACGGCCAGCAGGATCAGGATGATCGGGCCGCGCCGGCGGCGCCCGGACCTCCCGCGACCGGGCGGGCCCGGCGGACGGGTCGGCGTGTCGGCGCGGTCGAGTGCGGTGCTCACTGCTGCGCCTCGAGGTACGACTGCAGCATCACCGCGGCGGCGACCTTGTCCACGACCTTCTTGCGCGCGTCGCGCCGCATCCCGGCCTGGACCAGGCTCCGCTCGGCGATCACGGTGGTGAAGCGCTCGTCGTAGCCCTCGATCTGGATGTCGCTCCCGGCGGCGACGCGCAGCTCCTCGATCTCCTCGACCGCGGCCAGCTCGGCCGGACCGGCTTTGCCCGACAGGCCGCGCGGGAGCCCCACCACGATCCGGTCCGCCTCGTTCTCCCGCGCCGCGGCGAGGATCGCGTCGTGCTCCTGGGCGCGGTTCCCCGAGCGCGGGAGGACGGCATAGGGCGACGCGAGCGTGCCGGTCGTGTCGGAGAGAGCGAGACCGATCCGGCGGGAGCCCAGATCGACCCCGAGGATGCGGGTCACGGGTGCCTACGAGCCTATGGCGGCTTCGGCCTCGTTTCGGGCCAGGGCGAGGGCGTCGTCGAGCGCCGCCACGTTCTGGCCGCCCCCCTGCACGAAGTCCGGGTTCTTGCCGGTTCCACCGCCCAGGAGCTTCGCCACCGGGCCGCCGATGGCCGCGGCCGAGACCCCCTTCTCCACCAGGTCCTTGGTCACGGCAACCGCGATCGCGGCTTTCGTGCCGTCGGGGGACGCGCCCACGATCGCCACGACCCCCGAGCCGAGTGCGTCACGCGCCGCGTGGGCGATCCGGCGCAGGTCGTCGCCCGCGAGCCCGTCCCGGCGGATCGCGATGACGCCGTTGACCGCTTCCGCCGTGAGGTTGCCGGCCTCGGCGACCGCCTGCTTCGCCCGCAGCGCGTCGAGCTCGTCGCGCAGCGACTTCACCTGGCCGAGGAGCCGCTCGACCCGCTCCGGCACCTCGGCCGGGCCGACGTTGAGCAGGCTCGCGGTGTTGCGCAGCCGGACCTCTTCTTCGTGGACGCGGTCGAGCGCGCCTTCACCGGTGACCGCTTCGATGCGGCGCAGGTTGGAGCCGATCGAACCTTCGCTCACGATCTTGATCGGACCGATGAAGCCGAGCGCATGCACGTGCGTGCCGCCGCACAGCTCCGTCGAGTGCTCCCCCGCCTCGAGCACGCGGACGATGTCGCCGTACTTGTCGCCGAAGAACGCGATGGCGCCGATGCTCTCCGCGTGCGCCTTCGACGTCTCGTAGTGCCGGACCGTCGCGTCGGAGATGATCTCGCGGTTCGCCATCGCCTCGATCTGGTCGAGCTCGTCCTGGGTGACCGCCTCGTAGTGGCTGAAGTCGAAGCGCAGCCGGTCCGGCCCGACGAACGACCCGGCTTGCTTGACGTGTGAGCCGAGCACTTCGCGCAACGCCCAGTGGAGGATGTGGGTCGCGGTGTGGTTCCGGCGGATCGCGTCGCGCCGGGGGCCGTCGATCGCGGCGACGACTTCGTCGCTCTCGACCAGCTCGCCCTGCTCGACGCGCGCCCGGTGCGCGCTGAGCACGCCCGGGAATCGCGTACTGGGTGTCGAGCACCCGGACGACGGTCGTCGCCGTCCGCGGCCCCGATCGTGCCGGTGTCGCCCACCTGGCCACCGGACTCGGCGTAGAACGGGGTGCGGTCCAGGAACACGTCGACCTCGTCGCCGGTCTCGGCCCGGCCGAGGCGCTCACCGCGACCGACGATCGCCAGGACCTTGGCGCCCTCGGTGACGTACTCCTGGCGCCCGGTGAAGTCCGTCGGGCCGTGATCGTCGAGGATCTCGCGGTACAGCTCGACCGGCGCCGCGGCCGCTCCGCCTTCCGCCTTGTGCGCGTCGCGCGCCCGGTGTGCGCTGCTCGTCCATCGCGGCGCGGAATCCTTCGAGGTCGACGGACCGGCCGCGCTCCTCGGCTACCTCGCGGGTGAGCTCGATCGGGATAGCCGAGCGTGTCGTGCAGGAAGAACGCCCGCTCACCGGAGATGTCACCCTCGGCCAGCAGCTGGTCGAGGAGGTCCTCGCCGCGCTGGAGCGTCGCGCGGAACCGCTCCTCCTCGCGCCGGATCACCTTGGTGATGAGCTCATGATGCTTGATCAGGTCCGGGTAGGCACCGCCCATCACCGCGACGGTCGCGTCGACCAGTGCGGGCGTCACCAGCTCGCGTGCGCCGAGCCGGTAGCCGTGGCGGACCGCGCGCCGGATGATGCGGCGCAGCACGTAGCCGCGCTCTTCGTTGCTCGGCACCACGCCGTCCGAGACGAGGAAGGTCATCGTGCGGGCGTGCTCGGCGAGGATGCGCAGCGAGACGTCCGAGTCGCCGCCCGGGAAACCCCTGGTAGGTCACCCCGGTCGTCTGCTCGGCCGCCGCGATCAACGGCTGGAACACGTCGATGTCCCAGATCGACTCGGCGCCCTGCAGCACCGCGAGGTTGCGCTCGAGCCCGGCGCCGGTATCGACGCAGCGCTTCGGGAGCGGCACGAGCGTGCCGTCGGGCTGGGCGTCGAACTGCATGAACACGAGGTTCCAGATCTCGACGTAGCGGTCCTCGCCGCCGTCCTTCGGGCCGCCCTCGGCGCCGAACTCCGGGCCCGAGGTCCCAGAAGATCTCGGAGCTGGGGCCGCAGGGGCCGGTGTCCGCCATGCGCCAGAAGTTGTCGTCGCCGAGCCGCTGGATCCGCTCCTGGGGCACGCCGACCGTGTCGCGCCAGATGGCCTCGGCCTCGTCGTCGCGTCTCGTGGACGGTGACCCAGAGCCGCTCGGGGTCGAGCCCAGGACCTCGGTGTAGAGCTCCCAGGCGAACGCGATCGCCTCGGCCTTGAAGTAGTCGCCGAAGGAGAAGTTGCCGAGCATCTCGAAGAAGGAGAAGTGGCGGTTCGTGCGGCCGATGTCGTCCAGGTCGTTGTGCTTGCCGCCGGCCCGGACGCACTTCTGGCTCGACGTGGCCCGCGGGTAGGGCGCCGGCTCCTCGCCGGTGAAGTACGGCTTGAACGGCATCATGCCCGCCACGGTGAACAGCACCGTCTTGTCGTGGGGAATCAGGCTCGCGCTGGGGACCAGGGTGTGGCCGCGCGCGACGAAGAAGTCGAGGAACGTGGCGCGCAGCTGGTCAGCGGTCATGGGAGCCATGGGGACTGCCAGGCTACCGAACCGGGGTGGTGCGACCGGACGGGTTCAAGCCGCGTGGTGCGCGCGGCGCGCGGCTTGCGGAGCTCCGCCTCGCGCTCGCGCATGGCGCTGCGGCCTTCGGTGACGGCGGCCTTCACGTCCCGGGAGATTCCCGTCACGGTGTCGGTCACCCGACCGCTCAGGCCCTCCGGGCGTGTACCGGCGGGCCACGGCCTTCGCCTTGCGGGCCGCGTAGAGCGAGCTGCCGATGCCGGCGGTGTACCCGACGGTCAGCCAGAAGACGCGCTTCGGGATCATGCTCGCCGCCCGGGCTGGTCACCGGCGCGCATGCGGCGGACGGCCCGCTTCGTGCCGGTGCCGAGCGCGAGCACCTTGACCACCGGGTTCGTCACGGTCTTCGACACGATCCGCGACGCGGTGTCGATGTGGTCGCCGACGGTCTCGGCCGCGGTGATCAGGGCCCCGACCCGGTCGACCTCGTTCTCGGCGTCCCGCAACGCGACGCGCATCTCGTCGGCGAGGGCGATGCTCTCGTCCTGGAGGGCGCGGACGGTGCTGCGGAGGTCCCGCAACGTCACGACCACCGAGCCGAGCGCGAACAGGAGGCCGCCGAGCAGCACGGCGAGCAGCACCGCTCCCGTCGCCGCCAGCCAGTCACCCGCGCTCATCGGCATCTCCCGTCGTAGCGCTCGTTGCGTTTGGTGTGCCGGCCCCGGGCCGGCGGTCCACGTCCGCCCCCCGACCGGTGGGCCGGTAGTACACCTGCTCGGCGATCTCCGCCGGCCGGTACTCCTGGGGCACCCAGCCCTCGGGGGTGTCGTGAGGATAGACGTACCCCTCGCCGTGCCCAAGGTGAGTCGCGCCGGCGTAGTGCGAATCCCGCAGATGCGCCGGAACCGAACCGGTGGGCCGGTCGCGGACATCCGTCATCGCCGCGCCGAGCGCGACGGTCGCGCTGTTCGACTTGGGCGCGGTCGCGAGGTAGATCACCGCGTGGGCCAGGTTGAGCTGCGCCTCGGGGAGCCCGACGTACTCGACCGCGTGGGCCGCCGCGGTGGCGAGCGGCAGCGCGTTCGGGTCGGCCATGCCGACGTCCTCGGACGCGAGGATCACCAGGCGGCGGGCGATGAACCGCGCGTCCTCGCCGGCCTCGAGCATCCGGGCGAGCCAGTAGAGCGACGCGTCGACGTCCGAGCCGCGGATGCTCTTGATGAAGGCCGACACGACGTCGTAGTGCTCGTCGTCGCCGTAGCGCAGCGCCCGCATGGCCAGCGCCGCCTCGGTCCACTCGAGCGTGATCGTCGGCGCACCGGCTTCCGCGGCCAGCGCGGCCGCAACCTCGAGGCTGGTGAGCGCGTGGCGGGCGTCGCCTTCGGAGCGGTCCGCGATGTGCTCGAGCGCGTCGTCGTCGATCTCGAGCCCGTCGCCGCCGAGACCGCGGGTCGGATCCTCGAGCGCGCGCGAGCAGGAGCTCGCGGAGCTCGTCGGGCTCGAGCGGCTCGAGCCGGAAGAGCGTGGACCGGCTGAGCAGGGCGGAGGTCAGCGAGAAGTACGGGTTCTCGGTGGTCGCACCGACGAGGATCAGCAGGCCGTCCTCGACGTGCGGGCAGCAGCGCGTCCTGTTGCGTCTTGTTGAAGCGGTGCACCTCGTCGAGGAACAGGATCGTTCCCTGGCCCCGCTCGCCGAGCCGGTTCTTGGCCCGTTCGACGACCTCGCGGACGTCCTTCACGCCGGCGTTCACCGCGCTCATCGGCTCGAACGCCTTGTCGGTCGCACCGGCGATGAGCCGGGCGATCGTGGTCTTGCCCGTGCCCGGCGGTCCCCAGAGGATCACCGAGGAGAGGCGGTCGCCCTCGATCAGCGCCCGCAGCGGCCGGCCGGGGGCGAGCAGGTCCCGTTGCCCGACGACCTCGTCGAGCGTCCGCGGGCGCAGCCGGGCGGCCAGCGGGGCGCGCGACGCCAGCCGCTCCTCCGCCGCCGCCGCAAACAGGTCCGCCGCCATCGCTCGACCCTACGCCCCCACCCCGCTTTGGCGTCGGAGGTGCGGTTCCGCAGGTACGTGACGCCAAAGCTGGAGGTGGCAGGAGTGGAGGCCGGAGTGGGCACGAAGTGCGGAGGCCGGAACGACCCGGGTTACGTGGGGGTCAGGTGGACGGGGAGGTGGCGGATGCTGGTGTGCTTGTTGCTGCGGCCCCACTCGACCGGGCCCGCGAGCTCGAAGCCGGAGAAGCGGTCGAGGAGCTCCTCGAGCATCACGCGGATCTCGACGCGGGCGAGCGCCGCGCCGAGGCAGTGGTGGAGCCCGCCGCCGAACGCCACGTGCGGGTTGGGGTCACGGGCGACCTCGAAGCGGAAGGGATCCGCGAACACCGCCTCGTCCCGGTTCGCCGACGGGTACCAGTGCGTCGTCTTCTCCCCCGCCCGGATCATCTGCCCACCGAGCTCGACGTCCACGGTCGCGGTGCGCCGGTTGTACGCCGTTGCGCTCGTCCAGCGCAGGATCTCCTCGACCGCGCTCGGGATCGAGCGAGCGGTCGGCGCGCAACGCGACGAGCTGGTCAGGGGACTCGACGAGCGCGAGCAACCCGCCCGCGATCGAGTTGCGCGTCGTCTCGCTCCCGGCGACGAACAGGAGGCTGAAGAACGCGGACAGCTCGCCCGGGTTCAAGGCCTCGACCGTGCCGTCCTCCCCCGCGAGCGTCGCGTGGATCGACCGCGGACAGCATGTCGTCGGTCGGTCGGCCGACGCTTCTCGTCGATCAGCTCGCTTCCGTAGCCGACCATGCCGAGCGCGGCTTCGGCGAGCGCGTCGCTCGTCCCTTCGAGATCGCGGTCGCGATAGTCGAGGATCGTCGACGTCCAGCCGAACAGCTGGTGCGAGTCCTCCTCGGGCACCCCGAGGATCTGGGCGATCGTCTGCAACGGGAGCTCGGCGGCGACGTCGACGAGGAAGTCGCACGTCCCGCGCTCGGCGACCGCATCGAGGATCTGCACGGCACGGCGACGCAGGAACGGGACCAGCCGCTCGACCGGCTCGTGGGCGTGAAGTCACGGCTGACCAGGCCCCGGATCCGGGTGTGGGTCGGCGGATCGCACATGTTGAGCATCACGCCCGGGCCGATCCCCGGCCGCGAGGTCTTCGAGGATCGTGCCGCCGGCGCCCGTCCCGGCCGGGGCCGGACTCGGAGGAGAACGTCACCGGGTCCCGCACGACCGCGCAGCAGCTCGGCGTGACGGGTGATCGCCCAGAACCCCTCCCCGCCCGGCGTGTGGTCCGGTCGGCTCCTGCCACCAGACCGGCGCGTCGCGCCGGAGCCGGGTGAACACGTCGTGCGGGAACCCGTCGGCGAACCGATCGAGATCGGTCAGGTCGATCGCGTCGAGGTCCATGCGAGGCGTCGAGTCAGGACTTCGGTGGGGCCTTCGGCTTCACCACGAGCCCGAGCTCGGTGAGCTGCGCCGGGTCGAGCGCACTCGGGCGCACCGGTGAGCGGGTCCTGACCCTTCTGGGTCTTCGGGAACGCGATGACCTCGCGGATGTTCTCCTCCCCGGCGAGCAGGGCGGTCAGGCGGTCCACGCCGAACGCGAAGCCCGCGTGCGGCGGCGCGCCGTACCTGAACGCGTCGAGCAGGAAGCCGAAGCGCGCCTGCGCCTCCTCGGGTTCGATGCCGAGGAACGAGAAGATCTTCTGCTGCACGACCGGCGAGTGGATTCGCACGCTGCCGGAACCGAGCTCCCAACCGTTCAGCACCAGGTCGTACGCCTGCGAGCGCACGCGCAAGCAGGTCCTCGCCCGACGACGAGTCGAGCAGGTCGAGGTCCTCGGGGTGCGGCATCGTGAACGGGTGGTGGGCCGGGATCGGTCGTCCCTCCGCGTCCAGGGCCTCGAACAGCGGGAAGTCCACGACCCACAGGAGCTGGAGCCCGCCCTCGTTGACCGGCGGCCGGCCGAGGTCGAGGCGCAGGATCCCGAGCACGTGGTTCGTCATCCGGCGCTCGCCGGCGACGATCAGGAGGAGGTCGCCGGGCACGGCGCCGAGCGCGGCGAGGAGCCCGAGCTGCTCCTTCTCGGAGAGGAACTTGAGGACGGGCGCGTCGAGCGCGCCGTCCTCCTTCACCCGCATCCAGACGAGGCCGGCGGCGCCGAGCAGCTTGGCCCGGTCGATGAGGCCGTCCAGCGTGCTCCGGCTCATGTCGCCCTGCCCGGAGACGCAGATGCCCTTGACCGCGTCGGCCTGGAACGCCCGGAACTCCGTCTCCGCGAACACCCCACCGAGATCGACGAGCTCCATGCCGAAGCGGATGTCCGGCTTGTCGGTGCCGAAGCGCTCCATCGCTTCCTGCCAGGTCATGCGCGGCACGTCACCGGGACGCGAGCCGGTCACGGCCTCGATCGCCGCGCCAACCGATTCGGTGACGACGGCCATGACGTCTTCCTGGTCCGCGAAGGACATCTCCGCGTCGTACTGCATGAACTCGAACTGGCGGTCGGCGCGCAGGTCCTCGTCCCGGAGGCAGCGCGGCGATCTGGAAGTAGCGGTCGAGCCCACCGACCATCAACAGCTGCTTGAACAGCTGCGGGCTCTGCGGCAACGCGTAGAACGCGCCCGGCTGCAACCGCGACGGGCACCACGAAGTCGCGCGCGCCCTCGGGCGTCGACGCGATGAGCATCGGCGTCTCGACCTCGACGAAGCCCTGGTCGGTCATCGAGTTGCGCAGCGCCGCGTTGACGGTCGCCCGCAAGCGCAGGTTGCGCTGCATCTGCGGCCGGCGCAGGTCCAGGTAGCGGTGGCGGAGGCGGAGCACCTCGTCGACGTCGTCGGCCCGCTCCGCGAGCGGGAACGGCGGTGGCTCGGCCTCGTTGAGCACCTCGAGCGTCGCCGCGCTGAGCTCGACGGCTCCGGTCGGCAGATCGGGGTTGACGGTGCCCTCGGGCCGCGCCTGGACGACGCCCTCGACCCGCAGCACCCATTCGCGCCCGACCCGGTGCATCGCTTCGCCGACGACGGACGGGTCGGCGACGATCTGGACGATCCCCGAAGCGTCACGGAGATCCATGAACACGACGCCGCCATGGTCCCGGCGCGCCGCGACCCAGCCGCAGAGCGCGACCCGCTCCCCCACGTCTTCGACGCGCAGGGTGCCGACCATCTGTGAGCGCATCATCGGGCCCCACCCGTTCCGAGCTCACGCTGATCGTGCAACCACGTTGCGAGACCCTTCTCCGGCACCTCCACCTGCTCTCCCGTTTCGAGGTTCTTCACTGCGACCGCGTCACGCGCGGCTTCGTCGCGCCCGAGCATCACACCGAACCGCGCGCCGGACCGGTCCGCGGCCTTCCACTGCGCGCCCAGGCCCCGACCGCCGAACGCGCGGTCGGCGCCGAGACCTTCTGCCCGCAGCTCACTGACGAGCACGGTTGCCTCGCACGCTCCCCTGGTCTCCGAGCCCGTTGATCACGAACGCGTCGAGGCCGCGAATCGACTGCGCCGCGCCCGCGGCCTCCAGGGCGAGCACGAGCCGCTCGATGCCGGCGCCGAAGCCGATGCCCGGGGTCGGCGGCCCGCCCATCTCCTCGGCCAGACCGTCGTAGCGCCCGCCGCCCCCCAACGCGTTCTGGGCCGCGTCGAGCGCGTCGCTCTGGAACTCGAACGTCGTGCGCGTGTAGTAGTCGAACCCGCGGACGAGGCGGGGCGCGAGCTCGTACGCGATCCCGAGCGCCTGCCAGCCCCTCCTGCACCTGCTCGAAGTGCTCGCGTGCCGGGTCCGAGAGGTATTCGGGCAGCTGCGGCGCCCGCTCGACGACCTCCTGCCACTCCGGCACCTTGGTGTCGAGGACCCGCATCGGGTTCGCTTCCACCCGCTCGCGGAACTCCGCGTCCGAGCGCGTCGGCGTGACCGAGCAGGTAGGTCCCGAGCGCGTCGAGATACGCCGGCCGGCTCGCCGCGTCACCCATCGAGTTGAGCGCCAGCGTGATGCCGGTGAGTCCCAGGTCCCGGTAGAAGCCGTCGAGCAGCGCGATGACCTCGACGTCGACGGCCGGATCGTCCACACCCAGCGCTTCGACGCCGAGCTGCCAGTGCTGGCGGTACCGACCCTTCTGCGCTCGCTCGTAGCGGAAGTTCGGCGCGACGTACCAGACCTTCCAGGGCGGGGTCGGGTGGTGCTGCACGTACGCGCGCACGACGGACGCAGTGCCTTCGGGACGCAGCGCCAGCCGGCGACCGCCCTTGTCGGTCAGCTCGTACATCTCCTTGCTGACGACGTCCGTGTGCTCACCGACGCGCTGGAACACCTCGACGTGCTCGAACACCGGGCTGACCACGAGGCCGTACCCGAACCGGCTCGCCCGATCCGCGAAGCGACCGACGAGGTTCGCCCAGACACCCGACTCGGGCGGCAGGACGTCGTGCACCCCCTTCGGGGCGCGAAAAACAGCGTCGGGTACGCGGGGCATCCAATCGATGCTACCGGGAGCCGTTTCGCGGATCGGGCTGTTATGACCGCTTACAGGCCGGCCGGCACCCGGATCTCGCGCCAGACCGCGACGCCCCAGGCCGAAGCGACCGGATCGAGGAACTTGGGCGGCGACAGGTACTTGAGGCGTTGGTCGTAGACGTAGTTCTTGGCGTACCCGGTGATCACGGTGCCGCCCGAGTTCGTGCCGACCGGCCCCCGGAACCGCTGGGCGATCGCGCCCGTCACCGCGAGCGTGCCGAGGCCGTCACCCCGGTTCCAGTACTGGACCTCGAAGCTGTGGTTCACCGCGAGGATGGCCGCGTAGATCGTCGGGTTGCTCTGGGCCCCGGTGAGGTTGTCGGAGCAGATGCGTTGCACGTACTTGCCGACGAGTTCCTGATGTAGTCGGTGCGGTCCCACGACGACGTGCAGGCGGACGGCTGGCTCGACTGCGCCGGGTTGTAGGTCGTCGTCTGCAGCTGGACCGGGTGACGAACGTGCACGAAGTTGTTCGCGACCAGCCCGAGCAGCGACGTGCCGCCGGTCCCCCCGTTGTAGGTGAGGTTGCCGGTGATGAGGATGTTGTTGGCGGCCGCGATGGTGAGCTGGCCCTTGAGCTGGCCCTGCACGAACACGTCTCCGTCCCGGCACGCGTACTGGTTGGCGTCGTTGGTGACGATGCTCGTCGGGAGCGGATGGGCGGGGCTGCTGTACGGACAACCGGCCGTGTAGTTCGGATCCGTCGTCGACGACGGCACGCTCTGCACGTAGACGACGCCGTTCGCCGGCAGCGCGCCGGTGCCGTTGTTCACGCAGGCGCCGTTGACCTGCTTCGAGAACGGGCTGGTGACCGTCATCGTGCCGTTCGAGTTCAGGACGATGTTGGTCGGGCCGGTGAACAGGCACCCGCCCTTGCCGGCCGCGGTCTCGGCCTTGATCGCCGAGTTGCTCGGTGGCATCGCGAGGTTCGGCAGGTAGCTGCGGATCACCGGGGTTGGCGAACACCGGGTTGTTGCCGGAGCAGCCCGGAGTTCGTGCGGTAGCGGGGCTGGGTCGACTTGTTCCAGCTGGTCGACGTGTTCCCGTTGAAGTGCGGCGTCCCGCACACGAGGAACGAGTCGTTGCGTGTGCAGCGGCCCGTTCACCGCGTCGGCGGTGATGAAGTTGATCTCGACGCAGCCGGAGCCGCGGCCCGGCGTCGAGTACGCGTACGTCGTGCAGCTCGATGCTCGCCTGGGTCGGCGTGTACGTGCTGTCCCCGGTGAACAGCGGACCGGTGTACAGCGCCGGGTCGAGCGTCTCGTAGTCCGTGTAATAGAGGTAGTCGAGGAACGTGCGGCGCCGCAGCGTCGACTGCACCGTCCGGCGCGGTGTTGCCGACTCGTCCGGTCGAGGTGATCAGGATCGTCCCGTCGACCGCGAGCTTCGACGTATCGGTCGAGTAGCGGAACTGCGAGATCGTGTTGCCACCGGGGACCGAGACGTACTGCGTGAACGCCAGGTTGCCGTCCGGCGGCAGCGTTCGTCGCGTTGTAGAGGAAGTAGTTCGAGTTCTCGTTCAGCCGGAACACGAAGTCGTCGACGCCGGCCTCCGCCGCGGACAGCGCGGCGTTCCAGTCCTGGTCCCGGCGGGACAGCGTCTGCGACCCGACGCCGTAGGCCACCGCCGTCGCCGACAGCGCGAGCAGTCGCCATCAGCGCGAGCAGCACGGTGATCAGGGCCATGCCCTGCTCGCCGGCATTGCGCCGATCGATGGGCAGCCGCGCTCCGGTCATTGATCATGGGTCCGTCCTCATCCGTCCAGCAGCTGCTGGTAGTCGACGTTCGGGAGGCGCACGGTGTTGACCAGCGTGGTGTTGGCAACCGGGAACCCGGTGGCGCGGCGGATCGAGAGCGTGATCCGCACCGAGCGCGTCGCGAGCCGGTCGCTCGACGGAGAGCGGCGCGCCGGTGAGCTCGGTGCCGTTCACGTCGTAGTACCGGAAGATCGGTGAGCTCGCCGCGTTGGCGACGTACCGGCCGACGAACCGCCGCGTCGCCGCGCCGTTGTAGGTGTACGCGGGCGGCACGGAGGACAGCGTCGGGCTTCTTGACCTCCTCGATCAGCTCGCTGTTCGAGTCCACGTAGATCCGGACCTGGCGGGGCCCGTTGTTCACGACCGAGCCGCTCGTCCCGTCGTTGTTCAGGTTGGCGTAGAAGATCACCTCGCGCTTGTCGGCGAGCGCGAACGGCGACGTGCCGGCTTGGAGCCGCGTCGCCGTGCGGATGTCCTTGGTCGTCACCGCCATGAGGATGCGGGCTTCGTCGAGGTTGGCGAGCCGACGCTCGGTGCCGCCGATGGCTTGGGTCACCGAGTCGACGCCCTGGTACACGACCATCAGGACGATGCCGAGCATGAGCGTGACGGCGACGAGCTCGAACAGCGTCTGGCCGTGCTCACCCGGCTCGCCGCGCCGGACCGCCGTCGCCGGGTCCGCCGATGCGTGGCGTCGCGGCGGGTCACAGCGAGTCCACGTTCACGACGGACGTGCCGCGTGACGCGCGGGTCGACGGTCACGGTCGACCACGTGCCGCCGTAGGGCGACGCGCGTCAGGATCTCGAACGTCCAGGTGCCGTACGGAAGCGCGACGAAGGCGGTGCCCGGACCGGAGAACGTCGCCACGGTGTACTGGCGCCCGCTCGGGCAGCCGTTGTCGGCGTCGTGCACCGCGACGATGTCCTGGGTCCCGCTCGACGACGAGATGTCGCCGTAGCGCACCTCGATCGTCGGCAGGGTGACCGTTGCCGCTCGCGGTCCCGCCCGGCGACGTCTCGAGCACGGCGTCGCGGGTCGCGCCCGTCCCAGAACGCGACGCCGCTGCCGTCCTCGCCCTCGGGATCGGCGTCGGCGCAGTCACCGGCCCACGCCGCGTACCCGCCTCGTAGGGGAAGAGGTTGCCGACGGTGCGGATCGCACCGGTCCCGGCGAACGCCTTCGAGCCGGTGGGGAGCAGCCCGGTGTTGCCCGACCGAGATCGGCAGCGCTCGACGGGAACGAGCCGCCGGCTGCGGGCGTCAGGCTCAGCGTCAGCGTCGCGGCCCGGTCGTAGTCGAAGGCGACCGAGCTCGTCGCGCCGGACGTGACTCCCGTGATCTGCGACGCGGTCGGGCTGCCCTGGCGGTCGACGTAGCCGACCGACGCCGAGCGCCACCGTGTAGGTCGACGGCGGCACGAACGCGAAGAACGCACAGCCGGTCGAGGTGGTGGTGAGGTTCCGCACGACGCTGCCCGCGGTCACCGTCACCGGCACCCCGGCGAGGGGATCCGCGGTGCTGCCGAGCACCTTCACCGCGATGTGGCCGTTGTCCGGGTCGAAGGATCCGACCGGTGGGCTGAGGATCGTCGACGACTTCGCCGGCGCGACGCCGCGCATGTCGGCCCAGAACACGCTCACCGAGACGCGCAGCACCCGCGGGGTGGCGTTCGTCGAGTCACACGGTCCGGTCGTCGACGCGTTGTCCACCCACTCCGTCTCGCGACGCACCGTGTAGGGGACACCGTCCACCGCTTCGGACCGATCGACGAGTCCGAGCGGCAACGAGGTGAAGCTCGCCTGCCGGACGTCGTCCATCTCCTGGCTGGCGAGGTTGGCCGCGATGCTGCGGTTGCGGTTGTTGCGGGCCAGGTTCAGTCCGCCGTCGATCGTGAGCGCCAGACCGGCGCTCAGGATCGCGAACACGCTCACCGCGACGACCAGCTCGATCATCGAGAAGCCGCGCTCGTCCGAGCCGGCTCGCCGGCCAGTTCCGCCTCTCGATCCCGGTCGCGCGGTCATTTCGGACGTTTCTCCCTCGCTGCGCCCAATATCGGCAGCGGAGGGGCGTTCCCTTAATGCCCGGGCAGCTCGGTTCGAGCCGCGGTGCCGGCGACGGGAGCGGCCCGGGCTCACGCGCCCGGACCGGCGCGGAGCGAGTCGTCAGACCCGGGCGTGGCCGGGGAGGACCCGGGAGACCTCGTAGATCGAGTCGACCCGCTTGATCGCGGTGATGATCGACTCGAGGTGGCCGGGGTCGGCGAGCTCGAAGTCGAAGCGGAACCGGGCGACCCGGTCGGCCGAGGTCTGGCTGGTGCAGGCCAGGATGTTCACGTGGTGGTCGGCCAGGGTGTTGGCCACGTCCCGCAGGAGCCGGGACCGGTCGAGCGCCTCGACCTCCACCGAGACGACGTACGTCGCCGGGCGCGTCGTGGTCCCACTCGACCTCGATGAGCCGCTCGGCCTGGCTGGCCAACCCACCGGCGTTCGCACAGTCCGACCGGTGGACCGATACGCCACGGCCGCGGGTGACGAAGCCGATGATCTCGTCACCGGGCACCGGGGTGCAGCAGCGCGAGAGGCGCACGAGCACATCGTCGAGCCCTTCGACGTGCACGCCGGCGGAACGGCGCCGCGCGTTGCTGCGCGCCGGCCGGCGCGCGGTGACCGGGATCTGCTCCTCGCCGCCGGCCATCTCGCGCCGGAGCCGCTGCGCGACCGCCTTGCCCGAGACGTGCCCCTGACCGATCGCGGCCTGCAACGCCTCGACGTCCGCGTAGTGCAGGGACTCCGCGATCTCGCTCAGCAGCTTCGACGCGGTCTGGATCGGGAGGCTCTCCTTGCGCAACGCCTTGACCAGCTCGTCGCGTCCGGTGTCGATCGCGTCTTCGCGACGCTCACGCGAGAACCACTGGCGGATCTTCGCCTTGGCGCGCGGCGTCTGCGCGAACTGCAGCCAGTCGCGGCTCGGTCCCGCGCCTTCGACCTTGCTGGTGAAGATCTCGACCGTGTCGCCGGACGCGAGCGTCGAGTCGAGCGGGACGAGCCGGCCGTTCACCCGCGCGCCGATGCAGCGATGCCCGACCTCGGTGTGGATCGTGTACGCGAAGTCGACCGGATTCGCCCCGGTCGGCATCGTCACGACCTTGCCCTTCGGCGTGAAGACGAAGACCTCGTCCTGCTCGAGGTCGATCTTCAGCGACTGCATGAACTCGGCCGGGTCCTCGGTCTCCTGCTGCCAGTCCACGAGGCGCTGGAGCCAGACCAGATCGTCGGCCTTGTTGGTGGTCTCGCCTTCCTTGTAGCCCCAGTGGGCGGCGATGCCGTACTCCGCCCGGCGGTGCATCTCCTGGGTCCGGATCTGCACCTCGACCAGCCGGCCACCGGGCCCGATCACCGTCGTGTGCAGCGCCTGGTACAGGTTGAACTTGGGCATCGCGATGTAGTCCTTGAAGCGACCCTGCACCGGACGCCACCACGCGTGGATCGAGCCGAGCGCGGCGTAGCAGTCCTTCACCGTCTCGACCACGACGCGCAGGCCGACGAGATCCTGGACCTCGTCGAACTCCTTGTTCTTGACGACCATCTTCTCGTAGATGGACCAGTAGTGCTTCGGCCGACCGCGCACCTCGGCGTCGATGCGCAGCTCTGCGAGCCGCTCGTTCAGCTCGGTGAGCAGGTTGTCGAGGTACTCCTGGCGCTCCGGTGCCTGGGTGTAGACGAGCTGCTCGATCTCCGCGTATCGCTTCGGGTGGACGACCGCGAACGCGAGGTCCTCGAGCTGCCACTTGACGTCGCCGATGCCGAGCCGGTGCGCGAGCGGCGCGTAGATGTCGAGCGTCTCCTGCGCGATCCGCAGCTGCTTGGCTTCGGGCAGCGAAGCGATCGTGCGCATGTTGTGCAGGCGGTCCGCGAGCTTGATGAGCAGCACGCGGATGTCCTTCGCCATCGCGACGAGCATCTTGCGCAACGTCGCGGCCTGCTGCGCTTCCTTCGAGTTGAACTGGAGCCGGTCCAGCTTGGTGACACCGTCGACGATCGCGGCGACGTCCTCGCCGAAGTCACGCTCGATGTCGTCATGGGTCGTGGCGGTGTCCTCGACCGCGTCGTGCAGGAGGGCGGCGGCGATCGTGACGTCGTCGAGACCCAGATCGGCGAGGATCATCGCCACGCCGACGGGGTGCGAGATGTAGGGCTCGCCCGAGCGGCGGACCTGCTCGGCGTGGGCCTTCCAGGCGACCCGGTAGGCCCGTTCGATGAGATCCGTGTCCGCTTTGCGGTGCCGCTCGAGGTACGTGTCGATCAGCGGCGCGACGGCCACATCCACGTAATGGCGCCGCCAGGGCAGGACCGACCGCCGGTCGACGGCCCTGGTCTCGGTGCGCGGGGGCTCGGTGATGCTCATCGTGACCCACCATTGTCGCGCACGGGGCCCCGATGGCTGTTACCTACTTCCGCTTGCGACCCTTCTGCTGGCGGGGTCGCGGCGTGATCAGGGTCGCGTCCGAGGGCGCCGACGTCGACGGCGGTGGGCATTCGCGGATGCCGGCGAGGCGGCCGCGCGGCGGCCGAGACCGGTACTGCGTCCTCCGGCTCGCCCTGGTACTCGGGGGCCGCGGCCCGCTGGGCCCGGGTCTCGACCCGAGCGGCGACCGCCCGGTTCTTGGGCTCCCGCTCCTTGAGCCAGGCGAGGATCGGGGTCGCGACGAAGATCGAGGAATAGGCACCGGTGAGCAGACCCACGAACAGCGCCAGACCGAAGTCCCGCAACGCGAGCGCCCCGTAGATCCACACGCCGACGACGAGCAGCGACGCGACCGGGAGCAGCGCGACGAACGAGGTGTTCAACGAGCGCATCAGCACTTCGTTCAAGCGACTTGTTCGCCATGTCCGTGTAGGTGAGGCCCTTGACCGTGCCGATCCGCGGCTCGTTCTCCTTGATCTTGTCGAACACGACGACGGTGTCGTAGAGCGAGAAGCCGAGGATGGTCAGGAACGCGATCACGGTGGCCGGGGTGACCTCGAAGCCGGTGATCGCGTAGACACCGATGGTGATCGCGATGTCGTGGATCACGGCGACGATCGCCCCGATCGCCATCTTGATCGTGAACCGCACCGAGAGATACAGCGCGATCACGAAGAAGAAGATGACGAGCGCGCGCAGCGCCTTGCTGCTCACCTGCTGCCCCCAGGTGGGGCCGACGTCGCTGACGCTCACCGCGGCCGGCTTCACCCCGGCGTAGCTCGGCCAGCGCCGCGGTGACCTTCTCCTGCTTCGCCCGGGTCAGGTCCTCGCCCTGGACCCGCATCCCGTTGCTGCCGACGATCACGATCTTCGGCTCGTTGATGCCGAGCGGCACCAGCAGGTCGCGGACGTCTCCGGTGGATGGGGCCTGCTTCGCGGTCAGCTCCCACACCGTTCCACCGGTGAAGTCGATGCCGAGGTTCAGCCCGTTGACGAGGAATCCGAGCAGGCCGGCGAGGAGCACGATCCCGGAGAGCAGCGCCCAGCGCCACTTCCGGTGCAGGAAGTCGAAGTTGGTTCTCTCGTGGTAGAGATCCTTGAGGGTGTGGTGCTTGCCGTCCGCGCGCATCAGGCCGTGACCCCCGGTGCGTCGAGGCCGGCCGCCATGCCGACCTTCTTGACCGCGACGAGCTGGCTTCGCTGCGCCATCAGGTACACGAGCGGGTGCATGAAGAAGTAGGAGATCGCCAGGTCCAGGAGCACCGAGACGCCGAGGAAGAACGCGAAGCCGCGCACCGAGCCGATCGCGAGTCCGTAGAGCACCGCGGCACCGATGAGCGAGACGAGGTCAGCGGCGAGGATCGTCTTGAAGGACTTGTCGAAGGCCCGGTCGACGGACGAGCGCACCGTGCGTCCGGTGCGGACCTCGTCCTTCAATTTCTCGAAGTAGACGACATAGGAGTCCACCGTGACACCGACGGAGACAATGAGTCCCGTGACTCCGGCGAGGGTCAGGGTCAGGCCGATCGTGGAGCCGAGATACGAGATGAGCGTGAAGATCGACATCGCCGCCAGGATCAGGCCGATGATCACGACGAGACCGAGCAGCCGGTAGAACACGCAGCATGTAGAGGGCGACGAGGGCGAGGCCGATGATCCCGGCCGCGATCCCCGCCCGGAGCTGGTCCTTGCCGAGCGACGGCGAGACGCTCTGGGTCGTGAGCTCCTTCAGCTGCACCGGCAACGCGCCGTACTGCAGCACGGTCGCCAGGTCCTTCGCTTCGCTCTCACTGAAGTTCCCCGAGATCTGGATGTCGCCGGAGAAGCTCGGCTCGTTGAACTGCGGCGCGGACTGCACGACGCCGTCGAGCACGATGGCGACCGCGTTCTGCGGCGGCGTCTTCGGGTAGGCCTCCTGCGCGAGGGCGTTGAACGCCTTCGCCCCGTCGGCCTTCAGCGACAGGACGACGACCCAACCTTCGGCGCCGCCCTGGAACTGGGCCTTCGCGCCGCTGACGCCCTTCCCGGTGAACGACGCGGGCCCGAGCTGGTAGCGAACCGCGGGTTTGTCGCCGGAAGCACGGAGGGGAAGGACGACGGTCGCGTCCTTCTTGTCCTCCGCCGGTGTCGAGGTCTTCACCTCGCGGCCGTCGTCGTGGTGGTGGTCGAGCTCGACGTGGTCGCGCCGGCCGCCAGCGTCGTGGACGTGGTCGGCTTCGTGGTGCTCGTCGTCGTCGTGGAGCTCTTCGTCTCGGGCGGCAGGATCGCGAGCACCGGGCGGAAGCGCAGCTCCGCGGTCTTGCCGACGAGCCGGCGCGCCTTGTCCCGGTCGCGCACGCCCGGCAGGTCGATGATCACGTTCGATCCCTGCCGGCTGATCTCCGGCTCGGCGACGCCGAGGGAGTCGACCCGGTTGCGGATGATGTCGACGGCCTTGTCGAGCGACGCCTGGCTCTTCACCTCGCCGACCGGCGCGAGGACGACCGAGATCCCGCCCTGAAGGTCCAGGCCGAGCACGGGGCGGTTGTCGGAGAGCAGGGTCAGGACGAACGTGCCGAGGATCAGCACGAGCGTGACGCTCAGGTACCAGACGTTGCGCTTCAACTGCCGTCCCCGGAATCGCGGTCTGCCGGATGATCGAGCGCAGTGTTCTCGTCGGCATCAGGGCTCGGGTTGAGCGCGGCTTCGTCGTCGGCCGCCGCCAGATCGATGGCCGGGAGGGACGGGCGGGCGGCCGCTCACGGCTTCCCGGGCCAGCGTCAGGGTGATGCCGGGCGCGACCTCGACCAGCAGCGTGGTGTCCGTCAGCTCCCGCACGGTGCCGTAGATGCCACCGGCCGTGATGACCTCGTCGCCGACCTCGAGGCTGGCGATGAGCGATCGACGGGCCGCCATCTGACGGCGCTGCGGCCGCACGATGAGGACGAAGAAGGCGCCGGCGAGCAGCGCGAGATACAAGAAGATGATGGCCATGAGGGGCAACGATTCGGGTAGGAACCGACGGAGGACTGTAGCGCGAGGCCCCTGCGGAATTCGGGTCACTCGCGCCCGTCGAAGAGGCCGGGTGGCGGAACGTCGGCCGCCGGCGGGGCCAGATCGAGGTGCCCGAATCCGGCCGCGGTGGCGACCCGGCCCCGGGGCGTGCGCATCAGCAGCCCCTGCTTGAGCAGGAAGGGTTCGTAGACCTCTTCGACCGTGTCCGGTTCCTCCCCCACGGCTACGGCGAGCGTCGACAGCCCGACCGCCTGGCCGGCGAAGGTCACGCACAGCGCGTGCAGCAGGGCGCGGTCCACCTTGTCCAGCCCGAGCTCGTCGACCTCGAACAGCGCGAGCGCGGCCCGGGCGGTGTCGCCGTCGACCGAGCCGTCGCCACGCATCTCCGCGTAGTCCCGCACCCGCTTCAGCAGTCGGTTCGCGATGCGCGGCGTGCCGCGGGCCCTCCCCGCGATCTCGCGGGCGCCATCCGGCTCGAGCGGCACCCCGAGGATCCGCGCCGCCCGCACCAGGATCGCCTCGAGGTCTGCGGCTTCGTAGTAGTCGAGGCGGGCGACGAAGCCGAAGCGGTCGCGCAGCGGACCGGTGATCAGCCCGGTGCGGGTGGTCGCGCCGACCAGCGTGAAGCGGGGCAGGTCGAGGCGGATCGACCGGGCGGAAGGACCTTTGCCGATCACGATGTCGAGCTGGAAGTCCTCCATCGCGGGATAGAGGACCTCCTCGACCGTGCGCGGCAGGCGGTGGATCTCGTCGACGAACAGCACGTCACCGTCGTCGAGGTTGGTCAGGATGGCGGCGAGGTCACCGGCCCGTTCGAGCGCGGGACCGCTCGTGACCCGGAGCGCGACCTCCATCTCCGCCGCGACGATGCCCGCGAGGCTCGTCTTCCCGGTGCCCGGCGGACCGGCGAACAGCAGGTGGTCCACCGCCTGACCCCGCTGGCGGGCTGCGCCCAGCAGGATGTCCAGGTGCTCCTTGAGCCGGGGTTGGCCGACGAACTCCGCGAGCCGGCGCGGCCGCAGCGTCGTCTCCTCTGCGGCCTCCACCGGATCCGCGCTGGCCCGCAACAGCTCCTCCCTCATCGCTTCGAGTCGCTCCGGTGTCGGGGGTTCATACCCGGGCCGCCAGCCGCTTGAGCGCGGCGCGCAGGAGGTCCTCGATCGCGCCGTCGGTCGGAAGGTCGGTGAGCGCGTCGCGCACCTCCTCGGGGCCGTAGCCGAGCTCGGTGAGCGCGGCCCGCACCTCGGCCCGCGCCGTGGGGGCACCGTCGGTACCGGGTTCCACGAGGTCCAGGTCCGGGACACCCAGTCGCTCCTTCAGCTCCACCATGAGCTTCTGCGCCGTACGCTTCCCCACTCCCGGCACGAGGCACAGCGTGTCGAGGTCGCCGTCGGCCAGGCACCGGCGCAATGCCGCGGGTCCGTGCACCGACAGCATCGCCAACGCCAGCTTCGGCCCGACCCCATTCGCACCGATGAGCACCTCGAAGGTGTCGCGCTCGTCCCGGGTCGGGAATCCGTACAACGTCATGGCGTCTTCGCGCACGTGCAGATGCGTGAACAGGAATGCTTGGCTGCTCGGGGTGAGCGCCGGCATCGCGCCGAGCGGTACGAGACACCGGTACCCGACCCCACCGACCTCGACCAGCACCTCACCGCTCGCACTCCGTTCGAGCACGGTGCCGCGCACCGACCCGATCACCGGGCACTCCCGTCTTTGGCCAGCGCCGCCGCGACCGCGTCGGCGTAACCCGACGTCGGCGTCGCCGCGCTCTGGTGGGTGGCGCGCAGCTTCGCGCCCCAGAGATGGCACAGCGCGAGGGCGAGCGCGTCGGCCGCGTCCGGTGGTCGGGGCGGCTCAGCGAGGTTGAGCAGGCGCACCACCATCGCCTGCACGGCCGACTTCTCCGCGCCGCCGTACCCCGCCACCGCGAGCTTCACCTCGTTGGGGCTGTACTGGACGACCGGGATGCCGGCGCGGGATGCCAGCGCGAGTGCGAGCCCACTGGCCTGCCCGACGGACATCGCGGTGCGGACGTTGACCTGGAACAGGACCCGCTCCACCGCCACGGCGGAGGGCCGCAGCTCGGCCACGAGATCTTCGAGCTCCGCCTGGAGCCGGGCCAGCCGTTCGGGCAGCGGCAGGGCCGGCTCGGTGCGGATCACCCCGTACGCGAGCGCGCGACTGTCCGATCCTCGACCCGTGACGGCGCCGTACCCGCAGCGCGAGAGTCCCGGGTCGATCCCGAGCACCGGCCCCATCGGATCGAACACGGGTTCGATGCTAACCCCTGGACCGATTCGGCTCCCGGATCCCGCGCTCCGGGTGGCGGCGTGCCTCCTGCCGTTATGCCTGCTGACGTCTCCGGCGCAGGAGCCAACGGATCACCAGGACGATCACGACCGTCCCGGCCAGCGGGGCCAGGCGGCGGCCGACGCTCGACCCGCTCACCTCGAGCAGGTCCACGGGTGCCGCCTCGGGACTGTCGATCTTGCGCACCGCGGCGCCGTTGCCCGACGGCTCGGCTGCGGGCTCGGCGCCGGCTGCCACGGCTTCGGCCACGAGCTCGTCCGCCTCTTCGTCCTCGGCCTCGCCTTCCCCCGCGACGGCCTCCGCGAGCGTGGCGGGCTCGCCCGCGGTCAGGTCCACCACGTCGGAGCTCAGGACGTCGCGTTCGAGGTTCTCGACGAACTGGGCAAGCAGCTTGTTCGAGACGTCGCCGATCACGCCGCGCCCGAACTGCGCGACCTTGCCGGTGATCGAGAGGTCCGTCTCGACGTCGACGCGAGTCCCGTCGCCGTCAGCCAGGAGCACGAGCTTGATCGCGGCGGAGGCATTGCCCTGGCCGCGGGTGTCACGCCCGGTCGCCGCGAGGACTGCGGTGTGGGTCGCTTCGTCCACCGACTCGAGCTTCGCGGTGCCCTTGTACTGCGCGGTGATCGGGCCGACCTTGACCTTCACGATCCCGCGGTACTCGTCACCTTCGACCTCTTGCAGCTGCGCGCCCGGCATGCACGGCGCGATGCGCTCGAGGTCGAGCAGCACCCGCCACGCCTCGTCGACCGGGACGTCGACGCGAAATGAGTTCTCGATCTCCATCAGTGCTCCGTCCGGTGGCGTTGGCGATGTTCGCGGCGAGTCAGGGGCGTCGATTCGCAAGGACGCAGGACGAAGGCGCAGTGGGTTTCTGCGTCGAGGACGAGGACGCCGCGAGCGGCGTTCCTGGCCGCCGTGAACGCGGCGAACGTTACCGGTCGGGGCACTAGCTCTCCATCTCCTGTTGCACGACCTGTTCCATCGTGTGCAAGTCCTCGATCGTGTCGATGTCGTCAGGCTGCTCCGGTGCCGTCACACGGGACCTCGACAACGGCATGGCTCCGCATCAGAGCCCGGGCGCCCTCGTCGCCATCGAGACGGCGCGCCTCGGGCCAGAGGCTGCGGGCCAACAACACCGGGTTGCCTCGTACCCCGTCGTACGTCGCCACGGCCAGTGTCGCGCCATCGCCGTGCGCAGCGGCGAGTCGGCGGTAGGCGTCCGGCCCGACGCGCGGTTGATCCGCCAACCCGATGCAGACCGCTCGGACCTGGGCCCAGCCTTCGAGTGCGTCGAGCGCGGCACGCAGGCTCCGGGCGATCCCCTGCCGCCAGCTGCGGGCCCGCACCACGGTCACCCCGGGCGGGACGACAGCCTCGACTGCCCGCCCGCGGTGCCCCACGACGAGCACCGCAGGCCGAAGTCCGGACTCCATCGCGGCATCGAGGGCCCACGCGACGAGCGGGCGACCGGCCAGCTCGAGCAACGGCTTCGGCACGTCACTGCCGGCGCCGAGGCGGGCCCCGCGGCCTGCCGCCAGGACGGCTACCGCGGTGCCGGTCAAGCGCCCGCGGCCTCGAGCGCCCGCCCGGTGAGCACCCGAGCCAGGTGCTCGCGGTACTCGACGTCGGCATTCAGGTCAGAGGAAGGGTCGGTGCCGTCTGCCGCGAGCGCGGAGGCGTCGGCGATCGACGCGCCGGCCGCGAGGGCTTCTTCGACGCCCCGAGCCCGCAACGGGGTGGGCGCCATGTTGACCAGCGCGACCCGGACCGCGCCGCCCGACCTTCACCGCGAGCGCCCCGACGATCGCCCAGTCCTGGGCCCTCCGGTTGAACTTCTGGTACGAGAAGCCGTTGGCCCCGATCTTCGGCACCCGGATCTCGGTGAGCAGCTCGTCGGGCGCGAGCGCCGTCTCCAGAAAGCCGAGGAAGAAGCTCTCGGCACCGATCTCTCGCTCACCGCCCGGCCCGCGCGCGACGAAGGTCGCGTCGAGGGCGAGCAACGCCGCCGGGAGGTCCGACGCGGCGTCGCCGTGCGCGACCGACCCGCCGATCGTCCCGCGGTGGCGTACCTGGTTGTCCCCCACCTCGGCCGCGACCGCGCGCAACATGCCGCACTGGTCAGCCAGCACGGCGCTCGTCTCGAGCTCGCGGTGCCGGGTGAGCGCACCGATCGCGAGGTGGTCGCCGGCGTCGCGCACGTACTGCAGGTCACCGAGACGGCCCACGTCGACCAGGACGCTCGGCACCGCCAGGCGCAGCTTCATCAAGGGCAGCAACGACATCCCGCCGGCGAGGAGCTTCGCTTCGTCACCGTGCTCCGCGAGCAACGCGACCGCGGCGTCCGTGGAGTCCACTCGCTCGTAGTCGAACGCGGCGGGGATCACGCCTCCACCACCGGGCCGGGCGCCGCCGCGAGCACCGCCTGCACGATGTTGTGATAACCGGTGCAGCGGCAGAGGTTGCCTTCGAGTCCGAGCCGCACGTCGCGTTCGGTCGGGTTCGGGTTCTCCTCGAGGAACGAGACCGCGGCCAGCACCATGCCGGCGGTGCAGAAGCCGCATTGCAGGCCGTGCTGCTCGTGAAACGCCTGCTGCACCGGGTGCTGCTCGCCGTTGCGGGCGAGACCTTCGATCGTCGTGATCGACGCGCCGTCGGCCTGGGCCGCGAGCATCGTGCAGGACTTCACGGACTCGCCGTCGACGAGCACCGTGCACGCGCCGCAGCTCGACGTGTCACAGCCGATCTTCGTGCCGGTGAGCCCGCAGCTCTCGCGCAGGTACTGCACGAGCAGGGTCCGTGGTTCGACGTCGTAGTCCCGGCCGGAGCCGTTGACCGTCATCTCTACGCGCATATGGCCGCATCTTGTCAGAGGACCGGCGTCGGCGGCGCGAAGCGCTCACCCGCGGATGACTCAGACAGGCAGATGGTTCAGGCGGGGGGTGGTGCGACCTCGGGCAGCGTCTCGGTGAGCGGCTGCGGCCCGGCGAAGGACGGATCCCCCGGGACGTCGGTCTCACGGTTCTGGCGACGAGCCCGCTTCTCGGCCTGCTTCTCGAGTCGGGCGCGCTCTTTCTGGGTCTTGAGGAAGGTGGTACGGCGCTTCTTCGCCATGAGGTTCCTTCAGTCGGTCGGGTGGCCGGTCGGGCAAAGGAGTCGGGTCGACGGACGGCCCGGGTCGAGACCCGGGCCGCCCGTCTTACCGAGAGTTCTCAGATTGCGCGGACGTTCTGCGCCTCTTCACCCTTGCGACCGGGGGCGACGTCGAACTCGACGCGCTGACCCTCTTCGAGCGAGCGGTAGCCGTCGCCCTGGATCGCGGAGAAGTGGACGAACACGTCGTCGCCGCCCTCGCGCGAGATGAAGCCGAAACCCTTGTCGGCGTTGAACCACTTAACGGTGCCGGTTGTCACTATGTGCTCCTTGTGAGTGTTGCTGTATTTCCGTGCCGTTCCTGGCGCGGCTGGGGGCGCGGCACACGTGGTACGGCGCGCAAATCTTGAAGAAAGGTTGGTACGGGGCCGGCTCCTGTGGGGCGGCGGCACGACTGATGGCGGTGCGTTCCCGTCATCCAGCGGGCACGGGGGCGGTGTGTTGCTGCCGACGAGCATAGCCCTCAACGGCTCGCGAGGGGCATTTGGCGGCCGAGCGCCGCCCTACCCGGCGACATTCGGACCGGCCCGGTCGGCCCGGATCCGGATGAGCAGGCGCTGATCACGCTGCATCGATCGCGCGGTAGTCGTCCCAATCCGGGTGCTCGCCCGAGAGGGCGCGGTAGTACTCGACGAGGGGCTCCATCGCGTCCGGCAGCGAGAGGATCTCGGCGATCCCGTCGACCTGCACCCAGTCACCGAAGAAGCCGTCGCCCAGCGCGCAGTAGCTCGCGCGCGGATCCCGCCGCAGGTTCTTCACCTTCACCGCGGTCTCCCGGCTGCTGACCGTCACGGAGCCGTCAGCGTCCACGGCCGCGACCACCGGAGACATCTGGGGGCGACCGTCGCGACGGATGGTGGCGAGCACCCCGCGCGGGTGCTCGCGGATGAAATCGAGCGCGGTCGCGACGTCCATCAGATGCCGCGCGACGACCTTGGCCAGCGCGCCGGGCTTGTCCCACGTGACGCCGATCGACGCGACCCGCTTGTGCCGTACGACTCCGTCCGCATCGATCACGAAGGTCGAGCGCTTCACCGCGATCGGCCCGAAGCCCCGCACGCCGTACGCGTCGATCACGGTCTTCTCCGTGTCCGCGAGCAACGGGAACGGGAGCTGGCGCTTCGCGATCCACCGCTCGTGCGAGTCGACGTCCTGGGGCGAGATGCCGAGCAGCACGGCGTCGACACCCTGGAACTCTTCGAAGTTGTCGCGGTACTGGCACATCTGCTTCGTGCAGCCCGGCGTGAAGTCACCGGGGTAGAAGGCGAGCACGACCTTGCGCCCGCGGTACTCCGAGAGCGTGTAGTCCCGACGCGTCGTGCCCTTCGACGCCGGGCAGCGTGAAGTCCGGCGCCTCGTCCCCCACCTCGACCCCGCTCATCGTTCTCGCTCCTGGCCCTGCGGGCCGGGCCGCTCCGGCCCCGCGCCGCGGCAATGAAGACCGCGCGCCTGATTGACGTCCGCTCCGCTCATGCGTCCACCGTGGCCAGCACGTCGTCGGGGATGTCGAAGTTGGCGTAGACGTTCTGCACGTCGTCATGCTCCTCGAGCGCGTCGATCACGCGCAGCACGGACTTCGCCGCGCTCGCGTCGTTGAGCGGGACGGTCTGGCTGGGCAGCATGGTCAGGTCGGTGCTGGTGAACGGGATGCCACCGCTCTCGAGCGCATCGCGAACGACGTGCAGCTCCGTGGGCGGCGTGGTGATCTGCCACGTGTCGCCCTGGTCCTCGATGTCCTCGGCGCCGGCTTCGAGGGCCGCGAGCATGAGGTCGTCCTCGGAGGCGGCGGACTTGTCGAGCATGATCACGCCCTTGCGCTCGAACTGCCAGCTCACCGCCCCGGGCTCGGCGAGCGACCCACCGTTGCGGGAGAAGACGTTCTTCACCTCGGAGCCGGTGCGGTTCCGGTTGTCCGTGAGCGTCTCCACGTAGATCGCCACCCCGTGGGGCGCGTAGCCCTCGTAGTTCACCTGCTCGTACGTGACGCCCTCGAGCTCGCCCGTCCCGCGCTTGATCGCGCGCTCGATGTTGTCCTTGGGCATCGACGCGTCACGCGCCTTCTGGATCATCGTCCGCAGCGTCGGGTTGCCCTCGACGTCACCACCGCCCTGGCGGGCCGCGACCTCGATCTGGCGGGCCAGCCGGGCGAAGACCTTGCCCCGCGCCGCGTCAGCCGCACCCTTGGCGTGCTTGATCGAATGCCACTTGGAATGGCCACTCATCGTTTCCGCTCCTGGTCCTGCGGACCGGGCCGCTCAGGCCCCGTTCCGCTGCGTTGTCGGCGGTAATCGGGAACCACTCCCGCTGCACTCACGATGTCACCTCTTGGAGGAAGCGCTGATGAAGTCGCAGGTCACCCGACAGCTCGGGATGGAACGTCGCCGCCCACACCGGGCCCCGGCGGATGAGCACCGGGTTCCCGTCGTGGGACGCCAGCACGTCGACCGAAGGCTGCACGGCTTCGATCAACGGGGCGCGGATGAACACACCAGGGAACGTACCCTCGATCCCGTCGATCCGCAGCGGCGCCTCGAACGAGTCGAGCTGGGTGCCGTACCCGTTGCGCGCCACGGTGCATTCGAGGATCCCGAACACGGGGGCCGCGACGACACCGTGCTGGTCGCGCACGTCGTTCGCCAGCACGATGAGCCCGGCGCACGTGCCGAACACGGGCAACCCGTCTCGCAGGGCCGCAACGAGTGGACCCTGGAGGCCGGACGTCTGCAGGAGCCGGGTGATCGTGGTCGACTCCCCGCCGGGCAGGAACAGCGCGTCGATGCCGCTCAGCTGCTCCGGGGTGCGGACTTCCAACGACCTCGACGCCGAGCGCGTCGAGCACCTCACGATGCTCGCGAAACGCCCCCTGCAGCGCGAGAACGCCCGTCTTCATTCAGAAGACCTCCGGAGAACGAACATCCAACCGCGGGCACACTTGGTTCTCCGGCGGCACCTGGAGGCCTGCTCAGCATGCGTTACCAGCCGCGAGCGGCGAGCTTCACGTCGAGCGACTCGATGCGTCTCGCCCTTCATGGCGGGACCGAGGCCGCGCGACACCTTGGCCACGATCTCCGCGTCGGCGTAGTGCGTGGTGGCTTCGACGATGGCCTTGGCACGCGTCGCGGGCTCGTCGCTCTTGAAGATGCCGGACCCGACGAACACCGCCTGCGCGCCGAGCTGCATCACGAAGGACGCGTCGGCCGGGGTCGCGATGCCGCCCGCGCAGAACAACGGGACGGGGAGCTCGCCGCGCTCGGCGACCTCCTGGACGAGATCGGCCGGAGCCGAGCAGCTCCTTGGCCCAGGTGTAGAGCTCTTCGTCCTCGGCGACGGTCAGCTTCTTGATGTCGCCGAAGATCGCGCGGAGGTGGCGGACCGCCTCGACGATGTTGCCGGTTCCGGCCTCTCCCTTGGAGCGGATCATGCACGCGCCCTCGGCGATGCGCCGCAGGGCTTCGCCGAGGTTCGTCGCGCCGCAGACGAACGGCGAGGTGAACGACCACTTGTCCACGTGGTGCGCCTCGTCGGCCGGTGTGAGCACCTCGGACTCGTCGATGTAGTCGACCCCGAGCGCCTCGAGGATCTGCGCCTCGGCGAAGTGGCCGATCCGGCACTTGGCCATGACCGGGATCGTCACGGTCGCCTGGATCTCCTCGATCATCGCCGGGTCCGACATCCGGGCCACGCCACCGTCCCGGCGGATGTCCGCCGGAACCCGCTCCAGGGCCATGACCGCGACGGCGCCGGCCTCCTCGGCGATGTGGGCCTGCTCGGCGTTGACGACGTCCATGATCACGCCGCCGCGCAGCATCTCGGCCAGGCCCCGCTTGACGCGGGCAGTTCCGGTATCGCGAGCTTCCGACATGGGAATCAGCCTACCGGCCGCGCCCGAGACCGATCGAAGCGTTTGTTCAGCCGGTCGGGGTCGCCGCTCTGGTCGCCGTGGTCGCGGTGGGCGGATTGACCACATCGACCGTGTAGCTCGTGTCGGGCAGCTCGACCCAGGTGTGACCCGGCGTCAGGTTGATGCGGCCCCCGCTCCGCGGTACGCAGCGTCATCGGCTCGCCGACGTCACGACGTTCCCAGGTGCCGAGGGTGGACGTGCCGTTGCGCAGGACGATCGCGGTCCCGCTGCCCGGTGAGCTGCGCCTGGGCGCCTTCGACGCCGACGCCGCCCTCGTAGACGACCGACAGGATCACGACGTTCTGCGTCGCGATCTGGCCGCCGGACCGACTGACGAACGGCCGGCCATCGGTCGAGCGCAACCAGACGCCGCCGGCCGCGTCCCACGTGTAGCCCACCGCGTACCCGCGGCTGTACCCGATCGACACCGACGTCGCCGGAGTCGCGGCCGCACCGTTCTTGCCGGCGCCGCGTACGTGAACAGCGGCGGCGGCGGGACCGGTTCGCCGCCGAAGGTCCAGAGGCGGTCGGGTCGGCCGAAGAGGTTGTGCGGAGCGGCGCGCGACCGGTCCCGGAACATCGCGTCGCCGGCCTTGCTCTCGTCGACGAGCGTGACCGGCGCGTCGCCGATCGCCCGCACCGCATTGGGCGCGCCGCCCGAGAACGCGAAGATCCCGCCGACGGGCCAGACGATGGACGGGTCGGTGAGGCGCACCGAGCGGATCGGCCCGACGACCTCGGGAGATGCGGACTGGAACATCGCCAGGAAGCGGGTGATGCCGCCTTCGACCACTTCGTTCCACACCACGTCGGCCGCCTCGATGCCGGCCTGGGGCCTGACCTGCGGCGTGTTCTCCACCTTCACGCTCAGCACCGGCCGCGTCTGCGCGATTCCCGTCGGGTCGGGCAACCCGGTCAGCGGCGCGACGGGCAGGCGGCGCGCTGGTCGTGGTCGTGGGGTCGGACTGCTGCTTGGCGCCCGAGTCGTCGTCCCCGCTGCACGCGGCCGCGACGAGCACGAGGATGACGAGCGCCGCGATCGCGCGCGCGGAAGGGAACCGACTCACATGGCCTTGAGGGCGGCGATGCGCTCGTCGAGCGGTGGATGCGTGTCGAACGCGCGGTTGAGCCACGAGCCCTTCGTCCCCTTCTTCTCCTGGTCACGGTCGAGCGGCTGCTCGATCCACATCTGCGCGGTGGCCCGGGTGGCGTGGTGCACGACGGCCTGGTCGTCCTGCAGCTTCTCGAGCGCCGAGATGAGACCGGGCGGGTACCGCGTGAGCTGCACGCCGGACGCGTCGGCCAGCAGCTCGCGGCGGCGGCTCATGGCGAACTGCATCAGCTGGGCGGCGAACGGCGCCAGGATCAGCAGCGCGAACGCCAGGATCACGAGGATGAGCCCGAGCGGACCGGAGTCGTTGTTGTCGCGCCGGCTCGGAGCGACCACCGAACCACAGGAACCGCATGCCGAGGTCCGCCATCAGGGCGACCGCACCGACCGCGGTGACCGCGACCGTCGAGACGAGGATGTCGTAGTTCTTCACGTGGCTGAGCTCATGGGCCAGCACGCCTTCGAGCTCGACCCGATTCATCTTCTCGAGCAGGCCGGTGGTGACGGCGATCGCGGCGTGCTTCGGGTTGCGACCGGTGGCGAACGCGTTCGGCGCGGGGTCGTCGACCACGTACAGCCGCGGCTTCGGCAGCCCTGCCGCGATGCACAGGCCCTCGACGAGGTTGTGATAGCGCCGGTACTCGGGGCCGTCGGCCGGCTTCGCCCGGCTCGCCGCCAGCGCGACCTTGTCCGAGTAGAAGTACGACGTCCACGCGAGACCGATCGCGATGATGATCGCGATCGGCACGATGGCGGCGCCCGCCTGGAACAGGATGCCGAGCGCGACGGCGACGAGCGCGATGAGCAGCACGAAGGCCGCCAGCATCACGAACGTGCGGCGCTTGTTGCGCGCGATCTGCTCGTACATTCCCATGACAGTGCCCTACGGACCCGAAGGTCCTAGAACTGGACCTTGACCGGGCCCGTTGCCTCGGGGTCGCCTTCGAAGTACTCGCGCGCACTGAAGTTGAACATCCCGGCGATCGTGTTGCCGGGGAACGACTGGATGTTGTTGTTGTAGCCCAGCACGCTGTCGTTGTAGAACTGCCGCGCGTACGCGATGCGGTCCTCGGTCGAGGTCAGCTCCTCCTGGAGGTTCAGGAAGTTCTGGTTCGCCTTGAGGTCGGGGTACGCCTCGGCCACTGCGAACAGCGACTTCAGCGCCCCGCTCAGCACGTTCTCGGCCTGGGCCTGCTCGGCGACCGAGCTGCCCTGCTGCGCCGAGATGGCGTTCGCGCGGGCGTTGGTCACCGCCTCGAAGGTGGACTTCTCGTGCGCCGCGTAGCCCTTCACCGTCTCCACCAGGTTCGGGATCAGGTCGTAGCGGCGCTTGAGCTGGACGTCGATCTGTGAGTACGCGTTGTCGATCCGGTTCCGGGTCCGAACGAGCTTGTTGTACGTGAGGATCACGTACAGGACGAACAGGACGACGACAACGGCGAGGATGATGAGTGCGATTGTCACGACGGGCTCCTGGTAGGGAGATCTCGGGCCCATCGTAGGCCCGGAGCATGTCGGGCCCGGGTCAGCGCTCGGCTGCCCGCGGACAACCAGGAGCCCGAGGTGGGTCATTCCTCGGTCGATGGCGGCGAGGAGCTGCTCCGTGGAGGGCCGCCGAGGCCGCGGCCACCACCGCCAGCCCCTCGGCCCGGCCCGATCCGAGCGCCGGGTGGGCGTCGAGCGGGCCCGCCGTCGGCCATGGTGATCACGCCGCCCGCCTCGGTGAGGATCAGCGCCGCCGCCGCGAGGTCGTAGGGGAAATTCGTGACGACGGAGCCGTCGCCGGCGGCGAGGAACGCCGGCTCCATCTGGGGGTTCTGCTCGAGGATGCGCAGACCGACGTCCACGTACGCGTCGAGCTGACCGGTGACGATCCGGGCGATGTTGAACGCCGCCGAACCGAGATCGAAGTAGCCACCGCGCACTCCGGAGCGGTCGACGAGCTCTTCCAGCACGACAGTCATCGGGAGTGCCGGGCGGCCGCGGAGCCGCCGCGGTCCAGAACAGCGCGTCGAGGTCGGTGTTCGCACGACAACGCGACCGGGATCTGCGCACCGCGTTTCGTCGTAGACCTGCACCCCGCTCCCGCGCTCGGCCAGCACCGCTGCCCGGTGTTGATCTCGTGGACGATCCCGAACGACACCTCGCCGAGCGTTGCGTGCTCGTCCGCGGGCACGACGCCGATCGCGATGCAGCTCGATTCGAGCGCGGCAGCCGCGGGCCGGGTGCCGGCCAGCGAATCGATCACGAGGATGGCGCGCGGCGTGCCGAACCGGACCAGCCCACGGTCCGCGGCGTAGTACGCGATGTCGCCGGACCGCGGCGAGCTGCTCGTCGACGGCCCGTGCGTCGGCGCCTTCGTGGACACGCGTCCGCGACCGCGACGGCCAGCTCGTGCGGGTGCACTGCTATTCCAACGTCACGTGGCGACCGCGATGGCGGTCTCGTACACGGGGAGATAGCGCTCCGCGAGCCGGGCCAGGGAGAACTCGGGCACCCGGAGATCGCCGGCGTCGACCAGGTCACGGCGCAGGTCGTCCGCGTCCAGCAGCCGGCGGAGACCCGGCCCGGAACGCTTCGGGATCGCCGGGCGGCACCAGGAGCGCCTCCCGGTCCGGGCGGGCGACGTTGCGATAGCCCGGGATGTCCGAGGCGAGCACCGCGGTGCTCGCCGCCATCGCCTCGAGCAGCACGATGCCGAACGACTCCTGACCGAGTGCCGGCGCGCAGAAGATCGTCGCCGCTTTCAGATGCGCGGCCTTCTCGTCGTCGGTGATGCGACCGAGCCACACGACGTTCGGGGTGCGCCGCTCGCGCAATGCCTGGGTCTCGGGACCGTCGCTCGCGACCCACAGCACCGCGTCGCGATCGAGCCCGGCCCAGGCGTCGAGCAACACGCTGAGCCCCTTGCGCGGCTCGTGACGACCGAGGAACAGCACCGCGGGACGTGTGGTCGGCACCGGGTCGGCCTTCTTGAACCGGTCCAGATCCACGCCGTTGGGCAGGACGATGTACGAGCCGCCGAGCGCATCCTCGGCCATCTGGCGCGCGTCGGCCGACACGGCGGTCCGGATGGTCAGCTGGCTGCGCCGCGCTCACCGCCACCTTCTTCAACGCGCGGTACGCGGGGTGGCCGTCCTCACCGGCCGCGTGGAACGTCCCGACCTTCGCGCCGGCCGCACCGAGGAGCGCCGCACTCGTGGGTCCGGGGACCAGCGGCTCGTGCAGGTGCATGACGTCGGGTTGGAAGGTGCGCAGCGCTTCGAGCGTCCGTTCCGACGCGAGCTTCTGCGCCCGCGCCATCGGCGAGATCGAACCGTTGCTCACGAAGCGCACGCTCGGCCCGACCGTCGTGACGCCGGGCTCGGGCGGCGGGCCGTCGCACGGGCCGATGACCCGGGCGTCGACGCCGATCAGCGCGCAGGGCGCGGGCGAGCCCGAGCACCTGGCCCTGGACCCCGCCCGGCGCGGACAGGGAGTACGGCGAGACGATCGAGACCTTCAACCCGGTCCCCCGCCGGGCTCCCCGTGCCAGCCGCCGGGAGCCGCGTCGGACGGCCAGTTCGGCTGCATCAGGTGCCACTGCTCGGGGGCCATGCGGATGAGCTCCTCGAAACGGCGGGCGAGCTCCTGGGTGATACGTCCGACATCGTCGCGCAGGCGGCCCTCGCGCTCCACGACCAGCGGAGGCCCGATCTTCGCATAGTGCCCGCCGTGCGGGCGGAAGTAGACGCCGGCGGGGATCAGCGGTGCGCCGGTGCGCAGCGCCAGCGTGGCCGGGCCGCCCGGGCAGCGTCGTGCGCTCGCCGAAGAACTCGACCTCGACCCCGTCGCCCGCGAGGTCCCGATCGCTCAGCAGGCAGAGCGATCCGGTTGGCCTTCAGCGCGCGCAGCACTGCGGGGCCCGCCTCCGGGCCGAGCGGGATGACCTCCATCCCGATCGCCTCGCGCACTCCCGCGAACCACTCGAAGAGCTCGGGCGGCTCGACCGGCTCGACGACGACGGTCGGGCGCGACACCGCGACCGGCGAGCCACGTCGCCGCGAAGTCGAAGCCACCGAGGTGCGGGAGCGCCAGGATGACGCCGTTGCCCGCGGCGATCGCACCCGCGATGTGCTCCCAGCCGTCCGCGTCGAAGCGCGGCTCGACCGAGACTCGCGCGCGTCGCGCGGCAGCCGGAACAGCTCGAGCCAGTAGCGGCCGTACGACGCGAACGTGTTCGACACCGCCCGCTGCAGCGCACGGCCCTCGCAGCGGCCCGTCCGTGGCGCGCTGCAGGTTGCGGGCGACGAGGCGCCGGCGGTCGCCCAGCATCGGGGCGAGGCCGCGGGCGACGCCCTCGGCGATCGGCGTGCCGACCCGTTCCGGGATCGCGTTGGCGAGCGCCGCCGCGCCTCGATACGCGAGGTATGCGGCGCGATCGGCCACCGCCGGTCGCGCCGTCTCCGTGGAGGTCAGGGCCGGCTACGTCGCGCCGCGCGGGCCTGGCGCCGTGCTTCGCGGCGCGCATCCGGCCGGCGCTGCTCGCGCCACCGGGCCAGCATCGGCACACGGTCGTCGTCGCCGCCGCATCCGGTTCGCCCGGTGGCGGGCCTCGAACAGGCGGGGGCGGGCCGGGAGATCGGAAGCCTGGCGCCAGACCTTCACGAACCGCTGCACCGCGGTGATCGAGGTGAGGACGATCATCACCCAGAGCACGGGCACGAGGATGTGGAAGAAGAGACCGATGCCGAGCAGCACCATGCGCTCGGCCCGTTCCATGAGCCCGCCCTTGCCGTCGTAGCCCGAGCCCTTCGGCGCGCGCCCGCTCGTACGAGACGAGCATGGAGAGCGCCGCGACCGCGAACGCGAGCAGCGCCTGGTGTGGGCTCTGGTCGGCGAGGTACCAGGCGACACCGCCGAGCACCACCGCGTCGGAGACGCGGTCGGTGACGGAGTCGAAGAACGCGCCACGTGGGCTCGCTTGACCGGTGCGCCGGGCCACGGCACCGTCGAGCAGATCCACGAAGCCACTCGCGATGAGCCCGAGGACCGCCCAGCGCAGCTCGCCGGCGCCGATCAGGAACGCGGTGATCACCGAGAAGCCCAGACCGATCACGGTGAGGGTGTTGGCGCTGATGCCGGCCTGCTCCAAGCCCCGGCCGATCGGGGCGAGACCCTGGGAGACCCGGGTCCTCAGACGTCCGTCGAGCATGCCGCGCTCGCTCCCTTTCGTCCGGTGCTGGCGTGCTTGCTGTGGTGCTCGTTCGTGCTTGCTGTGACGTGCCGCGCGCTCGCGACTGTTGAACAAAACGTACCACGCAGCCTTTCCGTTCCCGGACCTTCTCAATCCTCGCGAGCGGTTCCCCGGGCTCCACCGGCCCGAAGTTCGGGGTGTCATCTTCGCAATGACTGCGTAGAATCACGGCTCCGGCGGCCGGGGAGGCCCAGCGCAGTCGGTCAAAGAGCGGGGGTCGTGAGTGAAGACGTTTCCGACCGCGAGAATCCGCAACGTGGCGCTCGTCGGCCACGGCGGCGCCGGGAAGACGACGGTGGCCGAGGCGCTGCTGCTCGCGGCCGGGGCCATCCCCCGCATGGGTCGCGTCGAGGACGGGAACACCGTCTGCGACTTCGACCCCGAGGAAGCGCGGCCGGCGCATCTCCGTCTCCCTCGCGCTGGCCCCGTTCGAGGTGGACGGGCACAAGGTCAACCTCATCGACACTCCCGGCTACGCCGACTTCGTCGGTGACGTCGCCGCGGCGCTGCGCGCGGTCGACCTCGTGGTGTGCGTCGTGTCCGCGGTCGAAGGGGTCGAGGTGCAGACCGAGGTCACCTGGAAGATGGCCGAGGAGCGCGGCATCCCCCGCGTGATCTTCATCAACAAGCTCGACCGCGAGCGCGCGTCGTTCGAGCGAACGCTCGAACAGCTGAAGGACCGCTTCGGTGCCGGCGTCGCGCCCCTCGAGCTTCCGATCGGAGAGGAGGCTGAGTTTCGTGGCGTCGTCGATCTCCTGACCGACACCGCGATGATGTACGACGGCTCGTCGCCGGAAGGCACGCCGAGTGCGGTGCCCGACGAGATGGAAGCGGAAGAGCACTCCGTGCACGACGCGCTGATCGAAGGCATCGTCGTCGCCGACGACGACCTCACCGAGCGCTATCTCGCCGACGAGCCGATCGAGCCGAAGGAGCTGGCGCACGCGCTGGCCAAGGGCATCGACGACGCGACCGTCTTCCCGGTGCTGTGCGGAAGCGCGACGGGCCTCATCGGCATCGACCGGCTCGCCCGGTTCATCGTCGAAGAGGGCCCGGCCCCGCACCTGCACGACGCCGACGGCAACGCGGCCGCCTTCGTCTTCAAGACGCTCGTGGACCCCTACGTCGGGCGGGTGAACCTGTTCAAGGTGCTGCAGGGCGCGGTGCAGGCCGACGCGACGCTGCTCAACGGGCGCACGATGACCGAGGAGCGGCTCCACCAGGTCACGACCATCCGGGGCAAGGAGCAGGAGCCGGTCGGTGAGGTGCCGGCCGGCGACATCGCGGCCGTCGCGAAGCTCGGCGACACGACCACCGGCGACGTGCTCGCGGTGCGCGGCACGCAGATCGACGTCGAGCCGTTCGTCCTCCCGACCCCGGTGCTCTCGGCCGCGATCCACGCGAAGTCGAAGGGCGACGAGGACAAGCTCGCCAACGCGCTGCACCGACTCGAGGACGAGGACCCGGTGCTCAGGCTCGAGCGCAACCCCGAGACGCACCAGACCTTGCTGTCGGGCATGGGTGAGACCCATCTTTCGATCGCGCTCGAACGCCTCAGTCGCAAGTTCGGCGTCGAGGTCGAGACCGAGGACGTGAAGGTCCCCTACCGCGAGACGATCAGCGGGACCGCGGAGGCCGAGGGCAAGCTCAAGAAGCAGACCGGCGGCCACGGCCAGTTCGCGATCGCGTGGCTGCGGGTCGAGCCGACCGAGCGCGGCGCGGGCTTCGAGTTCGTCGACGCGATCGTCGGTGGCGTGATCCCCCGCCAGTACATCCCGGCCGTGGAGAAGGGCATCCACGAGACGATCGAACGCGGCGGCGCCCTCGGCTTCCCCGTGGTGGACGTGAAGGTCACGTGCTTCGACGGCAAGCACCACCCGGTCGACAGCTCCGAGATGGCGTTCAAGACCGCGGCGTCACACGGCTTCAAGGAGGCGTTGGCCGCGGCCGGGCCGGTCCTGCTCGAGCCGGTCAGCGAGCTCGTCGTCACGATCCCCGAGGCGAGCCAGGGCGACATCATGGGTGACCTCAACTCGAAGCGCGGCCGGATCCAGGGCAGCGCCGTGGTCGGCGACGGCGAGGTCGAGATCGTCGCGATGGTGCCGACGTCCGAGATCCTCCGGTACGCGATCGACCTGCGCTCCATGACCCACGGCCGGGGTCGGTTCTCGGTCACCCACTCGCACTACGACCCGGTGCCCGCCCACGTCACCGACAAGATCGTCGCGGCGGCAACCGTCTGACCGCGGCGTAGGCTTCCGCCCCGGAGCGGAGGCAGGCATGGGCACCAGGTCCGGTTCGGGGACACCGGAGCAACCGGAGACGGTCGACCTCGTCGACCCGAGCGCACCGCCCGATGTCCGGGGCGACGGCGACCGCTGCGGGCGGATCATCGGCGTGCTGGTCGCGGTCGCGGTGCTGATCGCCGGCGGCATCGCGATGGCGGTCGCGGCGAGCACGACGACGGCCCGGACACCGAGGCAGTCAACACCTTCGCCCCCAACGTGACCGTCGGGGACGCGAACCTCGTGGTGCTCGCCACCACGTTCGACGCGCAGGGAGCCCGCAACCTGGTCCCGCCGTCGTTGGTCACCAAGCTCGGTGACGTTCCCGGGGTCAAGGCCGCCGAGGGGGTGCTGCGGAGCAACGTCGCGATGCACGATTCGGACGGGAAGACGCTCGGCCACGGCCAGTCGACCATCGCGCTGTCGTGGAACGGCACCGCCGGGCTCGAGCTCCGGGAGGGTCGGCCGCCCGAGCAGGCCGGCGAAGTCGCGATCGACGTCGGCACGCTGGCCGAGCACGACTTGGCCGTCGGCGACGAGGTGCGCGTGGACCGCTACGGCGGCGGCGCGAGCTACCAGCTGAACCCGGACGGCTCGAAGGTCTACTCGTACGGGGGCGGCGAGGGAGAGCCCGCGACGATCGTCGGTGCGTTCGCGGTCGCCGGCGACGACGCCGGGGTACCCGGCGTCGCGGTCACCGCGTTCGACGCGAACACGCTGCTCGGGATCTCGCACGCCACCGAGCCCGGCTTCGATCGGGCGGACCTCATCGCCGCCGACGGCGCGGATCTCGCGCAGCTGCTCACCGACGTGGCGGCCGCGCTGCCGCCCGGGTTCCAGGTCGTCCCGGCGAGCGAGCTCGGGACCCACGAGCAGCTGCGCGCCGAGCTCGAGATCCAGCGCGCGTTCTTCGACCTGCTCAGCCTGGACGAGCCGACGCGCAACGCGGCCGTCGAAGGTGCAGACCAGGCGTCACCGGAGGTCCGGGCCACGGGGAACGCGACGTTCGAGCGCTACCTGAGCCAGCTCGTGAACGTCGAGTTCCGGGTGCAGCGCGTGAGCTTCCTCGACGCCGACCACGCCAACCTGGTCTTCATGACGTACTACGGCGGCTCGCCGTCACCCGTGCTGACCCAGCCGTTCGACGCGCACGCCGTGCGGGTCGACGGCCGCTGGAAGGTGTCGAGCTCCACGGTCTGCACGCTGACGTTGCTCGGCGGCGCGCCGTGCATCCCGCAACCCGGGCAGGCGATCGAACCGCCGCCGGGCTGGGAGCTCCCGGAGACCCAACCCGAGCTGGTCGACGCGTTCACCCGGCTGAGCACGCCGGACGCGACCGTCGTGGTCAGTGGGGTGCGGCTCGTCGACGCCGATCACGGCGAGGTCTTCTACAGCGTGACCGCGCCGAAGCAGCCGGGCCTCGAGACTCCCTACCCGCTCGTCGCCCGGGCCACGCTCGTCGCCGGGCACTGGCAGCCCGACGCTCCCGTGCTGTCGCCCTAGTCCGGCGTCGGGCGCGAGGCCGTACTTGGACCAGTCCTCGGGGTTGTTCTCGGTGTACTCACCGATCACGTGGCCGTCGACGCCGTCGCACTCGACCAGGCCGCGCAGGCTCGGCGGCTCGTCCGCGCTGTAGAGCAGGATGCGCCACGCCGGCCGGCTGCGCAGCCCGTACCAGGCGAGCTGGGCCGACGCGTGGCCGACCGGGAACCCGACGGTGCGGGTCGCGATCACGAGTGCCTCGGTCTCGTCGACCTTCAGCTTCCAGGCGGCGAGGAAGTGGTAGCCGCCGATCGCGTCAGAGGCTTTCGCCCCGAACGTGACCGTCGGGAACGCGAGCGTCATGGCGCCGGGAGCCTCGACGATGGGTGTGGCGCGAGCATGCCCGAGTGGGCATCCTGTCAGGGTGGACGAAGACGCCTCGTCTGGTGATCTCGAAGCGATTCCACTCGTCGAGGACAATCTGCCCGACGCGAAGGTCCCGAGTCGATCGGTTCGTCATGGTCGGGTGCGCCGATCGGTGCTGATGGGGGTCTCCGCGGCCTTCGTCATCGGTCTGGGCGGCGGTGTCGTGCTCGGACGGAGCACCGGGCCGGATCACTCCGGTCAGACCGCGGAGCGAACGCCTGACCCAGCCGTGGCGACGGTGACGTCCTCGCCGATTCGAGGAACGACGCCGCGAGTCCTGTTCACGCATGTTTCCCCGACCGGCGCAGTGGTGATCGCACGAAAGGGCCCGGTCTCTCCGGCCGAGGCGTACGGCTGCATCGGCGCGACGCCAACTCGACCCTTCTTCGACGATCCGGTATGCCGCACCGCTCGCGCCGAAGGTCTCCAGTTCGACTTCTCCGCCTCGGGCACGTCGTGGTATCGACTCACCGTCCTCGAATCTCGCCTCGACAACGGTCCGAACGGCCTGCAACCGGTCGCGATCGATACCGCCATTCGACTTGTCCGCCCGGACGGCTCGACCACGCCGACAGGCCGCGAATTGGCCTTCCACGTCGCGGCCTTCCATTCGACAGCTGCGATCGCGGCCGTCCGAGTGACGTTGCAGGACGGCCGAACGGACGAGATGGCGCCGATCGAAGGCTGGTCCGCGTTCGCCGGCGAGGGTACGAGCCCATTCCGCTTCGCCGTCGAAGGCATCGACGCACGCGGTCGACTCGCCACCAGGTCGCCGGTCCGGAGATGGCGCTGAGCGGGTTCGGATCCACGGCGCGGAGAACACCCCGAGCGGCGCGGTACTAGTTGGTGTTCTCGCCCCGACCGGCGGAAACGTCCATTCCGTACTTGGACCAGTCCTCGGGGTTGTTCTCGGTGTACTCACCGATCACGTGGCCGTCGACGCCGTCGCACTCGACCAGGCCGCGCAGGCTCGGCGGCTCGTCCGCGCTGTAGAGCAGGATGCGCCACGCCGGCCGGCTGCGCAGCCCGTACCAGGCGAGCTGGGCCGACGCGTGGCCGACCGGGAACCCGACGGTGCGGGTCGCGATCACAAGTGCTTCCGTCTCGTCGACCTTCAGCTTCCAGGCGGCGAGGAAGTGGTAGCCGCCGATCGCGCCGAGCAGCACCGCGACCGCGAGCATCCCCTCGTTCGAGCTCTGGCTCCACTGCGCGAAGCACGTGACTGCGAGCACGAGGTAGATCGTCCCGGCGACCCGCCGCTTGGCGACATCCGGGAACACGGTCGGACCCGACGAAGCCGGTGACGTCGAGATCGGCTCGGCAGCGCGTCGGTCTTCGGTACGTCCTGGCCCGGGTCGTCGGGCGGCTCGGCGCCCGCATCCGCGGCGGTCTCGTCGGTCACGGCTCCGACCCTACTGACCCTCGGCGCGGCCCGGCCAAGCGGCCGCCAGCTTGTCGTAGCTGGTGCGCAGGCTCTCCGGCAGCACCCGGGCCTCGGCCACCGACGTCATGAAGTTCGTGTCGCCGTCCCAGCGCGGGAGGGCGTGCACGTGGACGTGACCCGGCACACCGGCGCCGGCCGCCCGGCCGACGTTGGCGCCGACATTGATGCCGCCGGGCCGGTACGCGTCGAGCAGCGCCCGGTTCGCCCGCTGGATGGCGAACATCAGATCCGTCGTCTCCTCCGGGTCGAGGTCCACGAGCGTGGCCTCGTGGCGCAACGGCGCGACCAGCAGGTGACCGGACGTGTACGGGTACGCGTTCATCAGGGTGAAGGTGGTGTCCGTGCGCTCGAGGATCATCGCCTCGTCGTCGTCGAGCTCCTGCAGCGCGCAGAAGAAGCACTCGTCGCGCTCGGGCTTCGCCGTCACGCCTTCGATGTACTCCGAGCGCCACCCGGCCCAGAGGTGGTCGAGCCCGGTCACGCGAGCGCCGTCACACGCGCTCGGCGACTTCGACCTTGAGCCGCTCGAAGAAGTCGTCGACCTTCACCCCGCGCACCGGCCGCTCTCCCCCGCGCTCGTTCACGCCGACGGTGCCGTCGTCCGCATCTTCGTCCCCGACCACCAGCACGTACGGGACCTTGTCGGTCTTCGCGCGGCGGACCCGGTTGCCGAGCGTGTCGTTGTGCGCGTCGAGGATCTCGGCCCGGAAGCCCTCGGCCTTCAGGCGGTCGACCAGCCGGAACGCGTACGCGTGGTGGCGGTCGGCGACCGGCAGGACGCTGACCTGCACCGGCGCGAGCCACAGCGGGAAGGCGCCGGCGTAGTGCTCCAGCAGGATGGCGAAGAAGCGCTCGATCGACCCGAACAGCGCCCGGTGGATCATGATCGGCCGGTGCCGCTCGTTGTCGGCACCGATGTAGTGCAGGTCGAAGCGTTGCGGGAGCTGGAAGTCCAGCTGGATCGTGGACAGCTGCCAGGTGCGGCCGATCGCATCGCGGGCCTGGACCGAGATCTTCGGGCCGTAGAACGCGCCGCCACCCTCGTCCATCTTCAGCTCGAGATCGATCTTCGACGCGGCTTCGCGCAACGCCTCGGTCGCCTCAGTCCCACTCCTCGTCCGTGCCGACGGCTTTCACCTCGGGCTTGGTCGACAGCTCGAGGTAGAAGTCGTCGAGGCCGAAGTCGCGCAGCACGTCGAGGACGAAGTTGAGCAGCGACTCGATCTCGCCGACCATCATCTCCTTGGTGGTGAAGATGTGCGCGTCGTCCTGGGTCATGCCCCGCACGCGGGTCAGGCCGTGCACGACGCCCGACTTCTCGTACCGGTACACGGTGCCGAACTCGAAGTAGCGCAGCGGGAGATCTCGGTACGAACGGGTGTGGCTCTCGAAGATCAGGATGTGGAACGGGCAGTTCATCGGCTTGAGGTAGTAGTCCGTGCCGCCGTCGAGCTCCATCGGCGGGTACATGCCGTCGGCGTACCAGTCGAGGTGCCCGCTCTCCTCGAAGAGGTTCGACTTCGTGATGTGGGGCGAGTTGACGAAGTCGTAGCCCGCGTCGATGTGCCGCTGCCGGGAGTACTCCTCCATGATCCGCCGGACCGTGCCGCCCTTCGGATGGAAGACCGCGAGGCCCGATCCGATCTCCTCCGGGAACGAGAACAGGTCGAGCTCCGCGCCGAGCTTGCGGTGGTCGCGGCGCTCGGCCTCCTCGAGCCGGTGGAGATGCTCCTTCAGCGCCTTGTCGCTCTCCCACGCGGTGCCGTAGATCCGCTGGAGCATCGGGCGCTTCTCGTCGCCGCGCCAGTACGCGCCCGCGACCTTCGTCAGCTTGAACGCGCCGAGCTTGCCCGGTGGACGGGACGTGCGGGCCGCGGCACAGGTCGACGTACGCGACGCTGCCGTCCGCGTGCAGGTTCTTGTAGACGCCGACGGTGCCGTCGCCCGTCACCTCGCCCTGCATCGTCTTCCTCCGCCGCGCCCGAGCTGACGTTGCGGATGATCTCCTGCTTGAACGGCTGGTCGGCGAAGAGCTCGAGGCCGTGGTCGAAGTCGTACTCCTCGCGCACGAACGGCTCGTCCTCGGCGACGATCTCGCGCATGCGCGCCTCGATCCGCTCGAGGTCCGTGTCGGAGAAGTGCTGGCCGTCGGGCAGCTCGAAGTCGTAGTAGAAGCCGTCGGCGATCGCCGGGCCGATCGCGTACTTCGCCCCCGGGAAGAGGTCGAACACCGCCTGGGCCATGAGATGCGACGTCGAGTGGCGCAGCACCTCGCGACCCTCATCCGAGTTCGCGGTGATGATCGCGACCGTCGCGTCGTGGTCGATCGGCCGGGTGAGATCCACTTCCTCGCCGTCGACCGTGGCCGCCACCGCCGCCTTGGCCAGGCCCTTGCCGATGGACGCCGCGACATCGCCGGCGGTGGATCCCGCCGGCAGCTCCTTCGCGGAGCCGTCCGGCAGCGTGATCGTGACGTTGCCCGCTTCACTCATGGAGGTCAGAGGTTACCGGCGGGCCTGCGCCCGGCCTCGCACTTTGGCGACTCAACCCAGGTAGTTGGAGACCGGGACCGTGAGGTTGATGCCGAGGAGGGCGCTGAGCTCGCGCAGGACGTCGGGGGCGGTGCGGTCGTCGCCACCGGAGAGGACGGCGTCGGCGAGCTCGCCGAGCGCCTCGAGCGCCTTCGGCGCGTCGAGGTCGTGGTCGATCGCGGCGCGCACCCGGATCGCGTACGGCGTCGGGTCCGGACCGGTCGTCCCGTTGCGCGGCGGCCGCCAGCCGGTGCAGCAGCGCGTTGCCGTCCTGGATGTCGGTGTCGTGCCACTCGAAGCCGGACCGGTAGTGGTGATGCATGAGCGCGAGCCGGATCGCGCGGGGATCTGCGACCTTGAGCAGGTCGCTGATGAAGACGAGGTTGCCGAGCGACTTGCTCATCTTCTCGCCCTCGTACGCGACCATCGCCGAGTGCAGCCAGTGACGAACGAACGGCTTGCCGGTCAGCGCCTCGCTCTGCGCGACCTCGCACTCGTGGTGCGGGAAGATCAGGTCGGTGCCACCACCGTGCAGATCGAGCGTCGGGCCCGAGCTCCTGCATGGACATGGCCGAGCACTCGATGTGCCAGCCGGGCCGGCCCGACACCGAACGGCGCGCGCCACGCCGGCTCGTCGGCGAGCGACGGCTGCCAGAGCACGAAGTCGAGCGGGTCACGCCGGTGCGGGTCGTCGGGATTGCCGCCGCGCGCCCGGGCGAGCCGCACCATCTGGTCCCGCGAGTACTGCGACAGCTTCCCGAAGCTCGGCGCGGTCGAGACGTCGAAGTACGCGGTACCGCTGGTCAGGTACGCGTGGCCGAGTCGAGGAGCCGCTCGACGATCGACACGATCTCCTCGATCGTCTCGGTCGCCCGAGGCTCGGCGATCGGCGGGCGCATCCCGAGCGCGTCCATGTCCGCGTGGAAGCGCGTCGAGCTCGGCTTCGGCGAGCTCGAGGTACGGGATGCCGAGCTCGCGGGCCTTCGGCAGGATCGAGTCGTCGACGTCGGTCACGTTGCGCACCATGCGCACCTCGTGGCCGAGCTCTTCGAGCCGCCGGGTGAGGATGTCGTAGGTCAGGTACGTCGCGGCGTGGCCGAGGTGGGTGGAGTCGTACGGGGTGATCCCGCAGACGTACATCCGGACGACGGGACCGGGCGAGAACGGAACGATCTCGCGGCGGGCGGTGTCGTAGAGCCGGATCACTCGGGCCTAGATCCCGGAGAGCCGGAGACCGGCTTTGACCTTGTGGCGGATGTTGATCGTCAGCAGCACCGCGGCGAACGTCTCCATGCCCACCGCGTTCTCGAGCGAGCCGCCGTCGAACGCGCGGAGGTCGGGGATGCTGGCGATGATCTCCATGAGCGTGGCCCGGGCGGAATCGTCGTCGCCGCAGGCCACGACGTCACTCTGCATCTTGTGCTCGAGGTTCACCAGCTCGGCCGCGGGCACGAGATGGAAGGCGGTGACGATCTGCGACCGCCACAGCAGCGCCTGCATCTCCTTGGCCAGCGAGCCGTGCGGTGGCAGCACGGCGTTGAACTCGGTGCCGTTGCGCACCAGGTTGTTCGCCATCGACACGACGATCTTGCCCTCGAGATCGTCGGCGAAGTACTTCGCCGTCGCGAGCGCGGCGTCGGCATGCACCGCGAGCACCACGACCTCGGCGTCGCACGCCGCCTGGTTGTTCGCGGGCGTGATGCGGCCGACCCGCTCCCCCCACCGGTCCTGCAGCTCGGCGACGACCACCTCGGCCTTGGCCCGCTCGCGCGACCCGGCCAGCACGTCGTATCCCACGTCGGAGAGGCGGGCCGCCAAGCCCTTGCCCGCCGGTCCCGTTGCCCCCAACACACCAATCTTCACGGCGGTGATCCTTGCACGGACGGGGCCGGGGCCTGAAACCCCGGCCCGGACGCGGCACCGCTCGGCCTAGCGTTCGCGCCCATGAGCCCGCGCTACGACACGATCGGCGCGACCTACACGGCCACCCGCCGCGCCGACCCGCGGGTCGAAGCGCAGATCCGCGCCGCGCTCGGCGATGCCCGCCGGGTGCTCAACGTCGGCGGCGGCACCGGCTCCTACGAGGACGCCGGCCCGGTCGTCGCGGCGCATCGACCCGTCGCCGGTGATGCTGGCGCAACGAGGCCCGGCGACCGCGCCCGCGGCCCAGGGCGTCGCCGAGCACCTGCCCTTCCGCGACGGAGCGTTCGACGCCGCGCTCGCCATCTTCACCATCCACCACTGGACCGACTGGCGGGCCGGGCTGCGCCGAGGTCCAGCGCGTGGCCGGCCGCGTCGTGATCCTGACCTGGGACCCGGAGGTCCAGGACCACTTCTGGCTGACCAGCGAGTACCTCCCCGAGGCGCTCACCGACCCCCAGTTCGCCGGACCGACGTTCGCGGACCTCGATGAGGTCCTCGGCGGGATGCGGATCGAGACGGTGCCCGATCCCGGCGGACTGCGAGGACGGCTTCTTCGCCGCGTTCTGGGCCCGGCCCGAGGCCTACCTCGACCCGACCGTGCGCGCCGGCATCTCGTGCTGCGCGCTCCTCGACCAGACGCTCATCGACGAGCGCATGGGGAGGCTCGCCGACGATCTCGCGTCCGGCGCCTGGGACGCCCGCCACCCGGGCCTGCGCGACGAGCCGACCCTCGACGTCGGCTACCGCCTCGTGATCAGCACGCTCGTAAGCCCAGCGCCCGAGCCCGCCGCGCTTCGGCACGACGCGGGCCAGCACCTCGTAAGCCCAGCGCACCGGCCCGCGACGATGTCGCCCCGACGCGCGGCCAGGAGCGGAGGAGGGAGCGGGCACGAAGTGCGGAGCTCGGAGCGACCATCAACCAATGCAGTCGGGGCCGAGCAGGACGCGGAGCTCGGCGAGGAGACCATTGCGGTCGTTGACGAGATGGTCGTCGCCGAGGCGCAGGACCGTCGTCTTCTCCTGGCCCTCGATGTGCACGAACACCGGGCTGTCGCCCGGGTGCTCGAGCAGGATCTCCTTCAACCGGGAGACCTTGGGCTCGTTCAGCACGCCGAGCTTGGCGCGGATCCGCACCGGCTGGCCGCCGTCGAGCACGAGCTCGGGCCGGGTGATCTCCATCGCGATGAGCTTGGGCACGTCCTCGCGCATGTCGATCCGCGCCTTCACGCAGACGATCGCGTCCTCGGTCAGGAGCTCGCCGAACGTCGCCATCGTCTTGGGGAAGACCATGACCTCGACGGCCCCGCCCAGGTCTTCGAGCACGAACGTCGCCATGAGGTCACCGCGCTTGGTGTACTTGCGCGCGAGTGCCGTGACGACCCCGCCGACCGTGCGCATCTCGCCTTCGCGCATCTCCTTGAGCTCGGTGAGCGTGGTGTCGGCGTAGCGCCGCAGCGCGCGCTCCGCACCCATGAGCGGATGGTCGGACACGTAGAGCCCGAGCATCTCCTTCTCGAACGCGAGTCGCTGGCTCTTGCCGAACTCCTGGTCCGGGATCGGCGGACGGTCGAAGCTCGCCGCGACGTCGTCCGTGCCGGACGTCGCGTCGCCGAAGAGGCTCATGATCCCCGCGTCACGCTCGCGCCGGCGGGCCAGGATCACGTCGACGATCTCCTCGTAGACGAGGAAGAGCCCCTGGCGCAGATGGCCGAGCGAGTCGAAGGCCCCGGCCTTGATCAGCGACTCGAGCGTCCGCTTGTTCAGCGCCGACGGGTCGACGCGCTCGCACACGTCGTAGAAGTCGGTGAAGGGGCCGCCCTCCGTCACGCGCTTCGAGGAACTTCGCCACCACTCCCTCACCGACGTTGCGCACCGCCGAGAGTCCGAAGCGGATGGCCACGATCTCCTTGAGCGTGCCGTCCTCGGCGTTGCCGGTCGTGGTCTTGCGCACCACGAAGTCCATCTCGGACTCGTTGACGTCCGGGACGAGGACCGGGATCTCCATCTGGCGGCACTCGTTCAGGTACACCGCCGACTTGTCCTTGTCGCCTTTGACGCTCGTCAGCAGCGCGGCGAGGTACTCGCGCGGGTAGTTCGCCTTCAGGTACGCGGTCTGGTACGTGACCATCCCGTAGCCGACCGTATGGGACTTGTTGAACGAGTAGTCGGCGAACGGCTCGATCGTGTCGAACATCTCTTCGCCGAACTTGCGCTCGTGCCCCTGCGCGACACAGCCGTCGACGAACTTCGCGCGCTCCTTCACGATGAGCTCGCGGATCTTCTTGCCGGTCGCCTTGCGCAGGTTGTCGGCGTCCTCGAGTGAGTACCCGGCCAGCTGCTGCGACACGCGCATCAGCTGCTCCTGGTACACCATCAACCCGAAGGTCGGGCTCAGCAGCTCTTCGAGCGCCGGATGGGGGTACGTGATCGGCTTGCGCCCGTTCTTGCGGTCCGCGTACTCGTTGTGCCAGTTCTGGGCCATCGGCCCCGGGCGGTAGAGCGCGATCACCGCGGACACGTCTTCGAAGGTGGACGGCGCGACCGAGCGGATCAGCGTGCGCATCGGACCGCCCTCGAGCTGGAACACGCCGATGGTCTCACCGGCCCGGAGCAGGTCGAAGGTCTTGGGGTCGTCGAGCGGGATGTCGTCGACGTCGGGCCGCACGCCGCTCGAGTACTCGACCAGGTCGAGCGCGACCTCGATGACGTCGAGGTTGCGCAGGCCGAGGAAGTCCATCTTGAGCAGGCCGAGGTCCTCGACCGCGTGCATCTCGTACTGGGTGACGATCGGCGCGTCTTCGATGGTGCCGCCGGGCTCGGGCTTGCGCTGGATCGGGAGGTACTCGGTGAGCGGCTCGCGGGTGATCACGACCGCGGCGGCGTGGATCCCGTCCTGGCGGCGCAGGCCCTCGAGGCCCTTGGCGACGTCGATGACCCGCTTGGCGTCGGGGTCCGATCCGTAGAACTCCCGCAGGTCCGCGGCCATCTTGTAGCCGTCCTCGAACTTGGGGTTCGGCTCGAGGCACGCGTGCAGCGGGGTGTCCCGGCCCATGACGAGCGGCGGCATGAGCTTGGCGATCTTGTCGCCGAGCCCGTACGGGTAGTCGAGCACGCGGGCGGCGTCGCGCACCGCGGCCCGGGCCTTGATGGTGGAGAACGTGACGATCTGGGCGACGTGGTCTGCGCCGTACTTCTGCGCGACGTACTTGATCATCTCGCCGCGGTACCGGGAGTCGAAGTCCATGTCGATGTCCGGCATCTGCTTGCGGCCCGGGTTGAGGAACCGCTCGAACAGCAGGTCGTACTTGATCGGGTCGATGTCGACGATGCGCAGGCAGAACGCGACGCACGAACCCGCCGCGCTCCCCCGGCCGGGACCGACGCGGATCCCGCGTGACTTCGCGTAGTGCACGATGTCCCAGACGATGAGGAAGTACGCGGAGAAGCCCATCGACTCGATCACACCGAGCTCGTGCTCGAGCCGCTCGAGCACGACCGGCGGGCGGCGACTGGCCGTAGCGATCCTTCGCGCCGTCGATCGTCAGCTCGCGCAGGTACGTCTTCTCGGTCTGACCTTCCGGCACCGGGAAGCTGGGCAGCACCGGGTTGCCGAACTCGAGCTCGACGTCCGCGCGCTCGGCGATCCACAACGTGGAGTCGCAGGCCTCGGGCACCTCGTCGAAGAGGCTGCGCATCTCGACGGCACTCTTCAGGTAGTGCTGATCGCCGTGGAAGCGGAAGCGCTTCTCCTCGTGGATCTTCGCGTTGGTCTGCACGCACAGCAGGGCGTCGTGCGCCATCGCGTCGCCCTGGTGCGTGTAGTGACTGTCGTTCGTGGCGAGGAGCGGCGCGTTGATCGCCCGCGCGATCTCCATCAGCTTCGGGTTGGTCCGCTGCTGGTCGGCGATGCCGTGGTCCTGCAGCTCGACGAAGAGGTTCTCCCGCCCGAAGATGTCCTGCAGCCGGCCCGCGACCGCCCGCGCGCCCGCTTCGTCGTCCTTCAGCAGCGCCTGGAGCACCTGGCCGCCGAGGCAACCGGTCGTCGCGATGATCCCCTCGTGGTGCGCCTCGAGCAGCTCCCAGTCGACCTTGGGCTTCTGGTAGTACCCCTCGAGGTACGCGCGGCTCGAGAGCTGGATCAGGTTCCGGTACCCGGTGAGCGTCTCCGCCAGCGCGGTCAGGTGGTAGTACGCCTTGCGCCCGCCCTCGACCTCTCCGCCGGAGTCGTCGACGGTGCTGTTGCGCCGCGCCGGGCGCTCGGTCCGGTGCTCGTACGCCTGGTACAGCTCGGTCCCGATGATCGGCACGATCCCCGCGTCGCGCGCGGCCTGGTACATGTCGAGGACGCCGTACATGTTGCCGTGGTCGGTGATCCCGATCGCCGGCTGTCCGTCCTGCGCCGCGGCCGCGACGACGTCACCGATGCGCGACGCCCCGTCGAGCATCGAGTACTCGGTGTGCACATGGAGATGGACGAACGACTTCGGCACAGCTGGAGCAGCGTACGCCGATCTGTCCCTTGATTACAAAGGTGTAGTTATCCAGAGGGCCCTGTGGACAGGGTGTGCATAACTAGGCCCGGCCGCGGGCGGCGAGGAGCGGGACGTACATCTCGTCGGGGGTGAGCGAGCCGTGGGCACCGACGAGCTTGGCCTCGTTCGGAAGGTCCGGATCCACGAACGCCACCGTCGTCGCGGGGCGCCAGGATCACGTCACCGATGCGGCGCCGGATCGAGGCGATCACGGGACCGGGACCGAGCCAGCCCTCGTCGAGCAACTGGTCGCGCGAGAAGACCCACGCCTGCTTCCCGAACGCGTCCTCGGCCGCCTCGAGCAGCGCGGGCCCCGCACCGCGTTCGGAGTACAGGTAGCGGAACCGGCCCTCCCCCGCGCAGTAGCGGTACATGTCGCGCAGCGGGTGCAACGCGAGCCAGTTGTCGCCGACGTGCACCTGACCGTGGTCCGCGGTGACGACGAGCGTCGCGTGGGCAGGGAGCTGGTCGAGCAACCGGCCGACGAGCTCGTCGGCGAACGCGAGCTCCGATCGGTAGTACTCGTCGTGCAACCCGAACTCGTGCGCCACGCTGTCGACGCCCGGGTAGTACGCGTAGACGAGCCGCTCCCCGCGCCCGACCAGCCGCCGGCAGTGCTCGACGAGCACGGACACCGTGCTCCAACCGGTGAAGACGCTCCCGCGGAGATGCGCCTCGGTGAATCCGGTGTGGCGGAACTCGCCCTTGGTGACGACCGGGACCGGCCGGCCGAGGAAGGCGGTATGGCGCTGCACCGAGAACGGGTCCGGGGCCTTGCGTCCGTACGGGACCTGCCAGCGCAGGACGTTGAGCACCGAGTCGTCGATGCGGATCCGGAAGCCCACGATCCCGTGCTGGCTCGGCGCCATGCCGGTGGCCAGCGACGTGAGCGCGCTCGCGGTCGTCGACGGCAGGACCGACGTGATCGAACCGCCGGCCATCGAACCCAGCACCGGGAGCGACTGCCCGGTGCTCCTGGAGGTTGTTCCAGCCCAGCCCGTCGAGCACCAGGAGCACGACCGAACGCGCTCCGGCGACCGGCTCGGGGATCCAGGAGGCGGATCGCCCGGTGAGCAACGTGGGGACGACCTCGTCGAGGCATCCGGCGCCGTAGGCGGGCCGGACCGGATCGATCCGGTCCCCGGTGGGAGTGGCAGCCGCCACCGCGGCCGCTGCCGCGACCGGTCGATCGGTCGCCGGGTCCATCGCTGGAAGGTACTCGGTCGCGCCCCGCCGGCCGCGGTATGCGACCATGGGGCGGTGAAGGTATCGACCCGGGGTGACTACGCGGCCCGGGCCCTCCTCTCGCTCGCGCTCCACGAATCCGACCGGCCCACGTCGGTCAAGGAGATCGCGGAGCGGACCAACCTCCCCCAGCCGTACCTCGAGCAGATCCTGCTCGCGGTGAAGGGTGCCGGGCTCGTTCGGTCCAAGCGGGGCGTCGGCGGCGGGTACGTGCTCGCGCGGCCGCCCGCCGAGATCACCGTCGCCGAGATCCTCGCCGCGGTCGACGGCCCCCTGACCACCCTGCTCGGTGAGCACGACCACTGCGAAGGCCACTGCATCCTGCAGGAGGTGTGGGTGGGCGTGTCCGAGGAGATGGGCAAGATCCTCGACGGCTACACCCTGGCCGAGCTGGTCGCCCGGACGCGGATCGGCCACCCCGAGGTCGCCGCCGGTGGGGACGAGGTCAGCGGGCCCGACCGGGAAGGCGCGAACCGGGCCTGACGACGAGGAGTCAGCCGGGCCGGAGCACCACGCGCGCGGCCACCCCGCCCCCGGGCGCCTCGTCGAGCTCTACCCGGCCACCGTCGGCCGTGACGAGCTGGCGGACGATGGCCAGACCGAGTCCCGAACCGCCGTCGCGCGACGCGCCGGTCGGGCGCCAGAAGCGGTCGAACGCGCGCGCCCGCTGCTCCGCGCTCATGCCCGGGCCTGCGTCAGCCACGACGAGCTCGATCCCGTCAGCCGCCCGCCGCCCGGTGACGAGCACCGCGCTCGCCGGTGGCGACACGTCCAGCGCGTTGGCCAGCAGGTTGTCGAGCACCTGCTCGAGGCGGCCCGGCGTCGACTGCACCACGAGGTCGGCATCGAGCTCCGCGCTCAGGCGCCACGTCGCGCTCGGCCGCGAGCGCCGACCACGCGTCGACGCGGCCGTCGACCAACGGCCCGAGCTCGATCGGCTCGACGCCCGCCACGCTGCGCTCGGCCCGCGCGAGCTCGAGCAACCCGTCCACGAGTCGCGAGAGCCGGCTGACCTCCGCGAGGGCACCCGTCACGTCTTCCTGCGCGGGAACCGCCGCGTCGGCCAGCTCGCCCTCGAGGTTCTCGAGTCGCAGCCGCAGCGCGGCGAGCGGCGTACGCAGCTGGTGCGAAGCGTCAGCGACGAAGGCCTGCTGCGACGAGACGAGCACCTCGAGTCGCTCGGCCGTGCTGTTGAACGACTCCGCCAGCTCGCGGATCTCCGGTGGGCTCGCCGGCACCGGAGCGCGGGTGTCGAGCTCGCCCTGCCCGAGGCGCGCCGCAGCTCGTTCGAGATCGTCCAGCGGCTTCGTGACCTGGCGGGCGAGCCGCAGGCTGACCAGAAAGACGATGCCGAGGATGATGGCGCCGACACCGGCCAGCACGAACCAGCTCCGGCGGATGCGCTCGTCGACGAACGACGTGGGATACGTGACCCGCAAGGCGCCTCTCGGTGCGTTGGCGTGCACGATCGGCACCGCGAAGTACTGCAAGCGTCTGACCGAGGGTGTTCGAATGGCGCGTACCGCTCGTCTCCTGACCGCGCAGTGCCGCGCGGAACTCCGGGCGGCTCGCGAAGTTGCGCGGTCCGGCTGCGGGTCGGGTCCGAATCGGCGAGCAGCGCGCCATCGGCACCGACGACGACGACCCTCCCTCCCGTGTCGCGTTGGTAGTCGTCGACGACCTTCTGCAGGCTCGGGAGGTCACCGTTCTCCAACCCCTCCTCGGCGCGGATCGACGAGCGCGAGGGCATCGTGCTGGACCGCGCTGGTCAGCCTCCGCCGTTCGGACTGCGCGTACGCGAATCCGAGCGGGATCTCGAGCACGAGGAGCACGAAGATCGTGATCGACAGGTAGCTGAGCAGCAGGCGCCGACGCACGCAGCCTCAGCTCGACGCGGCATCGTCGGGTGAGCTCGCGGGCTCGACGAGCCGGAACCCGACGCCCCGCACGGTCTCGATCCAGGCCGGGTCACCCAGCTTCTTGCGCAGCGCGGCGACGTGGACGTCGAGGGTCTTCGTCGGCCCGTACCAGTGGGCGTCCCAGACCTCTTCCAGGATGTGGGTGCGGGCGAAGACGGTGCCCGGCTCCTCGGCGAGCAGCGCGAGCAGGTCGAACTCCTTCGGCGTCAGCGCCAGGATCTCGCCCGCCAACGTCACCTGGTGGGTCCGCCGATCAATGGCAAGGGGGCCGACCGCCCCGGGCGCGCTGTCTTCGGGCCGCGCCTGCGTGCGCCGAGTCACCGCACGGATGCGGGCCAGGAGCTCCCGAAAGCCGAACGGCTTCACCATGTAGTCGTCGGCGCCGAGCTCCAAGCCCGACGACCCGGTCCATCTCGTCGCCGCGTGCGGTCACGACGATGATCGGAACGTCAGAACGCGCGCGGAGTCGACGGCACACCTCGAAGCCGTCGAGATCCGGCAGCCCGAGATCCAACAGCACGACGTCGTAGTCCTGCGCGGCGAGCGCGGCTTCACCGGTTGCCGCGCGTGCGACGCTCAGGCCCTCGCGCTCGAGACCACGAGCGAGCGGTACGGCGATCGCGTCATCGTCTTCGACCATCAACACGCGCACGGGAACACCCTCGCACAGTTGCATCCCGTCCCCATGGCTCCGCCCTCGGAGTCTTGGGCCGAATCTTGGACTTTCCGCAGTCGGCGCTTGGCCCACCGGTCTCTACGGTGACAGGACCCGCTTGCGACCGAAGGAACGCTCACCATGGATCGACGGAAGACTCTCGCCACCGTCGGGGCGATCTCCCTGACCGCCTCCGCCGCGTTCGTCGCGCTGGGTTCGAGCATGGGCCTGTTCGGCCTGAACGACAACAGCCCCAGCGTCGGCAAGCTCAGCCCGATCGACGCGACCCAGTCCGGCGCGCACCGAGACCCACACGGTGTACGTCGACGATCCGGTCCCCGTACCGGTGCCCGGTGCCGGAAGCGCCAGCGCGGAGTCGGCGAGCGACTCCGGGTCCAAGGCCAACAGCCGGGGGCGGCACGGGAACCGTCGCCGACCAGGGACGCGAAGTCAGCGACGGCTTCTCGACGCCCCAGCCTTCGACCAGCCCTGCGGTTGGCAGCCGACGACCGCTGCTGGTGACGACCACCACGATGCGACCGAGCTCGACGACGCCGCGCACACCGGTAGCGGATCGCCGACCAGCGGCCACGACCGCGACGATGACTGACCCCGATCTCGCCCGCCGGGCCGCGGCGCTCGCCGCGCCGGGCAACCCGTCGGCGAAAGAAACGCCGTCGCCACCCCGCGGGCACCAGCCGGATCGTCGTGGCGGGGCTGAGCGCTACTGCGTTGTTCAGCCTCATCGCGACGCTCACGCTGTCGGCGCCGCCACAGGTCGCCGCGGTCAGCCAGCCCCTCACCCCCGCGACGACGGCACCGCCGCCGAAGCAGGTCATCGTGATCGTCCACCGACCGGTGCTGGTTCCGGTCGCCGCGGGCCCGTCGCCGAGCGCGGGCGGCACCGCCAGCCAGAGCAGCACCCGGACCGCGAGCAGCTCGTCCGTTGCCGCCTCCACGCCGGCAGCCGCGCCGGCGGCAACCCCTGCACCCGCTCGTGCGGCTCCGGCCCCGGCCCCGCACCGGCTCCGGTGACCACGACGAAGACCAGCTGATGACGACCCGGACCGCCACCGCGCCGGCACCGAGCGAAACTCGCTTCCGGGCGATGGGAAGTGACTTCCACGTGATCGTGGTCGGCGGAGGCTGCGGACCTCGTTCCCGGGCGCTGTCGCGCGCATCGAGCAGCTCGAAGCGCGCTGGAGCCGGTTTCGCCCCGACAGCGAGCTGAGCCGGCTCAACGCCGCGTCCGGCCGGCCGGTGCTCGTCTCCGACGACACGCTCCTCGCCGTCACCGCCGCGGTCGACGCGTGGCACTCCACGAATGGACGGTTCGACCCGACGGTGCTGCACGAGCTGGTCGCGCTCGGGCTACGACCGCGACTTCGCGACGCTCAGCCGAGACCCACGTCCGGGCCTCGGTTCGAGGCACGCGCCGATACCCGGCTGCGCCGGGATCGACATCAACGCCACCGTCGGCGCGATCGCGCTCCCGGTCGGTACCGCGCTCGACCTCGGCGGGATCGGCAAGGGCCTCGCCGCGGACCTCGTCGTCGCAGAGCTGATCGAGGCCGGCGCCCTCGGCGCGTGCGTCAACGCCGGCGGCGACCTGCGCGTGCAGGGCGAAGCGCCCGAGCGACGACGGCTGGGTCATCGCGGTCGAGCACCTCCCCGACGTGCGGATCGCGCTGGCGAACGGTGCGGTCGCGACCAGCTCGTCGGTCAAGCGCCGCTGGAACGTGGCGGGCTCCGAGGTGCACCATCTCCTCGATCCCCGGCGCGGTCGGCCTGCGGCGGCCGGCCTCCGCACGGTGACGGTGCTCGCCGGGTCCGCCGCCACCGCGGAGGTCCTGACCAAAGCGGCGTTCATCGCCGGCCCCGACGACGGCGCGACGATCATCGCGGCGGCGGGAGCGACGGGGCTGATGGTCACCGACACCGGCGACCGGATCGACCTCCCGGGACTCGCCGCGTTCCTGCGATGAACGCCCAGGTGTGGTGGTACACCGCTCGCGCCGGCGGGCTGGTCTCGTGGGGCCTGGCCACCGCGTCGGTGATCTGGGGCCTGCTGCTCTCGGGTCGCATCACCCGCAAGCCGAAACCCGCCTGGGTGCTCGACCTCCACCGCTTCCTCGGCGCGCTCACCGTGGTGTTCGTCGCCGTCCACCTGCTGGGCCTGTGGCTGGACTCGTTCGTCTCGTTCGGTCCGGCCGAGCTCTTCGTCCCGCTCGCCTCCGGGTGGAAGCCGGGCGCGGTGGCCTGGGGCGTGGTGGCGTTCTACCTGCTGCTCGCGATCGAGGTGACCTCTCTGCTCCAACGGCGCATTCCCCGACGCGCCTGGCACGCGGTGCACCTCACGAGCTTCGGCCTGTTCGGCTTCGCCACCGTCCACGCGCTGACCGCAGGCACCGATGCCGGTAGCTCGCTCATGCGGTGGTTCGCGCTGATCAGCACCGTCGTGATCGTGAACCTGACCATGCTGCGCGTCGTCAGTCGTCGAGCTGGTCGAGCACCCGCACGAGGTCCGGTGGGAGCTCCGACGCGAAGCGTTGCGGCTCGCCCGTGATCGGGTGCGCGAACGCGAGCGTCGACGCGTGGAGGAACGGTCGGGCGATGTCGATCCCGGCCCGGATCCCGCCGTACGCGGGATCTCCGACGACCGGATGCTTGATCGCGGCGACGTGAACCCGGATCTGGTGTGTGCGCCCGGTCTCGAGCGTGCAGCGCAACAAGCTCACATGAGGATCCTCGTAGGTGCGCTCGACTGAGTACCGGGTCCGCGCGGCGCGTCCGCCTTCGCGCACCGCCATGCGGGTCGGTCGGCGCACCGAACGTCCGATCGGCGCGTCGATGACCCCACTGCCTGCGTCGGGTACGCCCCACACGAGCGCGAGGTAGCCGCGGTCGACGGTGCGCGCACCGAGCGCGGCCACGAGCGCGTCGTACGCCGCCGGCGTACGCGCGACGGCGAGCAACCCACTCGTGTGGGCATCGAGCCGGTGCACGATCCCCGGGCGAGCCGGGTCACCGACCCCGGCGATCTCCGGATACCGGTTGAGGAGCCCGTTGACCAGCGTGCCGTCCGGATGGCCGGCACCGGGATGCACGATGATCCCGGCCGGCTTGTCGATCACGATCACGTCGTCGTCTTCGTGCACCACGACGATCGGGATGTCCTGCGGCTCGGGCAGGCCGGCCGCCTCCGGCTCCGCGAGCAGGTCCACCACTTCGCCGACCTCGAGGCGGCGGCTCTTGATCACCGAGCGGCCGTCGACCTGGATCGAGCCGCCCTCGATGAGCACCTGGACCTCGGCCCGGGACCAGCCGGTGAGCAGCGCGACCGCCCGGTCCACCCGCTCGCCGGCCAGCGTGGCCGGGACCTCCAGGGACTCGATCACCGGCTGCTCGCCTCAGTTGTCATACAGGGTGTGGATCATCGTCGGTCTCCTTGGCCGGGACCGGACGCAAGGCGAGGAGGATCAACATGATCGCGCCGACGGTGATCGCGGAGTCCGCCACGTTGAAGCTCGGGAACGACCCGACCCGGACGTAGTCGACGACCTCACCCCGCAGGAAGCCGGGTGACCGGGTGATCCGATCCGTGAGGTTGCCGAGCGCTCCGCCGAGGACGAGCGAGAGCGCGAGGACGCTCAGGAGATCCTGGGCGTGGCGCACGGCCCGGACGAGCACGACCGAGAGCACGATCGCCACGAGCGCGAGCAAGATCGTCGCGTTGGTGAACAGGCTGAACGCGCCACCACTGTTCCGCGTGATGTGCAGCTCGACGTCGTCACCGACGATCGACAACGGCGCGTCGCTCAGGGCAGCAACGACCCAGATCTTCGCCAGCTGATCGAGAACGACGACCCCGAGCGACGACGGTCGGAGCCAGCCAGCGGGGCGCCGGGCGCGAGGCGCTAGCGGCGCGGCCGCTCGACACGCTGCTTGCAGTCCACGCAGAACTCGGCCCACGGGATCGCTTCGAGCCGGGCCACCACGATCCGGCGGCCGGCGGGCGCGCACAGACCGTACGTGCCGTTCTCCATGCGCTCGAGCGCCCGGTCGATCTCCTCGACGGCCTGATTCGCGCTCGCCGAGAGCATCAGGTCCCGCTCCCGCTCGACGGAGATCGTGTCGCCCTCACCCGACTCCTCGTCGAACTGGGTGTCTCCCTGCTCCCGGTCGTTCACGAGCGAGTCCGCCTCGGCCTGCAGCTCGACCGACTGGCGCAGATGCCGGGCCCGCTCCTCGATCAGCAGCTCGCGCAGCTTCTCGAGCGTCTTCGGCGAGATGTTGGGCGACTGCTTCGGCACGAAGATCCCCGACAACGGACACGTCTTGCCCGCCGGCTGCTTCTTGACCTTGGGGGCCGGCTTCGCCTTCGCCGGCGCGGTCTTCTTCGCCACGGCCTTCTTCGCTGCCGGGACCGGCTTCTTCGATCCGGTGGCCTTGGCCGGCGCGGCCTTCTTCGCCGCGGCCTTCTTCGCCGGGGCCTTCTTCGCCGGGGCCTTCTTCGCCGGGGCCTTCTTCGCGTGCGCCTTCGCAACGCTCTTGCGGGCCGGGGTCGCCTTCGCCGCGGCCTTCTTCACCGCCGGCTTCGCCGTCGTCCTCTTCGCCGTCTTCGTCGGGGTCTTCGCGGCCTTGGTCGTCTTCGCCACCTTCGTCGGGGTCTTCTTCGCGGCCTTCTTGGCGGGAGCCGCCACCGCCTTCTTCGATCCGACGCGCGCCGTCGTCACCTTGGCGGCCGGCTTCTTCGCCGTCGTGGTTCGCGTCGGTACCCTCTTGGTCACCTTGGCTGGCACCTTTCGTGCGCTCGTGGATTTGCCGGTGGCCTTGGCCATCGGTCGTTCCCTTCGATCGTTGCGCCGGCCGGACGGGGAGAACGGGGGAGGTTAGGCGCCTCGTCGGGGTTGACGGCAACGGCGCAGGCCGCTTCAACGCCCGGGACCCGGTCGGGCATTCCCTTGCGCCGCATTGGCCTCGGAAATGGCCCGTTCCAGGGCTATTGCGGTGTCGGTGCCGTCGATCCCGTCCACCCGGAGCCGCTTCGAGCGGGAGGTCTTCCCACTCACGAGCGAGACGGCGCCGGGCTTCACCCCGAGCGTCTTCGCCAGCAGCTCGCAGGTCGCCGTGTTCGCCCGGCCGTCAGCCGGCGGCGCCGCCACCCGCAGCTTCAGCGCCGCACCATGGCGGCCCACGACGGCCGTGCGGCCCGATTGCGGCTGGACGTGGACATCCACGATCACGTGCCCATCGCGGGCCGAGAAGAGATCGGAGACATTGGACACCGCCGTTTATCGTACGACCGATGCCCTTCGGACCGCTCGATACCCAGTTGGACCTCGTCGCGCTCGAGAACCGCGTGCTCGCCGGGTGGCGGGACGGCGATGTCTTCGCCGAAAGCCTGCGCCGCCGCGAGGGTGCCCCCGAGTGGGTGTTCTACGAGGGTCCGCCGACCGCAAACGGCAGGCCGGGCATCCACCACGTGTGGGCCCGCCTCTTCAAGGACATCTACCCCCGCTTCCACACCATGCGCGGCAAGTACGTCCCGCGGCGCGCCGGCTGGGACTGCCACGGCCTCCCGGTCGAGGTCGAGGTGGAGAAGGAGCTCGGCTTCGCGGGCAAGCCCGAGATCGAGGACTTCGGCATCGAGGCGTTCAACCAGCGCTGCCGCGAATCGGTGCAGCGCTACGTCGAGGACTGGTCGGCGCTCACGAGCCGCATCGGCATGTGGCTCGACATGTCCGACGCGTACTGGACGATGAGCAACGAGTACGTCGAGAGCGTCTGGTGGCTGTACCGCCAGATGTGGGACAAGGAACAGCTCTACGAGGGCTACAAGGTCGTGCCGTACTGCGGTCGGTGCGGCACCGCGCTCTCGAGTCATGAGCTCGGTCAGCCCGACGCGTACCGCGACGTCACCGAGGACTCGGTGTACGTCCGCTTCCCGCTGCTCGAGCGCGACGTGGACCTGCTCGTATGGACCACCACTCCGTGGACGCTCGTGTCGAACGTCGGCGCCGCCGTCGGCCCGGCCATCGAGTACGTGCGCGTCCGGTCCCCCGAGCCGGGCGGACGTGATCTCGTGATGGCACGATCGCGCGTGGCCCGCGGTGCTCGGCGACGACGCGGAGATCGTCGGGCCGGTACCGGTCAGCGAGCTCATCGGGCAGCACTACGAGCGACCGTTCGACTGGTTGCCGTTGGAGAACGCCGACCCCGCGACCGCGTGGAAGGTCGTCGCCGCGGAGTTCGTGACGGTCGACGACGGCTCGGGCATCGTCCACCTGGCGCCCGCGTTCGGTGAGATCGACCGTGAGGTCGCGCAGGCCGAAGGGCTCCCGATCCTCAACCCCGTCAACGGCGCGGCCCGCTTCGACGAGCGGGTACCCGGCCTGGTCGGCTGGTTCGTGAAGGACGCCGACCCCGACCTCATCGACCGGCTGCGCGACTCCGGCCGGCTGGTGCGCGTCGAGGCGTACACCCACTCGTACCCGCACTGCTGGCGCTGCGGGACGCCGCTCATCTACTGGGCCAAGCCGACCTGGTTCGCCCGGACCTCGGCGTACAAGACCGCGCTGCTGCGCGAGAACGAGACGATCGGCTGGCACCCCGAGCACATCAAGCACGGTCGCTTCGGCGACTGGCTGGAGAACAACGTCGACTGGGCGTTGTCGCGGGACCGGTTCTGGGGCACGCCGATCCCCGTGTGGCGCTGCCGGGACTGCAAGTCCGACACCTGCGTCGGCTCCGTGGCCGAGCTGTCGGAGCTCGCAGGCCGGGACCTCACCGATCTGGACCTGCACCGGCCGTTCGTCGACGACGTGGTCATCGACTGCCCGCACTGCGATGGCGGCACGGCGCAGCGGGTCGAGCCCGTGCTCGACGCGTGGTTCGACTCGGGGTCGATGCCGACCGCGTCGATGCACTACCCGTTCGAGCACCCCGACCTGCTCGAGCAGCGCTTCCCCGCGGACTTCATCTGCGAGGCGATCGATCAGACCCGCGGCTGGTTCTACTCCCTGCTCGCGGTGAACACCCTCGTCTTCGACCAGCGCGCCGTACCGCGACGTGGTGTGCCTCGCACTGCTCCTCGACGAGTCCGGCCAGAAGATGTCCAAGAGCCGTGGCAACGTCGTTCGATCCCTGGAGCGTGCTCAACGACCGCGGCGCCGACGCGCTGCGGTGGAACTTCGTCTCCGCCAGCTCGCCGTGGGTGCCGAAGCGCGTCTCGCTCGAGAAGCATCGACGAGACCACCAACCGCTTCCTGCTGACCCTCTGGAACACGTACTCGTTCTTCGTCACCTACGCGAACCTCGACGGCTGGACGCCCGGCCCCGGTGCCGTCGCCGGCGGGGGCACGCAGCACGTGTTGGACCGCTGGATCCGGTCGCGCCTGCACGGCACCGTCCGCGAGGTCGGCGACGCACTCGAGGCCTTCGACGCGCTGCGCGCCGCGCAGTCGCTCGAGGCGCTGGTCGACGACCTGTCCAACTGGTACGTGCGCCGATCGCGTTCGCGTTTTTGGAACTCCGACGACACCGACGCGCACATGGTGCTGCACGAGTGCTTGCTCGTCATCACGCAGCTGCTCGCGCCCTTCTGCCCGTTCGTGTCGGACGCGCTGTACCAGGACCTCGCCCAGACCCGCGAGTCCGTGCACCTCTCGGACTGGCCCGCGGTGGACGAGTCCGCGATCGACCCCGACCTCGAAGCCGACATCGCGCTGTCGCGCCAGGTCGTGTCGCAGGGACTGGCGGCTCGCACCGAGTCCAAGCTCAAGGTGCGCCAACCGTTGCCACGCGCGCTCGTGCTGCTGCCGGAGGGGCGCGAGCTCCCGGAGGTGGTGCAGGACGAGATCGCGGCCGCGCTCAACGTGAAGAAGCTCGAGACCGTCGCGAGCCTCGAAGGACTGCTCGACTACTCGGTCGTGCCGAACTTCCGTCGCCTCGGCCCGAAGGTCGGCAAGCTCATGCCAGAGGTGAAGGCGGCGCTCGCCGACGTGGACGGCGCGACGGTGCGCCAGGCGTTGGAGATCGACGGCGCCTTCGTCCTCGCGGTCGACGGCACGGAGGTACGGCTCGTGGCCGAGGACGTCGAGGTGCGCGCGACGTCACACGAAGAGCTGGCTCTGGCCCAGGACGGCGTCGTCGCCGTCGCCCTCGACACCCGGGTGGATCACGAGCTCAAGATCGAGGGGCTGGCCCGCGAGGTCATCCGGGCGCTGAACGACCACCGCAAGGCCGAAGGCCTCCAGATCGCGGACCGGATCCGGGTCTGGATCGCCGCCGACGGCGATGTCGCCGAAGCGGTGGACCACTACCAGGACTGGATTGCCGCCGAGGTCCTCGCCCGGGAGCTGCACGCTCGTGGCCGGCGGCGGGACCGACGGGCTGGCGCCGATCACCGTGGACGGCACGGCGATCGGCGTGAAGATCGAGCGGGTCGATCCGGCCTGACGGCGCCTGGTCCCGCGGCGGGCGGTGCTAGCGGCGGCGGCGGAAGAGCCCGGAGCGCTCGTCCTCGTCGTCACCTTCGTACGACGGGGTCGACGCGTCGTCGCGGGGACCGAGCGGGGCCTGGTCACTGACGGCCTCGCGCAGGCTGGCGAAGAACGCTTCGTCGTCGAGCGGCTCACCGTCGGCCTGCTCCGCGGGCGGGAACAACGGCGCGCGGTTCGCGTCGGTCGCGACCGGCGAGCCGGATGCTTCGGGAGTCGCGGGTGTCGCGGGTCGACGACGGGAACGACGGCGAGCGGCGGACGTCGACTCGGACGGACGGTTGGAGAGATCCCACGCGCTCAGCCCGCGGATCTCCGCGGTCGGCGGACCGGGGTCGACCGACGCCGACGACGGCGCGGAACCGGACTGCGGAGGTTGCGGCGTCGAGAGCGGCGTCGACAGCGGCGGCGTCGACGCGGGCTTGGCGGCGGACTCGTTCGCGGGCAGGTCCACGTCGTGGATCGGCGGGCGGCCGGTCGGCGCCACCGGACTCCCGCCGGCCAGCGACTCGAGGTCGGCTTCGAGCGCACGACGCAGGCGCGCCCGGTACTCGGCCTCGAAGCGCTCGAGACCGTCGACGTCAGCGAGCAGTGCTTCACGGCGCGAACCGAGCTCGAGCACCTCGGCCTCGAGGCGGCGGCGCTCGGTGTCCACCTGGCGGCGGGCCGACGACTCGGCCTCGGCGAGCTGGGCCCGGGACTTGCTCTCGGCATCATCCAGGATCTGGCGGGCCTTGAACTGGGCCTCCGCAACCGCCTCGTCCGCGGCCCGCTGCGCGAGCAGCAACGTGCGGTGGAGCATGTCCTCGGTCTCGCGGCTCGCACCCTGGGCACCTTCGGCTGTCGAGACCTGCTCGGTGAGCCGGCGAAGCCGCTCGTTCAGGGCCTCGACCGTCGCGGCTGCCCGTTCCAGCAGCTCGTCGACGTCGTCGCGGTTGTACCCGCGAAAGCCTTCACGGATCTCGATGTCACGGAGCTCGCGGGGCGTCACGTCCATGGGCTCATGCTAGGACGCGCGACCCCGAGTGGGTAGTACACGGCGCGGAAAATTCGCGCCGTTCTGGCCCTAGATGCTCGAGTAGATCAACCCGCGCAGGATGAGGAGCCCGAAGAAGGCGACCATGAAGGACAAGTCGAACATTCCCGCCGGAGGGATGATCCGCCGCAACGGCGCGAGCACCGGCTCGGTGAGGTCCATGAGCAGGCGGTTCACGGTCGCGAGTCCCCCACCGGACGAACTGGGCGGAAACCACGACAGCACGGCGCGCGCGCCCATGATGACCAGGTAGACGGTCACGACGGCGCCGAGTAGCTGGAGGAACGGGCTCACGGCGTCAGTGTGTCAGGCGCGAAAGAGTCCGCGAGCCTGAAGACGCTCCTTCTCCTCTTGGGAGACCTCGACGTTGCTCGGGGTGAGGAGGAACACCTGATCGGCGACGCGCGACATGCTGCCGCCGACGGCGTAGGTGAGACCGCTGGAGAAGTCGATCATCCGGCGCTGCAGGTCACGGCTGAGGCCCTGAAGGTTGATGATCACCGGTTGATCGGCCTTCAGGCGGTCGCCGACCTCCTGCGCGTCGTTGAAGCCGTGCGGCTCGACGACGTGCACCCTCGCCCCGCTCGGTGGCGCAGGCATGGGACGGATCGTCGGCGTCGTCGAGTCGCGCGGCGGGCGAGTCGTCGACGGGCACCGCACGCACCCGGGGCTGCGCCGCGACCGCGACGGGCTCGCGCGCCCGTTCGATCCGTTCGGGACGCTCCGCCCGCTCGGGCGCGTCGTAACGCTCGTAGGCGTCCGCGGGCTCCTCGTCGAGGGTGAGCTCGTCGTAGTCGTACTCGTAGCCCTCTTCGTCGTCCTTGAGCCCGAGATACACCATTGTCTTTTGCCACATACCCGGCATGCCAGTCTCCTCCCGGTTTCTCAGCCTACCGTCGGACCTGCGCCGTTTCGTGGATCATGCGGCGTGCGCGCCGGCCTGGCGACGTCACGCCGGTCGTGCCCCAAAGATCGCGCGACCGACCCGCACCATGGTGGCACCCTCCTCGATCGCGGCCTCGAAATCAGCGCTCATCCCCATCGAGAGCTCGGTGACGCCGAGCCGCGCGCCGAGGTCACGGAGCGCGGCGAACCAACCGCGTGGGTCGCCCACCTGGGGCGCGACGGTCATCAGGCCGTCAACGTCGAGATCCAGAGCCTGCAGCGACGCGACGAGCCCGTCCACCTCCCGGGGCGCACACCCGCCCTTCGTCGGCTCCTCCCCCAGGTTCACCTCGACGAGGACCCGAGCGCCCGGGGCCCGCCGGGCGATCGCCTCGCCGAGGGGCAGGCGGTCCACGGAGTGCCAGCAGCAGACCCAGGGGGCGAGCTGGCCCACCTTGTTCCGCTGCAGCCGGCCGACGAAGTGCCAGCGCGGCGGCACGGGCCGCTCGGCGAGGATCGGCGCCTTCGCCAGCAGCTCCTGGGCGCGGTTCTCGCCCAGGTCGGCCAGCCCCGCGTCGAGCGCGCTCGGCGATCCGTTCGGCGGGAACCGTCTTCGACGCGCCGATCAGCGTCACGTCCGCGGCGTCCCGGCCGGCCCGCCGCGCCGCCGCGGCCATGCGTTCGCGGATCTCCGCGAGTGCCTCCGCGACCGCGGTCACTCGCTCATGCCTCTTTGACCACGACGACGGCCTGGCGACCGGTGCGGTGATCGCGCCGGTAGGAGAAGTGGTCGACGGACTCCAGGGTGCAGGTCTGCACGTCGGTCACCTCGTCGACTCCCGCGTCCTGCAACGCGAGGTGCAACGCGCGCGGGAGATCGAATGCCGGTGCACCTTCGTTCGTCGTCCCGGCAACCGACTCGCCGAAGCGCGCGGTGAGCGGCGCGAGCGCATCGATGCCGAACTCGTAGTGACGGACACAGATGCACGGCCCGATCGCGGCACGAACGGGACCGGTCCCCAGCGCGCGCACCGCGGCGACGCCCGCCTCGACCACACCGTCGAGCGCACCACGCCACCCGGCATGGATCGCCGCGACCGCGGTGTCGTTCGCGAGCGCGATGGGCGCGCAGTCCGCACCGAGCGCCACGAGCGGAAGCCCGGTCGTAGTGGTGGCGCTGCCGTCGGCGTCGACGCGCGCGGGCGGCGCGGCGTCGAGCTTCAGCACCCGAGTGCCGTGCACGTGGAAGGGACGGGACCACGTGCTCGGCTCGACCAGTCCCAGCTGCGCGGCGAGGCGGTCGAAGTTCTCGTCCACCGCCGCGGGGTCGTCGTCGACGTGGCCGGCGAGGTTCATCGACGCGAACGGCGCGACCGAGACGCCGCCGTGGCGATCGGTGAAGACCACCCGCGCGCAACCGAGAGTGAGCTCGATCACGCCGTGGTGTCGGTCAGCGCAGGAACTCGGGAACGTCGAAGTCGTCTTCGCCGGCGTCCAGGTCGTCGTCGACCGACGAACCCGACTCATTCGCGAGGGCCCGCTCCTCGTCCAGCAGACCGAGCGGGGCCTCGGGCCGGCGCTCACCTTCGAAGCGGTCGAAGCCGGCCGCGATCACGGTGATGCGCACCTCGTCACCGAGCGCGTCGTCCACCACCGCACCGAAGATGATGTTGGCGTCGGGGTGCGCGGCCTCGGCGATGATCTCGGCCGCCTCGTTGACCTCGAACAGCCCGAGGTCCGACGGACCCGAGATGTTGAGCAGGATGCCGCGGGCACCTTCGATGCTCGCTTCGAGCAGCGGGCTCGAGATCGCGGCACGCGCCGCGGTGACCGAGCGACCGTCTCCCGACGCGTAGCCGATGCCCATGAGCGCGGAGCCCGCGTTCGTCATGATCATCTTCACGTCGGCGAAGTCGGTGTTGATGAGACCGGGCGTCGTGATGAGGTCGGTGATGCCCTGCACGCCTTGCAGCAGCACCTCGTCTGCCATCTTGAACGCGTTGAGCATCGACGTCTTCTCGTCCGACACCTGCAGCAGTCGGTCGTTGGGGATGATGATCAGCGTGTCGACCTTCTCCTTGAGGTGCTGAATCCCCTGCTCGGCCTGCACCGAGCGCCGACGGCCCTCGAAGGTGAACGGACGGGTCACGACACCGATGGTCAACGCGCCCGCGGCCTTGGCCATCTCGGCGATGATCGGTGCGCCACCGGTGCCGGTGCCACCACCCTTGCCCGCGGTGATGAAGACCATGTCGGCGCCCTTCAGCACCTCCTCGATCTCCTCGCGGTGCTCCTCGGCGGCCTGCTTGCCCACCTCGGGGTCCGATCCGGCACCGAGCCCCCGCGTGAGCTGACGACCGAGGTCGAGCTTCACGTCGGCGTCGCTCATGAGCAGCGCCTGCGCGTCGGTGTTGACCGCGATGAACTCGACGCCCTTCAGTCCGGCATCGATCATGCGGTTGACGGCGTTGCCGCCGCCCCCGCCCACGCCGACGACTTTGATCACGGCGAGATAGTTCTGCGGTGAACCCAGCATCGTGGACGGTCTCCCTCGCGTCGGGTCGGATCGTTGGTCATCGTGGGCGTGCCCGGGGCAACGTAGCGGTGACGTCGTGTCGGTAGCTCAGCAGGCTGGTCGATCAGCCGTGCCGGTCGGATCGGTGGCGTAACGCTCAACCTCTGCTCGAGGTTGAGAGTTATGTCAACCTGTGGTACTGGTGGAGACTCTAACGGACACCACCTCACGGTTCAATCACCCCACGTGCGCAATCAACCGGCATTCAATCACCTGGTGGCCGGCGCGCCGGGCACCCGCACGTCGATGTACGAGACGTGCGCCTTGTCCGCGGCGAGCTGGTCGAGCACCGCGAGCGCGGCCGCGCCCTTCGCCATGACGTCCTCGAGTCGCCCGAGCCGGATCTCCTTCGCGGCCGGGTCCGGTCCCCCGGGGAGCGCCGAGAGGAGCAGGACCGGCTCCCCGTCGTGGCGGGTGAACGACGACGACCTGCGCCCGCAACGGCGGCGGGAGCAGCGCGAGCGCGAGGGCCGGCCGGGCCGGAGCGATGTGGCTCCCCGCGAGCCCGAGCTGGCGCGTCCCCTTGATCTCGGGCAGGCCGACGGGCGGCGTCAGCTCGTCACCCAGCACCCGCCCGGTCGCGTCGACGAGCGCGGCGGCACCCTCGGCCCCACGCGGCGCGCCGGCCGCGGGCGGGCGCCGCACCCAACCGGCCGGCGTCCGCTCGACCACCGTGATGCTCAGTCCGTTCGGCAGCTCGCGCTTCACCGTCGCGTCCGCGATCCACGGCAGCTTCTCGATCCGGCGCTCGGCCGCACCCGTATCGACGAACAGCAGCGCGGAGCCGTCACTCACGCCGGCCGCGGCGCGGACGGACTCCGGGGTCTCGTGCAGCGTGCCTTGGATCGTGACGTCGTCGACCGCGAGGAGCGGTGACATGACGATGAGCCACGCGATGCCGATCACCGAGGCGATGGCGACCGCGACGAGCAGGATGCGGAGGCGGCGGCGGCCCTGCTCCCGCGTGACTGCGATGCGCCGCTCGCGGATCCGCGGATCGATCGGACCCTTGCTCGGGTCGTCGGGATCGCCGAGCTCGGCATCGCCCGGCACCGGCTCCGCGCCGTCGTCGGTACCCCCGTCCGCGCCCTGAGTTCGGCTGATCGACGTTCGGCTGGATCTCCACGCCCGCGGCGCGCGCCGCTTCGTGCAGATCCGCGGTCGCGAGCTCGACCGTGTCCGCCTCGTCGGATGGGACCGTGACGTCGGGTGGGGCCGGCGGCGGGACGACCGCAGGCTCGGGTGCTCCGGGCGCCGGGGCGTCGGCCGCCGGTACCGCCGGCGTCACCACGGGTTCTGAGGCCGGCGGCGGCCCGGGGCCACCTGCTCGAGCTCGACGGTGATGTCGTCGTGGCGCACCTCGATCTCGGCGCCCGGCTCGGGCTCCGGGACCGGCGGCGTCGCGGTCGGTCACGGTGCCCGTGCTGGACCGCTCCGGGTCGTTCGGTGGCGCCTCGCGGCGGGCGGTCGGGGCGCGCGTCGTCGCTCACGATCCCTCCCCTGCAGCTTCGAAGCCGACGAAGTGCAGCTCGGTCTGGAGCTGCACGCCGGTGGCCTCGGCGACCCGCCGCTGCACCTCGAGCACCAGCGTGCGCACGTCGGCCGCACTCGCGTCGGTCTCGGCCTGGATGAAGTTGGCGTGCTTGTCGGAGACGACCGCGCCACCGACGCGCAGCCCCTTGAGCCCGGCGGCGCTCGATCAGCCGGCCCGCACTGTCACCGGGCGGGTTGCGGAACACCGACCCGGCGTTGGCGCCGCCGGGCTGGTGCTCGCGTCGCCAGCGCACGATCTCGGCGATCCGCGCTTCGCACGCAGCCGGCGCGTCGGTGGTGACGGTGAACGACGCGCCCACCACCACCTCGTGGGGTCGCAGCGCCGAGCTGCGGTACCCGAGCGCGAGCGCACGGACGGTCCGGTCCTCGCGCGAGCCCGTCGCCGAGGAGGTCGACGATCCGCGCCGAGGTCAGCACCTCCCGGGTCTCCTGACCGTGCCCACCTGCGTTCATCCGGATCGCGCCACCGACCGTGCCCGGGATCCCGACGTAGAACTCGAGCCCGGCCAACCCGGCCGCGGCCGCGCGGCGCGCGAGCACCGGGAGCGCCACCGCGCCGCCGGCCTGCACGGTGGCTCCTGCGGGCGTGATCTCCTCGAACTCCCCCTCGAGCAGCAGCACGAGGCCGGGGAAGCCCGCGTCGGCGACCAGCAGGTTCGAGCCGCGACCCACGATGAGGAGCGGTTGCGGGAAGCGGTGGAGCGCGGCGGCCACGACGGCGAGGTCACCCTCGCGGCGCGCCCGCACGAGCACCTCGGCGGATCCCCCGACGCGGTAGGTCGTCAGACCCGCGAGCGGCGCGTCGCGCTCGACCCGCCCGGGCAGCGAGGGCTCCAGCGCGGCTGCGAACTCGTCCGCGCGCGCGTCGGTCCCGGTCACGTCACTCCCCCGTCCCACGCGCCGCGGCCCGGGCGAGCAGCTCGTCGGGCAGCGTCGTGATGTCGCCGCCGCCCAGGGTCAGGACGAGATCACCGGATCGGGCGTAGGCGGGCACGAGGTCGACGAGCTCGGCGCGGTGCGGGAAGTAGGCGACCGCCTGGTCGGGGTGCGCGTCGAGCACCGCGTTGACCAGCAGGCGGCCGGTGACCCCGGGGATCGGCTGCTCGTGAAACCCGCAGACGTCGGTGAGGATCACCTGATCGGCGCCGACGAACGCATCGGCGAACTCGCGCCACATGATCTCGGTGCGGGCGTAGCGGAACGGTTGGAACACCGCGATGATCCGCCGCCAGCCGCCTTCGCCGGCCGCCCGGATCGTCGCCTGGATCTCCGGCGGGAGCAACGCGTAGTCGTCGATGATCGTCACGCCGTCGAGCTCGCCGCGGTGCTGGAAGCGGCGCGCGACGCCGCCGAAGCCCTCGAGCGCGCCCTGCACGGTCTCGAAGCTGACGCCGAGCTCCAAGCGTCATCGCCGCGGCACCGGCGGCGTTCTGCGCGTTGTGCCGGCCGAGCACGGGCAGGCGGATCTCCCCGAGCTCCACGCCGTCACGGGCGAGCAGGAACGAGCAGCCACTCCGCGACCCCTGGTAGCCGGAGGCCCGGTAGTGCGCCGCACCCGAGCTGCTCTCCGACCAGCCGTACGTCACCGCGTCCGGCCGGGTGGAGGCGAGCCGGCGCGTCCCCGGATCGTCGGCGCAGAGGACGACCGGACCGTCGACGCCGTCGACGAAGCGCCGGAACGCGTCCTCGAGTCGCTCCATGTCGCCCCAGTACCAGAGGTGGTCGTGATCGATGTTCGTCACGATCGCCGCATCGAGGCCGAGCCGCAGGAAGGTGCCGTCGCTCTCGTCGGCCTCGACGATGAGCCACTCGCCGGTGTCGAGACCGGCGTTCGTCCCGACCTCGTTGAGCTCGCTCCCGACGAGGAAGCTCGGGTGCATGCCCGGCCGCGCGCATGATCAGCGTGATCATGGACGTGGTGGTGGTCTTCCCGTGCGTGCCGGCAACACCGAGCCCGCGGCGCGCCGCCACGATGCCCGCGAGCGCGTCTGCCCGCGAAAGCACCGGAACCCCGGCCCGCTCCGCCGCGCGCACTTCGACGTTCGTCAACGGGACCGCGGAGCTCCGCACGACCGCGTCCGCGTCCCGCGGAACGTTCGTCCGCTACCTGGGGGACGAGGCACTCCACGCCCACCAGTCGCAACCGTTCGAAGCGCGGATGGTCACGGAGGTCCGAGCCGCTGACCTGGTGACCCATCTCGGCGAGGATCGCCGCGTACGAGCTCATGCCCGCGCCACCGACGCCGACGACGTGGATCCGGCGCGGAACGCTGAGATCGAGGGTGGGGCCGGGCTCAGGCGCGGGCACGGGCCGCCTCCTCCACCAGGTCCGCGAGCCGCTCGGCCGCATCGGGACGAGCGACCGAACGCGCGGCCTTCGACATCATCGTGAGCCGATCCGGATCGGCCAACAGCTCGCCCGCCACCGCGACCAGTCGCGCGCCGTCGCACTGCGCGTCCGGGAGCAGCACCGCCGCGCCCGCCGCTTCCATCGCGCGCGCGTTGCCGGTCTGGTGGTCATCGGCCGCCCCCGGCCAGGGCACGAGCACCGACGGGACACCTGCCGCAGCCAGCTCCGAGACGGTGACCGCTCCCGCCCGGCACACCGCGAGCGCGGCGTGTCCGTACAGGCTCTCCATGTGGTCCTCGTACGCGACGAGCTCGAACACGAGCGCGTCGTCCGGGCGCCGGAGCCGCTCGAGCCGGCTCCGGGCCTGGTCGTAGTGCTTGGGTCCGGCGATGTGGCGCACCGAGACATCGCCGCGGGCCCGCCAGCGGTCGTAGAGGTCCAGCGCCGCATCGTTGAGCCGCGGTGACCCGAGGCTCCCGCCCACGACCCCGACCAGGGCGCGATCCGCCGCCGGCTCCCGCGTCACCGACATCACCGACGCCCGCACCGGATTGCCGGTGACCACCGCGCCGCGCAGCTGGGTTCCGGGCAGCGACACCGCGACCCGCGCTCCGAGGCGCGTCGCGACCCGGTTGGCGAGCCCGGGCACCGCGTTCTGCTCGTGGATCACGATCGGGATGCGGAGCAGCCGGGCGGCCAGCACGCCGGGGAGCGAGGCGTACCCGCCCACACCGACCACCACCTGCGGTCGCAGCCGCCGGACCACCCGCAGCGCTTCGACCATCGCCACGACCATGGCGAACACCATGCGCACGTTGTCCACGACGTGCCGCGGCGTCACGCCGCGCTGGAAGCCACGCGCCGGCAGGAGGTCGATCTCGTACCCCGCTTCCGGCACCGCGCGGGCTTCGAGCCCGCGGCGCGCGCCGAGGAACCGAATCGACTCCCGCAGATGACCCCGGCCGACGAGTGCTTCCGCGAGCGCGAGCGCGGGATACACGTGACCACCGGTGCCGCCACCCGTGATGAGCGCGAACGGCGGGGTCGCCGCCGGCTTCACCGCCCACCCTGGCGAGCCACGTTGCCGAGCAGACCGGCGGCGATCATCGTGAAGACCAACGCGGTGCCGCCGAACGAGACGAAGGGCAACGGCACGCCGGAGACCGGCAACAGCCCGACGACCGCGCCGATGTTGATCACAGCCTGGCCGACGATCCACGCGGTGATCCCACCCGCGATCAGCATGCCGAAGCGATCCGGCGCGCGGAGCGCGGCGCGGACCCCGAGGTAGCCGAGCACCAGGAAGAGCCCGACGACGAGCGACGCGCCGAACAGGCCGAGCTCCTCGCCGACGATCGCGAAGATGAAGTCGGTGTGGGCGGCCGGGAGGAACCGCCACTTGGCCCGGCTCGCGCCGAGCCCGACACCGGTCCATCCCCCACTGCCGAGCGCGATGAGCGACTGGGTGACCTGGTAGCCGGTGTTCGACTTGTCGTGCCACGGATCGAGGAACGAGAGCATGCGGGCGCGGCGCCACGGGACGAGCAGCGCGAACAACGTGACCATGGTGACCGCGGCGGCACCGATCATCGCGAGGTGCTTGCCCCGCACACCGCCCACGATGAGCACCGCGCCGAGGATCACGGTGAGGACCATCGTCGAGGCGAGGTCGGGCTCCTTCATGACGAGCCCGGCGAAGACGATGAAGACGAGGCCGATGGGCCGCAGCGCCTTGCGCCAGTCCCCCACCTGCTGGTGCTGGCGGGTCAGGACGTCGGCGGCGTAGACGAGCAGCGCGAGCTTCGCGATCTCCGACGGCTGCATGCGCCACGATCCGAACCCGAGCCAGCGCCGCGACCCGTCGACCCAGAGACCGAAGCCCGGGATCAGCACGAGCACGAGCAGCACGACGGCCACGGCGAGGAACGGCACCGTGTACCGGCGCCAGCCGCGGTAGTCGATGCGCGACGCGACGGCGAAACCCACGACGCCGAGCCCGGTCCACAGCAGCTGGCGTTCGAAGAACCACCACGCGCTGCCCTTGCTGTCGAGCGACTGCACCGACGAGGCGGACAGCACCATGACGACGCCGATGACGTTGAGGACCGCCACGACCATGACGAGGAGGAGATAGGTCGACGTCGTCTGCGAGCCGGCCTTGGTCCAGACCCGGCGGGCGCCGGCCAGGCGTTCGGCGGGGATGCGGAGCCCGGGGATCCGGCCCGTGGTCGCGCTCATGCGCGCGCCGCCAGCTGCGCGTCCTCGCGGCCTTCGAGCAGCCGGCGGACCTCCTGCTGGAAGTCGTCGCCCCGCTGCTCGTAGCTCTCGTACCAGTCGAACGAGGCACACGCGGGCGAGAGCAGCACGGTGTCTCCGGGCACGGCCAGCCCCGCCGCGGCCTCGACCGCGGCGCGCATCGAGTCGGCGCGCACCGTCGGCACGAGGTCACCGAGCGCGCGCTCGACCTCGCCGGGGGTCGTGCCGATCGCTACCACCGCCCGCAACCGCTCCTTCGCCGGAGCCAGGGCTCCGAGGTCAATTCCCTTGCTGTCGCCGCCCGCGAGCAGCACGACGCGCTCGAAACCGTCGAGCGCGCTGAGCGTGGCGTGGGGGTTGGTCGCCTTGGAGTCGTCGAAGTACTCCACCCCGGAAGCCTTGCCGACGAACTCCACTCGGTGGTGGAGCCTCTCGAAGGAATGCAGCGCCGATCGGACGCCGGTCAGGTCCGCGCCGACGCGCAGCGCCGCCGCGGCGGCACAGAGCGCGTTCGTCAGGTCGTGCGGCGCCCGCGAGGGGCAGTGACCCGATCTCGGCGATCATGCTCCCCTCCGGCGTGAGGAGATGATCAGCACTTGTCCGGTATGTCCCGACCTCACCGTGGAGCGAGACGCCGACGGTGCGGGCCGGGGCCCGGGTGCTGAGCTCGGCCACGACCGGGTCGTCGAGGTTCGCCACGAGCAGGTCGTCGTCGCGCTGGTGCGCGAACACACGCGCCTTCACCGCGGCGTACGCGTCGAACGAGCCGTGCCAGTCGAGATGGTCTTCCGCCACGTTCAGCAGCACCGCGACCGTTGGGTCGGAACGCGTCGGTCGTCGTGTGCAGCTGGAACGACGACACCTCGACGACCACGACGTCCCATGGCTCGTCGATCACCTCGAGCAGCGGGCGGCCGATGTTGCCGGCGGCAACGCTGCGCACGCCCGACGCGTTGAGCATCGCGGCGATCAGCGTCGTCACCGTGCTCTTCCCGTTCGTGCCGGTCACCGCGATCACCGGCACGCGCGCGGCCTCGAGCCCGAGATCGATGTCACCGCGCACCTCGACGCCCGCCGCCAGCGCGGCGAGGAACGCGGGATGAGACGGGCGCACCCCGGGGCTGGGGACCATGAGATCGATCCCCGCGACGAGGCCGGCCCAGTCCGCGTCGGCAGGACGCTCGACGACGGTCACACCGAGCGCTTGCACCGCGCGCACGCGGACGTCGTAGCCGCGGTGGCCGGGATCCTCTTCGACCACCGTCACCTCGTCGCCGCGACGCGCGCACGTCCGAGCGACAGCTTCACCCGTGGCCCGCAGCCCGACGACCAGAATGCGCCGGGTCATTCGATGACGCCGGGGATGTTGATGAAGTCGTAGTAGAAGAAGCCGAGCCCGAGCGCCATCGCGAGGCCGGCGAGGATCCAGAAGCGCACGATGATCGTGGACTCGGGCCAGCCGAGCACCTCGAAGTGATGATGGATGGGCGACATGCGCAAGATCCGGCGCCCGAACCCCCGGAACGAGATCACCTGCGCGACGACGCTCAGGATCTCGATGACATAGAGCCCGCCGATCAGCGGCAGCAACAGGTGGACGTTCGTGAGCAGCGCCATGCCCGCCATCGCGCCTCCGAGCGCGAGCGCGCCGGTGTCCCCCATGAACACCCGCGCCGGGGGCGCGTTCCACCAGAGGAACCCGACGCACCCTCCCATCAGTGCAGCCGCGACCACCGCGACGTCGATCGAACCCGCGCCCAGCAGGTGGTACGCGTTCGGGTGGCGGAACTGCGTGAACGCGATGACGACGAACGCGGCGAACACGAGCGCCGCGGATCCGGCCGCGAGCCCGTCGAGCCCGTCGGTGATGTTGACCGCGTTCGCGGTGGCGTAGACGACCACGATCGCCCACATGAACCACCCGATCGTGCCGAGGTCCAGGCTCAGCTCGCGTGTGAACGACAGGTGGGTCGACACCTTCACGAACTCGAGTGCGAGGAGCGCGAACCCGACGGTGACGATCAGGATCCCGCCCGTCTTCCCACGCTTGCGGAGCCCGAGGTTCCGTGCCCTGCGCACGCCGAGGTAGTCGTCGAGCCAGCCGACGAACGCCAGACCGAGGATGAGGAACCAGAGCGCGATCGCCGTGTCGGCGAACTTGATGGCCTCCGTGCGGATGTGCGCGATGAGGTAGCCGAGGAAGGCCGCCACGATGATGGCGATGCCACCCATCGTCGGGGTGCCGGCCTTGCGCTCGTGCGGGTGTGCGATCGGGCCGTCGTCACGGATCTGCTGGCCGATGTTGCGCGCCTTCAGGATCCGGATCAGGAACGGGGTCCCGAGCACGCTCACCAGGAAGGCGATCGAAACGGCGATCAGCACCGCGATCATCGAGCGCCTCCCCCAGCACGTCGTCGGCGTCGGCGCCGACCAGCAGCGACTGGGCGACGCGCTCGAGCCCGACCGCGCGGCTGGCCTTGACCAGCACTGCGTCACCCGGCCGGGCGAGCTTGCGGATGATCGCGACGGCCGCGTCGTGGTCCGTGACGTCGTGCACCTCGACGCCGCGCGCCGATGCGGCCGCGGCCAGCTCCGCCATGACCGGGTCGTCGAGGTCAGCGACGACGACCAGCGCGGCGACATCCGCGTCGGCCACCGAGCCTCCGAGTCGCGCGTGTTCCTCCGCCGCGCAGATCCCCGAGCTCGCGCATCTCTCCCAGCACCGCCAGTCGCCGGCCGGGCACCGGGAGCTGTGCGAACGACTCGAGCGCGGCGCGCATCGAGGTGGGACTGGCGTTGTACGAGTCGTTCAGCACCGCAAAGCCCTCGGGCGCCGTCGCGAGCTCCATGCGCCATGAGGCCGTGGTGGCTCCGCCGAGGCTCGACACGACGGCCTCGAGCGGAACCCCGAGATGCAGCGCCACGGTCGCCGCCTGGGCCGCGTTCGCCGCCTGGTAGCTCCCGCGGACCGAGAGACGCACCGCGTCGGCGCTGCCCCACGGTGAGTCGAGCCGAAACGTCGGGCGCAGATCAGCGTCGAGCCGGACGTCGGAGAAGCGCACATCGGCGTCGGGGGTGGCCCCGACCGTGACGACGGGCGCCGGGCTGCGCAGCCGCAGCGATCGCGAGCTGCTCGCAGTCCGCGTTGAGCACGGCCAACCCGTCGCCCGGGAGCGCGTCGAGCAGCTCACCCTTCACCGCGGCGATGCCGGCCGGACCACCGAGGTGCTCGGCGTGGGCGAGACCGACGTTGGTGATGACACCGATCGCGGGTCGGGCGATTGCGCACAGGTCCCGGATGTTGCCGGCGAACCGAGCGCCCATCTCGAGCACCAACGCCTGTGAACCTTCCGGGCGCGCCGAGCAGCGTGACCGGGAGCCCGATCTCGTTGTTGAACGATGCTGCGCTCGCGTGCACCGCGAAGCCGGAACGAAGTGCCGCGGCGGTCAGATCCTTGGTTGACGTCTTGCCCGCCGATCCCGTGACGCCGACGACGACAGCCGGAGCGAGACGCTCGCGCGCGGCGATCGCGAGAGCGAACAGCGCATCGCGGGTGTCCTCGACCACAACCACCGGATCGGTCACCCCGTCGGGCACCCGTTCCACCAACGCGAGGCTCGCGCCCCGACGGAAGGCGGCCGCGACGAAGTCATGACCGTCCCGGACGTCGCGCAGCGCAACGAAGCCCTCTCCGGGGGCGAGCGTGCGCGAATCGAACGCGAACCCGTGCGCAACCGCTACCGCGTGCCCGTCGCCACCCTCGGCCCGGCCACGCGTGATGGCCGCGATCTCGTCGCGGGTCAGGTCCACGCGACGGCCTCCAGCTCTTCGCGGGCCACGACGCGGTCGTCGAACGGCGTCACGACACCTGCGATCTCCTGGCCCCGTTCGTGGCCCTTTCCGGCAATGAGAACGACGTCATTCTCCTTGGCCTCGGCCGAGCGCGGCGCGGATGGCGCGACGGCGATCGAGCTCGAGCACGAAGGTCGCGTTGCGCTCGCGCAGGCCGGCCTCGGCCATCGCCGCGATGGTGGCCGGGTCCTCCGACCGCGGGTTGTCCGACGTCAGCACCACCAGATCGGCGGCCGCCGCCGCCCGACCCATCTCGATGCGCTTCGCGGGGTCCCGGTCGCCGCCGCACCCGAACACCACGATGACGCGGCCGGCCGCGGCGAGGCGACGCGCTTCCGCGAGCAGCCGTTCCAGCGCCGCCGGCCCGTGCGCGTAGTCGACGATCACGGAGAACGGCTGGCCCGCCACCACCCGCTCCATGCGACCCGGCACGACGACCTCGGCCTGGAGACCCTCCACCACCGTGGAGAGAGCGAACCCGCTCGCCAGCGCCGTGGCCGCGGCGGCGAGCGCGTTCTGAACGTTGAACGTACCGACGAGTGGCAGGCGCACGAGCTGGCGGGGACCCGCCGGCGACTCGAGCTGCAGCGTGGAGCCCTCCGCGTCGAGCCGGACGTCCACCGCGCGCACGGCGGCGCGCGGATCGAGACCGAATGTCCACACCGTCAGACCCGCGTCGGCGGCGCGCGTCGCGAGCGCGCTTCCCCACTGGTCGTCGAGCGCGACCGCGGCGGTCGCGGTGAAGCCGGTCGAGAAGAGTCTCGCCTTGGCGTCGAAGTACTCGGCGAGCGTGCCGTGCTCGTCGAGGTGGTCCTGCGAGAGGTTGGTGAAGCACGCGGCAGCGAAGCGGGTGCCGTCGACCCGCTCGTACGCCAGCGCATGGGAGCTGACCTCCATCGCCACCGTCGTCACGCCCGCCCCCAGCATGCGGGCGAGCAGGTGCTGGAGCTCGGAGGCCTCCGGGGTGGTGAAGGCGAGCGGCTCGTCCACCCCACCGATCCGCGCCCCGGTCGTGCCGATCACACCGGGCCGCTCCCCCGCGGCGCGCGCGATGCTCTCGAGGAGATACGTGGTCGTGGTCTTGCCGTTCGTGCCGGTGATCCCCAGGACCCGCATCGCGTGCGACGGTGCGCCGTAGAAGCGCGCCGCGATCGGGCCGATCGCGGCCCGGACACGTTCCACGCGCACCTGCGCTACCGGGGCTGCAACCGCGACCGGCCGGTCCACGAGGAGTGCGACCGCACCGTCGTTCACCGCGGCGGCGGCGTGGTCGTGACCGTCGTGCGCATGGCCCCGGATGCAGCAGAACAGCGCGCCGCGCGTGACGCGACGACTGTCATGCGTGATGTCCGACACGTCGACCTGCGAGTCCCCGGTGAGCTCGAGCACGTCAACATCGTCGAGGAGGGCGTGCAGTTGCACGGGGTCCTCTCCGTTACGGGACGGGAGTCGCGACGATACTGGCCGGCTGGGCCGCAGCCGGGGCCGGGGGCGTACCGGCGACTGCCGGAGTGGGCGGCGTTTGCGGTGCCGGGGCGGTGGGCTTGCGCATCGCGACTGCCGGCCCGGGACTGGCCGCGACCGAGCTGAGCATCCCGCTCGGCGGCACGTTCTCGAGGTGCAGCGCGTAGGTCATGATCGACTTGAAGAGCGGCGCCGCCACCTTCCCGCCGTAGTACTGGTCGTTGCTCGTTCCCGGCTGGTCGATGACGATGATCGCCGCGAGCCGCGGGTTCTCCGCCGGCGCGAAGCCGGCGAAGCTGGCCATGTACCGCTCCGTCTCGTAGGGCGGCTTGCGCGACGTACCCGTCTTGCCCGCAACGGTGTACCCGTCGATGTTCGCGAGCTCGCCGGTACCGCCTTCGCGCACCACACCGCGCAGCATCTCATTGACCTCGGCCGCAGTCTGCGCGCTCACGACGCGCTTGCCGCGCCGCGCCGGTCGGTTGTGGCGCACGCCATTGGCGTCGATCGTGGCTTCCACCAGCCGCGGCGGTTGCGTCACGCCACCGTTCCGATCGTGGTGAACACGTCGAGCATCTGCATCGGCGTGACCGCGGTGGTGTACCCGATCGGGACGCTGCCCATGTCGCGAGGCGACGAACTCGTCCGGCCGCTTCATGATGCCGGCGGACTCCGCCGGGAAGTCGATCGCGGTCTTCGTGCCGAAACCGAACGCGCGCTGGTACTTGTCGAGCTGCTCGCGTCCGAGCTTGCCCGCGATCTCGATGACTCCGACGTTCGACGATCGCCGCACGATCTCGGCGACGCTCCACGACTCGGGCCGGTGGTACTCCGCGTCCTTGAAGACTCGGTCGGCGATCTGGATCTTCGACTCGACGTAGAGCGAGGTCGTCGGCTCGACCGCCTTGTTCTCGAGCGCACCGGAGACGGTGACGACCTTCGCGGTCGAACCTGGCTCGTACACCGCGGTGAGCGGACGGTTCTGGTCGGTGGACGGTGCGAGCTTGGCGCCACCGCCACCGCCATGGGCCACGACCGACGCCATCGCCAGGACGTCACCCGTCGTCACATCGGCGACGATCGCGATCCCACCCCGGGCGTTCGCCTGGTTGACCCCGGCGATCAGCTGCTTCTCCACCTCGAACTGGAGCGCCTGGTCGAGCGTCAGCACGAGATCGCCGCCCCGCTGGGCCGGCTTCGCGGTGCGCTGGGTCGCCGGGATCTCGCGGCCGTTCGGGTCCTCCTCGGCCACGAGCCGGCCGGGCTTCCCGCGCAGCATCGAGTTGAACTTGTGCTCGAACCCGCTCCGACCGATGTCCTCCGTCCCCGTGTAGCCCAGGACGGGTCCGGCGAGACGCCCCGCCGGGATAGAAGCGCTTGGACTCGGGAACGAACCCGACCCCGGGGAGGTGGAGCTTCTTGACCTTGGCCGCGACGTCGTCACTCACGGTGCGGGCGACGTACACGAACTCCATCTTGTGCTTCGCCAAGCGGTCCCGCAGGTCCGCGGTGTCCACGTCGACGATCGGCGCGAGCTTGCGGGCGTAGCGCGCCGGATCCTTGATGACACGCGGGTCGGCGTACACCGATTGCTGCGGAACGGAGAGCGCGAGCTCGTTGCCGTCGCGGTCGAAGATGCTGCCGCGCTCGGCGGGGAGGCTGACCGAACGCACGCGCTGCGCGAGCGCCATGGCTTCGTAGTGGTCGCCTTCGAGGGCCTGCACGTCAACCAGGCGGATCACGATCGCGGCCAGCGCGACCGCCATCAGGACGAGGAGCGCGACCAGACGACGGTGCGGTGACGCGGCCGTGCGGACTCGCCGGGTCGCTCCAGCCTCCGCACTTCGTGCGCGCTGCGGCTTGCGCTCCTGCCCACGCGGCGGCTTCCGGATCGGTGTGACACGTGCCCGCGTCGGTCGTTTCGCGTTGCTCTTCCTGGCCGGTGCCCGGTGTCGCGACCGGCACGCTTCGCGGGGGGCTTGCGCCGGGGCTGGACCTTCGCCGGCGTGCGCTTCGAGACGGGCTTCTTCTTGACCGGGGTCTTCGTGACGGCCTTGCGGGCGGTCCGCTTGGCCACCGGAGCCTTCGCCCCCGCGGTACGAGCCCGCGGGGTACGGGTCACCTCGCCGGCCACGCCGGCGCCGGAACGCGTTCGGGCGGCGGCGGAGCCGGATGCGGCAGCCGGCCGACGGGTCGACTTCCTGCTCCCGCCCGCCGGCGCCGCGGCCGTCCGCTTCTTCCCGGTACCTGGTCGGGGATCACGGTTGTTTGTCAAGGCTCGGCTTCACTTTCTTCCAGTCGCGTTCGCGGGCCGCGGCGTACGTACCGTCGCCATCAGCCGCATCACGACCGGCGGGCAATCCGGGGGCGCTGAGGTACCGGAGGCTGGTCGCGGGAATCATCCCGATCCCCTTCGCCCGAGCGACGATTGCCTGCGGCGCCGTGCGCTGCGCGTACCGGAGCCGCAACGCCTCGTAGGTCTGCTGCTCCCGCGCGGCTGCGTGCTGCAGCCGTTCGAGCTCGAGCTGCCCCTCAGCCATCAACACGCGGAACCCGACGACCACCAGCACCGCCGCGACCACGCCCGCCACGGCGAGCCGGACGCCGATCCGGGCGCGACGCTCACGCTTGCCCGTCGCAGGATCAACGACCGCGAGGTGACGCGGGCGCTCGGCGACCTTCTGCGGGCGCGGCGCGCGAAGCGGTGCCGTCACGTCCGTCATGGGACGAGCCGCTCGACGGCGCGCAGGCGCGCGCTCGAAGCGCGCGGGTTGGCCAACACTTCGACTTCACTCGGCCGCATCGGCTTGCGCGTGATGAGGCGCACGAGCGGAGCTTCCGTCGGCTCCGGCTCGGGCAGCTCACGCGGCACGTTTCCCGAACGGGGACCGGTGCCCGACCACTTGGCGAATCGCTGCTTGACCATTCGGTCCTCGAGCGAGTGGTACGCCAGCACGAGCGTGCGCCCGCCGGGCGAGAGGAGGTGCACGGAGTCGTCGAGCCCGTCGCCCAGGTTCGGGAGCTCGCGGTTGACCTCCATGCGCACGGCCTGGAACGTGCGGCGGGCCGGGTGGCCGCCGGTCCGACGGGCCGGGGCGGGGATCGCGGCCTTGATGGCGTCGACGAGCTCGCCGGTCGTGGCGAGCGGTCGGCGCTGCGTGATCTCGCGGGCGATGCGGCGGGCGAAGCGCTCTTCCCCGTTGCTCTGGATCACCCGGACGAGCTCCTGCTCGTCGTAGCCGTTCACGACATCGGCCGCGGTGAGCGACTGCGAGGAGTCCATGCGCATGTCGAGCGGAGCGTCGGACCAGTAGGAGAAGCCACGCTCCGCCCGGTCGAGCTGTGGGCTGCTCACTCCCAAGTCGAACAGCACTCCCACGATGGTCCCCTCACTCTCGGCTTTCACGATTTCGGCCAGGTCCTCGAATCCCCCGTGCACCACCCGGACCCGCTCGCCGAAGCGAGCCAGTCCCTCCCGGGCCGCCGCCACCGCATCCGGATCCCGGTCGATGCCGAGGAGCCGGAGGTCGGGACGAGCGTCGAGCAGGAGCCCGGAATGCCCGCCGGCGCCGGTAGTGGCGTCGACGACGGTCCCGGGCGGTACGGGAACGAGCAGCTCGACCACTTCCCGGCCCATGACCGGACGATGGACGAACTCCCCATTCACGTGGTGATCCCCCGTGTCTTCGAGCCCGAGCGCCGAGTCCGCCAACAGCCCCCCGGTCGGTCGATGCCGTCCGGATTTCTCCCCGAAGCGGCTCGGTCAAAAGCGGGCGGAGTAGGGGCCTTCAACCGCGCCGGCCGGGGGACTGTTGGCGGGCCCGATGGACGGGTCCCGCCTGTCAAGGTTCGACGCTTCGTTGCGCCGCGTGCCGCTTGGATCGATGTTCCTGACGGTTCAGCTGGTGCTGGTGCGCTCCGTTGCGCTCTCGGGTGTCGCCTAGATGAATCCGACGTCGGCCAGTCCCTCTCCCGAGGAGATGTCGGCCTGGCCCTGGGCCTCGTGCTCCCGCCAGCGGACGGGGTTCCAGAGCTCGATGCGGTTGTCGACCCCGAGCACCATGACGTCGCGCTCGAGGCCGGAGTACTCGCGCAGGGTCTGCGGAATCGCGACGCGCCCCTGCTTGTCCGGCGTGAAGGGTCGGGCGGCGCTGAACCAGGACCGGGCGGCTCGGCGTTCCCGCTCGCCCCGCCGGGCGCTCTCCCTGACCCGTTCCGCCATCTGCTCGAACCCTTCTCGGCTGTACACCGCCAGGCAGCCGTCCAACACCTTGGTGAGCACTGCCCCGTTGGCCAGCGGCTCCCGGAATTCCGCCGGGAGGATCACCCGGCCCTTGGCGTCCAGCGCGTGCTGGTACTCGCCAAGGAAACCCAGTGACATCCCAACCCCTCGATCGCGACCCGATCCGTTACCGAACCCGGTTTCTTGCTCCCCTCACCCCACCTGGTGCACCCTAAGGCACCACTACCTACCCTGTCAACCCACTCCGCGCCACTTCGCGCCACCAGCGGGCAAGAAAGAGAGGCCTCCGAAGCGGAGGCCGGAAGGACCGACGGTCGGCACGAAGTGCCGGGAGCGAGCGCCGGCCGCTGAGCCGGCGCCGACCGACGAGCGCGCAGAGCCGCTGACCAGCCGGAGCGCGCACGAGAGTGCGCGGGTGGAGCGCAGGCCGGAGCGGGCACGAAGTGCGGCGGCCGCAGCGACCGCCGAAGTGGAGCCGCAGCGACCGCAGCCGAGCCGGCGCGACCGCGGATCAAGCAGGTATTGACTCCAGCGCCGGTAGGTAGGGGGCCCAGGCGGGGTCGATGGAGCCGGCGGTGGCGATCACCCACAGGGTGGCGTGGGGGGCGACGGGCCGGCGGCCGAGCTTGAGGTCGGTGTCGGCGAGGAGCCGGTTCTCCTTGCGGGCGTTGCAGGGGCGGCACGAAGCCACCACGTTCTCCCAGCTGTGCTCCCCTCCCCGCGAACGCGGGACCACGTGATCGATGTTCTCGGCCGGGCGGCTGCAGTACTGGCAGCGGTGGCCGTCGCGGGCGAACACGGCCCGGCGCGACAGCGGAACCCGCGACCGGTACGGGACCCGCACGAAGTGCCGGAGTCGGATCACGTTCGGCACGGGCACGCGCATGCGCTCCGAATGCAGCACGGCGTCATCGCGCGAGACGATCTCGGCCTTCTCTTTGAGGACCAGCACCACCGCCCGCCGAACCGAGACCACACAGAGCGGCTCGAAGCTGGCGTTGAGCATCAGCGCTCTTCCCAAGCTCCGGGACCTCCTCCGGTCGTTCCCGGGCCTGAGTTTAGGCAGTTCCGGACGCGCTCCGCCCCCGGTTCGCGACCGCGAATGCCGGCCCGGAGACCGCCGCGTCAGTCGCGGCCTCGGCACCATTCCAGGTACACGACCAGGTCCTCGCGGTTCGGGCACGCCCTGGCGCCCGTACTGGGTCTCGAGCCGGAAGCGCACGTAGGCGGGATCGGGGACGGGTAGGAACGGTGGGCGCCGCCACCACTCCGGGCGGGCGACCCGCCCGGCCTGGGTGAGCGCGGTCCCCCACAGCGAGGGGCGGCGGGCCAGGGATCCGAGCGCCCGGGCCCAGAACCGCGGGCCGGTCGCCGGGTCGCGTACCGGTGTCGGAGCCACGACCCGAACCTAGACCGCCACCGCGGGTGACGGGTCAGGGGGATCCCGTAGGATCAGCCACGTTTCGCCGTCAGGCCCGGACATGGGGGAAGGGGTACGGGTGGCACAGCCCGAACCGAGCCGGCTCGACCCGCGCCCGGCCGACGCAGCCTCGCCCGTCGCCACCGGCTCCCCGGTCGAACCGCTGTTCCGAGCGTTGATCGACAACATCGAGCACGTCATCCAGGGCAAACGTGAGGCGGTGCACCTGGCACTCGTCTGCCTGCTCGCGTCGGGGCACCTCCTCATCGAGGACGTGCCCGGGGTCGGGAAGACGTCGCTGGCCAAGGCGATCGCCCGCTCGATCGGCGGCACGTGGCACCGCGTGCAGTTCACGCCCGGACCTGCTGCCGTCGGATGTCACCGGGGTCTCGGTCTGGAACCGGCTCACCGGGGAGTTCGAGTTCCGGCCCGGCGGCGTGTTCGCCAACGTCGTCCTCGCCGACGAGATCAACCGGGCCTCGCCCAAGACGCAGTCGGCACTGCTCGAGGCGATGGAAGAGGACCAGGTGACGGTGGACGGGGTCACCTATCCCCTCGGCGCGCCGTTCATGGTCATCGCGACGCAGAACCCCATCGAGCTCGAGGGCACCTATCCCCTGCCCGAAGCCCAGCTCGACCGCTTCCTGATGCGGATCGAGATGGGCTACCCGGACCGGGCCGCCGAGGTCGCGATCCTCGAGACGCAGAGCAGTCACGTCTCGGTCGAGGAGCTCGCACCGGTGGCCAGCGCCGAGCAGATCACCGCACTCGTCGAGATGATCGCGTCGGTCCACGTCGCGGACCCGCTGCGCAGCTACATCGTCGATCTCGCGGACGCGACGCGCCGGCATCACGATCTCGCGCTGGGCGCCAGCCCGCGTGGTGCGCTCGCGTTGCAAGGCGCGGCGCGGGCGCTCGCCGCGACGCTCGGTCGTGACTTCGTGCTGCCGGACGACGTGAAGCGCGTCGCCGGCGTCGTGCTCGAGCACCGTCTGCTCCTGACTCCGGACGCCGAGCTGCGCGGGTTGACGCCCGCGGACGTCCTGGCCGAAGTCCTCGCGTCCGTTGCGGTACCCGGGGCAACGGGCATCTCGTAGATGGCGCCCGCCGCCGCGCTGACCCGGCGGGGCTGGACGCTGGCCGGCGCGGCCACCGGTCTCATCGTCGCCGGCCGGCTGCTCGGCGCCGCGGAGCTCTCGGTGCTCGGCGTGATCACCGTGAGCCTGCTGTTCGCGGCCTGGCTGTGGGTGCGGAGCCGCAAGCGCGCGGTACGGGTCGAGCGATCGGTCCATCCGCACCGCGTGCACGTCGGCGGCGACGCCCGGGTCGACATCGAGGTCGACGATCCCGGCCCGGCCGACTCGCCCCAGCTCATGCTCACGGACGTCTTCGACGGTGGCCGCCGCGCGGCGCGGTTCCTCGTCCCGTCGTTGCGGCGCGGGCAGCGGGCGCGCGCGCGGCGTATCGCGTGCCGACCAACCGGCGCGGCCGCTACGCGCTCGGGACCGATCTCGCTCACGGTCACCGATCCGTTCGGTCTCGCGCGGCGCAGCTGGCCGGCCGGCGCGTCGGACGAGGTCACGATCTGCCCGCGCGTCCACGAGCTCCGACCGCCGCCGGGCGCGCCCGGTCGCCTGCGGAGCGCGTCACCCTTCGCAGTGAAGTTCCACGCCCCCGCCGTGGACGGCGAGGAGTTCCTCACGTTGCGCGAGTACGAGGTCGGCGACGACCTGCGCCGCATCCACTGGCGTTCGACCGCACGGACCGGGGAGCTGGTCGTACGCGAGGACGAGGCGCAATGGCAACCGCGAGCGGTCGTGTTGCTCGACACCCGTCCGAGCGCGCACGACGAGGCGTCGTTCGAGGCCGCGGTCGAAGCCGCGGCCTCGGTCGTCGCGCGGCTCGCCCGAAGCGTGCTCCCGGTCGAGGTCATCACGACGGACGGCCGGACGCTCGGCGTGACCGGCCGCAACGGGCGGAACCCGGGCCGGCAGGGTCTCGGCGGCGAGGCCTTGATCATGGATCAGCTCGCCGTCGTGGAGCCGAGCGCGCCCGAGCACCTGGCCGGCGTCGTTCGACCCTTGCGACCGCAGGTCCGGCGCGGCCTGCTCGTCGCGGTCATGGGCAGCCTCGGCCCAACCGACCTCGATCTGGTCCAGGCCCTCGGCGCCCGGGACGCGCCCGTGGTCCTCGTGCGCACGCGCCCGGACGACGGCCGGGCCCCGGACCCCCCGCGATCGTCGTCCGGAGTCATCGTCGTGGACGGCACCGCCGGCGGCTTCGCCGACGCCTGGAACACCGCGATGATCACCCGCGGTCGCATCACCGAACGGGTGAAGAAGCCATGAGCCGGCCCGGCCCGAGCGGCGCCGGCCACCGGCTCCGGCACCAGCCCACGGGCGTGCGTCATGACGGCCACGACGCGCTCGGGCCTGTACGCGGCGGTCGCGCTCGCCGCGCTCACGGTCGCGGCCGCGCTCGGTCTCGGCCGGGTGTTCGACGACGGCTCGTTCGCCCTCCCGATCATCGGGGCGGCGCTGCTCCCCCACGTGATCGGTGCCGTGGTGCGGAACCGGCGCTGGCCGGCCGCCGTCCTCCTCGGCCTGACCATCGTGGTGATGCTGCTCTACGCCGCGTGGGTCGATCGCGCCGTCGTCCACCACCTACGGGCTTCCCGGGATCGGGACGTTGGACACGCTCGGACGACGCCTCGGCGACGGCTGGCAGGTGTTCCGCACCGGCCGCGCACCGGTGCCGGTCAGCGATGGCGTGCTGCTGCTCTGCATGCTGCTGACCGCGACTGGTCGCCGCGACCGCCGACGCGCTCGCGTTCCGATCGGAAGCGACCCTCGCCGCGATCGTCCCGTCCCTGCTGCTCTTCGTCTTCGCTTCGACGCTCGGCACCGCCGACCTCCGTACCGAGACGACCATCGGCTACGCGATCACCGCGCTCGTGTTCCTGATGCTGCAACACCAGGCGCTCCTGGAGGCGCACCGGTCGTGGTTCAGCGGCCGCCGGCTCGGCTCGCACTCCACGTTGGTCAACGCAGCTGCGTTCGTCGGCGGGGTCGCGCTGCTGTCCGGTCTCGTCATCGCCCCCGCGCTGCCCGGCTCCGACGACGGTCCGCTGATCGACTACCGGACGTTCGGCGGATCCCACACCGCCGGTCCGAGCAGCTACCGCACGCTCAGCCCGCTCGTGGACCTGCGGGGCCGACTCACCAGCCAGGGCGACACCGAGGTCTTCCGGGTCAAGTCGCCGACCGCGCCTCTACTGGCGCATCGCCGGACTCGACGACTTCGACGGTCAGGTGTGGGGCATCGAGAGCCAGGCCCGCGACGTGGGCGACGAGCTCGGCCGGCGCCGGCCCGCGGGCACCGTCCGTCAGACGTTCACCATCTCCGGACTCGGCGACCAGTGGCTGCCCGCCGCGTACCGGCCGCGGGCGACGGACCTCGAGGACGCGCGCATCGTGCCCGAGACCGGGACGCTGGTCGCGCCCGAACCAGAGCATCAGCGGTCTCACCTACCGCGTGGACTCCGAGGTGACGACGAGCAATCCCACCCAACGTCAGATCCTCGGCACGCGCGCCGCACCGCCGGACGATCTCGACTCCTCGCTCGACCTGCCCGACGACTTCCCTCGTTCGGTCGTCGCCAAGGCGCGCGCGATCGTCGCGGGCGCGACCACGCCGTACGAGAAGGCCCGCCGACTCGAGCGGTTCTTCCTCGACCCGGGCGAAGGGTTCGTCTACAGCCTCGCCGGGCCGGTCGACGGCAGCGGCTCGACCGCCATCGAGGACTTCCTCGACTCGCGCCAGGGCTTCTGCGAGCAGTTCGCCGGGACGTACGCGGCGATGGCGCGCGCGGTCGGGCTCCCGGCTCGCGTCGCGGTCGGCTTCGCGCCGGGCGCGTATTCCGACGGCGAGTTCCGCGTCGTGGCCAAGGACGCGCACGCGTGGCCCGAGGTCTGGCTCGCCGGCCTGGGCTGGACGCAGTTCGAGCCGACGCCGGCCGGTGCCCTCCCGGGCCAGGCGGATGCCGACCGTCGGCCAGCCCGTGGGCGCGGGCACGACCAACACCACGACGAGCACGACGACCGCGACGTCCACAACCGTCAGCGGCGACGCCCAACGCCGGCACCGTGCCGCGCGGTGAGTCCAACGTGCAGGCCGGCTCGGCGTCGAGCGGTGGCGGGAACAGCGGGCCTCGCCCCTGGTTGGCGCTCGCGATCGCCGCGGTCATCGCCGTCATCGCCGGAATCGTCTGGCTCGCCATGCGCGTCGGCCGCAAGGTGCGGCGCCGGTCGCGCCGTCGCCGCATCGCCGCACCTGCGCATTCCGTCGCCGGTGCGTGGCAGGACGCGCTCGAACGGTTGACGGAAGCCGGCCTGCCGCCGAGCTCGAGCCTCACCCCCCACGAGCAGGTCGGCGGCTACGAGGGTCGCGGTGCTCCACCGACCGCGACCGCACCCCTGGCGGACCTCGCGGATCTCTACGCGACCGCGCGCTGGTCGCGCCGTGAGCCGACCGAGGACGACGTGGTCCGCGCGTGGTCCGATGCCGACTCGGTGCGGGACGCGCTCGCCGAGGGCACGAGCAGCCGCGAGCGCGTCCGCCGCGCCCTCAAGGTCTGAGAGAGCCCCGCCGGCCGGACCCGACCGTCTTCAGGAACCCGCCGGAGATCGTCAGGAAGAAGCCTGGAGGCGTTCGACGAACTGGCGGCGTTCGGCGTCGAAGGTCTTGACCTCGCGCGTCGACCTCACGGGCGTAGGCGTCGACCTCGACGAAGAGGGCGAGCTGGCCGTGCCGGAGCGCGTCGAGGATCTGGCCGTCGTCGCGGCAGGCCCACACGCGGTCGCCGTTGGTGACGAGCTGGAGCCCGGCGATGTCCTCGCCCGACGCGACGAGGAACCGGACGGCTTGGCGTACTCGACTGAGCGTCAGCCCCGCTTCGAGCAACGACGCCACGACGCGCAACGCGACGAGATCACGAAAGCTGTATCCGGTCTCACTCGGCGTGACGAGACCGATGCGCTCCCAGTACGCGAGCTGGGCCGGCGAGCAGCTCGGAGAGCCGCGCGGCCTGGTGCGCCGAGTAACCGCAACGCGATCGGTCAGTTGTTCTCGTCGCGGTGCCAGCGTTCACGCCAGCGTCGCGACGTGCTGCCGAGAAGACCGCCGAGCGATCCACTCCGCAACGAACCGGTCAGGTTCTGCATGCCGGCCTTCCCGAGCTTGCGGACGTTGCGCTCGATGACGAGCAGGCAGCCCAGCATCACGAGGAACCCGACGACCCCGAGGAGCAGCACCTGGGTGAAGGTGAACAGCAGCAGGATCAGACCCGCGATGAAGCCCACGACAGCCCATTTGATGGCCCGGGCAGCGTGCCGGTACAGAGTCGTCTCGGAGACCTGCTGGACGAGACCGGGATCGGTCGCGGTCAGGTTGGCTTCGATCTCTTTGAGGATCCGCTGCTCTTCCTCGGAAAGCGGCATCGCCCAATCTTCGCGCGTCGCCACCCACCACTCAACGCAGGGGCCGACTCGGAGGACGTTCGGTTCAGCGATTGGTGGAGAACGTCGTGATCTGGCCACCCGCCGCGGCCGACCGGTACGCCCCGTCCACGATCTCGTGCGCCGCGAGGGCGACCCCGACCCCGGGGCTGCCGCGCGCCAGTTTCCCGTCCCGGACCAGGGCATCGAGGAACGCCTTGCTCGGTTCCGCGTACTGCGCGAGCGGCTTGGCCAGCACCTCGGGGACCGTCATCCGGTCGATCCAGGGCGGCGGCTCGCCCTCGATCACCTCGGCGCCGGCCGAGGTCTCGACGTGGAGCGGCCCCAGATAGTCGTCCTCGGTCCAGCAGAAGGCCGCTTCGCAGAACAGCTCCAGGCGGCGGGTCGACGGCCGGGTCGTGACCTGGTGCCAGACGCTGACGAGGGCCGCGGTGGCACCGCCGGGATACGCGAGCTGGAGCGTCGCGACGTCCTCGATGCCCTCGTAGCCGAAGATCGAGGAGGTCCGGGCGCTGACCGACTCCGGGAGCCCGAGCACCCAGTCGATCACGTCGAGGTCGTGGATGGAGTGCTCGATGAGCGTCCCGCCGCCCGCCTTGGTGACGTCGCTGCGCCAGGTGGAGCCGTACATCCCCTGGATCGGGAAGTACTGGTCGTCGCGCAGCACCAGCGCCATCGGCTTGCCGTACCGCCCGGAATGCACGATTTCCGCGAGGTTGCGGAACACCGGGGCGTGGCGGAGCACGAGCCCGACCTGGTGCGGCACCTGCTCCAGCAGCTCGGCGATCCGGTAGCAGTCCGCCAGGGTCGGCGCGAGGGGCTTCTCGCAGAAGATCGCCAGCCCGCGGGCGACCGCCGCCTCGACGGCCGGGAGGTGGCCGGCGGTCCAGGTGCAGATCCACGCCACGTCGACGGCGTCGAGCAGCGAGTCGAGGTCGGGATGCGCGGTGGCGTGGTTGGGCTCGGCGAGCTTGGCGGCTCGCTCCGGGTCGACGTCGTAGGTGGCGGTGATGTCGGCATCGACGAGCCCGGCGTCGATGAGCTGGCGCAACGCGAACGAGTGGACCGTCCCGATGTGACCGCAGCCGATGAGCCCGATCCGCAACATCTAGCTGGCCTTCCTCGTCGTCGTCGATCGGCGGCCCCGGTGGCGGGCCCGTCGTCGGGGCCCCACAGGCTGGCACGCCGCCCGACGCGGAGTCGTGCCGCGATCGATGAACGCGGCGGAGCCCACCGCGTCCTGCCCGAACCGCTCCCGCACCGACTCGAGCGCGTCCTCGAGCGCCTGGCGGTCGGCGGACGGCACGACGGCACCGTCGCCGAGCTCGAGCCGACCCTGCACCGCGACCTCGTCGTCGAGCTGGCTCACCGAGACCCCGAGCAGCCGGATGCCCTCCTCCAGGTCCACGGCGCGCAGCAACGTGCGGGCGGTGTCACCGATCTCCAGCGCCAGATCCGTCGGCGTCGGCAACGTGTGGGACCGGGTGATCGTCCGGAAGTCGCTGAACCGGACCTTCAGCTGGACGGTCCGGGCGGTCTTCGACGAGCTGCGCAGCCGGGAGGCGACGGCATCGGCCATGCGGAGCGCGTCACGCTCGAGTCCGTCGAGATCGGTGCGATCCTGCGCGAACGTCTCCTCGTGCCCGATGGACTTGGTGACCCGATCGGGCTCGACCGCCCGGTCGTCGCGATTCCAGGCGAGCGCGTGCAGGTGGGCGCCGGCCGACGCGCCGAGCGCGCGCACCAGCGTCGACTCCGGGATGCTCCGCCAGGTCGCCGACGCTCGTCACGCCGAAGTCGTCGAGCTTGCGGCGGGTGGCCGGTCCCACGCCCCAGAGCCGGGTCACGGGCAGCGGGTGGAGGAACTCGAGCTCCGTCCCCGGCTCGACGACGAGGAGACCGTCCGGCTTGGCCAGGTCGCTCGCGAGCTTGGCGAGGAGCTTCGTCGACGCCGCGCCGACCGACGCGGTGAGGCCGGTCTCGTCGCGGACGCGGCGGCGGAGCCGCGCGCCGATCTCGGGACCGGAACCCAGCGACCGGGCGGCGCCGGCCACGTCGAGGAACGCCTCGTCGAGCGAGAGCGGCTCGACCAGCGGTGTCACGTCACGCAGGACCGCCATGACCTGCTTGCTCGCGTCGGAGTACGCGTCGAAGCGCGGCGAGAGGAACACGGCGTGCGGGCACGCGCGCCGGGCTCGCGCCATCGGCATCGCCGACCCGATGCCGAACTTGCGAGCCTCATAGCTCGCGGCGGCGACCACGCCACGGTTGCCCAGGCCCCCGACGACGACCGGCTTCCCCCGCAGGGACGGGTCCGCGAGCTGCTCGACCGAGGCGAAGAACGCGTCCAGGTCGAGGTGAAGGATCGACGACGTCTCGCGAGTCACGACCCCACCATGGCGCGCCGGCGATCCGACCGGACGCGAGAAAGGATCGAGGCGTCGACGCGCACTAGAGCTTGTGCGCGCGGATCACCTCGAGCGTGTCGAGCGTGGTCCCGCGCACGTCGTAGTGGAATCCACGACGGGCGGTGGGCTCCCAGCGCTCGGCCAGCCACTCGGCAAGCGGTTCGCGCACCCAGTGGAAGCACTCGTCGAGACGCGCGCCGACATCGGTCGCGGGAACGAACGCCGCGTCGACGACGATCCCGTCCGGGTCCTCGACGCGCAGCTCCCCTTCGAAGGAGACGCGCCCGGTGCACCTCGCAGTGCATCACCCACCCGAGGTCCGCCGCGACCGCCGTGACCTCGTAGAGCGGACCTTCCCACTCGCGCACGATCAGGCCGGTCTCCTCCTCCACCTCGCGGGTGAGGCCGGCCAGGACGTTCGCGTCGGTGGCGTCGATCACCCCGCCCGGCGTGCTCCAGTCCAGCGAGCCGTTCCGGCGCTGGTTGCACACGAGGAGGAGCCCGTCGTCGTGCTCGAGCACGGCGCCGGCAACGGTCCATTCGTGGGTGGGGCCCGACATCCCGCCCAGTGTGCCAGGACTTGATGCCCGGCAGGTCACGGGTCGCCTCTAGATTTCGGTCCTGTGACCGAAGAGGACCGGGGCGACTCGTTCGACGTAGGGCCCGGCCCGTCGCGGGCCGCCTTCCTGATCGCGTACCTCGGCGTGGTCGTGTCGGGCCTGTTCGGTGCGGCGATCGGCTACGGCCTGGTCGACGCGCAGTGCCACGGCGGCGACTGCACGGCGCCCAAGGCGATCGGGGCGATCGTCGGCGCGATCTGCGCCGCGGTCGGCGTCGGCGTGGTTGCGGTGCTCGCGCTGCGTGCGATGGCCGAATGGCGCCGCCCGCCCGGCAGCTCCGGCCCGACTCTCTGAAGACTCAACCACGAGAACGTGAGGCGGCGGAATCCCTCGGCGTAGCGCACGCCGGCTTGGCGGCCGTCCTGCTCGGCCCGCTGGCGGAGGAACTGGCGGAACGGCTCACCGGTGCCCTGCAGCTGGCTGGTGTGACAGAAGAGCGCGTCGATCTTGCGCTCGATCTGGTCCGAGATGTCGACCCAGCAGTTCGGCTCGAGCGTGCCGGAGAGGTAGACGGTCGACACCTGATGGACCGCCAACCCGTCGGCGAGCTGGTCGGCGAAGTAGTGCGGCAACCCGGCGGCGGGAGCGATCGCATCGAGCGTGGCCCAACCCGTCACCCGATGGTCGCGATGGTTGAAGTAGCCGTCGCCGAAGAACACCGCGGTCGGGTCGGGGCAGAGCACGACCTCGGGCCGGAGCTCGCGCACGATCCGGCAGATCTCCTCTCGCAGCTCGCGGTCGTCCTCGAGGTCGCCGTCGCCGTGGTCCAGATGACGATGACCGGAGAGACCGAGCACGTCGACGGACGCCGCGGTCTCGGCCAGCCGTTGCCGGGTGAGCTGCACCGGATCGACATCCGGGTCGCTCGTGCCCTTGTCGCCGCGGGTGGTGACGAGCACCCAGACCTCAGCGCCTTCGGCGGCCCAGCGCGCCAGCGTGCCACCGGCCGAGATCTCCGGGTCGTCAGGATGCGCGTAGACCGCGAGCGCGCTCGCGGGTGTGGCCGCCGAATCGCCGGGCCGTCACCAATCGAGCTCGAGCGTGTCTCGCATGGCCTGCTCGAACGTGTCATCGTCCATCGACGCGCGTGCCGCCATGACCATCACCGCATCGTCACCGACGGGAGTGCGGAACGGGGGCGTCTCGGATTCCACGACGTCGGCGATCGCGTGCGCCACGGCCTCGGGACCGGGGGCCTCGCCGCCGCGCAGCCGCTCGGCCGCTGCTTCCCAGGCCTTCTGCAACGCGTCGTACGGCGGGGTGTCCATCCCGAGGCGGTTCACGCTGTCCGAGAAGGTCGTCTGGAAGTAACCGGGCTCGATGATCGCGACCTTGATGCCGAAGTGCTCGACCTCGCGCTTCAGCGCCTCGCTCAGACCCTCGAGCGCGAACTTCGTGCCGGAGTACATGCCGTCGAGCGGCGGCGCGACGCGCCCGGCCACCGAGGACACGTTCACGATCGTGCCACTCCCCCGCTCACGCATCTGCGGGAGCACGGCCTGGATCATCCGCAGCGCGCCGAAGAAGTTCGTCTCGAAGATCCGCTTGCCGTCCTCGATCGACAGCCGTTCCACCGGCCCGACCATCCCGATCCCGGCGTTGTTGACGAGGGCATCGATGCGTCCGGCCGCAGCCACCGCCTCAGCCACTGACGCGTCGGAGTCCACATCGAGCGCGAGCACCTGCGCCACGTCGAGATCCTTCAGCACCTCGGGCCGCCGCGCGGTTGCGATGACCTCGTGGCCGCGCTTGGTGAGCTCCACCGCCGCGCCGCGACCAAAACCAGTCGAACACCCCGTGATCAACACCCGCATGACGCCCACTCTCCTCGACGGTCGGTTCCGATTCGAGGCTATCCCTCGGCGTCGCCCGGGCTCCCGGCCCACGTGGACCGGGTCGCGGCGACCCCGTCGAGCACCAAGGCGTCGAACGCCGCGATCGTCCGATCGATGTCCACGTCGTCGACGTCCTTGTGGGTCACCAGGCGGACGGTCTGCGGATCGATCGTTCCGGCGCGGACGCCCTTCGCATCGAGGAACGCCAGGAAGTGCTGCGGGCAGCCGGTCCGCACGGGCACACACGATGTTGGTGCGGACCACCGCGGGATCGACGGAGCCGGGGAACCGATCGGCGAGCGCGAGGGCCAGCCGTTGGGCGCGTTCGTGGTCGTCGGCCAGGCGATCGGCCATGTCCTCGATCGCCACGATCGCCCCGGCCGCGAGCATTCCGGCCTGCCGCCAGCCACCACCGAAACGCTGCCGCTGCTCCCGCGCTGCGTCGATCACCTCGGTGCGCCCGCAGAGCAGCGAGCCGACGGGTGCGCCCAGACCCTTGGAGACACAGAACATGACGGTGTCGGGCGGCCCGGCGAGCGCATGCACCGAGGTCCCGAGCGCGACGGCCGCGTTGAAGAGCCGCGCGCCGTCACAGTGCATCGGCAGCGCGTGCGAGGCCGCGGCCCACGCGAGATCCGCCACCTCGTTCGCGGGGCACGGCCGACCGCTCGCCGGCATGTGCGTGTTCTCGATCGTCACCAGGGAGATCGGCGGGAAGTGATGGCGGCTCGCCTCGAGCGCCTCGGAGATCGCGTCGGTCGAGACGACTCCCCCCGGGTCCGGCAGGGGCCGGATCTGGACGCCGGAGTTCGACGCGACCGCGGCCGCCTCGTACCGGTAGACGTGGGCGCGGGCCGGAGTCAGGATCTCCGTGCCGGACTGCGCCAGCACGCTGATGGCCAGCTGATTGGCCAGCGTCCCCGTCGACGTGAAGATCGCCGCTTCCTTGCCGAGCCGCTCCGCCGCCAGCTCTTCGAGCCGGTTCACGGTCGGGTCCTCGCGGTACACGTCGTCGCCGACCGGCGCCTGGGCCATCGCGATGCGCATCTCGCGAGTCGGGGTGGTGACGGTGTCGGAGCGCAGATCGACGCGACCGTCGGGTGAAGGCATTCGGATTCCTCAGCTCTCGCTCGAGGAGCGACGGATCGGGCGCATGAGGCCTTCCTGGATCACGGTGACCGCGAGCCTGCCGTCGACCGTGAAGATGGATCCTTCCGCGATGCCGCGCGCGCCGACTCGCGGACTGGCTGCGCTGGTGATAGAGCAGCCACGAGTCGGCTCGGAACGGGCGGTGGAACCACATCGCGTGGTCGAGGCTCGCGATCTGGAACTCGTCCTCGCGATACGAGTTGCCGTGCGGGAGCATCGCGGTGTCGAGGATGGTGAGGTCCGACGCGTAGACGACGACGCAGACGTGGAGCAGCGGGTCGTCGGGCAGCTGACCGTTGGCCTTGATCCAGACGTCCTGGCGCGGCGCCCGCGGCCCCGGGTCCATCCAGCTCGGCAGCTCGGTGGGCCGCTGGTCGATGGGACGCTCCCGCTCGAGCCAGTCCGCCATGTCCGGGGAGAAGCGGTCGCGGTGCTCCGCCATCTGCTCCTGGAAGGTCGGCAGGTCGTCCGGCATCTGCACGTCCGGCATCGGGTCCTGGTGGTCCGGACCGGCCTCCACGACCTGGAACGACGCGGCCAGGTTGAAGATCGCCCGGCCGTGCTGGATCCCGACCACGCGCCGGGTGGTGAAGCTCTTCCCGTCCCGGATGCGGTCGACCTCGTAGACGATCGGGACCGTCGGGTCACCGGGACGCAGGAAGTAGGCGTGCAGCGAGTGCACCGGGCGGTCGGGCTCCACGGTGCGGCCCGCCGCGACCAGCGCCTGGCCCGCGACCTGCCCCCCGAACACCCGCTGGCGGTCCTCCTTGGGCGAGACGCCGCGAAAGAGGTTCACCTCGAGGGGTTCGAGATCGAGCAGCGCGATCAGGTCGTCGAGCGCAGTTCCCATGAGGTTCCGAACCTAGCGAACCCGCGAGCGGTGCGCGGCGGGCCTGGCGTCAGCCAAAGAAGATGCTCGCGACGTCGTAGAGGGCCGGGTCGACGAGCTTGAGCTCGCGGACCCCGGCCTCGATCGGGACCCGGACGATCTGTCCACACTGCAGCGCGACCATCGATCCGAAGTCGCCCATCGTGCGCGGCGTCGATCGCCGCGATCCCGAAGCGCGTCGCGAGGACCCGGTCGAAGGCGGTGGGAGTCCCGCCGCGCAGCACGTGACCGAGAATCGTGACCCGGGTGTCGTAGCCGGTGCGTGCCTTGATCTCCTCGGTGACCCGGTTGGCCACCCCACCGAGCCGCACGTGACCGAACTCGTCGGTCTCGCCCGACTGCAGCGTCATGGTGCCCTCGACCGGGGTCGCACCTTCGGCCACCACGACGATCGAGAAGTTGGCTCCACTCCGGTGGCGGTGCCGGATCCGCTCGCACACCTCGTCGATGTCGAACGGCATCTCCGGGATCAGGATGATGTCCGCGCCGCCGGCGATCCCGGAATGCAGCGCGATCCAACCCGCGTGGCGACCCATGACCTCGACCACCATGACCCGGTCGTGCGATTCGGCCGTCGTGTGCAACCGGTCGATCGCGTCGGTCGCGATCTGCACCGCGGTGTCGAAGCCGAACGTCACCTCGGTCGCCGAGAGGTCGTTGTCGATCGTCTTCGGCACCCCGATGACGTTCGCCCCCTCGGCGCCGAGCTTCGCGGCCGACCCCGAGCGTGTCTTCGCCTCCGATCGCGATGCAGCGCGTCGACGCGCTCCCGCTGCAGCGTGTCGAGGACGCGGGCCACCCCGTCGTCACTGTTGAACGGATTCGTGCGGCTCGAGCCGAGGATCGTGCCGCCACGTGGGAGCAGGCCGCGCGTCGCCGCCTTCGTGAGGTCGACCGTCTCGCACTCCACGACCCCGCGCCAGCCGTGCCGGAAGCCGACGATGTTGTGGCCGTAGACACCCTCACCCTTGCGCACGACCGCCCGGATGACCGCGTTGAGCCCCGGGCAGTCGCCACCCCCGGTCAGAACTCCGATTCGCATGCGCCCATCCTGCCGCAACCGATATCGTGCCCGGATAGCCTGGCGAGGTGAAGGCCGAGAGAAGAGTTGAAGACGCGGCGCGGTGGCGGCTGGCGATCGGCGAGCCGCTCCTCGCGGGCGGTTTCACCTGGATTGCGACCCCCCGTCCGCAGATCTCGCTCCTCTTCCTCGCCCGGCGCGCCCACTACGTGGCGCTCACGGACCGGCGCATCATGATCTGGGCCCGACCCCACGAGGTCCGGCCCGCCGACGACACCGACCTCGTCCTCGACGCCCCGTTCGCCGACGTCGTGCTGGAACGCCTGCGATCGTCGATCCCGATGCTCCAGCTCCGGATCCGCACGACCTCCGGCCGTCGGCTCGTGCTCGAGTTCCGCCCGAGGGACCGCAAGCTCGGGCGCCGGATCGCGCAGGAGCTCGCGAGCGACGCGCCGGCCGCGGAACCGCCGGCCGCGGACTCGGGAGTCCCGACCACCACCGGCGGCTGATGGCCGTCGTCCTCAGCATCGACGCCGGGACCACCAGCACCCGAACCCTCGCGATCGACGAGCGCGGCCAGGTCCTGCGCAGCGCGCAGCGTGAGTTCGCGCAGCACTTCCCACAGCCGGGGTGGGTGGAGCACGACGCCGAGGAGATCTGGGCCGCGACGCTCGCCACGCTCGACGAGGTGGCGCGCCGCGACCGCGGCAGCCGGCGAGACCGTCGCCTGCATCGGCATCACCAACCAACGCGAGACGGTCGTCGTCTGGAGCCGGCAGCACCGGGCGCCCGGTGCATCGAGCGATCGTGTGGCAGGACCGGCGGACCGCGGCTGATTGCGACGCGCATCGCGAGGCCGGGCTGGAGCCGCTGGTCCGCCGGCGCACCGGCCTCGTGCTCGACCCCTATTTCTCGGCCACGAAGCTGGCCTGGCTCCTGCGGGAGGGCGGGGTCGAGGCCGGCCCGGATCTCGCGTTCGGCACGGTCGACTCCTGGATCCTCTACCGGTTGACCGGGGGGCGGGTGCACGCAACCGACGCGTCGAATGCGAGCCGCACCCTCCTCTACGACATCGGCGAGCTGGCCTGGTCGAGCGAGCTGTGCGAGGCGTTCGGTGTCCCCGAGACCTGCCTGCCGGATGTGCGCCCGAGCAGTGGTCGGTTCGGCATCACCGATCCCGAGGCGGCGGCCGGCCTCGCGGTGCCGGTGAGCGGCATCGCGGGTGACCAGCAGGCCGCGCTCTTCGGCCAGGCGTGCTTCGAGCCGGGCATGGCGAAGAACACGTACGGCACCGGCTCGTTCGTGCTCGTCAATCTCGGCGCGACGCTGCCCGAGCCGGCCGAGGGACTCCTGACGACCGTCGCCTGGCAGCTCGACACCGGAGGCCACGCGAGCACCACCTACGCGATGGAGGGCGCGATCTTCGTGACCGGCGCGGCGGTGCAGTGGCTACGAGACGGCATCAGCGTGATCGACGACGCGGCCGAGGTCGGCCCGCTGGCCGAGAGCGTGGCCGACAACGGTGGTGTCACCTTCGTCCCCGCGTTCACCGGACTCGGTTCGCCGTACTGGGACCCGTACGCGCGCGGGACGATCCTCGGTCTGTCCCGCGGCACCGGACGCGCGCACATCGCTCGGGCGGTGGTGGAGTCGATGGCGTACCAGACCCGGGACGTCGTCGACGCGGTCGCGGCCGCGGCCGGTGTCGGGCTCGCCGAGCTGCGGGTCGACGGCGGGGCGAGCGTCATGGACCTGCTCTGCCAGTTCCAGGCCGACCTGCTCGGCGTCCCGGTCCGCCGGCCGGCGGTGCAGGAGACGACCGCGCTGGGTGCGGCATATCTCGCCGGGCTCGCGGAGGGCGTGTGGAGCACACCCGCGGAAGCCGCCGACGCGTGGACCGAGCAGGCGAGCTTCTCCCCCACGATGCCCGAGGCGTTCGTCGAGGCCGGCCTGGTCACCTGGCGCCGCGCGGTGGAGCGCTCGCGTGACTGGGCGCGAGAGCTAGCCGGCGATCAGCGGGGAGACGCCCGCGCTCGAGGCGAAGATCCAGCCCCGCGTCTTCAGCCTGAGGCGTCCTCCGGGCCCTGGTTCCGCACGCGTTTCCGCCGAACGGCGATTTGGCCATAGCGGACGCATCGACACGACGTCAGGCTCGCAACAGAGGCGAAGGGCCGTCTCGTGCGCGTGAGGTCACAATGACCTACCCGCGGACCGGTGGGCTACGAGGCCATTCGGGTGATGACCGCGGGGTCCGGAACGGGACCGGCGTCCGCTTCTTCCACCACGGCCTTGGCCTTGGTCATGTAGGTGTCGACGTACTCGTACCCGCTGAGCTCGCGGATCTCGTACATCAGCTCGTCGGTGACCTGGCGCAGGACGAGACGCTCGTCGGGCCGATCCGCGTAGTGCGCGACCGGCAGCGGCGTGCCGAAGCGGACCCACACGGTGCGGAACAGGCGCGGCATCTTCTTGTCGGTCGGCTGGCAGTCGTCGGTGCCGACGAGCCCGACCGGGATGATCGGCGCGCCGGTCTTGAGCGCGAGCCGCGCGACACCGGTGTGACCGCGATGCAGGTACCCGTCGCGGGTGCGCGTGCCCTCCGGATAGATGGCGAACACGCCGCCACCCTCGAGGACGTCGGTTGCCGCGGCGAGCGCGCCCTCGGCGGCGCTCCCACCTTCCCGGCGGATCGGGATCTGGCCGACCGCCCGGAAGAACCACGCGGTCTTCGGGTCGTCGAAGTACTCGGCCTTGGCCACGAACGTGACCCGGCGCGACGAGCACGAGCGGCAGGAAGATCGAGTCGAGGAACGAACGGTGGTTCGCCGCGAGGATCACCGGGCCCTCGCGGGGCACGACCTCACTCCCCTCGACCCGCACCCGGTAGAACAGGCGCAACACGGGCGTGAGGATCATCTTCAGGATCCAGTAGGCCACGTTCCCCCCTCGCTCGACGGCGCCGATGAGCACCGACGGGCGAGGCCACCCTATTCCCCCGGCGGCCGCCGGGGGTCGGGACCGGAACGAGACGCGGGCCCAACCCGCTCAAGCGGCGCGGGCGGATGCGGGTGGCTTCGATCACGGCCAGCCGCTCGAGCGAGGTGGTCGACCGCGGCGCGGTTCTGGGCGGCGGTGGCCATGTCCGACTCGACGTTGGCCAGCGCGCCGTCGTTGCCGAGGGATCGCATGGCGGTGCGGACACGGTCGAGCAGTGCGGTCATCGCAGCACCTCCGAGGGCGGGGAGTCCTCGTCATCATGAAGGACGCGGGTTTCGCCGGACCGTCGCTCGCGTGACCGGGAGACGAACCACCGCTGACGCTCCGGTGAACGGCGCGGCGCGATCCGGACAGACCGCCGCGACGATCGCGGCCGTCCGGTGCCGCGTAGCCGGCCGACCCGTCCGGGTTGTTGACCGTTCGGTCAAGGCACCCGTAGCGTGACGAGATGCCCCGGAAGCTGACGCAGCGCGGCCGGGACCGTCGTGTGCAGCTGCTCCGCGAAGCCGCGCGGCTCTTCTCCGAGCAGGGCTACCACCCCACCTCGGTGGCCGACATCGTGGCGAGCCTGCACGTCGGCAAGGGCGTCTTCTACTGGTACTTCCCGAGCAAGGAAGAGCTGTTCGTCGAGATCCTGCGCAGCGCGCACCAGGATCTGCGGCGGCGCCAGCAGGCGGCGATCGGTGACGAGCCGGACCCGGTGGCGCGCATCGAGCTGGGCATCCGCGCGTCCATGGCGTGGTTCCACGAGCACCGCAGCTCGTTCAACCTCATTCAGTTCGCGGCGACCGAGGAGCGGTTCGCGGCCGTCGTGCGCCACAACGAAGAGGTCGCGATCGCCGACGCGGTGCGCCACATCAAGGACGGGATCGTCGAGGGCCGCATCGCCGACCAGGACCCCGAGGTCCTCGCACTCGCGGTCGTCGGGGTCACCGAGCGGCTGGCCCAGGCGTACCTGCTGGAGCGCGACGAGTCGGTCGATCAGGTCGCGGACGCCGCGGTCGCGTTCTGCCTCCGCGGTCTCACGGGCTAGCCGCCGGTGGGCGCGGGCCCACACTCTCGAGTCCGCGTCCCCTCCGGCGAGCTGCGGATGGTGAACCGCCGGAGGGCGCCTGGCCACAGTCCACGAGTCCCCGTACCTCCGGAGATCTTCGGAAAGGCGCTCAGCCGAGCTTGGTGAGCGCCTTGCGGATGCCGCGCAGTGCCTGGCCGATCCGCTGCTCGTTCTCGACCAGCGCGAACCGGACGAATCCCTCGCCACCGGGGCCGAAGCCCACGCCCGGCGACACCGCGACCTTCGCCTCCTGCACGAGCATCTTGGCGAACTCGAGGCTGCCCATCTCCTCGTACGGCTCGGGCAGCGGCGCCCAGACGAACATCGTGCCGCGCGGCTTCTCGATCTCCCAGCCGATGCGGGCCAGCCCGTCGATCAACGTGTCGCGACGGCCGAGGTAGATCGCATTCACCTCGTCCGGATAGTCCGGCGCCTCGTTCATCGCGACGATCGACGCGATCTGGATCGGTTGGAACGTGCCGTAGTCGAGGTAGCTCTTCAGCCGGGCCAACGCCGCGACGACCTCGGGATTGCCGAGCATGAACCCGACGCGCCAGCCGGCCATCGAGAAGCTCTTGGTGAGGCTGTAGATCTCGACCGCGACATCCTTCGCGCCCGGGACCTCGAGCAGCGACGGCGGCTTGTACCCGTCGAAGCCGAGCTCCGCGTACGCGAAGTCGTGGACGAGCAGCACGTCGTGCTCACGCGCGAACTCGACCATGCGGGCCATGAACGCGAGGTCGACGCACTCCCCCGTCGGGTTGTGCGGAAACGACATCACCACGACGCGCGGCCGCGGCCACGCCTGCTCCCAGGCCGCGTGCAGGTTCGCGAAGAAGTCCTGATCCGGACCCATGCGCACGTAGTGCACCCCGGCGCCGGCGAGGATCGGGCCCCAGATGTGGATCGGGTACGACGGGCTCGGGACGAGCGCGGTGTCGCCGGGACCGAGCAGCACCCACATGAGGTGGGAGAACCCCTCCTTGGCGCCGATGGTCACGCACGCCTCGGTCTCCGGGTCGAGCTGGACGCCGAACCGGCGGCGGTAGAGATCGGTGATCGCCAGCCGCAGGCGGGGCACGCCGCGGGTCTGGGAGTAGCGGTGGTTGCGCGGGTTCTGGGCCGCCTCGGCCAGCTTCTCGACCGCGATCGGCGGCGACGGGATGTCCGGGTTGCCGAACCCGAGGTCGATCACGTCGACGTCGGCTCGCCGACCGGCCATCTTCAGCGCGTCGATCTCGGCGAATGCGTACGGCGGGAGCGCATGGATGCGCCGGAACTCCATCCCATCGAGGGTAGCGCCCGCACCCGCCGATGACGGGGCGAAATCGGAGATGGACGGCGGGGCGGGCCTCGGCTACTCCGCAGCTGCGCGAAATCGTCGGTGTCGACGCGCCACCGAGGTTGCTGTCCCACCCCCGTGGGATCATGTGAAGGTGATCAAGGATGATCTTCGAACCTCACGGACGGCTCTCGAATCGGCGGCACGCGGGTTCGATCCGAGCGCGTGCAGCGGGCAGGAAGCGATCGATCTGGTCGAGGAGCTCGGCCGGATCCGCCGGTTGGCCGACGGCATGTTGGGCAAGGCCGCGAAGCGGGTCGAGGACACCGCGGCGTACACGTACGGGAACGATCGCAACGCGGCGGAGCTGTGCTCGCGGGTGACCGGGGTGTCGACCGGTGAGGCGAAACGGGCGATCGAGGTCGCCGGCAAGCTCGAGTCGCTGCCCGAGACGGACGCGGCGGTGCGGGCCGGGCAGTTGTCGGCTCGGTCGGCGGAGCTGATCGTCGCGGTCGCCGCCGATGACCCGGCAGTGGAGACGCAGCTGCTCGCGGCGGCCGCCAAGGGGTACGTGCCGTTGCGGGACCGGTGCATCGCGGTGCGGGCGCGCCGCGAAGATCAGGCCGAGCGGGCGAAGCGCCAACATGCAGCCCGGTCGTTTCGGATGTGGCCCACGCCCGACGGGATGGTCGAAGGCCACTTCACGGTCACCCCCGAAGTCGGCGGCGCGATCGAAGCCGTCATCGACCACGGCACCCGCAAGCAGTTCCGCGCCGCCCGGAAGTCCGGTGTCCGGGAACCGCAGGATCGGTACGCGGCGGACGCGTTCGCCGACGCCATCGACCGGCGACCGGCAACGGGCACGTCGAAGGGCGGCGGCTGGTCGGCGCACGTGCTCGTCGACCACGAAGCCCTCGTCCGCGGCCACGCGGTGGAGGGCGAGACGTGTGAGATCCCGGGCGTCGGCCCCGTGAGTGTGGAGTGGGTCCGGACCCTCTTGGGCACCGCGTTCGTGACCGCGGTGATCAAGAAGGGCAAGGACATCACCACCGTCGCGCACTTCGGCCGCCACATCCCCGCCGAGCTGCGCACCGCCATGATCGTCTCCGGCCGCGAATGCTCCATCGATGGCTGCACCGGCCGCGAGTACCTCGAGCTCGACCACTGCGAGGTCGACCACGCCGACGGCGGCCCCACCGCCCGCTGGAACCTCACCTGGCTCTGCTCCATCCACCACACCCGAAAGACCCAGGGCTGGACCCTCGGCCCACCCGACCCCGACACCGGAAAACGAAGACTCGACCCACCACCAACCGCCAGACCACCACCTGTCCTCGCGGCATGAGCGCCGCCCGGCCGCCGTCGTCCGGCCGGGGTGACGTTGAGAAGCCGCAAAGGGTACGTATCGTCGCAACCCGGATCGGCGCTCAGGAATGCCGCTCGGTGTGCCGAGGGGTGGAGTGACGCGAGTTGGGAGAACGGCGATGGGTACCAGAGGACTTCCGCACCGGTGGGGCGCGCTCGCGCTCGGCCTCGTGCTGGCCCTCTCACTCCCGGCCCTGGCCTGCAGCAGCGACGACGGTTCGACCCCGACCGGCGCCTCGACGGTCAAGCCGAACAACGGCAAGCCCCCGACCGGTCCGGTGGACGACGAGGTTCGAGAGTCCGGCCGCGCTGGGTCGGGCCGAGGTCAAGGGTGCGAGCATCACGGCGGCGGCCGCGCACGACGGCGCCGGCGGACTCGAGATCAGCTCGACCGGCGGCGACGCCTACGTCCGATGGGACGCAGGGGTGCTCGGCGCGGGGCATCCGTACTGGACGTTCCGGGCCTGGATGCGGGTCGTCGACTGGACCCAGGGCGAGAGCGTCGACCTCTTCACGGTCCGCAACCTCGAGGTGAAGAACAACTTCGACCTGTTCGTCGGAGCGCCCTACCGGCGGCTCCAGTGGGACCTCTACCGGGAGAACTCGGGCGAGGCTCCCCCGTTCGAGCTCGGCCGCTGGTACCTCATCGAGGCCAAGGGCTCGTTCAAGACGTCGACCTACACGGCAGACGTCCGCATCGACGGTGAGACCCAACCCTCCATCACGTCGACCGACCAGCCCCCGAGCGCGGTGTCGGAGTTCATTCTCGGCTCGATCGGCACGGCGAAGAACAACCGGGCGCAGTTCGACGACCTCCGCGTCGAGCTCGGCGACGAACCCCTCCCCTTCCTCGGTGCGCCGCCGACCGCGCACCGGCTCGAGCCCCGACCGACCTCGACCCGGTCGAGCTCGACGTCGAGCGGGTCGACGAAGTAGGTCGAGCGGCTCAGGCGCGACCGGGGATCCGTCATGAGCGCGTCACCCGAGGGACGAAATCACCACGAGATCTCCGCATCTGGACCTATCGGAAGCGGGGGTCGAGACCGGTACAATCAGACCGTGCCCGGCGCTGCAACCAACGACGGGTGGGCTGCGCCGCCGCTCTCCGATCTCATCGTCAGATCACGAGCCGCGGCCGATCTCCACACCGGCACCGAGAAGGCTGACTCCGGCGCGCCCGGCGCGCGCGACGTCCACCCGCGTCGTGGCCGACCTGCTCGCGGTGCGCGGCGCGGCCGGCCGGTTCCTCGTGCCCGGCGAGACCCGGCACACGGCCGCCCGGTCGCTGCTCTCCTACAACCGCCTCCGCCCGGCGCGGGTCCGCGCGGTGCGCGCCGGCATGGGTTGGACGCTGCGGCTCGGCGCGGGCCGCCTCATCTCCGAGCCGCGCCAGATGGTGGCGCCCGCCGGGCGCCGCGGTGCTGCTCGACCATCTCGCGTCGGTGCTCGGGGTGCCGCGCGTCGTCTTCGCCGCCACCGAGAAGGGTGGCTCCGGCTTCGTCACTCCCGTGTTGCAGCTCTTCACGCCGGACGGTCGCAACGTCGGGTTCGCCAAGATCGGTTGGGACGCCGTCACGGACGCGATGATCCGCACGGAGGCCGACGCGCTCGAGCGCGCGGGTCGAGCCGGGTGGGATTCCGTCTCGGTACCCGAGGTCGTGTGGCACGGCGAGTGGGAAGACCTCACGTTGCTGGTCACCGCGCCAATGCCACCGAACGTTCGCCGGTTGCGCGCGTCGGAGCTCCCGCCGATTCCTCCGCTGCTCGACGTCGCGATGCTGGACGGACCGACGCAACGGCACCGCGTCGACGCATCGAGCTACTGGTCCGACGCGCGCGCGACATCCGCGCAGGCACTCGAGGCCGGACGCACCGAGCTCACCGGTCACCTCGACGACGTCGAGCGTGAGCACGCCGCGGTGGAGCTCACCTTCGGACGCTGGCACGGCGACTGGGTCGAGTGGAACCTCGCCCAGGCCGACGGCCGGCTGTTCGCGTGGGACTGGGCGTACAGCGCGCCGGACGTCCCGTTCGGCTTCGACCTGCTGCAGTTCTTCCACCTGCGCCACCGGGTCCTGCGCGAGGAGGCGCCGGCCGTGGCCCTCGCGCAATGCCGCCGCGGACGCCCGGCCCGGGCTGCGCCAGCTGGGCATTCCCGCGGACGAGGTCGACGCCGTCATCGCGCTCCATCACACCGAGGTCCTGCTCCGCGAGGAGCGGGCGTTCCTGGCCCGCAGCCGGGTCAGCTCATGAGCGCACCCACCGTCCCCGGACCGAACGTCGCCGGCACCGGCACACGCTGGAGACGGCGTCGGAAGCGGCAACGGAAACGGAGACGGCCCGGCACCGGACGCGGGGCTCGCCGTACGACAAGGAGTCGAAGCACCACGTCCGGGCGGTGGCCCGTGGCGGTGCGCTCAACCTCGTCGGCTCCGTCGTCTACGGGATCGCCAGCTTCGGGCTCCTCGTCGTCCTGACCAACGAGCTCGGCGCGAAGCGCGCCGGCCCGGTGATCGTCGCGATCGCGGTGTTCACCATCATGAGCCGCTTCGCCGAGCTCGGCGGCAGCACCGGCCTCATCCGCACCATCAGCCGCGACCGCGCACTCGGTCGCGTCGAGCGCATCAAGCCCACGGTCATCGCGGCCATCGTCCCCGTGCTCGCGCTCGGTGTCGTGTTCGCCGCGCTGCTGTGGATCTTCGCCCCGGCCCTCGCCAACTTGTTCAGCGCCGGCGACGACACGCAGGAGATCACGAACCTCCTGCACGTCCTCGCGCCGTTCCTGCCGATCTCGGCCGCGTACTCCGTGCTCGTGCTCGGCAGCCGCGGCTTCGACCAGATGTGGCTCCAGGTCTGGGTCGAGAAGATCATCCGCGCCTGCGCGATGCCGATCGCGGTCTTCATCGTGATCAAGGCCGGCGGCGGACCCGTGGGAGCGATCACCGCGTGGGTGCTGACCACGCTCATCGCCTCGGTCGTCACCGTGATCCTGTTCGTCCGGATGATGCGCAGCGAGCAGGCGCTGCATCCGGTGCTCGAGAACCCACCGCCGGCGCCGCTCGGGCCCATCGCCCGCGCGTTCTGGGTCTTCACCCTCCCCCGCGCCTTCGGTCAGGCCTTCAACGTCGCGGTGCTCTGGTTCGACACGTTGTTCGTCGCCGCGCTGATCGGCGCCACCGCGGGCGGCATCTACGCGGCCGGCACGCGCTACCTCCTGATCGGCAGCTTCATCGCCGAGGCGATCATGCAGGCGGTCGGCCCGCGGGTCAGCGGCCTGCTCACGCTCGACAAGAAGGAAGAAGCGCGCGAGGTCGTCAAGCAGACCACGACGTGGCAGGTGATGATCATCTGGCCGACGTACCTCCTGGTCGGTGCGTTCGCCACCGTGCTGCTCGGCGTGTTCGGCCCGGACTACGTGAAGGCCGAAGCCGCCCTCATCTTCCTGTCGCTCGGCATGCTCGTCTCTTGCCTCGGCGGACCGTGCGACAGCGTGATCCTGATGAGCGGCCGGAGCCGCCAGAGCCTGTTCAACGCCGCGGCCGCACTCGCGGTCAACGTGGTCGGCAACCTGATCTTCGTGCCGATGTACGGCATCAGCGCGGCCGGCGCGGTCTGGGCCGTCACGCTCGTCGTCGCCGCCGGCATCCCGGCGATCCAGTCCGCCCGCCGCCTCCAGATCCAGCCGCTCTCGATCCCGATGGTCCGGACGATGGTCATCGCGCTCAGCACCGTCGGGGTCGCCTGCCTCGCTGCCCGAATTGCCCTGGGCGAGACCTGGACGGCCCTCTTCGCCGCCACGATCGTCGGCGGAATCGCGTATTCAGCCCTCACGTGGCGGCTGAGACGGTCGATACATTTCCAGGCCCTCTTGGACAGCTTCCGTCGCGAACGGCCCCCGGCCGTCGCCGCCGCCCGACCCAGTTAGGAGCACCGAATGCCTCAGGATCGCGAGTCGGCGACCCTCTCGGACTACACCTCGATCATCGCTCGGCGCTGGCGCGTCGTGGCGGTGACCGTCCTGGTGTTCATGGTGCTGGGAGGGCTCTACAGCTACAAGGGTGGTTCCAACTACACGAGCAACGCGTCGCTCGTCATCCGGCCGATCCTCACGGACCCGTTCGCGGACAACCGCATCGAGGACGTCGGCGCCGACACCCAGGCGAAGGTCCTCGACTCGACCGTGGTCGCCAAGACCGTGGCCAAGCGGCTCAAGCTCGAGCGGGACCCGAAGGACCTGGTCAACCGGCTGACGGTGGAGAACCCGATCGGCACGCTGATCCTGAACATCGCGTTCTCGGCGACCACGCCGGAGCGGGCCCAGGCCGGGGCGCAGGCGTTCGCGCAGGCGTACCTCGACTACCGCCGCAACGACGCCGAGGAGACCAAGCGGCGCACGCTCGAGCGAGTGAACACCCAGCGCGACGCGCTCAACCGGGTGCTCGCGGAGACGAACGCACAGATCTCGGCGAACCCGGTGAACAGCGACGCCCGCACCAACGCCGAAGCCCGACGCAACGTCCTCCTCAGCCAGATCGGCTCCCTCGAGGAGCAGAGTGCGACCACGGAGGCGATCGACACCGAGCCGGGCAAGCTCATCCGGCCCGCCGACCTCCCGAGCTGCCCCCACCGGTGCATCGCTGCCGATCACGGTCATCGCGTTCGGCGTCCTCGGCGGCATCCTCGGCATCGGCTTCGCCCTCCTGCGTGACCGTACCGACCGCCGCATCCGCAGCCGCCGGGACCTGATCGAGATCGCGGGCAAGGACCCGTTGGTCGAGATCAAGCGGTCCCGGGCCGGCGCGCCGGGTGGCCTGCCGTCGCTGGCGGATCCGGCCGGCGCCGAAGCCAGCGCCTACCGCGCGTTGCGCGTGCTCCTCTGGCCGCGTCGCGGCATCGGTCCGCACCGACTCCTCATCTGTGGCGTGGCCGGTGGCCCCGGCGCGGACGAGGTGGGCGCCAACCTGGCGGTGACCATCGCCTCGTCGGGCTGGACGACCCTGCTCGCCTGGCCGAACAAGACCGACCTCGCGGCGTACTTCTCCGTGGAGGCACCCCCGAACGTCGAGGTGCTCGTCGGTGAGCGTCCGGTCGAGCGGCTGCTCGTGGAGCCGCGCGACGTGCACGGGCTCACGCTCCTGCCGACGCTCTCGAACCTGGGCGACGGGTGGTCTCGCGGTCGAGACGACCACTGCCGAGACGCGGCTGGCCGAGCTCGACACCCGCTTCGACGTGGAGATCATCGTCGGCGCGCCGGTGCTCACGTCGGCCGAGTCGATCGAGCTCTGCCCCCTCGTTGACGCGGTGATCGTCGTCTTCGAGCCTTCAACGACCACTCGGGAGCAGCTCGTCCGTACCCTCGAGCTGCTCGGGTCCGTGGGCTCCGACGTCCTCGGCGTCGTCGCGTACCGCATCCCAGCCGGCTGGTAACGCGTGGGTCCCGGTCACCGCGGCGAATCCGCGCGCTCTCGGAGTCCGGCGCGCTCGACGCCGTCCCTGGTGGACGCCGACGCGCGCGCCCCGGGTCGTCGAGCCCGGCGCGCCGTACCGCGTGCTGCTCGTGTGCTCGTCCGGCGGTCACCTCGCGCAGCTGATGCGACTCCGCCCGTGGTGGAGCAACCTCGAACGGACCTGGGCCTGCTTCAAGCTGCCCGACGCCGAGAGCCTGCTGCGCGACGAGCAGGTCACCTGGGTGCACCACCCGACCACGCGCAACATCGTGAACCTCGTCCGCAACTTCTTCCTGTCGATCCAGGTGCTGTGGCGCGATCGACCGGACGTGATCCTCTCCACCGGCGCGGGTGCGGCGGTGCCGTTCTTCTGGGTCGGTCGCCTGCTCGGCATCCGGACCGTGTACCTCGAGGTCTACGACCGCATCGATTCGGCCACGATGACCGGGCGCCTCTGCCGTCCCGTCACCGAGCTCTTCCTCGTGCAGTGGCCCGAGCAGCAAGAGCCTGTACCGCGACACCGTGCTCGCCGGACCGGTGTACTGACATGACTTCTTCCGCAGCCCTTCCCGACGCACCCCCCCTCGTGTTCGTCACGGTCGGTACGGACCACCACCGCTTCGACCGGTTGATCGACTCGATCGCCAAGTGGGCCGCCCGCAACCCCGACGCGCAGGTCGTCGTGCAGCACGGCAACGCCCACGCCATCGACGGCGTGGAGTGCAGCGCGTTCCTCGAGCCCGAGCGGTTCCGCGAGCTGCTGGCCACCGCGTCGGCCGTGGTCTGCCCGGGCGGACCCGGCGGGATCATGGAGACACGCGCCGCCGGCTTGCGCCCGATCGTGATGCCCCGTCGCGGCGATCTCGGCGAGCACGTCGACAACCATCAGCTCGCGTTCTCCCGATTCCTGGCCGAGCACGACCTCGTCACGCTCGCCGAGCAGGACGCGGACCTCGCGCGTCGCGCTGGACCGGCTGATCGAATCCCCGGACGCATACGCCATCCCGACGACGACCGAATCACCGTCGGGCATCGCCGGAGTCGGATCACTCATCGACGACCTCGTCTGGGGCGGACGGTGAGCACCGCGGTCGCACCGGCACCGATGGTCCCTGCGAACGCATCAAGGTGGCATCGAGGTGACCAACCAACGCCCGCCGCTGCTCGATCCGGCGTGGCCGCTGGCGCTCATGACGCGTCTGGATGCCGGTCGCGTACTTCCTCGGCTTCTCGGCGATCGTCTGGATCATCCCGGCGTTCGCGTTCGGCATCCCGCTCCTCATGCGGCGCACGCTGCGGGTGCCCGGGATGATCGTGCCGTTCGCCGCCCTCGTGGCCTGGATCCCGATCTCCGCGATCGAGCTCGAGGGCTTCAATTCGATGCCCGTGTTCGTCTACCGGTACCTGATCTGGGTCTCGACCCTGGCGGTGTTCGTCTGGCTCTGCAACACCTCGACCCGCAAGGTCGCGACCGCAACGCATCGTCGACATGCTCGCCGCGCTGTGGATCGTCCTCATCGGCTTCGGCTTCCTCGCGATCGCCTTCTCCGAGCGTCGCGATCGCGTCGCCGCTCCAGATGGCGTTGCCCGGCGTCGCTCAGGAGCAATGCGTTCATCTACGACCTGACCGTGATCCGCTTCGCCGAGCTGCAGATCTTCGCGACCGGGTGCGGTCCCCCGACCGGCGGCGCCGCTGCCGGCCACGAACGGGTGGGGATCCACCGGTCGGGCTGCTGCTCCCCTTCTTCATCCTCTCGTGGCTCAACGCGCCGGCGGCGCAGTCGTCGCGCCGTCGGCTGGGTGATCTGCGCGCTGGCCGTCATCCCGATCGCGGTCTCGACGAACCGCGGCCTGTGGCTCAGCATCGTCGTCGCCCTCGGGTACTACGCCGGCCGGCTGCCTGCTGCGCGGCGACGCGCGCCCGATGCTCGCGGTCGGGATGCTCGGCGCGGTCGCCCTGATGCTCGTCCTGTTCACGCCACTCTCCACCGTCGTCACCGCGCGCCTCGACAACACCGCCGCGAGCAACGACACGCGCGAGAAGCGTCTACAAGGAGGCGTACGCCGGCACGCTGGAGTCGCCGCTGTACGGCAACGGCGCGCCCGCATCCCAGGACCCGAAGGCGATGTCGCCACCCATCGGCACGCACGGCCTGATCTGGTACGTGATGTTCTGCCACGGGTTCCCGGCGCTGGCGATGCTGCTCGTCGCCATGTTCACGTTGTTCTTCGGCACGATGATCGCCCGAACACCCACGGCCCTCTGGGCCCACATCTGCATCCTGATCTGCATCACCCAGATTCCGTACTACGGGCTCCTCCCCCAACTCGTCGTCATCGGCATCGCCGCGGGGATCTGCTGGCGCGAGAACCACCCCGAGGAAGCCGCATTGGAGGCCCGATGAGCACGCTCCCGAAGACCAACCCCGCCAAGACCGCACGGCCCGACCGCACCGGGAACGCGCCTCGACCAACGGCGTGGGGAAGCGCGGAGACGCGCGTGAGCGCAGCGCGGCGGAGGAGCTGGCGCGCACCGCGGCGAAGCGCGCGATCCGGAGCTACGGCATGGCCACCGGCGATCTCCGCCCGCTGCCCGACTTCCTCATCGTCGGGGCGAAGCGCGGTGGCACGACGTCACTGTGGCGCTACCTCAACGAGCACGACGGCGTGCTGACCCTCTTTCCCAAGCCCGAGAAGATCAAGGGCCTCTACTTCTTCGACGAGAACTTCGGCCGGGGCGAGCGGTGGTACCGGTCGCACTTCCCCACCCGCGCGATCCGCACCCGGTCGGCTCGCCGGCTCGGGCATCCGGTCGTCGCCGGCGAAGCGTCGCCGTACTACCTGTACCACCCGCTCGCGCCGCTGCGAGCGAGGCACCTCGCGCCGGACGCGCTCATCATCGTGTCGCTGCGCGATCCCGGTCGAGCGGGCGTTCTCGCACTTCAAGGAGCGCCGCACCAACGGCACCGAGCCGCTGTCGTTCCCGGAAGCGATCGCGGCGGAGCCGGAGCGGCTCGAGGGCGAGGAGCGCCGGATCGTCGTCGACGAGGGGTACGTGAGCCTGGCCCACCGACACATGTCCTACGTCGACCAGGGCCGGTACGCACCGATGCTGAAGCGCTGGTTCGACGCCTTCGGCCGGGACCGGGTCATGGTCGAGATCAGCGAGGAGATGTACGCCGACCCGCAGGCGACGGTGGACCGGGTCACGGAGCGCCTCGGCCTCCCGTCCCGGAAGCTCGCAGCACCCGGAGGCCTACAACGGCGAGCCCGACCAGGGCTTCGACCCCGAGGTGCGGGCCCGCCTCACCGAGCAGCTGGCGCCGGACATCGCGGCGGTCGAGACGCTCCTCGGCCGCTCCCTCCCTTGGACGAAATAGGTAACACGGCCTATATCCCCCGTACGCCGCGAGATCGTAAGTTCGCCGTCGGCGAAGTCGGTCCGCGCTCGCGGGCCGGCTGGGACGTCTGGCTGATGGCTAGGGGTAGGGCGTGCGGGGACTGGGCAGAACTCGGAATTGTCGCGCTGGCCGCGTTGCTGGCGTTCGGCACCGTGGGGGTGCCGGCGATCGACGCGGCGCCGGTGGGCTACTCACCGACCCCGATCGCGGGCTGGAGCACGAACGGGATCGTCCGGACCGTGCTCATCGTCGGCGACACGGTGTACGCGGGCGGCGACTTCACGCAGGTGACCGGCCCCGGAGGCACACCGACGCTCGCGCGCAGCCGGCTCGCGGCATGGGACATCAAGACCGGCGCGATCCGCACCGGCTTCACCGCCGACGCCAACGGGCGCGTCGAGTCACTCGCGAGCGACGGGACCCGCCTGTTCGTCGGCGGCGACTACACCACGATCAAGGGCGTCAACCGCGCGCGCGCTCGCGTCGTTGAACCTCACGACCGGCAACGTCAACACCGGCTTCAACGCGGGCGCGACCTCGCACGTCTACGCGCTGCGGGTGAAGGGCACGCGCCTCTACGTCGGTGGTGCGTTCAGCACGCTCGCCGGCGTCGCGCGCAGCCGCATCGGCGCCGTCGACACCACGACGGGCGCGCTCGACCCGACCTTCAACCCGAACGCGAGCGACTCGGTCCACGCAATCCAGGTCTCGCCGGACGGCAACACCGTCTACGTCGGCGGCGACTTCCTCTCGATCGGCGGCGGTCCCCGCGGCTGGATCGCGCCGGTCGACTCGGTCAACGGGCTCCTCCTGCCCCTCACGTTCCAGTACCCGCTCGTCGCCACGTCGACGCCGTACCTGATCGACCTCGACCTGTCCCCCGACGGCAGCCAGCTCTTCGCCGGCCTCGGCGGCTTCGAGAACCAGGCGCTCTCGTGGAGCACCACCACCGGGCGCCGCCAGTGGGGTCGCCAGGTCGACGGTGACACCCAGGCGGTCAAGTACAGCCAGGGCAACGTCTTCTTCGGCTTCCACGAGGGCGACATCGGCGACCCCACCGTCCGCATGCTGGCCGCCGACTCGGTCACCGGCATCGTCGAGGCGCCGTATCACCTGCCGATCGACAGCTTCTTCGGCATCTGGGACATCGACGCGTCACCCGACGCGGTCGTGCTCGGCGGCGAGTTCGCCAACGTGAACGGCGTCGCGACCCAGGGCATCGCGATCCTGCCGCGCGTCTCGACCGAGACCGTTCCGCCCACCGCGCCCACCGGCCTGCGCGTCGCCGGCACGACCGCGAACTCCATCTCGCTCGCCTGGAACCCCGGCACCGACAACACCGGCGTCGTCGGCTACCGCGTGCTGCGCGGCGGCATCGAGATCGGGTACTCGGCGACCACGACGTTCACCGAGAACGACCTCCCCGCCGCGACGCGACTTCAGCTACGAGGTGCAGTCCGTCGACGCGTCGGGCAACTTCTCGCCGAGCGCCGGGCCGATCCCGGCCGGAACGGACCAGACGCTCGTCCCGATGGGCTCGGTCTGGCGCTACCTCGACAACGGCTCGAACCAGGGCACCGCCTGGCGCGCCGGCGCGTTCAACGACGCGACCTGGGCAGTCGGGTCCGGCCCAGCTCGGGTACGGGGACGGTGACGAGGCGACGGTCGTCTCCTTCGGCGCCGACCCGAACAACAAGCCGTACACCACCTACTTCCGCCGCCAGTTCACGGTCGCCAACCCCGCCGTCGCTGTCGAACGTGAACCTCACGCTCCTGCGCGACGACGGCGCCGTCGTCTACCTGAACGGCACCGAGATCGTCCGCAGCAACATGCCGACCGGCACCATCACCTCCACGACCGCTGCAGTCACGAACGTCGAAGGGGCCGCCGAGAGCCAGCTGTTCCCCTTCACCGTCCCGCCCGGCGGTCTTCGTCGCCGGCGTCAACACGCTCGCGGTCGAGATCCACCAGCAGTACCGGTCCAGCTCGGACATCAGCTTCGACCTGAGCCTCAGCACCGCCCGCCAGCTCGCGCCGGCGCCGCCGCAGAACCTGCGCACGACCTCGGTCACCGGCACATCGGCCGCGCTGGCCTGGGACGCGCCGACCGGCGACGATCACCGGCTACCGCGTGTACCGCAACGGCGTGCTGGTCGGCTCGCCGACCGGGACGACGTTCTCGAACCCCGGCCTGACCAGCGCGACGGCGTACAGCTACACCGTCACCGCGATCAGCAGCACGAACCTCGAGTCCGCGCCGACCCCGGCGCTCGTCGTGACCACGCCCGACACCGTGGCGCCGTCCATCCCGACGGGACTCGTCGCATCCACGATCAGCGCGACGCGCGTCGTGCTCGACTGGACCGCGTCGACCGACAACGTCGGCGTCACCGGATACGACGTGCTGCGCGACGGCAATCCGATCGGCACGGCCACGACCAACACCTACACCGACACCGGCGTCACCGGCGGCCAGAGCTACAGCTACACGCTGCGGGCGCGCGACCTCGCGGGCAATGTCTCGCTCCCGAGCGTCGGTCTCGGAGTCGCAGACCCCGAACACCGCGGACATCACCCCGCCGTCGGTTCCGCAGAACCTGCGCACGGTGGTGAAGTCCACGACCCAGCTGACGATCGCCTGGGACGCGTCGACCGACGCGGTCGGCGTGACCGGTTACGTCGTCAGCCGCAACGGGGTGGACCTCCCGACGACCTCACTGACCACGGTCGACGGACACCCTGCTCGCACCGGGCGCGACCTACACCTACACGGTGCGCGCACTGGATGCCGCGCTGAACATCTCCGGTGCGTCGAGCCCGCTCGCGGTCACGACCCACACCGCGGTCGAGACCGTGTTCCCGGCCGGCTCGGTCTGGAAGTACACCGACGACGGCGTCAACCTCGGCACGGCCTGGAAGGAGCCCGCGTACAACGACTCGGCCTGGAAGAGCGGTCCGGGCCAGCTCGGGTACGGCGACGGTGACGAGGCAACCGTGATGTTCAACGGCGGCGCCCTGCCGGCCGACCGCTTCATCAGCCACTACCTCCGGCGCAGCGTCACGATCAGCGACGTGTCCGAGCTCAACAGCGTGACCCTCTCCGTGCTGCGCGACGACGGCGTCGTCGTCTACGTCAACGGGGTCGAGGCGTTCCGCGACAACATGCCGGCCGGCGTCATCACCAACACCACGTTCGCCTCCACTGCGGTCGTCGATGCCGACGAATCGACGTACTACGACTTCGCGATCCCGACGGCGCTGTTCCAGAACGGCACCAACGTCATCGCGGTCTCCGTGCACAACGAGAGCCGTCAGGGCGCCGGCGACCTCAGCTTCGACGCCCGTCTCACCACCCGTTACGGCGCCGCCGCGGTGAGCGCACCGACGAACCTTCACAGCACGGGCGTGACCGGGACCTCGGCCGACCTCGCCTGGGACGCGCCGACCGGCACGATCACCGGGTACCGGGTCTACCGCGGCGGCGTGCTCGTGGGCATTCCGACCGGCACCACGTTCACCGACCCTGGTCTGGCCAGCGGCCAGACCTACAGCTACGCGGTCACCGCAGTCGGCGCGACCACCGAGTCCGCCCCGACGGCCCCGATCTCCGTCACCACTCCCGACGTGGTCGCACCTTCGGTGCCGGCCGGCCTCGCGGCGCCGACCGTGACGCACACCAGCATCGCCTTGACCTGGACCGCCTCGACCGACAACGTCGGCGTCACCGGCTACGACGTGCTGCGTGACGGCGTCGTCGTCGGCTCCCCGACCACCGCGACCTTCACCGACTCGGCGGTTGGCCGAGGGCACCACCTACAGCTACACCGTCCGGGCCCGCGACCTCGCCGGCAACACCTCGGCCGAGAGCACTCCCCTCCCGGTCACCACGATCGGCCCCGACGTCCTCGCGCCGTCGGTACCGGTGAACCTCCACACGACCGGCGTGACCCAGACCCAGGTGAGCCTGGCCTGGAACGCGTCGACCGACACCGATTCCGGCGTCGCCGGCTACGACGTCCTGCGTGACGGCAACATCATCGGCTCCCCCACCGGCACGACGTTCGTCGATTCCGCGGTGATCGGCGGTCAGTCCTACAGCTACACCGTCCGGGCCCGCGACGTCGCCGACAACGTCTCCGCCGAGAGCACTGCGCTGCCGGTCACACCGCCGGCTCCGGACACGACGGCCCCGTCGGTCCCGGCCAACCTCCACACCGTCAGCCTCACCCCGTCGCAGGTCGTGCTCGCCTGGAACGCGTCGACCGACGCGACCGGGGTCACCGGCTACGACGTGCTGCGCGACGGCATCCTGATCGGTTCGCCCACGGTCACGACGTTCACCGACCCGAACGTCGCCGCGAACCAGACCTACAGCTACACCGTTCGGGCCCGCGACCTCGCCGGCAACACCTCCGACGAGAGCACCCCGCTGTCGGTCACCACTCCGGGCGACGTGACCGCTCCGGTGACGACGGACAACACGCGCGACAATCGGAACCGCCTGGCGGACCACCAGCGCGACGGTCACCCTGAACGCCACCGACAACCTCTCCGGGGTGGCGCAGACCTACTACACGACCGACGGCTCGACCCCGACGGTGGCATCGGCAACCGGTACGTCGATCGTCCTCTCGGCCTCCGGCACCTACACGATCCGGTACTTCTCGGTCGACGTGGCCGGCAACGTCGAGGCGGTCAAGACGGCGAGCACGCAGATCCGCATCGACACCGACCCCGCCGACGGCCACGGTCACGTTCCCGGTCAGCGGCGCCTTCTACAACGCCGCTCGCTGGAACGCCGGCTGCGCCGACCGCGCGCATCTGCGGCACCGCCGCGGACACGCTGTCCGGCGTCGCGAGCGTCGGCGTCACGATCCAACGCTCGAGCGACAACCGGTTCTGGTCCGGCACGACCTGGCAGGTGGCTTCGTCCACCCGCCCGGCCACCGGCACGACCAGCTGGTTCGTGGCCCTTGCGACCTCGGCCCTGACCAACGGCGTGACCTACACGGTGACGGCGCGGTCGGTCGACGTGGCGGGCAACACCTCGGCGCCGGTCGTGTCGACCTTCACCTACGACACGACGGCACCGGCGACCTCGAGCACGGCGGTGACCAACCACTCCGGTCAGGTGCAGGCCACCGTCGACACCTTCAGCGCCACGTTCGCCGAAGCACTCGACCCCGCGACCGTTCCGGCGACCGCGACGCTCACGCTGTCCCGGTCGAACGGCAACACGTCGTACAGCATCAGCGGCTTGACCAACGGTCTGCTCACCACCGGCGGGAACGGGTACCTCACGAGCTCCGGCACCACCCGCACGATCACGTTCGCGGGGACGGTCGCGCTCAGCAACTCGAACCGGACGGTCACGTTCACGGTGACCGGCGCATGCGCCGGCACCTGCACCGCGCGCTCGTCGACCGCCGTGAACGGGCGGTTCGTCTACACGCCCCGCGACCTCGTTGCTCGACCGGGCCGGGAACGCCGCGACCGGTTCGATCACCGCGACCAACCAGGTGATGTTCTAGCTCGCCGAAGATTCCCGCTCGGCTCCGATCGTCGGCATGACGCGCGGTGGCTGAGCGCGGGGACAGCTGAAGCGACGGGAACGGGAGAAGCGGGGCTTGCCGGGGTGGCTAGAGACGCAGCCCGTGCTCGCCGACGGGGCCGACCGTGAGGCCCCGCTCGGCGAAGCCGGCGGCGAGCAACGGCAGCCCACCGACCGTCGAACGCCAGGCGCCCGGGTCGGAGGTGCAGTCCGAGTCGTGCAGGAGGACGGTCCCGCCGTCGACCCGACCGGCGAAGACGTCGTCGCGGACGCTCTCGGGCGTCGCTTCCGCCCGCCAGTCCCGACCCCAGGTCGTCCAGAGCACCGAACGCATCCCGAGCCGCCGGGCGGTGATCTTCCCCTCGAGCGAGAGCGCGCCGTGCGGCGGCCGGAACCACTCCGGCTCCACGCCCGTCGCCTCGGCCACCGCGGACCGGGCCCGCACCACGTCGTCGCGGATCGCCCTGGGCATCATGCGCTTCTGACTCCGGTGCACGTCGGCGTGCACGCCGATCTCGTGGCCCGCCGCCGCGACCTCGGCCGCGAGGCTCGGCGCCGCGCGCACCATGTCGCCGAGCATGAAGAACGTGGCGTGCCAGCCGAGCTCGTCCAGGACGCGGAGGATCTCCGGGGTCGACACCGGGTCCGGACCGTCGTCGAACGTCAGCGCGACGTGACCCGGCGCCCCGACTCCCGCGAGTGCCGGCGACACCCTCTGGCCGACCGGCGAGAACGCGAGCGTCGACGGCACGGTGTGGATGACGAGGCACCGCTCCAACAGCTTCTGCGCGCCACCGGCCATCGGGCTCAGATGCCCTTGCCGCGACGGTTCAGCGTCTTCACGACCCAGTCCGACGGGACGACGCCGGTGGCCACGGCCCCGGCGAGGTACGCGCGGGGCTCCTTCCAGCTCTGGCCGACCGTCGCGCGGATCTCGTTCCATGCCGCCTTGCGCTGGCCGAGCGAGGCGAGCGCGAACGAGCGCTGGCCGAGGATCCGGGCCAGACCCTCCGGCGCCGACTTGAACTCGGGAAACTCGTCGAGGAGGTAGTCGAGCGCGTCGGCGATGACCTGCCACCGGGCGGCGAAGAACGACTGCGCGTGCCACTCGACGATCACCAGGGGGTCCGGAGACGACCGCGATCGGCTTCGACCGGGCGGCCCGCAGCACCCACTCGTAGTCCTCGGCGTAGCCGCCGGGGATGTGCTCGTCCGCGGGGCCGATCCGGTGCAGGAACGCGTCCCGGCGCACCATCGCGGTGCAGAAGTTGACCTCCATGAGGCGGCTGTCGAGCAGGTCGGTGAAGGTGACCTCGGGCTGGTCGAGCGCCCGGTCCATCGACTTGCCGTCCACGTCGATCTGGACCCCGCAGACCACGACGTCGACGTCCGGCCCGCTCGGCCAGCACCGCGATCTGGCGGGCCGCCTTCTCCGGGAACCAGATGTCGTCGTCGTCACAGAAAGCCACGAACGGGGCGCCGGCCACGGCGACGCCGGCATTCCGGCCGCCGGGGAGCCCCGGAGTGTGGTTGTTGGCCAGCACCTTGACCGGCCGGAGCCCGTCGGCGACCTCGAGGGACTGGTCGGGCTCGCTGCGGTCGAAGACCACGACGGTCTCGATGACGCCGGCGAAGGTCTGGGCCTTGATCGCGTCGATGGCCCGCCGCAGGAGGACCGGGCGGTCGCGCGTGCAGATCACAACAGAAAGCTCGGGGTTCACGGGGCGCATTCTCCCACACCCGCCCCACGGCGACCTGTAGGTCCTCAGGCCCTATTTATGCGCTCTTTAATGGTATTCGTCGTCACAAACATGTACCTTTCCTCTCAAATACGGGCGGAGTGAACACGCTGCGCACGGGGAACAGGATGCGGCTACCGCCGCACCGACCGACCCCGTGCTCTGGGAGGCAAACCCGAGCCGACGCGTAGCCCACGCGCCGGACGCGGGCTGAGGGCGGAGGAAATCGTGGCGGGACGTCGAGACACGGCGGCGGCACTTCGGCGCGTCGGGCCGCACTGCGACCATCGCGCTGGCCATCATCAGCATGCTCGGGCTGGCGGCCGTCACCGGCGTCGTGGCCACCGCGAACACGCCCGCGTCCGCGGTCGGGATCCCCCGCAACGGTCTGACCGAGGCCACCGCGGCACCGTCGTGCTGGTCGATCAAGCAGAACTACCCCGCGAGCGCCGACGGCCTCTACTGGCTGTGGACCCCGAAGCTGGTCCAGCCGAACCAGTACTACTGCGACATGACGACCGAAGGCGGCGGCTGGGTGCTCATCGGCCGCGGCCGTGACGGCTGGACGTTCCCGTACTGGGGCCAGGGCTCCCCGTCGACGGTCCGCACCAACGTGACCGGCACCGCGGCGTTCGCCCCCGCAACGCTCTCGACTCCGGTGGTCGACGGCCTCATGAACGGCGGGCGGATGGACGCGCTCACCGACGGCCTCCGGCTGCGCCGGGCCACGAACATCGCCGGCACGACCTGGCAGGAGGTGCGGATGGTCGTCCGCAGCTTCGGCACGTGGTCCTGGGCCATGGGCGGCGGCATCCCGCTCAGCTCGGTCAAGTTCGACAACACCACGACCTCCATCGCGGCGAACAGCTCCAACTGGTACCAGACCAACACCACCTCGAACGTCCAGGTCGCGAACGACACGCGGCGCGTGACCTCGTACGGGCTCCCGATCCACAACTACGTGGCCGGTTGGTCGTTCGGCGGCAACGGCGACCACCGGGCAGAACAACGCCACGTCGTACCTGTGGCAGTACACGAACGAGGGCAACGCGATCCCCTTCACCCAGATGTTCATCCGGCCCAAGCTCACCGAGGCCGATGTCGTGGCCGCAGGGTGTCTCCTACGCGCCGGACACGGGTCTCGCCGGGAGCACCGTGCGCAAGATGCTCGACCGGGTCCCGACGTCGCAGCCGTGGGCCGTGACCGGGATCAACGTCGGCACCGCGATCCCGAACATGAACGACTACGTCAAGACCTTCGCCCAGATCGGGAACACCGTGTACATGGGCGGCAAGTTCCTCCAGGTGCAGCACGGCGTCGGCGGGCCGACGTTCACGCAGTCGTATCTCGCCGCGTTCGACGTCAACACCGGCGAGTGGATCCCGACGTTCAACCCGACGATCAACGCGCCGGTGTGGAAGATCATGGCGTCACCCGACGGCACCAAGCTGTTCGTCGGCGGCGAGTTCTCGAGCGTCAACGGCGTGGCCAACACCACCGGTCTCGCCGCGCTCAATCCCACGACCGGCGCGCCGGTGCCGAGCAGCACGTGGCAGGCGTACGTCTCGCACGGGACCAGCAACTACGACGTCCGGGCGATGTCGATCCAGGGCAACTGGCTCTACCTCGGCGGCGACTTCACGTCGATCACCGGCGGCACGGGCTTCGACACCGCGGGCCCGATCACCTTGAGCCGCCTGGCCCGCGTGCAGATCAGCAACGGCAAGCCCGACTTCAACTGGCTCCCACTGCTCGACACCGCGCCGATGGACATCCAGGCGAACCCCGGCGGCGACCGCGTCTACATGGTCGGCACGATGTCGGTCCTGAACGGCGCAGACGTTGAACCCGAACCACCAGGCGATCGTCAACACGGTCACCGGCGCCCGGGTGACCGGGCTCGACGAACTGGCAGCCCACCCAGGCCGGCGTCACCGAGCCGAGCAACGCGATCCTCGAGGTCGGCGACCACGTCTACCAGGGCGGCTCGCAGCACTACCTGCACTCCTACGCCAAGAGCACTACGCGATCGAGCGCCGGCACGTCGCCCAGAACGCCGGCGGCGACTTCCAGGCCCTCGCGTACAAGGACGGGATCCTCTACGGCGTCGTGCCACTGCGTGACCGACTGGCAGTACCAGGACGCGACCGGCTGGAGCCCGCCCCTCAGCTACCAGCGGGTCGACCCGATCAACCTGATCGGCGCGTACGACATGACCAACAACCTCGAGGTCGTGCCCGAGTTCCACCCGACCCAGATCAAGCTCATGGGGAGCGGCGGCGAGGGCCCGTGGGCGCTCTTCTTCGACAACAACGGCTGCATGTGGGCCGGTGGCGACCTGGTCCGCCAGGGCGCCTCGGCGAACCCGTACTACGGCGGCTACGAGAAGTTCTGCGACCGCGACTCCACCGCGCCGAGCGTTCCGGCCCCGAAGGTGGCGGTGAACGGCAACGACGTGACCCTCAGCTGGCCCGCGGCGACCGACAACGCGACCACGCCGATCCAGTACGAGATCCTGAAGGACGACCCGACGTTCGGCACGATCGTCATGGCATCCACCTACGAGCGCTCGTACACCCAGTCCGGCGTGACCGGGAACGCCCGCTACTACGTGCGCGCGGTCGACGCGAACGGCAACCGCTCGGCGACGAGCCCCGTGCTCTCGGTGACCCCGCCGCCGCTCGCCGTCGCCACGCTGCTGCAGCGCGGCTCGACGTGGTCCTACAACGCCACCGGCCAGGACCTCGGCACCGCCTGGCGCACTCCGGCCTACGACGTGAGCTCGTGGCCGACCGGTCCGGCCGAGTTCGGCTGGGGTGACGGCGACGAAGCGACGCTGATGCCGAGCGGCACGCTCACGCAGTACTTCGTGAAGCACATCAACGTCACGAACCCGAGCCAGTACAAGACCATCAGCGTGCTGCTCAAGCGCGACGACGGCGCCGCGGTCTACGTGAACGGCGTCGAGGTCGTCCGCGACAACCTGCCCCCGGGCAGGTGACGGCGACGACGCCCGCGAGCGGGTTCGTGTCCGGCGCGGACGAGACCAAGTTCTTCGAGTACCAGGTCCCGGCATCGCTCTTCACCAACGGCGACAACACGATCGCGGTCGAGCTGCACCAGCCCGCACCCGGCAACATCGACGCCAGCTTCGACCTCGAGCTCGTGGCCCGGGCCGGCAACGAGACCAACGCGCCGAGCGCCCCGGCGCCGGCGATCTCCGACGTGACCTCGAGCACCGCGACGGTGAGCTGGACCGAGGCGACGGACGACGTCAGCGTGATCGGCTACCTGGTCCGCCGCAACGGGGTCGTGACCGGCTTCACCACCGCCCTCTCCGTCTCGGACTTCGGACTCACGCCGAACACCGCGTACTCCTACGACATCCGGGCCGTGGACACGTCAGGCAACGTCTCGGCCGCCGGGATCGCCGCCACGCACCACGAGCGCGAACACCGTCCTCGTGCACTCCGGCGACGTCTGGTCCTACCAGACGGGCGCCACGCCCGGCCCGCAGTGGCAAGGTCCCACGTTCGACACGTCGTCGTGGCCGAGCGGGCCGAGCCAGCTCGGCTGGGGCGGCCGGGGCGAGACCACGGTGGTCCCGACCGGCACGCTCACCCAGTACTACGTCCGCCACTTCAACGTCGACGACACCACGCCGTTCCAGCTGCTCACGCTGCGGCTGAAGCGTGACGACGGCGCCGCCGTCTACCTGAACGGCGTCGAGGTCGTCCGCGACAACCTGCCCGCCGGGCCGCTCACGTCCGCGACGTTCTCGAGCACCAAGGTGACCGCCGCCGACGGGGTCACCTGGTACGAGTTCACCGTCCCGGGGGCACTGCTGCTCACCGGCGACAACGTGATCGCCTCCGAGGTGCACCAGGACTCGGCGTCGGACACTCGCGGCGTCTTCGATCTCGAGCTCCTCAGCAAGACCCCGAACGAGACGAACCCACCGTCGCGCCCGGCGCTCCAGCTCGGTGACGTCTCCGGCTCGACCGTGGCGCTCTCGTGGGGCGCGTCGACCGACGACTCCGGACTTCTCGGCTACGCCGTGCGGCGCAATGGCGCGCTCGTGGCGTACGGCCCGGCGACCACGTTCACCGACACCGGGCTCTCGCCGACCACGCAGTACACGTACCAGGTGACCGCGATCGACACGTCCGGGAACAGCTCGACTCCGGCCGCCGTCGGCGTCTCCACGACGCGCAACGCGAACCTCGTCAACTTCGGCGACGGCTGGAACTACCGCTTCGACGGGGTGAGCCAGGGCACTGCCTGGCTCGCGCCGAGCTTCGACGACTCGACCTGGGCCTCCGGTCCCGGCAAGCTCGGCATGGGTCACAACGACGAAGCGACGATCATCGGACCGGCGGTCGCTCCGACCCCGATCACCGCGTACTTCCGCAAGACGTTCGAGGCCCACGAGCTCGACACGATCCAGTCGCTGACCATGGATGTGATCCGGGACGACGGGTTCGTCGCCTACCTCAACGGCGTCGAGATCGGTCGCGACAACATGCCCGCGGGTGCGGTGACGTATTCGACGCGGCCGATCGCGGGCATCTCCGACCGCACCGCCGAGCTCACGCCGGTGACCCTGACTGTTCCGGCGTCGGCCTTGGTGGACGGCGACAACGTGCTCACGGTCGAGATGCACCAGGCGAACAGCACCAGCACCGACCTGGACTTCGATCTGCGGCTGAAGGCGGCCTACGCCGTCACGCCCGTCTTGACGCTCTCGGCCCCGGCCGACGGCAGCTACGTGGCAACACCCTCGACGACCTTCTCGGGCCTGTGCACCACCTCGGCGGGCACCGTATCGGTGTACGTCAACGGCAATGACTCGAGCATCTTCACGGCGCCCTGCGTCGCGAACGAGTTCAGCGGTCAGCGGTCCCCTCGCCGACGGCGGCTACTCGGCGTCCGCGGCCCAGACCACGGTCCTGACCGGCGTCAGCAACGGCATCGACTTCATCGTCGACACGAGCGTGCCGGACGTGGCGATCACGGACCCGGCCGAGGGCGCGCTCGCGGCGTCTGCCGCACCGACGTTGGCTGGAACCTGCACCACGACCGCGCACACCGTGCGCGTCGCGATCACCGGCCCGACGTCGGCGGATGTGACGGCTCCGTGCATTACCGGTGCGTGGTCGACCACGGCCCCGATGCTCGCCACCGGCTCGTACACCGCGGTCGCATCACAGCGGAACCTCGCCGGGACCACGGGCTCCAGCACCGCCCGCCACTTCACGGTGGACGCCACGGCGCCGACCACGACGGACGACTCCGCCACGATCGGCAACGCCTGGCGCACCACCGGGGCCACCGTCACGTTGACCCCGACCGACACCGGCGGTGCCGGAGTCGGCGCGACGTACTACACGACCAACGGCGACACGCCCACGACGGCATCGTCGCAGGGCACCTCCGTCAACCTCACCGACGACGGCGTCTACACCATCAAGTACTTCTCGGTGGACACCGCGGGCAACGCCGAAGCGGTCAAGACGGCCGGCACGCAGATCCGCATCGACACCACGGCGCCGGCGACGACGGACAACACCGCGACGTTCGCCAACTGGACCAACCAGAACGTCACGGTGACCCTCACGCCGGCCGACGCCGGTCAGGTCGCCGCGACCTACTACACGACGAACGGCACGCACGCCGACGACCGCGTCCGCCCAGGGCACGTCGATCTCGCTCACGACGGCGGGGACGTACACGATCAAGTACTTCTCCGTCGACGCCGCGGGCAACGTCGAAGCGGTCAAGACCGCCGGCACCCCGATCCGCATCGACAAGACGGCACCGACCACCACGGACAACACCGCGGCGATCGGGAACGCCTGGAAGTCGGCGCCGACGACGGTGACGCTCACGCCCGCCGACACCGGCGGATCCGGCGCGGCCACGACGTACTACACGACCAACAACACGGCGCCCACCACCGCCTCGGCCCAGGGCACGTCGATCCTGCTCGACACCAGCGGCACCTACACCATCCGCTACTTCTCGGTGGACGCGGCGGGGAACGCCGAGACGGCCAAGACGGCCGGCACCCAGATCCGGGTGGACCTCACGGCGCCGACGCACACGATCACGTTCCCGGCGAACGGGGGCGCGTACAACTCCTCCACGACCTGGAACGCCGGCTGCAACCCGGACGGCCTCTGCGGCACCGCCGCCGACGGCAACTCCGGGGTGAGCGCGAACCGGGTGCAGATCCAGCGCTCGAGCAACGGCCAGTGGTGGACCGGGAGCACGTGGTCGAACACGCAGACCACGCTGAACGCATCGGGTACCACGTCGTGGACCTACGCGTTCAACAGCAACAACCTCACCAACGGGGTGACCTACACCGTGACCGCGTGGTCGATCGACACCGCGGGCAACGTATCGGCGAACTCGGTCCGGACGTTCACGTGGGACACGACCGCGCCGACGACGTCGGCGGCGAACCTCGTGACGACGAACAAGAACGGGGCCGTCGCGGTCGGCGACTCGTTCGCCGTGACCTTCAGCGAGCCGATGAACCCGGCGTCGGTCCCCTCCACCGGGACGCTGACGCTTGACCCGCCGGAACTCCACGACCACGTACGGCATCACCGGGCTGACCAACGGCACGAACCTCAGCACCGGCGGCACCGGCTACCTCACGAGCAGCAACAACTCGACGCGGACCCTGAGCTACGCCGGCTCGCTCGTGCTGAGCAACAACAACCAGACCATCACCTTCACCGTGACGGGCAGCTGCTCCGGGTCCTCGTGTGCCTCCTCGGTGAGCACCACGCCGAGCTCGGGCGCCTTCCAGTACCAGCCCGACACGGACCTGCGGGACCTGGCCGGCAACGCCCCGTCGACCAGCACCATCACCGCCGCCTCGACGGTGATGTTCTAGGTCACCAAGCTCTGCCCGGGGGTCGTCCCGGCCCGGCTGTCAGCGTCAGCTGTGCGGCCGGGACGGCCTCCGCCAGAACCGCGTGATCCGTGCGAACCAGGCGTCCTGTCGGTATGTCCGATTCGTCCTGAGTCATTGACCTCAATTATGCGTTTTTGATGGCATTTTGGGGTCAAAACCGTTACGTTTCTCCCCACAAGGGCGGAGTCACCACGCTGCGTACGGGAACGGCGTTCGGATCCCACACCGAACCCCGCCTCCCGTGCACCCGGAGACACCACGAACCGCGCGCCCGACGCCCACGCGCCGTTCGGGGAACGAAGGCAGAGGACATCGTGGCCACATCGGCACGTACGGCAGGGGTTCTGCGGCGCACCGGCCGCAAGGCATTGGTGGCGCTCTCGATCGTGAGCATGCTGGGGATCGCCGCCATCGGCGGGGTCGCCGGCACCGCGAGCGCGCCCGCGGGTGCGGCGACCGTCGCCCGCGGACGGGTTGAGCGCCAAGACGGCGTCTCCGTCCTGCTTCTCGATCAAGCAGAGCTACCCGGCCAGCGCCGACGGCCTCTACTGGCTCTGGACGCCGAAGCTGGTCCAGCCCGAGCAGTTCTACTGCGACATGACCACCGACGGCGGCGGCTGGGTGCTCATCGGCCGCGGCCGGGAGGGCTGGAGCTTCCCGTACTGGGGTCAGGGCTCACCGTCGACCCTCCGCAACACGATCACCGGCCCGGCCGCGTTCGACCCGAGCTCGCTCCCGACCAAGACCATCGACGGCCTCCTGAACGGCGGGCGCGTCGACGCACTGAGCGACGGCATCCGCCTCCGCCGGGCGACGAACAGCGCCGGGACCACCTGGCAGGAAGCCCGCATGAACGTCAAGACCACCGGCTCGTGGTCCTGGGCCTTCGGGGGCGGACTGCCGCTGAGCTCGATCACCTTCGACGGCACCACGACCAGCTTCTCGACCTCGAACTACCAGACCAACACGACGTCCAACGTCCAGGTGGCCAACGACACGCGCAAGGTCACGACCTACCCGATGTCGAACCACAACTACATGGCCGGCTTCTCCTACGGCGGATCCGCGACCGTGGGGCAGAACAACGCGACCTCGTACCTCTGGCAGTACGCGAGCGAAGGCAACGCGGTCCCCTTCACCCAGGTCTTCATCCGGCCGCAGACGACCGACGCCGACATCGTCGCCGCCGGCGTCTCCTACGCGCCGGACAACGGTCTGGCGGGCTCGACCGTCCGCAAGATGCTGGATCGCACCCCGGTGTCACAGGGCTGGGCCGTCACCGGCCTCAACCCCGGCCTCGCGGTCTCGAACCAGCACGCGTACGTCCACACGTTCGCCCAGATCGGCAACACGCTCTACATGGGGGGCAAGTTCCTCCAGGTGCAGCACGGCGTCGGCGGGCCGACGTTCACCCAGTCGTACCTCGCCGCGTTCGATGTGAACACCGGTGAGTGGATCCCGACGTTCAACCCGGTGATCGACGCGCCGGTGTGGAAGATCATGGCGTCGCCGGACGGCACGAAGCTGTTCGTCGGCGGCGAGTTCACCAACGTCAACGGCGTGGCCAACACCACCGCACTGGCCGCACTCAACCCGACCACCGGCGCCCCGGTCCCGGCGACCAGCTGGATCGCCTACGCGTCCCGGCCGTCCGGCAGCTACGACGTGCGGGCCATGTCGATCCAGGGCCAGTGGCTCTACCTCGGCGGCAACTTCACCCGGATCACCGGTGGAACGGGCAACAACTCCGCCGGCCCGCTCACGCTGAGCCGCCTGGCCCGCGTGCGCCTGAGCGACGGTCGCCCCGACTGGAACTGGGAGCCGACGCTCGAGACCGCGCCCATGGAGATCAACGCCAGCGCGCAGGGTGACCGGCTCTACGCCGTCGGCGCCTTCTCGGTGCTGAACGGCGTGACGCTCAACCCGAACCACGAAGCCGCGATCGACACCGTGACCGGCGCGGCGGTCCCGGGCCTCAAGCCCTGGACGCCGACGTCGGCCGGCACCAGCGAGCCCAGCAACACGATCCTCGAGGTCGGCAACCACGTCTACCAGGGCGGATCGCAGCACTACCTGCACTCCTACGCCCGCAGCGACTACACGTTCGAGCGCGGCTTCATCACCCAGAACGCCGGCGGCGACTACCAGGCGCTGGCCTACAAGGACGGCATCCTCTACGGCTCGTGCCACTGCGTCACCGACTACCAGTTCCAGGACACGACCAACTTCTCGCTCGCCGACCGGCTACAGCCGGGTGGACCCGATCAACCTGATCGGCGCCTACGACACGACGAACAACCTCGAGGACATCCCCGAGTTCCACCCGACGCAGCTCAAGCTCTCCGGCAGCGGCGGCGAGGGCCCGTGGTCGCTCTTCTTCGACAACAACGGCTGCATGTGGGCCGGCGGCGACCTCATGCGCCAAGGGACGACCGCGAGCCCGTACTACGGCGGCTACGAGAAGTTCTGCGACCGTGACACACAAGCGCCCGCGGTTCCGAACGTGACCGCCGGCGGTCGCGGGCAACAACGTGACCCTGAGCTGGAACGCCGTGACGGACAACGCCACGACCCCGGTCAGCTACGAGATCCTCAAGGACGACCCGACGTTCGGCACGATCGTCGTCGGCTCGACCTTCGAGCGCAGCTACACCGACACCGGGGTGACGGGCACGGCCCGCTACTTCGTACGGTCGGTCGACGCCACGGGGAACCGTTCGGCGACGACCCCGGTCATCTCCGTCACCCCGCCGCCGCCCGCGGCGGCGACCCTGATCGCCCACGGCGCCACGTGGTCGTACCGGGCGGACGGTCAGGATCTCGGCTCCTCGTGGAGCCAGCCCGCATTCAACTCCTCGGCGTGGCCGACCGGTGCGTCCCAGCTCGGCTGGGGTGGCAAGGGCGAGACCACGGTGATCCCGAGCGGTCCGGTCACCTCGTACTTCGTGAAGCACCAGAACATCGCCGACCCGGGCCTGTACCAGACGTTCACCATCCGGTTGAAGCGTGACGACGGGGCCGTCGTCTACGTCAACGGCCTGCCGGTGGTGCGCGACAACCTGCCGGCCGGTGCGCTCACGGCCAGCACTCCCGCCAGCTCCTTCACCTCGGGAACGGGCGAGAGCACCTGGTACGAGTACCAGGTCCCGGCGAGCCTCTTCACCGCCGGCGACAACACGATCGCCGTCGAGCTGCACCAGGGCGACCTCAACAACGCCGACGCCATCTTCGACCTCGAGCTCGTGGCCCGCAACGGCACCGAGACGAATGCTCCGAGCGCGCCGGCACCGACGGTCACCAACGTGAGCTTCAGCTCGGCCACGCTCGGCTGGGCCGCCGTCCACGGACGACACCGCGGTGATCGGCTACATCGTCCGGCGCAACGGCAGCCCGGTGGCGTTCACCCCCGGAACCTCCTTCGTCGACACCGGCCTGAACGCGACCACCGCCTACAACTACAGCGTGATCGCGGTCGACAGCTCGGGCAACATCTCGAGCCCGGGCTCGGTCAGCACGACGACCGCCGGCAACCCGGCGCTCATCGCCTCGGGCGCCACGTGGTCGTACCTCGGCACCACGACGGACCCCGGCACGGCCTGGCGCCAGCCCGGCTTCAACGTCTCCTCCTGGCCCACCGGGCCCGTCCCAGCTCGGCTGGGGCGGCAAGGGCGAGGCGACCGTCGTGCCCGTGACCGGTACCCAGTACTACGTGAAGCACTTCACCGTCACCGACCCGAGCCAGTACCAGCAGCTCAACCTGCGGCTCGTGCGCGACGACGGCGCCGCGGTGTACCTGAACGGCATGGAGGTCCGGCGCGACAACCTCCCCGCCGGCGACCTCACCTACAACACCCGGTCGGCCAGCGCCATGAACGCCCCGGCCGAGCGCAACTGGTTCGAGACCATGCTCCCGGGCAACCTGCTCGTCGCGGGTGACAACGTGATCGCGGTCGAGGTGCACCAGGACACCGCCACCAACGGCGACTCGCTGTTCAACCTCGAGCTGGTGCGTCAGACGCCGGCCGAGACCAACCCGCCGACCCGCCCGACGCTCACCGTCGGCAACGTCACGTCGAGCTCGGTGGCCTTCAGCTGGACGAACGCAACCGACGACGCCGGCGTGCTCGGCTACGTCGTGCGCCGCAACGGTGCGGTGGTCGGCTACACGTCCGGGCAACACCTTCACGGACACCGGCCTCAACGCCAGCACGGCCTACGCGTACCAGGTGGTCGCGATCGACACCTCCGGCAACGCATCGACGCGCCGGCTCGCTCCCGGTTTCGACCACCAGCACCTCGTTCCTGGTCCAGCACGGTGACGTGTGGTCCTTCAAGGCAACCGCCACCGACCCCGGTACGGCGTGGCGGCAGCCCGGCTTCGACGCATCGTCGTGGACCACCGGCCCGAGCCAGCTCGGCTGGGGCGGCCGCGGCGAGACGACGACGGTCCCGACCGGGTTCCTCGCCTCGTACTACCTGCGCCACTTCAACGTCTCGAACCCGGGCTCGCTCGGCCAGCTCACGCTGCGGGTCAAGCGTGACGACGGCGTCGCGATCTACGTGAACGGCACCGAGATCGTGCGGGACAACCTCCCGACGGGCACGCTCACGGCGGCCACGTACTCGAGCACGAAGGTGACCGCCGCGGACGGGATCGACTGGAAGACCTTCACGATCCCGAGCTCGACGCTGGTCGCCGGCGACAACGTGATCGCCGCGGAGGTCCACCAGGACTCCAAGAGCGACACGCGTGGCGTCTTCGACCTCGAGCTCCAGTCCACCGTCGCCTCGACGGCACCGATCGTGACGATCACGGCACCGGCGAACGGCAGCTTCGGCTCCAGCCCCGACGACGCTGGCCGGCCTCTGCACCACGGCCGCGGGCACCGTCACGGTCAACGTGACCGGCACCCAGCCCACGGTCGTCACGGCGCCGTGCGTCGCCAACGACTGGTCGGTGAGCACCACGCTGCCGGACGGCTCGTACAGCGCCACGGCGTCGCAGACCGACGCGAGCTCGCAGACGGGCACGAGCGCCACGTACACCTTCACGGTCGACAGCACGGCGCCGGTCGTCATCGCTCACCGCTCCGGCCAACGGCTCGCTGCTCGGCGCCGCGGCCCCGAGCTACTCGGGGACGTGCACGACGGCGGACGGCAACGTCAAGGTGACGCTCACCGGCACCGGTTCGGCCACCCTCACCACCCCGTGCGCCGCCGGTTCGTGGTCCACGAACGGCAGCGCGACTCGCCACCGGCTTGTACTCGGTGACGGCATCGCAGACCGACGCCGCCGGCAACGTCGGGACCAGCGCGGCGTCCGGCTTCACGCGTCGACGCGACGGCGCCGGTCACGACCGACAACACGGCATCGATCGGCAACGCCTGGAAGTCCACGAGCCAGACCGTCACGCTCACCGCCACCGACGCCGGGGGCGCCGGAGTCGGTCAGACCTACTACACGACCAACGGCTCCACCCCGACCACGGCTTCGGCCACGGGGACGAGCGGTGACGCTCAGCGGCTCCGGCACCTACACCGTGAAGTACTTCTCGGTGGACAGCGCCGGCAACACCGAAGCCGTCAGGACCGCCGGCACCCAGATCCGCATCGACACCGATGGCGCCGACGACGGCCTTCACCTTCCCGGCCAACGGCGGCAGCTACAACGCCACCACCTGGACCGCCGGCTGCTCGCCCACGGCCCGCCTCTGCGGGACCGCGGCCGACACCGGCTCGGGTCTGGCCAGCGTCCGCATGACGATCCAGCGCTCGAACAACAGCCAGTACTGGACCGGCAGCGCCTGGCAGGCGGCGTCGGCCACGATCACCGCGAGCGGCACCACGGCGTGGAGCGTCCCGCTCGCGACGAGCCAGCTGACGAACGGTGTCACGTACACCGTGACCTCGTGGGCGGTGGACACGGCGGGCAACATCTCGGGCAACACCGTCCGCACCTTCACCTACGACACCGCGGCGCCGACCACCGCGGCGGGGAGCATCGTCACGGCGAACAAGAACGGTGCGATCAACGTGAACACCGACACCTTCGCCGTCACGTTCAACGAGGCGCTCGACCCGGCGACCGTGCCGGCGACCGCGACCCTCACGCTCTCCCGCTCGAACGGCACCACCTCGTACGGGATCAGCGGGCTCACCAACGGCCTGCGGACCACCGGCGGCAGCGGCTACCTCACGAGCTCCGGCACGACCCGCACGGTGACGTTCACCGGCACGCTCGTGCTGAGCAACTCCAACAAGACCGTGACCTTCACGGTCACCGGAGCGTGCGCCGGCACCTGCACCGCACTCTCGACGACGGCGTCGAGGGGGCGTACCAGTACGTGCCCGCCACGACGCTGACGGATGTCGCCGGCAACCCGGCGGCGACCACCACCATCACGGCGTCGTCGCAGGTCATCTTCTAGCGATCGCGGTGTGGGGGTCGTCCCGGCCCGGCTGTCAGCGTCCGCTGTGCGGCCGGGACGACCCCCGCCCGGAACCGCCGCGATCCGGCCGAGGACCGACCTGGCCAGAACGGACATTCCCGTCCGACCTGACCGCCGCGGGCTTGCGCCGCTCAAGGCGCCCCGGGCGTGTGACGACCTTCTTTCATGCCCTCCCATACCTTGGGCGCGGAAGGCAGGGTGCATGACCACGGTTCGACCTGGCGAGCACCACCCTTCTGGTCGCGCCGCGTGGAGCGATCGTGGAACGCACTGACCTCCCGGTCGCCCGCGACCTGCCGACTGGCGCGATGGTCGAGCAGCTCGCGGCGATCGTCGAGTCGAGCGACGACGCCATCGTCGGGAAGACGCTCGACGGGGTCATCCTGAGCTGGAACGCCGCGGCCGAGCGCATGTACGGCTTTGCCGCCGAAGAGGTGCTCGGTCGGCGCATCTCGCTGATCGTCCCTCCGGAGCGGGCCCGCGAGCTGGACGTCGATCCTGCGCGCGGTCGCGCGCGGTGAGCGTGTCGACCACCTCGAGACGGTGCGCATGCACCGGGACGGTTCGAGGTTCGACGTCTCGGTCACGGTGTCCCCGATCCGCGACCAGGCCGGTGCGATCGTCGGCGCTTCGGCGATCGCACGCGACATCAGCGAGCGGCGACGGACCGAAGCGATCCTGCAGCGCGAAGGATGAAGCACTCGAGCAGACGTGCGGGTTCCTGGAGCGAGGCCGAGACGTTGAGCGGCACTGGCACCTGGATACTCGGGCTCGGCGATCCGCCCAACGCTGTTCTGGTCCAAGGAGTGCTTCCGGCTTGCTCGGCATGGACGAGGCGACGCCGATGCTCCGTCGAGCTGTTCTTCTCGTTGGTGCATCCGGACGATCGGGACCGACTGAGCGCCGTGATGGCCGCGGCGCTCTCCGAGCATCACGCGTACGAGATCGAGCACCGAGTCGTGGCGGGGGACGGGTCGTTGCGCTGGCTCCACGTCTGGGCCGAGCCCGAGTACGACACGAAGGGCGAACCAGTGCCGCGTGCTCGGCGTCGCGCAGGACATCACCGAGCGCTACGCGGCAGACGAGGCGCTGCGCGCCAGCGAACGTCGGTTCCGGCTGCTCGCCGAGAATGCACGGGACTTCATCTTCCGCTACGAGCTCGTCCCGGAGCCGCACTTCGAGTACGTGAGCCCTGCGTCGCTCGCCGTCACGGGCCTCACGCCTGAGCAGCTCTACAACGACCCGAGCCTGATCGACCGACTCATCGATCCGGCCCGTGCCGCCGAGATGGAGAAGCTCTTCGCGTCCGGCGGGCTCACCGAGCCGCTGGACGTCGCGGTGCACAAGCCCGACGGAACGATCGTTTGGGTCAGCCAGCAACTGACGTTCGCTGCGCGATGAGGACGGGACTGTGACCGCGGTCGAGGGGATCTCGCGCGACATCACCCGCCGAAAGCGAGCCGAAGACCAGCTGGCGCACCAAGGACTTCACGACGCGCTCACCGGACTCCCGAACCGCGTCCTCCTGCGTGACCGCATCAATCTCGCCCTGGCCCGCGCCAAGCTCGCTCGCCACTCCGTCGTCGTCGTGGCGCTCGACCTCACCGGGTTCAAGCTCGATCAACGACACCCACGGTCAAGATGCCGGGGACCAGGTGCTCATCGCGATCGCCGAACGACTCGCGGCGGCGATGACGCCCCACGAAACACTCGCTCGTACCGGAAGTGACGAGTTCGTCTCGGTCGCGGAGGTCTCGACCGATGACGAAGCCCTCGCGCTGGTCGAACGCCTCCGCGAGGTCTCGCGTTCTCCGATCGACATCGACGGGTCCGAGCTGTTCGTCGACGCGAGCATCGGGGTGGCGATCGATGGCCCGACCGCGACGGCCTCGTCCCTCCTGCGCGACGCCGACCTCGCCCTGGCCCGAGCCAAGCAACAGCCCGCGCAACGGGCAGTGGAGTTCTTCAACGTCGACATGCGCGCCCGGACGAATCACCGGTTCGAGCTGATCAGCGACCTCCACTCACGCGCTCGAGCGGAACGAGTTCGTCCTCCGGTTCCAACCCATCGTCACGCTGGCCGACGGACGAATCCACGGGGCGGAGGCACTCATCCGTTGGCAACATCCGCATCGGGGGCTGATCAAGCCCGATGAGTTCATCGGCGTGGCCGAGGAGACCGGCTCCATCATCGAGATCGGAGCGTGGGTTCTCGAGACCGCCTGTGCGCAGCTCGCCGCGTGGGCCGACGGGGTGCCGTTGCTCGCGAGCCTCGGAATGTCGGTCAACGTCTCCGTCCACCAGCTGCGGGAGCCCGGTGTCGTTGACCGGTTCGCCGGGATCATCGAACGCGCGGGCGTCGATCCCGCGCGGGTGACGCTGGAGATGACCGAGAGCGTCCTGATGGACGATCTCGACCGATTCCGTGATCTGCTCGTGCAGCTGCGGGCGCTCGGGCTCCGGATCGCGGTGGACGACTTCGGCACCGGCTACTCGTCGCTCATCTACCTCAAGAGCCTTCCGTTCGACACGCTCAAGATCGACCAGGCGTTCATCAAGGGCCTCGGCGTCGATCCGTACGACGGCGCGATCGTCGCCAGCGCGCTGCATGGTGGCCCGCGCGATGGATCTCTTCGTCGTCGCCGAAGGCGTCGAGACCGGGGCCCAGCTCCGCGAGCTCCGGACCCTCGGCTGCGACGCCATCCAGGGCTACTTCGTCTCCCGGCCGATCCCCGCGTCGGCGTTCCGATCGCTGGTGGTCGCAGGCCGCTCCTGGTAGCCGGCCCGGAACCGCCTCGCTCCCTCCTAGGTCGGCTGCACTATTTGTCGGTATTGAGTAGATAGGTCAGCCTTTTCACCGTATTCTCACCCAGGGAGACTGGCGGACCACTCTGAGCATGAGGCTCGCCTGGTCCCCGCCGGGGATGGGAACAGGGCTGGTGCAGGCACGGCGCGGGAGATCGGTGCGGGCGGCCGGGATCGGTCGGCGCGCGCTGGTGGCGGTCATCGTCCTCAGCCTCGCTCGGGCTGGCCGGCCTCGCGAGCTCGGTGGCGCCCGAGGTGCCGGTCGCGTCCGCGGCCACCCCGGCACCCCGAGACGGCGCGACCGCGGCGACGGCCGCACCGTCGTGCTGGTCGATCAAGCAGAGCTACACCGCCAGCCCCGACCGGGATCTACTGGCTCTGGACCCCGAAGCTGGTCGAGCCGCAGCAGTTCTACTGCGACATGACGACCGACGGCGGCGGCTGGGTGCTCGTCGGCCGCGGTCGTGAAGGGTGGAGCTTCCCGTACTGGGGTCAGGGCTCACCCTCGACCGTCCGCAGCTCGGTCACCGGAACCGCCGCGTTCGCGCCCGCGTCGCTTCCCACGCCGACCATCGACGGCCTGATGAACGGCGGCCGCATGGGCGGGCTGACCGACGGGATCCGGCTCCGCCGCGCGACGAACGCGACCGGCACCTCCTGGCAGGAGGTTCGGATGCGCGTCCGGAGCTTCGGCTCCTGGTCGTGGGCCTTCGGCGGCGGCATCCCGCTGAGCTCGATCAAGTTCGACGCCACCACGACGACGATCAACACGTCCTCGTACCAGACCAACACCACCTCGAACGTCCAGGTCGCCAACGACACGCGCCGGGTGACCACGCTTGCCGAGCGCAGCCCACAACTTCCGGGCCGGGTTCGCGTTCGGCAGCTCCGTGTCGACGGGCGCCAACAACACGACCTCGTACCTGTGGGAGTTCGCGAACGAGAACAGCGCGATCCCGTTCACCCAGGTGTTCATCCGGCCGACGACGACCGATGCCGACATCGCCGCCGCGGGCGTCACGTACGCGCCCGGCCAGCGGCCTCGCCGGTTCGACCGTCCGCCAGATGCTGAGCCGCACACCGGTCGCCCAGCCATGGGGCCGTCACCGGGCTGAACGCCGGCGTCGCCGTCCCGAACATCCACGACTACGTCAAGACGATCGCCGCAGATCGGCAACACCATCTACCTGGGCGGCAAGTTCCTCCAGGTGCAGCACGGCATCGGCGGTCCCACCTTCACCCAGTCGTACCTGGCCGCGTTCAACGTCAACACCGGCGAATGGATCTCCGAGCTTCAACCCGGTGATCGACGCGCCGGTCTGGAAGATCATGGCCTCGACCGACGGCACCAAGCTCTTCGTCGGCGGCGAGTTCACCAACGTCAACGGCGTGGCCAACACGACCGCGCTCGCCGCGCTCAACCCCACCACCGGCGCGCCGGTGCCGGCCACCAGCTGGTTGGCCTACGCGTCGCGCCCGACCGGCAGCTACGACGTACGCGCCATGTCGATCCAGGGCCAGTGGCTCTACCTGGGCGGCAACTTCACGACCATCTCCGGCGGGACCGGGAGCAACTTCGTGGGCCCGCTCACGCTTGAGCCGCCTGTCGCGGGTGCGCCTCACCGACGGCCGGCCCGACTGGAACTGGGAGCCGACGCTCGAGACGGCGCCCATGGACATCCACGCGAGCCCACAGGGCGACCGGCTCTACGCCGTCGGCGCCTTCTCGGTCCTGAACGGCGCGACGCTCAACCCGACCCACCAGGCGATCGTGGACACCGACGACGGGCGCGGCAGTCCACGGACTCAAGTCGTGGGTGCCGTCGAGCCCGGCGGCCACGGATCCGAGCAACGCGATCCTCGAGGTCGGCAACCACGTGTACCAAGGCGGATCGCAGCACTATCTCCAGTCCTACGCGCGCAGCGACTACTCCTTCGAACGAGGCTTCATCACTCAGAACACGGGTGGGGACTACCAGGCGTTGGCGTACAAGGACGGGATCCTCTACGGCGGGTTGCCACTGCGTCACCGACTGGCAGTACGAGGACACCACGAGCTTCCCGTCCCCGCAGGGCTACTCGCGGGTCGACCCGATCAACCTGATCGGCGCGTACGACATGACGGACAACCTCGAGGTCGTCCCCGAGTTCCACCCGACGCAGGCGGCCACCGTCGGGCGACGGGCCGTGGGCACTGTTCGTCGACAGCAACGGCTGCATGTGGGCCGGCGGAGACCTGCTCCGCCAGGGTGCGTCCGCGGCCACGTACTACGGCGGCTACGAGAAGTTCTGCGACCGCGACGCGACGGCGCCGTCGACCCCGGCCAACAGCCGCGACGACGCTGAACGGCAACGACGTCACGCTCACGTGGAACGCATCGACGGACAACGCGACGACGCCGATCCACTACGAGATCCTGAAGGACGACCCGACCTTCGGCACCATCGTCATGGGCAGCACCTTCGACCGCACGTTCACCGACACGAACGTCGTGGACCCCTCCCGGTACTTCATCCGGGCGGTCGACGACGGGGGCAATCGTTCGGCGACGACCGCGGCGATGTCGGTCAGTCCCACCGCCGCCCGCGGTGGCCACCCTCCTGGCCCACGGCGCCGCGTGGTCGTACCGGCCGATGGCCAGGACCTCGGCGCCGCCCTGCACCAGTCGAGCCGTCAACACGTCGTCGTGGCCGACCGGTGCATCGCAGCTGGGTTGGGGCGGCAAGGGCGAGGCAACCGCGATCACCGGCAACCCCGTGACGTCGTACTTCGTGAGGCACCTGACCATCGCGAATCCGAGCCAGTACAAGACGATCACGATCCGGCTCAAGCGCGACGACGGCGCCGTGGTCTACGTCAACGGCGTCCCCGTGGTGCGCGACAACATGCCGACCGGCGCGATCACGGCGACCACGCTCGCGAGCGCGTACACGTCGGGCGCGGCCGAGAGCACGTGGTTCGAGTACCAGATTCCCGACGACGCTGTTCCGCGCCGGCGACAACACGATCGCGGCCGAGGTGCACCAGGCCGACGCGGCGAACGCCGACGGCATCTTCGACTTGGAGCTCGTCGCCCGGAACGGCACGGAGACCTCGGCGCCGACGAAGCCGGACCCGCAGGTCGACAGCGTCGACTTCAGCAGCGCCCAGCTCAGCTGGGCCCGTCGACCGACAACACCGGGGTCATCGGCTACCTCGTCCGCCGCGACGGCGCCCCCGTCGGCGTTCACCCAGACGCCCGAGCTTCGTCGACACCGGTCTCAGCCCGACGACCGCGTACACCTACTCCGGTGACTGCGTACGACACCTCCGGCAACGCGTCATCGACCGGATCCGTCGTGGTGACCACCACTGCCGACAACGTGCTCGGCGCAATCCGGCGCGACCTGGTCCTACCTGCTCCACCGCCATCGATCCGGGGACGGCGTGGCGCCAGCGCGTCGTTCGACGCATCGTCGTGGGACCACGGGCCGAGCCAGCTCGGCTGGGGTAACCGGGGCGAGGAGACCGTCGTGCCCGACGGTACGAAGACGCAGTACTACGTCCGCCACGTCAACGTGACGAACGCCGCCGCGGTCGGGCAGCTCACGCTGCGGGTCAAGCGCGACGACGGGATCGCGGTGTATCTGAACGGCACCGAGGTGCTGCGCGACAACCTGCCCGCGGGGACGCTCACCGCGGACACCGAACGCGAGCTCCGCGGTCACCGCCACGGACGGCGTCGACGTGGAAGACGTTCACGATCCCGAGCAGTGCGCTCGTCACCGGCGACAACGTGATCGCGGCCGAGGTCCACCAGAGCTCGAAGACCGACACCCGCGCCGTCTTCGACCTCGAGCTGTCCGACCGGCACCACGGACATCACGCCGCCGAACACGGTGATGAAGTTCCCGACCAACAACGCGTCGTACCGGCAGCAACGGCTGGAAGGCCGGGTGCACTGCCACGACCGACATCTGTGGCACCGCCGCCGACCACGGGTCGGGGCTCGCCAGCGTCAAGCTCACGATCCAGCGGTCCAACAACCACCAGTACTGGACCGGCACCGCGTGGCAGGCGGCCGAGGCGACGATCACCGCTACCGGCACGTCGTCGTGGACCGCCGTCCTCCCCTCCACCAAGCTGGCCAACGGCGTGCACTACACGATCACGGCGTGGTCGGTGGACCAGGCCGGCATCGCGTCGGCCGACCGGGTCCGCACCTTCACCTACGACACGGTCGGGCCGACGACCACCGCCGCCGGACTCACGACCACGAACAAGAACGGCTTGATCAACGCCAACCGCGACACGTTCGCCGTCACGTTCAACGAGCCGCTCCGCGCGTCGAGCGTCCCGCCACCGCGACGCTCGCGCTCCAGCGGTCGAACGGGGTCACGTCGTACTCGATCAGCAGGCTCACGAACGGCTTCCGGACCACCGGCGGGACCGGCTACCTCGGCGCCAGCCCGACGATGCGCAGCGTGACGTTCACGGGCACGCTCGTGCTGAGCAACGCGAACAAGACCGTGACCTTCACGGTCACCGGCCCGTGCGCCGGGAGCTGTGCCGCCCGCACGGCGACCAAGGTGGCCGGCGAAGTTCCAGTTCGTCCCGGCGCCGACGCTGCGCGACGTCGCCGGCAACGCGCCGAAGACCTCGACCGTCACCGCGGCGTCGACCGTCATGTTCTGATCCGATCTGCGAGCTCTGCGTGGGGGTCGTCCCAGGCCCGGCTGTCAGCGTCAGCTGGAGGCCGGGACGACCTCCGCCAGGAACCGCGACGACGGCGCGGGTCGCTTCGGGATGGTCGGCGAAGAGGTCGGCGCCGTGCACGGAGCCGGAGACGATGCGGGCCGCGCGGCCGAAGTGGCGACCCAGCGCTCTCGCGTTCGCCGCCGGACCCGCGATCCCCGACCGAGGCGACGAAGAACGCCGGCGCGGTGATCGCGTCGAGATCCGGCGGGATCCCGGCCGGCGACACCCCCACGACCCCGGCGACGTCCTCCTCCCCCGCCACGGTGAGCGCCGCCCACGCCCCGAGCGACGAACCCATCACCACGACCTCGGACGCGCCCCGGCCGCGCACGTACCGGATCGCGGCCTCGAGGTCCGCGGCGCGGTTCGTCGGGTCCGTCGACGCGCGCGCCGATCGACTCGCCCACGCCACGGGAGTCGAACGCGAGCACCCGGTAGCCCGCGTCGGCGAACGCCGGCATCGGTGCGTACCAGCTCGCCATCGTCGTCGTCGCGCCGTGCGCCAACACGAGCGCGACCGTCCCGCGCCCCAGCTCCCGACCCGGTCAGTGGGTACCCGTCCGGGCCCGGGAAACGTGACCGACCGCGAGCCCGGCGGGGGGCGCCGACACCGGAGTCGTCGTCGCCACAGCCGACGAGCAACCCGACCGCGACGACGAGCACCGCGGCGACGCGGACGACCTTAAAGGTCGACTCCACGGCGGGCCCGCTCGCGGCGCACGCGCCGGTGCCGGCGGGTCGGGAGCAGGTCGTCGGGGCCGAGGAAGGACGAGAGGCCGGAGAACGCCATCAGACCGATGCGGCGGGCCGAGAGCACGAGCGCGACGCCGAGCGCGACCGCGAGCGCGCCCGGCGGCACCGGTCGAACGCGCTCCCGGCGCCGGTGTACGCGAAGTCGGTCGGCGCCGCCGCGGGCGGGGTCCCGGTCGGCGTTCCGGTCGGGTCCCGGCGGGCGCCGGCACCGGTGCCGGAGCGGTCGGGTCGGTCGCACTCTTCACGATGACCGTGCCGGAGACACCGGGCGCCGACAGGACCGTATAGGTGACGGTGCCGGGCTCGGTGAACGCGAACTGGAAGCGGTCGCCCTGGCTCAGCGTCCCGGAGTCGAAGCTCGAGTCATCGGCCACGACCGACCGGTTCGCCCCGGACTTCGTTGATCCAGATGACCGTCTGGCCCGGCTCGACCTGCACCACTGCGGGGTCGACCCCGGTCGCGGTGATGTGGACGGTCGGCGCGGTGCTCGTCCGGGCTCGCCGCGGCGGCCGGCCCGATGCCCCCGAGGAGCAGGCCGAGGAACGCCCCCGACCGTGAGCACGCCGAGCAGCCGAGCGCGAACGCGACCCGCGAGGAACCGCTCGATTGCCCGCGCGCTCATACCCGGTCTGGCCCCCAGCGCCCACTCCCCCCAGGGTCGCGCGGTACGCGCGAAAGGGGCAAGCCCGGCCGAAGCCGGGCTTGCCCCATGCTCGCTTCGATGCTCGGGTCGATTCGCTAGGGCTGCCACACCTTGGCGTAGTCGACCTCCATCGCGCCGGGGAGATCGGCGTTCAGGTTGCCGTTGCTGTACCCGCTCGCCGAGTCCTGGCCGGTGTAGCCGTGGTCGGAGTAGCGGGGGCCGTTGCCGCCCATCGCCAGGTTCAAGATCATGCTGTGCTCGTACCCGAGCGCCGCGAGCTCCGCGGAGGACGTGGCGGTGTAGGTACGGACCTTGATCCCGTCGATGTACCAATCCAGGCGGTTGGCGGTCCAGTTGATCCCGTAGGTGTGCCAGTTGTTCGTACCGCCGGACACCAGCGGGTTGGGCAGGTTGATGTTGATCCCGCCGCTGCTGGACGTCGGGTCGTTGACGTTGTGGTTCTTCGCTCCGATGTTGCCGCCCGGGCGGTGGAAGTTGCTCTCGCTGATGTCGGGCTTGGAGCCGTAGATCTCGGTCACGTCGATCTCGCCGTAGTCGGGCCAGCCCGGGCTGGAACCGTCGCCGCACCCACGAGCCAGAACGCCGGCCAGTAGAGGTTGCCGCGCGGAACGCGCATGCGGACCTCGGCGTAGCCCTGGCGGTACTTGAACTTCACCGCTCCACCCTGGGCCCGGGTCGTGACCATGCCCGAGGTGAAGTAGTACGCGTTGCCACCGTCGGGGTTCGAGCCACAGTTGGTCACCGTCTCGCGCTTGCCGGTGAGCTTCAGCGACCCGTCGCTGACCGTCGTGTTGGCGGCCTTGTAGCACTCGTCTTCGTTGTTGCCGCTGCCGAAGTTCGAGTTGTCGAGCACGTTCCAGCGCGTCGAGTCCACGGCCGAACCGTTGAAGTCGTCGTTGAAGATGGCCTTCCACGTAGCGCCACCGGTGACCCCCGTCGGAGGCTGACCGGAGGCCGGCACCGGCGTGGGCGTCGGCGTCGGGACCGGGATCGGGTCCGGGACCGGGCACGGGGGCCGGGGCGGGCGCCGGATCCGGGCGCGGCTTCGTCGGGTGCCGGCACCGGCGGCGGGACGGATCCCTGCGCGCTGACACCGGTCGAGGTCGCCGTCAGCACCGGGCGGTTCTCCGCGCGGCGGGACTCCGACGTCGCGATGTTCACCTGGGTCAACGGTCCGCCGGTCTTCGGCGCCAGCTGATCGAGGCTGAGCCGCAGCGTCAGGGTCCCCGCGCTCGTCATCGTGCGGACGACGCCAGTGACGTCCACGGCGACACGTCCTTCGATCGGCGTCAGCGTGGCGAGTCTCGTCGCGGGTCGGTTGTAGTCGGATCGTTGGGCACTCGTGCCGTTCGTGTACACGTCGACGACCAGCTTCTGCGAAGCCAGGTTGTCGACCCGCCACACCTGCATCGAGACGCTCGCCTTCCCGCCGTCGCGCACTGCGCCGAGCGCGGTCGAGGAGATGTCGAACGGAAGAAAGAGTCTGAGGTCGCTGCCGTCGCGCGGCTGCTCGCCGACCGACAGTGCGCGGTTCGTCACGCCGTAGCGCGGCGTAGTCCGCGATGCCGTCGCGGTTCAGGTCGACGGCGCCTGCATCCCTGGCGCTGGCGACCTGGGTCACCACGATGCCGTCGGCTCCGGCCGACGGGAGGAACTGGATGACGCCGGCGGCCAAGCCAAGCGCCGCGAGCCCCGCGATCGACGCGTTGGCGTCGCGAGATCTGTTGCGAATTCCGGTGGTTGGGCATAGGCACGTCGTTCTCCTCGTCCGGGAATGGGGAGCTGCCGTGCAGAGCGCTGCCAAACGGTGACGAGGGTCTGGACCCATCGCGAGGCTTGCAAATGCCTCAATCCGCGGCAATGCGGCAGACCCAACGTATCGGCATTCCGCGGCCGAGACTGAACTATCAACGCACCGCGGTACGAATCGCGCGGTGCGTGACATGCCCCCGAAAGGCGAGAAAACGCCTACGAAGACTGGGTTACCGGCGCAGAGCCGGTCAGATCCGGGGTCACAGAGAGCTCGGTGGAGCTGGACCGCCAGAGGAGTCGCATCAAGACGCTTTGGAACGTCGACATGAGGATCGCCAGATCGAATCCGACCGACCAGTTCTCCACGTAGAAGAGGTCCAGTCGCCGGTACACGTCGAATGCCGGGTTCTCCCGACCCTCGACCTGCCAGAGACCCGTGATGCCCGGAAGCACCCGCTGGCGACCGAGCAGCTCGTCGTCGAACTGGGCGACTTCGTGCGGGAGCGCCGGCCGGGGACCGACCAGGCTCATGTCGCCGCGCAGCACGTTGATCAGCTGCGGCAGCTCGTCGAGGCTGGTGCGCTCGAGGAACCGACCGACCTTCGTGCGGCGCGGGTCCTGGGTGAGCTTGAAGAGCGGACCGCCTTCACGCTCGTTGGCGAACGTCAGGTCGACCAGGCGCTCTTCGGCGTCCGGAACCATCGTGCGAAGCTTCATCAGGCTGAACGGCGCACCGTCCTGGCCCACCCGGGTCTGGCGGAAGAGCACCGCACCGCCGTCGCCGAGCTTGACCGCGAGTGCCGCCGCGGCGAGCACGGGCAGCGCGACGAGGAAGATGATGCTGGCCAGGATCAGGTCGAGCAGTCGCTTGGTGCGGAGCTGCCAGAGCGAGAGGGTGACCGGCTCGAGGTAGAAGAGCGGCTCGTGGGCGAGCGGGACGGAACGCAGCCGGCGCCCGTCAATGCCGCGCAGACCGCTCGAGAGCTGGACGTGGATGCCGTCGCGCAGCAGTCCGCGGGTGAGGTGGTTGAGCTCGTCGGCCGAGATGTCGCTGACGGCGATGATCACGCCGTTCGCTCCGGCGGCCTGGACCGCGACGTCGGCGTCGGCGACCTCGCCGAGCCACCGCACTTCGCCGTCCCATTGCGCCAGCGAGTGCCGCGGGCCCACGATGCCCGAGACCCGGATGCCGAGCTCGGGGTGTTGCTCGACCAGCTTGTAGAGCTCGTAGCCCTCGTCGCCGGTTCCGACCACCACGACCTGGCGGCAGAAGCGACCCTCCATGCGGAGCTTGCGCAACCAGGCGCCGTAGAGGCCGCGGGTCGCGCTGAGCAGGAACCAAGTGACGCACACGGCGGCGATCGCGGCGGCGATCCCTACCGAGAGGTTCATGGCGTTGGCGACCAGCAGCGCCACCACGGTGGCGACGGCGACCGCCCGACCGAGCCGGACCGTCTCGACCGCCCGGACCGCGCAGGTCCGGGAGCGGTACAGGCCCTGGGAGCCGATCGCCAGCATGGTGACGACGATGGCGGCGACGACGGTCGCGATCAGCGCCGTCCACCCCGTTGCGTCGAGGCCCTGGAGCGCCGTGGGCAGGCCGATGGTGAGGACAAAACCGACAGAAGCCGCGATGACATCGAGGCCGAACAGCAGGCCGCGCAGGCGGGAGCTCCCGCCGGTCAGCTCAGCTGTGGCGACCGCTTCGAGCGTGGGGACCGTCTCGAGGTCCCGAACTGAGCGGGCCGGCTGCGGGGTGTCCCGCGAACCGACACGCCGCAACGCTCGTGTCGCTTCATCTCTACTACGCACCGTGGTCATCCTCACCTGGAGCGCGACTGCCAATACTGCGCAATCACTACCCCGCCCGGCCAAGCGCCTCCCGACCGGGCATAAGGGTAACCCGGCCCCCATATTGGACACAATGGGCCGAACGGACGATTCGTCAAGGGATTTAGGGGAGAATTCGGACCCGAGTTCGTCCCGCCGCGTCGTGCAAGCATCACCCTCGGTGACGTGCGACACACTCTCGGGGCGGATTCGTAGCACTTGATCCTTTCGACCCATTGACGGCCCGAGTGACGCATCGGAAGACTTCCCCGTTCGGCCATTTGGGAGGTTCTGGTGCGTAATCGCACTTGTCGCGCGTTCCGTTCGTTGTCGGCGCTGGTCGCCATGGTGCTGGTCACCGCCGGCCTGGTGGGCATGACCCAGGTCGCGCCGGCCGCCGCGGCGATCGTCAACGACCAGCCGCTCAGCGGCGTCGCGTCGAGCATGTGGCAGACCAACAACACGGTCTGGGCCCTCGACGTCGCGAACAACGTCGTCTACGCCGGCGGTGAGTTCACCGCGGTCCGCCCGCCGGGAGTCGCCCTGGGCGGCGCCGGCACGGTGACCCGCAACCGGATCGCGGCCTTCAACGCCACGACCGGCGAGCTGATCACGTCGTTCAACCCCAACGCGAACGGCATGGTCTACGACCTCGACGTCTCCCCCGACGGGACCAAGCTCTACGTCGCCGGTTCCTTCACGACGATCGCGGGCGGGACCCGTCAGCGCATCGCGCGGCTCAACCTCCCGAGCGGCACGCTCGACACCGCGTGGACGGCGAACGCCAACGCGATCGTCGCCACCGTCAGCGCGGACAACAACAACGTCTACGTGGGTGGCGACTTCACCACGATCGGCGGGCAGAGCCGCACCCGCATCGCGAAGCTCAGCGCGACCAACGGCAGCGTCGTCACCGCGTTCAACGCGAGCTCGGACAAGCGCATCAGCGAGAGCGCACTGTCCGCGAACCCGGCCCGCCTGCTGGTCGGCGGCGAGAACGACGTCATCAATGGGCTGCCGCAGGCCGGGATCGCTTCGTTGAACACGACCACCGGCGCCACGATGCCGTGGGCCGCGACCGGCGTCGCGCCCCGCCTCGCCAATGGTGGTTGCGACGCCAACCTGACCGACATCGTCATCCAGGGCTCGATCGCGTACGTCACCGCGGAAGCGCCGAACCCGGGCTGCTGGGAGGGCTACTACGCGGCCAACATCGCCGACGGGTCGCTCATCTACAACGAGCACTGCCTCGGCGGTTCGGTCGGTCTCGCGTTCGCCGGGGGCTGGGGCTACCGCGCCTCGCACAACCACGACTGCTCGAAGAACGTCGGTGGCTACATCGGCCCGAACAACCCGAACGACTTCGTCTGGTACCGGCTCGAGGCGTTCCGGGCCTCGGACGGCCGGCTCGGGCACTGGAGCCCGACGACCAACGGTGGCGCCACCGGCACCAGCACGACCGTCGGCCCGCAGGTCATCGCGAGTGACGGCACCAACATCTTCACCGGTGGCGACTTCGCCACGGTGAACCAGCAGAACCAGCAGGGCCTGACCCGCTTCACGCCGAACGGTGGCGAACGCGGCGCCCGAGGTGCCGGCCACGCCCCGGGTCACCGCCACCGCGGCGGGCACGGTCGAGATCAGCGCCGAAGGGGTCCGTGACAACGACGACGGGCAGATCACGCTCAACCTCTACCGCGACGGGGGCGCCAACCCGATCGCGAGCCAGACCCTCGAGTCCTGGCCGTGGTCGCGTCCGGTCTACCGCTTCAAGGACTCCGGCCTCGTCGCCGGCACCACCCACACGTACTCGCTGACCGCGAGCGACGGGACCGCCACGTCGATCCGCGGGCCGTCCAGCCTGCCGGTCACGATCGGCTGGCAGAACCCGCCGGTCTACCCGACCGCCGTGGCGAACGCCGGCACGACCGCGGCGCACTGGCGTCTCGACGGCAACAGCCAGCCCGCTGGCGGACAGCTCGGGCAACAACAACACCGGCACCATCGTCGGTGGCGTCGCGACCGGCCAGCCCGGCATCTCGTCGAACAACGCCGCCATCACGACCAACGGCGTCGACGGCTACGTGACCTCGACGGCACCGATCACCCCGACCGCCGCGTTCACCCAGTCCGCGTGGTTCAAGACGACCACCGAGCGGGGCGGGGCGATCATGGGCTTCTCCGACGCCCAGACCGGCGTCGGCCTCCGGGACAACCGCGCCATCTACATGGACAACGACGGCAAGGTCGAGTTCGGCATCCGCCGCGGCAACGCCACCAACCCGGGCAACAGCTTCGTGCGCACCCCGGGCACGTACAACGACGGCAAGTGGCACCAGGCCGCCGCGGTGTTCAACGGCACCACCAACATCTCGCTGTACATGGACGGCGTCGCTCGACCAACACGCTGAACATCACCCAGCCCATCCTGCCCGGCCCCGGCTACCTGCGGACCGGCTACATGGACCTGGCCCGCTTCTACAACGTCTTCGGCTCGAACTACGACGGCAAGCCGCACGTGCTCAGCTACTACTTCGCCGGCACCATCGACGAGGCGAGCATGCACAACGCGGAGCTCTCTGCCGCGCAGGTCGCCTCGCTCTACGCGTCGGGATCCGCGTACCAGGGTGCGCTCCCGCCGGAGCAGGCCGACCCGGGACCCCGCCGCCCCCGCCGCCGCCGAGCGCGTTCCCGGCGACCGTGCTCGCGGACGCGCCGTCGATGTACTGGCGGCTCGGCGAGCTCGGCCAGCTTCCGGTCGCCGACTCCTCCGGCTTCAACCGGACCGGTACCTACCGCACCGGGCTCAGCTTCGGACAGGCCGGCGCGCTGACCGACGACTCGACCGGTGTGCTCAGCCCCGGGACCAGTCGGCGTGGCGTACTCCAACCAGCAGGTGACGAACCCGCAGGCGTACTCGCTCGAGGCATTCGTCAAGACGACGAGCAACGGCGGCAAGATCCTCGGCCTGGAGAACACCCAGACCGGGTGGGGCACGACCTATGACCGCCACCTCTACATGACCGGTGGTCGCATCGTCTACGGCATCCTGTCCGGAGGCGTGCAGCAGGTGATCACCTCGCCGAGCACCTACAACAACGGCGCGTTCCACCACATCGTCGCAACGCAGGGCGCGAGCGGCATGGCGCTCTACATCGACGGTGCGCTCGTCGGCACGAACCCGACCGTCTCGCCGACTGCCGCCAACGGCTACTGGCGGGTCGGCGGTGGCAACCTCACCGGCTGGCCGAACGCACCGGGCGCGAGCGCGCTCGGCGGCACGTACGACGAGGTCGCGGTCTACCCGACCGCACTCTCGGCCGACCGCGTGCTGGCGCACTACAACGCGGCCAGCCAGTCCGGCACCCCGCCGCCGGCGGCCCCGACCAACGTGCACACGACCACGGTCACCGCCACGACGGCCAACCTGGCTTGGGACGCGCCGGCCGGAACGATCACCAGCTACAAGGTGTTCCGCAACGGCGTGCTCCGTGGCTCGCCGACCACCACCGCGTTCTCGGACACGGGCCTGGTCAGCGGTCAGACCTACAGCTACACCGTCACCGCCACGAGTGCCGACGGTGAGTCAGCGCCGTCCACCGCGCTCCTGGTGACCACGCCGGACGTGGTCGCCCCGTCGGTGCCCGGCAACCTCCAGGCCCCGACGGTCAACGTGAACCAGGTGGTCCTCACCTGGAACAACTCCAGCGACAACGTGGGCATCCCGACGTACGAAGTGGTGCGCGACGGGGTCCAGATCGGCAGTCCGACCTCGAACACCTTCACGGACTCCACGTCGTCGCCAACCACGCGTACTCGTACCAGGTGCGAGCACGCGACGCGGCCGGCAATCTCTCGGCGTTGAGCACCGCGCTTGCCGTGACGACCCCTGCTGCGGGCGACGGTGTTGCGCCTTCGATACCGCAGAACCTGCACACGACCAGCGTGACGTCCACTTCCGTCGCGCTGGCGTGGAACGCGTCCACGGACAACGTCGGGGTCACGGCGTACATCGTCGCCCGCAACGGCGTCGACCTCCCGGCCACCGCCGGGACCACCCTCACTGACGGCCTGCTCGCGCCCGGAGTCACCTACACCTACACGGTGCGGGCTCGTGACGCGGCGCTCAACACTTCGGCGCCATCGACCTCGGTCGTGGTGACCACACCGGACGGCGCCGCACCGTCGGTTCCGACCGGCCTCGCGACAACGGCGGTCAGCGCGAGCAGCGTCAGCCTCACCTGGAACGCCTCGACGGACAACGTGGCCGTGACCGGCTACGAGGTGCGCCGGAACGGAACCCTGATCGGGTCGCCCGGCGGGACCACGTTCACCGACTCCACCGTCGTCGCGAACCAGACGTACTCGTACACGGTCAGTGCCCGCGACGCGGCCGGGCAACGTCTCGGCTCCGAGCACGGCACTGTCCGGTCACGGCAACGAATGCCGACCCCACGTTGTTCGCCGATGCGTTCACCGGCGCCACGGGTTCGGCCTGGGGTGCGGGCTGGACCACCAGCATCGACGAGCGGCACCGCAACCCAGCAGTCGGGAACGGGCCAGCTCGCCCTGACCGACACGGCCGGGGCGTTCAGCCGGGCATTGCTGTCGGGATTGGCCGAGCGCACGAACTCGGACACGACGTTCTCGTACCAGTTCAACAGCACCACGGCCGTGGCGTACTTCTCGGTCTTTGCCCGTGGATCCGGTGGCTGGCAGAACAGCTACCGGCCGCGCAACGGCTACGGGCTGGAGATGCGGCCGCAGTCGGGAACCGTGGAGGTGCTGCGCAACAACAACGGCACCACGTCCACGCTGGCGACCGTCTCGGGTGCACGCCAGGTGAACACCGCCAAGCAGTGGATCCGTCTGCGGGTCAGCGGCTCGACCATCCAGTTCAAGAGCTGGGCGGACGGGTCGGCCGAGCCGGCGGCGTGGACGTCGACGGTCACGGACTCCACGGTGACGGCCGCGGGCCAGCTCCACTTCTCGATCGTTCGGGGTGGCTCGAACACCGGCCTGAAGGACGTCCGCATCGACGACGTCAGCGTCGTCGACGCACCGTAGGCGGCAGGCCGGAGAAGCGATCGCACAGCTCGAGGCGGTGTCGCCGTCGCTCGGTAGCCCCGGGCGGCGGCGACACCGCTGAGGTCTGGCACCAGGCCGCGCGCATCAGGCGGATGGGTCGACGGCCCTGGGCCGATCGTCACGATTCCCCACACATCGGGGTGATCCGGCCGCGAAGGGTCACCGGACCTATATCAACGCCGTGCGCTTTTCCTCAGGATGCCCACTTTGCGGGCGGAACAAGGAGCAATCGGGTGGGGAACGGAAGATCACGTGGCATTCGGAGCTTGGCCGCAGTCGTGGCGGGGCTGCTGCTGACTGCAGGTCTGATTGGCGTCACCGAGGCGGCCCCCGCGGGCGCGGCCGTGGTCGACGACCAGCCGTTGAGCGCAGTCGGCTCACCGATCTGGCAGACCAACAACACGGTCTGGGCCCTCGACAGCGCCAACGGCGTCATCTACGCCGGCGGCCAGTTCACGTCGGTGCGTCCCCCCGGGGCACCGCTCGGAACCGGAGAGGTGACCCGCAACCGGATCGCGGCGTTCGACGCCAACACCGGCGCGCTCATCACGACGTTCAACCCCAACGCGAACGGCATGGTCTACGACCTCGACGTCTCGAGCGACGGGACCAAGCTCTACGTCGCCGGCTCGTTCACGACGATCGGTGGCGTCACCCGCCAGCGCGTCGCTCGGCTGAACCTGCCGAGCGGCACCGTCGACACGGGATGGTCGGCGAACGCCAATGGGATCGTGGCTACCGTGACTTCGAACGCCACCTCTGTCTACGTCGGCGGTGACTTCACCACGATCAAGAACACGGCGCGCCAACGCATCGCGGCTTGAACACCACCAACGGCAACGTCTCGACCGCGTTCACCGCGAACACGGTCGGACGGGTCACCGAAACCGCGATCGCGCCGGACGGGTCACGGTTGCTCTTCGGCGGCGAGATCACTTCGGTGAACGGCGTCTCGCAGCCGGCGATCGCTTCGGTCAACCCCATCAACGGCGTGCTCCAGCCGTGGGCGGCGACGGGCATCGTGCCGCGCCTTCCCACGCAGACGTGCGACGCGAACCTCACCGACATCCAGATTCAGGGCACGACCGTGTACGTCACGGCCGAGGCTCCCGATCCCGGGCTGTTGGGAGGGCTACTACAAGGCCAACCTGGCCGACGGCTCGCTGATCTACAACTACCCGTGCCTGGGTGGGACGGTGGGGCTCACGTTCGCGAACGGCTGGGCGTACCGCGGGTCGCACAACCACGACTGTGGCAAGAACGCGGGCGGCTTCGTCGGCCCGAACAACTCGAACAACTTCGTCTGGTACCGCCTCGAGTCCTTCCGGCCTTCCGACGGCCGGCTCGGGCACTGGACGCCCAAGATGAACGGCGGGAGCACGGGCACGACCACCACGGTCGGTCCGCAGGTCCTCGCGACGGACGGCACGCAGGTGTTCGTCGGTGGCGACGAGGCCCAGCTGAACGGCGTCAACCAGCAGGGTCTCGCCCGCTTCAACGTCAGCGGCGGCAACAGTGCGCCGGACGTGCCCACGACGCCGCGGGTCACCGCGACCGCGGCGGGGACGTTGTCGATCAGCGCTGAGGGCGTCAGCGACAACAACGACGGTGTGCTCACCTACTCGCTCTACCGGGACGGCGGCGCGTCGCCGATCGCGACGACGACCGCCGAGTCGTGGCCCTGGTCCAAGCCGACCATCCGGTTCACGGACTCCGGCCTCGTGGCCGGCACGAGCCACAGCTACCAGCTCACGGCGAGTGACGGAACCGCGACGAGCATCCGCGGCCCGGCCAATGTGCCGGTGCGGGTGGACTTCGCCAACCCGCCCTCCTACCCGGCGGCCGTCGGCGCCGTGGGTGCAACGGCGCACTGGCAGCTCGACGACAGCGGTAGCCCAATGGCGGACAGCTCCGGCAACGGCAACAGCGGCACCGGCATCGGTGGCGTGACCACCGGTCAGCCCGGTGCGGTCATCGGCGACAGCGCCATCACCACCGACGGGACGAGCGGCTACGTCACCTCCACGACCCGATCACCCCGACGACGGACTTCACCGAGTCGGTGTGGTTCAAGACCACGACCGACCTCGGTGGAGCGATCATGGGCTTCTCCGACGCGCAGACCGGCGTCGGCACCCGGGACAACCGCGCCATCTGGATGGACCCCGACGGCAAGGTCGTGTTCGGCATCCGGCGTGGCAACGTCGCCAACCCGGGCAACACGTTCGTGCGCAGCCTCGGCACCTACAACGACGGCAGCTGGCACCAGGCGACCGCCGTGTTCAACGGGACCAACACCATCTCGCTGTTCATGGACGGTGTGCTGGTCGGACCACCACGCTCACGCAGCCGATCGTGCCGGCGGCCGGGTACCTCCGGGTCGGCTACCTGGACCTGGCCCGCTTCTACACGATCTTCGGATCGAACTACGACGGCAAGCCGTCGCCGCTCAGCTACTTCTTCGCCGGCAGCATCGACGAGGCGAGCATGCACTCGGCGGCCTTGACCCCGGAGCAGGTGGCTGCGCTCTACGCATCCGGCGCGGCGAACGGGGCACCGCTCCCTCCGGAGCAGGTCGACCCCGGACCGCCGCCGCCCCCGCCGCCGGCGAGCGCGTACCCGACGACGGTGCTGGCGGACGCGCCCTCGATGTACTGGCACCTCGGCGAGCAGACGCAGAGCCCGCTGGCCGACGCGTCCGGCTTCAACCGGATCGGCACGTACCGCAACGGGCTGACGTTCGGTCAGGACGATGCGCTCGTCAACGGCAGCGACACCGCGGTGCTCAGCCCGGGAACGTCGGGCGTCGCCTACAGCAACCAGTCGCAGGCGGCCCCGACCACGTACTCGATCGAAGCGTGGGTCAAGACCGGGTCGTTCAACGGCGGCAAGATCCTCGGTTACGAAGACGTCCAGACCGGTTGGGGCGTCAACTACGACCGCCAGCTCTACATGACCAACAACGGTCGCATCGCCTACGGCATCAAGTCCGGCGGAGTGAACCAGGTCATCACGTCGACCACGCTCTACAACAACAACGTGTGGCACCACGTCGTCGCCACGCAGGGTGCCGGCGGCATGGCGCTCTACGTCGACGGCTCGTTGATCGGCACCAACGCACCGTCACGCCGGATGCCTACAACGGCTACTGGCGCCTCGGCGGCGGCAACCTGACGGGCTGGCTCAACGCGCCGGCGTCCAGCGCGCTCATCGGAACCTACGACGAAGTGGCGGTCTACCCGACGGTGCTCAGCGCCACGCAGGTCGCAGCCCACTTCGCGGCGGCGGGCGCGTAGGCCGCACCATCTCGATCCTTGGGGGGAACACGATCGGCGGGGCGACAACGATGTCGCACCGCCGTTCATGTCCTTTCGGTGGCGATCGAACACGTCCCAGCGTGGGCGGCCTCAAGTGGTGAGCGCGACATCTCGTGATGGGAGGTGTCGTGATGGCACGTATTGGACGGCCGCCGTTGCCGTGGTCGACGGTGCGGGTGGCGCTGCGGGCAGTGGCGTTGGGTGCGACGCAGCCGGAAGCCGCTCGGATCGCGGGAATGGGGACGACCACCTTGTGGCGGTGTCTCCAGGAGCACGGTGTGGGGGTGCTGCGAGAACGAACGCCCCGAGCGGATGCCCTGACCATCGCCGATCGAGAAGAGATCTTTCTCGGGATCGAACGCGACGAAAGCGACGCGGCCATTGGTGCCCGGATCGGTCGGCACCGTTCCACGGTGTGGCGGGAACTCGCCGCGAATGGCGACCGGAAGGGTTATCGCCCGCATCGGGCTCAACAACGTGCTGATGACGCCGCTCGTCGATGTCGACGGCCCTGGACCGAGACCCGCCCGTGGCTCTGGGACCAGGTGCAGGCCCTGTTGCGGACCACGAAGTGGTCACCGGAACAGATCGCCCAGCGGTTACGACGAGATCATCCCGACGAGCCAGAGTGGTGGGTGTCTCACGAGTCGATCTACCAGGCGATCTTCGTGCAAACCAAAGGCACGCTCCGCAAAGAGCTCGCGGCATGTCTGCGTTCCGGACGCGCGCAACGCCGGCCCCACCCACGAGCTGGGAAACGCCCACGGATCACCGGGATGGTCACGATCTCGGAACGTCCCGCCGAGATCGAAGACCGCGCCGTGCCCGGCCATTGGGAAGGCGACCTGATCATCGGCAAGAACAACGCGAGCGCGGTCGCGACCCTGGTCGAGCGCGCCACCCGATTCGGGATGCTGATCAAGCTCGAAGACCAGACCGCCGCGCACGTCGCGCACCAGCTCGAGACCAACCTCACCCGACTCCCCGCACATCTAGTCCGGTCCCTGACCTGGGACCAAGGCATCGAGATGGCCCACCACCAAGCATTCACCGTCGCATCGGGCGCGCCCGTCTACTTCTGCGACCCGCACTCACCCTGGCAACGCGGCACCAACGAGAACTGGAACGGCCTCGTCCGCCAGTTCCTCCCCAAAGGCACCGACCTCTCCACCCACACCCAAGCCGACCTCGACCACCTCGCCGTGCTCCTCAACGGCCGACCCCGCAAGACCCTCGGATGGGACACTCCCGCCGAGCGCTTCAACCAACTCGTCGCGCCCACAGCTTGAAACCGCCGTGTCCAGACGACACCGAAACGAGTTGGTGAGCGGACGTCACTGCCATCCGTGGCCTGGCCGACCGTTCCCTCAGCGGGCGCTCCGCCCGCCGTCGGACATTCGCGCTCCGGAGATCTTCAGGGCTTCGTGTTGCCGACGACCCACATGCAGAAGAACTGGGAGCCACCGCCGTACGCGTGGCCGAGCGCCTTCCCGGTCTTCAGCTCCACCTGGTAGTCGCCGGCGCGCTCGCGCACCTGCTGGGCGACCTCGCCGAAGCGGATCATGCCCGACGCGCCGATCGGGTTCGACGAGAGCACGCCACCCGACGGGTTCCACGGGATGTCGCCGTCGGCCGCGGTCGCGCCCTCCTCGGTGAGCTTCCACCCGTCGCCCTCGGCGCAGAACCCGAGGTTCTCGAGCCACATCGGCTCGTACCAGGAGAACGGCACGTAGACCTCGGCGCAGTCGAAGTCGTCCCGGGGGTTGGTGATGCCGGCCTGGCGGTACACGTCGGCCGCACATTCCTGGCCCGCCAGCGGGTTGACCTGGTCCCGGCCGGCGAACATGGTCGGCTCGCTGCGCATCGCGGTGCCGTGGATCCACGCGACCGGCCCGGGCGAGGCGGCCGCGGCCGCCTCGCTGCCGATGACCATGGCCATCGCGCCGTCCGAGCTCGGGCAGACGTCGAGCAGCCGCAGCGGCGCCCAGAGCAGCATCGACTCCTGCACCGTCTTCAGGTCGATGTCGGGCAGGTGGAGCTGCGCCTTCGGGTTCCGCAACGCGTTCAGCCGGTCCTTCACGGACACGAGGTGGCCGATGTACTCGGGCGCACCCGAGCGGCGGATGTACGCGCGGATGATCGGCGCGAAGTAGCCGCCGGCGCCCGCGACGAGCGGCGCCTGGAACGGCATCGCGACCGAGAGGCCCCACGTCGCGTTGCTCTCTGACTGCTTCTCGAACGCGACCGTGAGCACGCGCTCGTGCACCCCGGCCATCACGAGCTTGGCCGCGACGATCGCGGTCGACCCACCGACGCTGCCGGCAGTGTGGACGCGGATCATCGGCTTGCCCGCGGCGCCGAGCGCGTCGGCCAGGTACAGCTCGGGCATGACGACGCCTTCGAACATGTCGGGGGCCTTGCCGATCACGACCGCGTCGATGTCCGACCAGTCGAGACCCGCATCCTCGAGCGCTTCCTGCGCGGCCTCGCGCACGAGCCCGCCATCGAGACGTCGTGACGGGCGGAGACGTGACGGGTCTGACCGACCCCGATGACTGCGGTCCTCTCGGCCCCCATCAGTTGCTTCCCTCCAGGACGCACACCAGGTTCTGTTGCAGGCACGGGCCTTGCGCGGCGTGGGCGACGCCCCGACCCGCGGTCCCGTCGATGATCCGGTTCGCAACCTCACCGATGCGCACCAGTCCGGCGGCCATCATCGGGTTCGAGGTGAGCGCACCACCGGACGGGTTCACGTCGACGCCGTCGCCGAGCCCGAGCGCGTCCCGCAGGATGAGCTCCTCGTGGCTGAACTGGGCGTGGATCTCGGCGACGTCGATCGCGCCGTCCGTCGCGCCCGCCTTCTCCGCGGCCAGCTTGGCCGACGGCGCGGTCGCGAGGTCCCGCAACCCGAGGTGCTGCGGGTCGACCCGGTGCTCGATGCCGCGGATCCACGCGGGACGTTCGCAGTGCCGGCGGGCGACGTCATCCGCGGCGATCACGATCGCCGCCGCGCCGTCCGTGATCGGCGCGATGTCGCTGTCCCGCAGCGGCCGGTGGGTGACGGGCCGACCGAGCAGGTCGTCCGCGCTCACGTCTTCCGACACGACCGCGTACGGATTGCCGGCCGCGTTGCGGAGACTGCGCGCCGCGACTTCCGCGAGATCACGCTCGGAGCGGCCGGACGACGTGAGGTACGCGTCGGCCTGCAGCGCCGCCATGTCCACCATCGACGGCCACAGCGTCGCGACCGTGTACGGATCGGTCTGCAGCGTCCAGATCTCGTGCAGGTCGCCGAGCGACGCCTTGCCGAAGCCGTAGATGATGGCGCTGTCGACGTCGCCGGTCTGGATCGCCACCCAAGCTTCGTAGAGCGCCCAGGCCGCGTCCATCTCGACGTGGCTCTCCTTCACCGGCGGCCACGCGCCCACACCGTCGAGACCCATGACGAAGGTGAACGGCCCACCGGCGAGGTAGTCGCACGAGCCCGAGATCGTGAAGTCGATGTCGTAGCGCTTCATGCCCGAGCGGGCGATCGCCTCGCGCACCACCGGGCTGACGATCTCGACCTCGTTCCGCTCCCGATCGTCCACGCAGTGTCCTGCGCAAACCCGATCACTGCGACATCCCTCAAGATCTCTGCTCCTCCGCGAGATCTCTGCTCCGGTCGAACGGCGCGTCGCAGCCCCGGTCGCGGACTCGCGATGATCGTCGCAGCGGCGTGCTCATGCGTATGCCTTGTAGGTGTCGTAGTCGGCGTCGGGTTCGCCGGTCGGCTCGAACCACTTGATGTTGGAGGCGTCGGCCTTCAGCTCCTCGGCCCAGATCGCGTGCACGCGCAATCCCATCCGCACCTCTTCCGCCGGCAAGCCCTGGATCAGCCCGAACCACGGCGTGTTCCCACCGTCGAGCAGGATCTGCGCGCAGACGTACGGGATCTCCGGCGCGCTGTCCGACAGCCCGGGGATGTTGACGACGCAGAACGTCGTGACGGTCCCGGTGTCGGCGACCTCGACCTCGATCGTCGTCGGCGCGCCGCTCGTGGGATCCGAGCCGCGCGGCGGGACGTAGACCTGGTCGGAGTCCTCGGCCCGAGCACCGAGGATCTTGTGCTCGGCGAGGCCACGCAGGTACTTGCCGGCGGCCTCGCCCGCGTTGATGTCGTACTCGAGCCGGATCGGCGTGTTGATCCCGGTGACCGGCTCGTCACTCACGCCGTCACCCTGGTTCGCCGGCGCGGCATCGGGCTCCGCGCCGTCGGCCAGCGGCACCCACGCGTCGAGGTCGGTGACGTACCCGACCCGCTCGGCCCGCCACCGGGGCTGCACCCGCATGCCCGACCGAGATCGAGTCCTGGGGCGCGTCGACGACGTGCACCATCGCGGTGTCGGCGCCGTCCGGCTTCACCAGCGCGAAGGCGAACGGCTTGCCCAGGTGGTGCTTGCCCGGTCGCGGCTCCGCGACCCAGGTCCACGCGGTGACCGTCCCGGCCGGCCCGACCTCGACGTAGTCGTCGAGGGCCGCGGCGGTGATCGGGTCGTACTCGGTCGGCGGCACCATCACGCGGCCGTCGCCGAGGCGCACGCCGACGATCTTGCCGTCGCGCAGGCCTCCGAAGTAGCGCGACAGGGCCGGACCGATCGAGCGCGTGTAGCCGCCGGGGTACTCGAGGACGTGATGCTCGATGAGCGGTGTGGTCACGGAGCTCCTTCGCTTTCTTGATCAGATGGCGCGTGGGTCAGATCGCGGTTTGGCGATCGGCCCAGTACGGGTCGCGCAGCTTCCGCTTGAGCAGCTTGCCGGTCGGCTCCCGCGGCAGCTCGTCCATGAAGTCGATCGAGCGCGGCCACTTGAACTTGGCCAGCCGCCCGGCCAGGTGCTCCATGATCGAAGCGCGCAGCGCGTCGTCCGCGGTCACGCCTTCGCGCACCTCGACGACGGCCTTGATCTGCTCGCCCATGTCGTTGTCGGGGATCCCGAACACGGCGACGTCCGCGACCTGCGGGTGCGCGAGGATCTCCCCCTCGATCTCGGCGGGGTAGATGTTCACTCCCCCGGCGATGATCATGTCGCTCTTGCGGTCGCAGAGGAACAGGAACCCGTCCTCGTTGAGGTAGCCGACGTCGCCGACGGTGAAGAAGCCGTCCGCGTCGTGGCTCTCGTCGGTCTTGCTCTTGTCGCCCTTGTATTCGAAGTCGCCCGCGCCCATGCGCATCCAGACGATCCCGGGCACGCCCGGGCGCGCACTGCTCGCCGGTCTCGTCGTCGACGATCTTCAGCTCGGAGATCGGCCAGACGCTGCCGACCGTGCCGGGGTACTTCAGCCAGTCCTCGGGCGTCGCGGTCGTGCCGCCGCCCTCGGTCGCGCCGTAGTACTCCCAGATCACCGGGCCCCACCAGTCGAGCATCTGGCGCTTCACGTCGATCGGGCACGGCGCGGCGGCGTGGATCGCCCACTTCATCGACGACACGTCGTACTTCGCTCTTCACGTCGTCGGGCAGCTGCAGCATCCGGTTGAACTGCGTCGGCACCATGTGCGTGTGCGTGCAGCGGTACTTCTCGATCTTCGCCAGCGTCTGCTCGGGGTCCCACTTGTCCATGAAGACGACGGCGTGACCCGAGTTCAGCGCGTTGCCCGCGAAGGTCGTGACCGCGGTGTGGTAGTTCGGCGACGTGCAGAGGTGCACGTTGTTGTCGCGGGGCTGGATCCCGAACAGGCCGAAGAACGCGGTGAACATCTCCGCCGCGAGGTCCGCGTCGAGACCCGAGAGCGAACGCTTCACACCCTTCGGCCGACCGGTGGTGCCGGACGTGTAGTGCATCGCGGCGCCGGCCGTGCGGTCTGCGGGGACGCTGCTCGGCTGGCTCGCGAGCCAGGCGTCGAAGTCCTGGAAGCCGGGGACCTTCCCGACCGCGAACCGGGCGTTGGCCGGGATCCCGGCTTCGTCCGCGGCCTGCACCGCGAGGTCGGCGTAGCGCTCGTGGCTGACGAACGCCTTCGCGTCGCTGTCCTTCAGGATGTAGGCAACTTCGGGCGCGGAGAGCCGGTAGTTGATCGGCACGTAGTAGAGGCCCGACTCGAGCGCACCGAGGTAGACGGTGACCGGGTTGATGCCGTTCGGGAGCACCGCGGCGACCGTGTCGCCCGTGGTCAGACCGAGCTGGCGCAGCCCGTGGACCATGCGGTGGCTGCGCATCGCGACCTCACCGGCACTCCACTCGGTGCCGTCCGGATCGGCCACCGCGAGGGTGTCCGGATCCTCGATCGCGTAGTTCCAGAACCCTCCGGCCATGCGGTCGTTCCCCCTCGATTCGAGCGACCGCGAAGTAGAACACGTTCTCGTAACGCCTCGCAAGGCACGCGAACGAACCGGGCGGAATCGAGAGAAGTACCGCCGCCGGCCGCCGGCAATGCCGTGCCCGAGTCGGTCGGCCGGCGGAGATCTTGGGAGGACGCGTCGAGGCCCCGACTCCGGGAGGCGTGGAGTCAGGGCCTCTGAGACGCTCGCATGGCCTTGCCCCGTGACCGCATGCGGAATGGGGTGGCACTGTGCGATGGGTCTCGACCCGATGCAGGGTCTGGACAGAAGCCGAGGACTCGAGAATCACGATATACGGGTTCCGGCCGGGGTGGGAAGCATTCCGCGATTCACGACCGGACGAACCACCTACCGCAGGGCCAGACGAACCACCTACCGCAGGGCCAAAGGTGACGACTTCCCGCCGGATCGCCACTCTTCGGGCCACGAGTCGCCGCGCGACGCGCGGCGCGGGCCGAGCGTCAATGCTCGCTCACGGATGCCAGCCCGTCGCGGTCAAGCGGCGTCGGCCGAGGCCGCCATCGAGATCGCGCGAGAACAGGTCGATGCGACCGCCGCCCCAGGAGGCAGCCGCCATGTCTCCGTTCGCGGCGACGCCGAGCCGCTGCCAGCCGGTCCAGCTCCCGTTGTCGTAGGACTGCCGGTAGGCCGAGGCATCGGTGCCTTGCACGAAGACGTCGAGCAGGCCGCTCGCTCGCGACACGACAGCAGGCGCGGAGGTGAGCACACCGCCGAGCGGCCGCCAGCTCTCCACGAGCCGCCGGCAGCGACTTCGTGTACAGCTGGTTGTCCGTACCCCGGACGAACACGTCGAGCCGCCCGACTCCCGGCGACGCGACAGCCGGCGCCGAGCTGAGCACCCCACCCAACGCCTGCCACCCACCCCACGAACCATTGCTGAACGACTTCGAGTACAGCTGGTTGTCCGTACCCCGGACGAACACGTCGAGCCGCCCGACCCCCGGCGACGCGACAGCCGGCGCCGAGCTGAGCACCCCACCCAACGCCTGCCACCCACCCCACGAACCATTGCTGAACGACTTCGAGTACAGCTGGTTGTCCGTACCCCGGACGAACACGTCGAGCCGCCCGACCCCCGGCGACGCGACAGCCGGCGCCGAGCTGAGCACCCCACCCAACGCCTGCCACCCACCCCACGAACCATTGCTGAACGACTTCGAGTACAGCTGGTTGTCCGTACCCCGGACGAACACGTCGAGCCGCCCGAGGCCGGGAGATGTCGCCGCGGGCGCGGAGTTGAGCTGCGCCACCGAGATGCTGCCATCCCGTGACCGGTGAGGGCGAGGGGTTGCTCCGGCGGAGCAGGCCGGCGTCGATCGCCGCGGCGGGCTCCTTCACGTTGCGGTAGGTGAGCTCACCGTTCGGAAAGGTGACGTCGAGGAGCACGTTCCCCGCCGCGTCGACCTCGGTGAACGCCTGGCCAGGCTTGAAGCCCCACCCGACGATGTTGTCGTTCCCGTCAGCTGAACGACGGAAGCTCCCCGTGGCGCCGGCCGGGAGTCCGTCGGGAGCCGCGTACTGCCATACGAGCGTGGCGGTGCCCGCCGTCGTATCGATCGCGTACTCCAGTCCGCGTGCCGGACCGGTCATCCCGGTGTGGTCGTCGTAGAGCGTCACGTTCCCATTCGGACGGAACCGCGCGTCATGTTGACCGGAGATGGTTCCGCCGGGATCGCTCTGGATCGTCAGGATCTGCGCGTGGTCGTGGTTCGACGGAGTACCACCGAGCTTCCAGATGATCCCTCCCGTCGTCTTGTCCACGAGGTAGACGGCGCTGGTGTGGCGAGACGAGATCAGGACGTTGCCGCTCGGGCCGACCTCGACCGAGTTGCAGTGGTACACGTCCGCCGCGCTCGTTCCGTTGACGTTCACCGGCGTGGTGTGGAGCCTCGGTGTGGTCTTCGATTCGGCGATGTCCACGTGTTCGCTCATGCGCCACTCCCAGACCAGCGCGCCGCTCGCGTCGGTCTCCTCCACCACGCAGTCGACGATCGCGTGGGTCGTGGCAAAGCGACTGCCCAGCACGGAGAGATCCAAGCCCGTACGGAGCGGGGTCCCGAGGAGGAGGCGGTGCCCGTTGCCGAGCTGGACGAGCTCGTGCTGGTCCGTGGGCTGGATCGGCGCCGGGAAGAAGCTGGTCTTCATCGTTCCGAGGTGGAACAGCGTGTACGCCCCGTTGGGGTCCGCGCCGAAGCCCGGACCGAGGTCGGGTGCCCACGCGATGATGTTGCCGGGCAACAGCTTGGTGTTGATCGCGCGCTCCGGTCGGTACCACACGGGCGTGCCGTGCTCATTGAGGACCATCGCGTGGTAGGCGCTCCCGGCGCTGGTGCTCACGTTGGCGGTGAGGTACCAACCCGGCGGCGCCGTTCCCGAGTCGGCTGCGACGCGGAGCTCGGGGAAGTCGCGCGGCAGGCATCGAAACCAGTACTCGACCGGTGGACCCGACGGCAGCACCGGATCCGGGGCCTGCACCACGAGGGCCTGGTTCTCGACCAACGCCAGAGGCAGGTCGAGCACATGCCCGGTCGCGCCATCGACCGAGATCACACCGTTCGTCCTCGCTCGGAGCCGCAACGTCGTGAGGTTCACCCGTGCCCGACACCGCACCGCGTAGTCCCGGATGTCAGGTGAGAACCTCGGGGTGACGATCCGGGGGTTGAGGGTCAGCCCCGGCGAGGGCATCACCGGAGACGACCACGACGACGGTCTTCGGCACCGCCGCCTGCGCCGTCGTCGGCGCGACGACACCGGCGAGGCCGGCCGCCAGAACGGCCAGGACGCAGCACGAAGACCCTCGCCGTCCAGGACGTCGCGGTCCTGCGCACGAGCCCTCCGGAACCCATGCTCGCGATCGTTTCGCCCTTTCCCTCGTCCACCAGTGTCGCCACCGGAAGCCCCGCGTGGCGGAGCACGGTCGGATCCGCCGAAGCCGGGACTGTAGGTGCTGAGCGATCCCCATGCCACGCGGTCCGCAGCGGGCGGAAGGACGCGAACCCGTCAGCGATGCCGCTCCGGGGTTCACGGGTACCAGCTGTTGTCGCCGAACCAGCGATGGCCGAGCGTCATGTCCAGATCGCGGGCGAACAGATCGATGCGTCCCGTAGCCCATGACGCCATTGCGGGTGCCGACGTTGCTCCAGTGCCTACCGGATCCCAACCGCTCCAGCCGTCGCTGTACGCCTTGTGCTGCAGCGTGCTGTCGGTGCCGTTGACGACCACATCGAGGCGGCCCGGCCCCCACGATGCGGCTGCGGGTGCCGACGCCCACGTTCCCACCGAGTGACTCCCAGGCGCTCCAACCCCCGCTGTACCAGAGGTGCTGCAGCGAGTGGTCCGCTCCCGTCGCGAACACGTCGAGTCGTCCCGGACCCCACGACACGGCCGCCGGCGCCGACGCAGCGTTCCGCCGAGCGACTCCCAGTCACTCCACCCACCTCGGTACCACTTGTGCCAGCAGCTGGTTGTCGGTGCCGCGCACGAACACGTCGAGCCGTCCCGGACCCCACGATGCGACCGCCGGACCCGAAGCGAGCACGCCGCCGAGTGGCTCCCAGGCGCTCCAACCCTTGCGGTACCACCTGTGCCAGAGCTGGTTGTCGGTGCCGCGCGCGAACACGTCGATGCGGCCCCGGCCCCACGAGACGGCCGCCGGTGTGTCCGTCACCGTTCCGCCGAGTGACTCCCAGTCGGTCCAACCGGCGCGGTACCACTTGTGGTGCACCTGGTTGTCGGTGCCGGTCGTGAACACGTCGAGGCGGCCGGAGCCCCACGACGAAGCGGCCGGCGCGGCGGCGAGCACACCTCCGAGTGATTCCCAGCTCGGGGGCGCGGGCGCTGGGACGGCTCGCCGCAGGAGGCCGGCGTCGAGAGCGGCCGCCGGCTCCTTGAGCGCCCGATACTCCTGGTCGCCGTTCGGGAACTTCACCTCGAGCATCACGTTGCCGGCGGCGTCGACTTCGGTGAAGCCCGAGCCCGGCAGCTTGTTGCCCCAGCCCACGATGTTGTCGTTGCCGTCGGCGGAGCGACGGAAGCTGCCCGTGGCCGAGCCGGGATTCCCGTCGGGGGCGGCGTACTGCCACACCAGCGTCGCGGTGCCGGCATTCGTATCGATGGCGTACTCGACGCCGCGGGCGGCGGCGCCGGCCGCGGTGTGGTCGTCGTAGAGACTGACGTTGCCGCCGGGACGGAACCGGGCGTCGTGCTGGCCGGAGATCGTGCCCTCCGGGTCGTTGCGGATCGAGAGGATCTGCGCGCCGTCGTGGTTCGACGGTGTGCCGCCCAGCTTCCACGAGATGACGCCCGAGGCCTTGTCGATGAAGTAGACCGCGTTGTTGTGGCGGGCGGAGACCATCACGTCACCGGTCGGCCCGACCTCCACCGAGTTGCAGTGGTACACGTCGACGGCGGTCGACGGGTTGGTCGGGGTCTTGACGAGCCTCGGCGTCGTCTGCGCTTCGGTGACGTCGACGTGATCGCTCATTCGCCATTGCCATACGAGCCCGCCGTTTGCGTCGACCTCCTCCACCACGCAGTCGACGATCGAGGTGTTGGCGCGCGAACTCCGGACCCAGACCGGAGAGATCGACGCCGGTGCGAATGGGGATGGCGAGCATCATGAAGTGGCCGTTCGCCATCGGGAGCAGCTCGTGGATGTCCGTCGGTGGTATGGGTGCTCCGAGCAGTGACGTGGTGTGGGTGTCGAGATCGAAGAGCGTGAACGCGTCGTTCGGATTGCGTGTTGAAGGCGGTCCAGGCGATGACGTTCCCCGGCAGCAGCTCGGTCCCGATGGGGCCGTTGGTCGTCGGCTGGTACCAGACCGGCGTGCCGTGCTCGTCGAGCACCATGGCGTAGAACCCGTCGGGAGTGCCGCTCGTGGCGTTCGCGAGGTTGCCCGTGAAGTACCAACCCGGGGGCGCGGTGCCCGCGTCCGTGACTCGAAGCTGCGGGAAGTCCGCCGGCAGGCAGCGGATCCAGTACTCCGTCGGCGGCCCGGACGGGGCGCCGGGATCCGGCGCCGTCACCACGAGCGCCTCGTTCTCGACCAAGACCTCGGGCAGGCTGATCGAAGACGCCGTCGTGTCATTGACCGAGATGGTGCCGCCTCCGGCGTTCAGACGGAGCGTGGTCGTGTTCGCGCCGCGGTGGCAACGCATCACGTAGTCGTGGATGTCGGCCGCGAACGGCGGACTGATCGCGAACGAGTCGAGCGTCAGTCCAACGAGCGCGTCCCCCGTGACCACGACCGACACCTGCGCGGGTGCTGCCGCCGCCGCCCCGGGCGGAGCCGCCATGCCGGTCAAGGTGGCGGCAAGCAAGACGACGACCGGACCGACCGCGCTCGCCACCCTCGAGAGCCGGGAGCGGTCACGCTTCGGCGCGCCTACCCGCTCTCACGCTTCGACATCGGCCGACCGTACCGTTCAGCCCGAACGCTCACAACCGGCGGGCCGCACCACGGAGCGTGAGCTTCGGCGGTACTGGTGCGACCGCGCCGAGCCGTGCGGCGCTACCCGATGCGCTTGCGCGGGAGTGAACGTCACCGGCATGTGCTTGATGCCGTTGATGAAGTTGGACCGGAGACGGGAGACGTCGCCGGCGAGCTCGAGGTTGTCGAGCCGAGTGAGCACCTGCACGAAGAGCTTGTTGATCTCGGAGCGGGCCAGGTTGGCGCCGAGGCAGAAGTGCGGGCCGCGGCCGCCGAACGCGATGTGCTCGTTCGGGGTCCGGCCGATCCGGAACTCCTGCGGATTGTCGAAGTGCGCCTCGTCGCGGTTGGCGGCGATGTACCAGAGCACCACCGCGTCACCGGTCTTGATCTCCTTGCCGCCGAGCACGGTGTCGGAGGTCGCGGTGCGCCGGAAGTACATCACCGGTGCGCTGTACCGGAGCATCTCCTCGGTCGCCGCGCCCATGAGCGACGGGTCGTTCTGCAGCATCTGGAGCTGGTCCGGGTGCTGGAAGAGCGCGTGCATCCCGTTGGCCGTGAGGTTGCGGGTCGTCTCGTTGCCCGCGACCGAGAGCAGGAGGAAGAACAGGTCGATCTCGAGCTCCGAGAGCACGTCGCCCTCGAGCTCGGCCTGGGTCAGGGCGGTGATGATGTCCTCGCGCGGGTTCGAGCGCCGCTCTTCCACAAGGGCATGGCTGTACGCGAACAGCTCGGTCATCGCGGCCTCGGCGTCGCCCTCCTCCGTCGCGAACTCGGGGTCCTCGCTCCCGATCATCTTGTTCGACCAGTCGAAGATGAGCTTCCGGTCCTGCTTCGGGACACCCATCATCTCGGCGATCACCTGCAACGGCAGCTCGGCCGCGAGCTCGGTGACGAAGTCGCACTCGCCGCGCTCGATCACGTTGTCGACGATCTCGGTCGCGGTGCGGTCGATGTACTCCTCGAGCTCGCGGATGTGACGCGGCGTGAACGCGCGGCTGACGAGCAACCGGTACCGCGTGTGGCGCGGCGGGTCCATCATCAGCATCAGCATGTTCTGCTGCGCCAGCATCTCGGCTTCCATCTCGAACATGAACACGCCGCCGGTCTCGCTCGAGAACAGCGCGCCGTCGCGGCTCGCGAGGACCACGTCGTCGTACGAGGTGACCGACCAGTAGCTGTGGCCCTCGGGGTGCTTCGTGAGGTGCACGGGGTCCGTGCGGCGCCAGTGGGCGAAGGTCTCGTGCGGCACCCCGGCGACGAACACGTCGGGATCGTTGAGGTCCGCCAGCACTGCCGGGCTCTCGGTCGTCATCGCCTACTCCTGGAAAAGATTGATGGCCGGGCTTGAGAATCTATTCTAGAATACGTTCTCATGGTAGGCGGCCGCACACTTCTGATCCCTACGGTGCTCTCGGACACCCAGGCGGGCCGGCGGGATCTCGTCGTGGCCGCCGCCACCGAGCTCGCCGATGCGGGCGGCTACGACGCCGTGGTCATGAAGGCGGTGGCGGACCGCTCCGGCGTCGCGCTCGCCACGATCTACCGCTGGTTCGCCTCCAAGGACCACCTGCTCACCGAGGTGCTCCTCGTCTGGGGCGCGTCGCTCTCGGACTCCCTCACCGCCGATCCCCCGCGTGACGGCGACGCGGCGGACCGGGTGGCCGCGGCCCTGGGCCGGGTCATCGACGCGGCCGGCTCGCGGCTGCTCCTCGCCTCCGCCGTCGTCGAGGCCGTCCTGTCAGTCGGGCTCGGCCCCCTCGACGCGCAGGGCGACTTCCATCGACTGATGACGAGCTGGATCGATGCTGCGCTCGGCCCGGACGAGGTCGCCGACCGCGACGCCGTGACCCAGGTGCTCGAGCACGTGTGCTTCTCGACGATCATCGGCTTCGCCACCGGTCGCCAAGACGCCGACTACGCGAAGAGCCAGCTCACTAGCGCGGCACGCCTCCTGCTCCGCAAGTAGCCGCGCCGGCCCGCGCCCGATCGCGCGTTCAGCGCTCCGGCGTGTAGGTGCACGGGCAGGTGCTTGATGCCCGCGATGAGGTTCGACCGCAGTCGCTCCGGCTCCCCCGCCATCTTCATGTCCGGCAGCCGGCTCAGGATCTCCTCGAACATCACCCGGATCTCCATCCTCGCCAGGCTCGCGCCGAGACAGAAGTGCGGGCCCCGACCACCGAACGCGAGATGCTCGTTCGGGGTGCGGCCCACGTCGAACGACTGCGGATCGGTGAAGATCTCCTCGTCGCGGTTCGCGGCGCCGTACCAGATCGTCACCTTGTCCCCCGCGGCGATCGGCACGCCACGAATCTCCGTGTCGTCCGTCGCGGTGCGCCGGAAGTACTGCACCGGGCTGACGTAGCGCAGCATCTCGTCGACCGCGGTGGGCATGAGGCCGTCGAGGTCGGCGGCGAGGCGCTGCTGCTGCCCGGGGTTCTGCATGAGCGAGAGCATCCCGCCGCTGATCAGGTTGCGCGTCGTCTCGTTGCCTGCGACCGACAGCAGCAGCACGAAGACGTTGAACTCGATGTCCGAGAGCTTCTCGCCGTCCAGCTCGGCCGTGACGAGCGTCGTGACGATGTCGTCCATCGGGCGGGCGCGCCGATCGTCGGCCAGGCTCTGCGCGTACGCGTAGAGCTCCATGGATGCTTCCATCGGGGCCTCGGCACCGAGACCTGCGTACTCCGGGTCGTTCGCCCCGATGAGCCGGTTGGACCACTCGAACACCTTGTGCCGGTCGTCGTAGGGGATCCCGAGCAGCTCTGCGATGACGACGAGGGGGAGCTCGGCTGCGAGATTCGGCACGAAGTCGATGACCTCGTCGCGCGTCGCGACGCGGTCGACGATGGCACGTGCCGCTTCGCGGATGTGCGGCTCCATGCCCTTGATCACCTTCGGCGTGAAGCCGCGGGCGACGAGGTTCCGCAGCCGGGTGTGCTGCGGCGGGTCCTGGTTGAGCATCATCAGCTCGGTGCCGGCACCCTGATCGTCGAGCAGCGCGCCGCCGTGAGCCGACGAGAAGGTCTTGGCGTCGCGTTCGATGTCGATGACGTCCTGGTACTTCGTGCAGACCCAGAACCCCGGCGGGTGCGAGGCGCTCTCATGCCAGTAGACCGGGTGCTCGTTGCGCAGCCGGGTGAAGTACTCGTGCGGAACGCCGGCGGCCAGCGTGTCGGGGTTCGCGAGATCGATGTCGTCGATGAGCGGCAACGGATGACCCCCGGGGGCGGCAACTAGAACAGGTTCTATCCTGGGGTCGAGGGTAGCCCACCCGGCCCCTCACTAGGCTCCCCGCCCGCCACGCCCACCACCGTTCGCGCGGCCCCGCCGGGCCCGATCAATCCAGGAGTCACCGTGCCCGAGATCCTTCCGATGACCACCCAGCACTGCACCGTCGAGCGCGACGGCAACGTGGTGATCTTCACGATGAACCGACCCGAGGCCCGCAACGCGTTGAGCCCCGACATGCTCGTCGGCCTCGCGGACGCGTACACCTACGTCGACGAGACGCCCGAGATCCGGTGCGCGATCCTCACCGGCGCGGGCGGCCACTTCTCGTCGGGTGCCGACCTCAAGGCGATGAGCAAGCCGTCGGAGAGCGAGCACGTCCGCAACCGGATGGCCGAGACCCCGAACCTCCACTGGAAGGCGCTGCTGCGCGACTACCGGCTGTCGAAGCCGCTCATCGCGGCAGTCGAGGGCTACGCAGTCGCCGGCGGCACCGAGATGTTGCAGGGCACGGACATCCGCGTCGCGGGTGAAGGCGCGATCTTCGGCGTGTGGGAGGGCAAGCGCGGGCTCTTCCCGCTCGGCGGCTCGGCGATCCGTCTCCCCCGCCAGATCCCGTACACGATCGCCATGGACATCCTGTTGAGCTCGAAGCCGGTGAGCGCGTTCGAGGCGAAGCAGATCGGCCTGATCGGACGCGTGGTTCCGGACGGCACCGCACTCGACGCCGCGCTCGCGATCGCCGCGCAGGTCGCCGCCTGCGGCCCGCTCTCCACCCAGGCGATCCTGCGCGCGTGGCGCGAGACCGAGTACATGACCGAGGCCGAGGCAATGCCGATCCAGGACGCGATCGGCTGGGAGGTCTTCGCCTCCGAAGACGCGCAGGAGGGCCCGCGCGCGTTCGCGGAGAAGCGCCCGCCGGAATTCAAGGGCAAGTGACCGCCTCGCATCCACCGGGGTCGCGCCCGTTCGTCTCACCGCAGCGGGAGCGTCTGGCCGAGGCCGTCCGCCACGTCATCGATGCGGTGCTCACCGTGGAGGACGCGACCGAGGAGCAGCTCGGAACCGCGGCCGACCTGACCGAGGGCGTCGCGCGGCACCTCGGCCGGGAGCCGCGCGCCGACGACCCGGTCCGGGGCACCCGCGCCCGTGACGTGCGCGACCACGATGACTACCTCACCCGCTCTCCGCTCGTCGGCCCGGTCTCGCCGCTCGCGCCGCCGATCACCTGGGAGTTCACCGACGGCCAGATCCACGGCCGCGGGATCTACCACGCCGCGTACGAGGGCCCGCCGGGCTACGTGCACGGCGGCTGGGTGGCGCTCACCTTCGACGAGATCCTCGGGATGACCAACGCCGCGAGCGGTCACCCCGGGATGACCGGGACGCTCAAGATCCGCTACCTGCGCCCGACCCCCCTGCACCGGACGGTCGAGCTCGTTGGCTGGACCGATCGGGTGGAGGGTCGTCGCATCGTCGCGAAGGGCCGGATGACGCGTCGACGGCGAGGTCACGGCCGAGGCCGAGGGCCTGTTCATCACGATCGACCCCGCGCTCGCCGCCGAGTACTTCGGCATGAGCGCCGGCGAGGCGTCCGCCGCCGGAGTACCCGATCCGCAGTAGCGCTCCCGCGAGCAGGCGGGTCGACCGCGCCGTGCTCGGCGCCCCCCGGCGGTCCGCCCTAACCTGCCTGCGTGCGTCGGTGATGAGGGCAGCATGCAACGTGTGGCAGTGGTCGGATCGGGCGGAGCCGGCAAGTCGGCACTCGCTCGCCAGATGGGAGCGATCACCGGGACTTCCCGTGATCCACCTCGACCACCACTACTGGGCGCCGGGTTGGGTGCCGACGCCGAACGACGTCTGGGGCGAGCGCCAGCGCGCGCTCCTCGACGGCCCCCGCTGGATCGTCGACGGCAACTACGGCGGGACGCTCGAGCTGCGGGCCACGCTCGCCGACACGATCGTGTTCCTCGATCTTCCCCGCCGGATCTGCCTGTCGCGGGCCGTGCGGCGCGTGCGCTCGCCGATCCTGCAGGCGGAGGGCTGCCCGCAGAAGGTCGACTTCGAGTTCCTCCGCTGGATCTGGTCCTTTCCGAACCAGACCCGGCCCAAGGTCCTCGCCGTGCTCGGCCGGCATGCCCCCACCACCGACGTCGTCCAGCTGCGCTCGATGCGCCGAGGTGCTGCGCTTCCTGTCCCGACTTCGGCACCGGACCATCGACCTCACCGAGCCGGCCGAGGCCGACCCGGCCCACGACGCGGGGGTCGCGGCGCCCCGGGCCGATGCCGGCACCCTCCATCCGCGATGATGGCGCCCGTGAAGCGAATCGGACTCGTGCTCGGCGCCGGCGGACTGACCGGCCAGGCGTTCCACGCCGGGGTGCTGACCGGGCTGGCCGAGGCCCTGGGCTGGGATCCGCGACACGCGTCGGTGATCGTCGGGACCTCCGCGGGCGCCGGTGTCGGCGCGTACCTCCGACTCGGCCTCTCCGGCGCCGATCTGGCGGCGATGCTCTCGACCGAGCCGATGAGCGACCACGGCGCCGAGCTGATCGGTCGCCTCGGTCCCTCAGGTGACTGGGAGACGCCGATCGGTCCCCGCAACTGGCCCCGCGCGCCGCATCCGCGCCTGATCGCCCGCGCGGTCACCCGACCGCTGAAGATCCGTCCCGAAGCGGTGCTCGGCGTGACGTTCCCGGCCGGGCGCGTACCCACCGAGAGCTGGGCCGCATCGTTGCGCGCGCTGACCCGCACGGAGTGGCCGGGCGGCGAGTGGCCGCTCGAACCACTCTGGATCTGCACGGTGCGAATGGACGACGCGCGCCGGGTCGTGCTCGGTCGCGGGAACGCGCCGCATACCGACGTCGCGACCGCGGTCGCTGCATCCGCGGCGATCCCGGGCTACTTCCAGCCGGTCGAGATCGATGGTCGCAAGTACGTCGACGGTGGCGTGCACTCGCCGACGAACGCGGACGTGCTGCGCAAGGAGAAGCTCGACCTCGTCCTGGTCTCGTCGCCGATGTCGACCTCGCGCAACGCCTGGAGCCTCTCGCGCAGTCTGCCCGTGCGTCACCACTTCCGGGTACGGCTCGGCCAGGAGGTGCGACGGCTGCGGCGGCGCGGGATCCCGGTCGTGGTGTTCCAACCCAGCGCGGCCGATCAGGCGGCGATGGGCGGCAAGGCGATGGACCCCGAGCGCAACGGAGCCGTGGTGCGCGCATCGCGCGAGACCACGTTGCGCCGGCTCGAGAAGGGCCGCGACGCCGACCGACTCGCGGTGCTGGCCGCCTGACCCGCGGTTCTCGGCACGCTGAAAGGGTTCACGACCCCCTGAGCGTGCCGAGAAGAGAGAATGGGGAAGCGTCAGCCGGCGGAGACCCGGGCCAGGCGCTCGGTGGCGGTGACGTACTCGTCGACCAGGTCGAACATGACGTCGCGCACCGGCCGGACCGCGTTCATCTGGCCGACGATCTGGCCGACGGGCGCGCCGATGAGGTCCCGGTCCTGCGACCGGCCGATCCGGCTGTACGCGTCGCTCACCAGCATGAACTGCAGCGGCATCGGCAGGTAGCCGGGCGAGTCCTCCCGCTCGAACGCGTCGGTCCACGCGGTGCGCAGCTGGCGGGCCGGCTTGCCGGTGAGCGATCGGGAGCGCACCGTGTCGCGCGAGCTCGCGGCGAGCAGCTTCTCGAGCACCAGCGGCGCCATGTCGCTCTCGGCCACCGTCAACCAGATCGACCCGGTCCACGCGCCCTGGGCGCCCATCGCGATCGCCGCCGCGATCTGGCTCCCGCGACCGATGCCGCCCGCCGCGAGCACCGGGGTGTCCGGGCCGACCGCGTCGATCACCTCGGGCCAGAGCACGACCGACGAGATCTCGCCCGTGTGGCCGCCCGCCTCGGTGCCCTGGGCGACGATGATGTCGACGCCGTTCTCCTGGTGCTTCAACGCGTGACGCGGGCTGCTCGCGAGCGCGGCCACCGCGATGCCGTGCTCGTGCGCGGTCTGCACCACCTCGGCGGGCGGTGGGCCGAGTGCGTTGACGAGCAGCGACACCGGATGCTCGAGCGCGACGTCCATCTGCGCGAGCCCGGTGGTGTCGGTCCAGCCGAGCAGGTGGTGCGGGTGCCCGTCCTCGGGCAGCGGCGGGATGTCGTGCTCCGCGAGCACCTTCTCCACGAAGTCGCGGTTCTCCTGCGGGATCATCGCTTCGAGCTGGCGCTCGAGCTCGGCCGGATCGCTGTCCGCACCCCGCGCCTCTTCGAGCAACGTCGCCGGCATCACCAGGTCGACGCCGTAGGGGCGTCCGTCCACGTGCTCGTCGATCCAGTTGAGCTCGATCTCCAGCTCCTCGGGCGTGAAGTACAACGCGCCGAGCACTCCCATCCCGCCGGCCTTGCTCACCGCGGCCACGACGTCGCGGCAGTGGCTGAAGGCGAAGATCGGGAACTCGATGCCGAACCGGTCACAAAGTGGCGTATGCATGGCCCGGAGTGTAGCTGGAACGCGTTCTAGTTCGACCGGCTGCGCCTGGCTAGGGTGAGCGCCCTGTGACCTCGATCAGCAGCTCCGGCGCGGCCGTTCCGACCCCGGCGCCGCAGACCGCCCGCGCCGCCGAGACCGCGGCCCGGCGGCAACGCCTGCTCGATGCCGCGGTGTCGCTCGCCAACGAGGGCGGCTACGACGCGGTGCAGATGCGCGACGTCGCGTCGCGTGCGCAGGTCGCGCTCGGAACGCTGTACCGGCACTTCTCGTCGAAGGACCAGCTGCTGCTCGCCGCGCTCGCGGACCAGGCCAGCACGCTGCGCGACGCGGCTCGCGCAGCGGCCGCCCGCGCGGCAGCGATCCCGGTGATCGGGTGGCCGACGTGCTTCGCCGCGCGACGCGCGCGCTCACCCGCGACCCGAGCACCACGGCGGCGATGGTCACCGCACTCTCGTCGCCCGGGCCGGGAGGCCGCGACTGCGAAGCTCGAGGTGTACGGACAGCTCCGCACGATCATCAGCGGCGCCATCGACGGTCACGAGGTCCGCGACCTCGACGGCGTGCTGCGGATCCTCGGCTACGTCTGGCTCGCGACACTCGGGGCATGGGTCGGAGGAACGATCGACGCCGACGGCATGGCCGACCGATCTCGCCACCGCCGCGCACCTGCTCCTCGACGAACGACCCTGACCCCGCGCCGCGACTAGGCGGCCAGGAGCGGGAGGACCTGCTCGCCGAGGATCGACGCGTTGTCGGGATCCGAGGAGTCGACCGGGCCGACGATGAGCCAGTCGGCGCCGGCGTCGAGGTACGGGCGCAGCTGCGTCGGCGACCCGCTCGGGCCCGCCCACGATCACGCCGGGACCGGGATTCGCGGCTCGCCCGCTTGGCTTCCGCCTCGGCCTCGGTGCGGCCGAGGAGCACGAGCCCGCCCCACGACGGCGTGAAGTGGCTCGACCGGTCGAGCCGCTCGGTCGAGCGCCCGGACCTCGCCCAGCTCCCGGGCGAACACCTCGGGCGTCACGCCCCAGCGGTTCCAGCCATCGGCGCGCTCGGCCGCGACCAGACCGACGTGGCGGGCCCGACCGCCGACCCAGACCGGGTAGCCGCGCGCACCGCACGACGCGCACCGCCGCGCGCAGATCCATGATCCGATCGGCCTCGGTTCCGAACGGCAGACCGAACGTCTCCATCTCCGACCGGCTCTCACTGTCGCCCGCGCCGATCCCGACCAACAGGCGCGAGCCCGCGATGCGCACCACCGTGTCGAGCCCCGCCGCCAGCTGCTGCCGGCGGGCGCAAGGTCGCGCGCGCACGACGAGCGTCCCGACCGAGATCCGGTCGGTCTCCGCCGCGACCGCGCCCAGCAACGCGAGGCATTCGAGCGCCGGGCGCATCTCCCCGGACGGCGCGGTGCGGAACAGGTGATCGAACACGAAGACGCCATGCGAGTCCCGCGGTCTCCGCCGCGCGCGCGACCGCGAGTGGCGTCTCCGGGTCGCTGACGAAGGACGGCAGGGTGAGGCCGAGCTTCACTGCTGCTCGGACCCCACCGGGTCCTGACCGAGGCCGACCCGGTCGAGCGCGAGCATCGCGGCGCCGATCACCCCGGCGCGCTCGCCGAGCGCGGCCGGCACGATCGCCGGCGTGGGCCGGTAGTCCGCGCCTTCGATGTGGCCGAGGAAGTGGCGTCGGATCGGATCCAGGAACAGGTCACCGTCGTTCACGAGCCCGCCCGCGATCGCGATCAGCTCCGGATCGAAGATGTTGGCCAGGCCGACCAAGCCGATCGCCACGTTGAAGCAGTACCGATCCACGAGCGCGAGGGCCTCGGGCACCCCGGCGTGTGCCGCCGCACTGACGAAGTGACCGTCGATCGCGTCGATCCGCCCTCCGGCCCGCTCGACCAACCCGGGCGCGTCACCGCCGCTCTGCCGCTTCCCGGGCCATCCGTCCGAGCGCGTTCCCCGACGCCATGGCCTCCCAGTGGCCGGGCTCGCCGCACGCGCACATGGGGCCGGCCGGGTCGATCTGGAAGTGACCGATCTCGGCGGCGAAGCCGTGGGATCCGCGGAGCACCCGACCGTTGACGATCACGCCGCCGCCGATGCCGGTGCCGAGCGTCACGACCATCGCCTCGCGACAGACCGCGGGCCGCCCCGAACCGCAGCTCGGCGTAGGCCGCGGTGTTGGCGTCGTTGTCGACCACCGTGGGGAGGCCGGTGGCTTCGGCCAGCGCGGCGCGCACCGCGACCGTCCGGAATCCCGGGCACGTTCGGCGCGTAGTGGATCACCCCGTCGAGGTCGACCATCCCGGCCGCGCCGACACCGAGCGAGTCGAGCTCCGGCGTCTCGGCCCGCAGCTCGTCGACCACCGCGACGATCGCGTCGCGCATCGTCGGCCAGTCATCCGGCGACGGCACACGATGCTCGGCGAGGACGGCGCCACTCTCGTCCACGAGCGCGCCGAGAACCTTGGTGCCGCCGATGTCTACACCGACGGCTACCCGAGCTGGTGCGCTCACGACAGGTCGATCCGCCGGACTCCGCCACGTGACGGCGGAGCTTCGGATTCGCGCTTCGGCTCGACGTCGTCGCGCAGCAGCGGGTCACGATCCGGCGCGGGCGGCTGGAGCCGCGGCGGCGGCGCGTTGCGCGGCGAGCACCGCTTCGGTTGCGTCCACGACGCACTTCACCGCGAGCATCAGCTCGTGCGCGGCGGTGACGAGGTGCTCGGTCGCTTCGGGCTGGACCGCCTGCAACGCGTCGACGAGGTTGGCCAGGGTGCCGAGCGGGTCGCGGCCGAGCGGATCACGTTCGGCCGTGTCGTTCCAGGGAAACTCCTCTTCCCAGAACCCCCCGTCGGGGTCGCCCGCGCCGCTCGGCCGCTCGGCCGCCGGCCCGTCGGGCGCGACGTCGTCGGCGTCGGGGACGGGCTCGGGCCCGTGGTCGAAGAAGGGGTTCCGTCCCGGAGTGCCGGGATCACGCATCGCCATCAGACCTCCACGAAATCCACGATCAGACGGTCACCGTCGAGCCGGGCGCCGCCCACCTCACGCCGGCGGAGGCTGTCCGGCAGGACCACCGCCCGCCGGTGGGGACCGACCGCGACCAGCAGCTCACCGTTGTGCCGCCCGAGCTCCACCTCGTGCTTCGAGGTGAACGGCAGGTGCATCGAGAGCACCAGCGCGTCGCCGTCCGCCTCGACCCGGAACGGCTCGACATCCGTGAGCCGCGCCGCCGGGTCGAGCGCGGCGTAGACCGTCGTCGCGAACGCGTCGAGTCGGTCCACTCCGAGCAGCTCCTCCGCGGCGAGCTCCGCGGTGAGCACGGGCACCGGCGCGAACGCGGTTTCGATCCCCGCGAGCTGCTCGGCCTGGATCTCCTTCCAACCCTTGAACCACGGATCGACGACCTCGGGTGGCAGCAACCGGTTCGCGACCACCGCGTCGACGTGGTAGCCGAACAGCGCGAGGTACGTGTACGTGCGGCGCGCTTCCGCCACGACCATGCGCTCGGCATTCACGACCAGACGCGCGCTCGTGATCGACCCGTCCGTGAGCAGCTCGCGCACACCGTCGAGGCGCGCGTAGAAGTCGCGCACCGCGTCGAACACCGCGTCACCGGCGAGCGGCATGTTCACCACTCGCGCCAGGAGGGGTCGGATGGTTCGGGTCAGGTTCCGCTGCGCCGGGAACACCCGTTGCATGTACCAGCCGAGCACGTCGGGCAGCGAGAGCAACCGCAGCGTCTCGGCGGTCGGGGCGCAGTCCACGACCAGCAGGTCGTAGCGACCCGAGTCGGCGAACGCCTTGATGTCGGCGAGGGCGAACACCTCGTCGAGCCCGGGGATCACGGCCAGCTCCTCCGCCTCGACGGTCCCCGCCCCGGCCCAGTCGAGCAGGGCCACGAGGTACTCCCGCACCGAGCCCCACGACTCTTCGAGCCGCCGGCGGGCGTCGAGCTGCACGCCGTCGAGACCGGGCTCGATCGGGGTCACGGCGTCGCCGAGCGGGACCGAGAACACGTCCGCCAGCGAATGGGCCGGGTCGGTGGAGCAGATCACGGTCCGCAGGCCCGCGCGCGGCGGCGCGCACCGCGGTCGCGGCCGCGACCGTGGTCTTGCCGACGCCACCTTTGCCGGTGAAGAGCAGGATCCGCATGAAGCCCGCGAGGCTAGTGGAACGCCCCGCGCGGGCCCCTGTCCTACGCGGTGGTCGACTCGACGGCTTTCTTCAGCTCCTTCAGTGCGGTGCCCATGATCATGCCGGCGGCGCGGCGCTTGATCAGGCCGGGCAGCGGGATCGCGATGTCGACCGCGAGCTCGTAGTGGACCCGGGTCGACTCACCATCGGGTTCGAACCGGTACGAACCGTCGAGTCGACGCAGGCCTTCGCCTTCGACGAGTGACCACGAGAACGACGTCGGCAGCTCGGAGTAGTCGTACGCCAGCGTGTAGCGGAAGCTCTTGCCCAGACCCGCGGCGCGGAACTCCACCTGCTGGCCCCGACCCTCCGCGTCGCGCTCGAGGATCGTCACCTGCTTCACGTCACGCGCCCACTCCGAATACTGCTCGAAGTCGAGCACCACCGCGAGGCACTCCTCGCGGGACGCGTCGATGCGGATCCGCTCGCTCGCTTCCTCCGCCATCGCTACCTCTCTGGTCGCCGGGTGGTTGCGCCCCGCCCGGTGCTGCGCTTGCGTTCGGGCCGCAGGGGTCGGACCTCGGGCTCGAATCCGGGTCGGGGGCCGTACGTACCGTGGCGCGCACCCCAGAGCCCGATCAGCCCGACGGGAAGCATAGGTACGAGGACGCCGAACGGGTCGGCTGACGCCGTGATCGCCGTGATGACCAGGCAAACGCCGAGCGAACCGAAGAGGTGGAGGCGCACCGGCTTCGGCACCTGGCCTTCGAGCAGGAACAGGTTCCCGACCGCGACGTTCTCGCCCCCGGAGCTGCGCACCACGGCAACCGCGAATGCCCAGACCCACACGACGAGCGAGATCGCGAACAGCACCAGCGCGGTGACGATCGCCACGGCCTCGAGGCCGTCCGCCCCGGCCGCGAACGGGAACGCGGTGAGCGCGAACACCACGTTCGCGGCCCACGACGCGCGGATGATCGCCCGACCCGGCATGCCAGGAGGCTAGATCTCGCGGGTGAGATTCGAGAGAACGGAGAAGTCGCCGGTGGCCAGGGGGGCGAGCTGGCGCATGCGCGCGTCGTAGGAGCACTCGACGGCCCACGTCCGGGCGTTCGTGCCGAGGCGCAACGCCAGCCCGGGATTCAGGACGAGGCGCTCGAGGGTCTGCGCCAGCAACATCACGTCACCCGGGATCGATGACGAAGCCCGTCTTCTCGTCGACGACGGCTTCGTGGGAGCCCCCGCTGCGCCCGGCGACCGACGGGATCCCGCAGGCCGCCGCCTCGAGGAAGACGATGCCGAAGCCCTCTGCCTCGAGCCCGGCCCACCGCTCGCGACACATCATCACGAACACGTCGCCCGACCGGTACACGTCCGGGAGCTCCTCGTCGCTCACCCGGCCGAGGAACCGGACCCGTCCCCCGAGCCCCAGCCGGTTCGCCCGGGCCTCCAGCCGCCCGCGGTCGCGACCGTCGCCGGCAATCACGAGCTGCACGTCCAGCTCGAGCAGGGCGAGCGCGTCGAGCAGGACGTCGAAGCCCTTGCGCGGCACCAGCCGGCTGACCGCGACCACGGTCGGGAGATCCGGGTCGAGCCCGAACCGCAGCCGCGCCGCGCCGCGGTCCGCGGCGGACGCCACCGGCGTGAACCGCTCCACGTCGACGCCGGGCGGCACGACGATCCCCGGCAGGCTCCGGCGGGCCGCGCGCACCGCTTCGTGCGCGGGGTACTCCCCCGCGGCGACGACTCCCGACGCGCGCCGCAGCACCCGCGCCAGGAGCTGGCGGCTGCCGGGAAGCCGGCCCGGCACCGTGACCTCCGCGCCGTGCAGCACGACGACCCACGGCGCGGCCTGCAGCCCGGGCCGATCAGCCCGAGCGGGAGCGCGGGATCGAGGAAGATGACATCGGCACCGACTTCGCGCGCGAGCGCGTCGACCCGGCGCGCCAACGACGGGGTCGGCAGCAACACCGGCTCGCCGCGTGCGCTCGACCCGGAACGCCTGCTCCGCGTCCCAGCCCCGATCGCCGGGCTGCGGCGTCGTGAGGACCGTCGTCGCCGCAGGTGGCAACCGTCGCCACAGCTCGTAGAGATACGACTGGATGCCGCCGATCTTCGGCGGGAAGTCATTGGTCACGAGCAGGGACGGCACGAGCCGTCGACTCTAGGTGCCGGGCCCCGCGATCAGGTGCCCGGCTCGGGTTCGGGCATCTCGTCGTACGCACGGACCGCGACGGGCGGGCGACGGGCCCGCGGGTCGATGCCCGCCCAGAGCAGGCCGAGCCCCCCGAGCGCGAGGAGCGAGCCGGCGAGGAAGCCGCCCCGGTCGTTCGTGAGCGCCGCCGCACCGCCGAGGATCAACGCACCGAGTCCCTGCGAGAGGTCGAAGAAGGTGCTGACCGTGCCGACGACCGATCCGCGATCGGAATCACCGATGTCGGTGAGGGCGAGGGTGAGCATCGCCGGGTACATCAGCGACATCCCGCCGGCGAACAGGACGGTCCCCAGGATCAACCCGGCGATCGACGCCCACGCAGCCATCACCGCCAGCCCGGCGGCGCCGAAGATCAGGGCGAGCGAACCCGCGCGCCGCGAGCCGAGCCGGTCGGGGATCTTGGCGCCCGCGATCCGCACGACGAGGATCAGGCATCCGTACAGCAGGAACACGAAGCGCGAGTCGTCGAGCCCGATCTCCTCGACGTACAGCGGCACCAGCTCGGTGAAGCCGGCGAGGCCGCACAACCCGAGGAAGAGCACGATGCCCGCCGGGAGCGCCGACCGGTTCAGCAGGGGCTGGCGCTCCGTCCGGGCCAGCGTCGCGTCGCGCGCTTCGGTCGTGAGCGTCTCCTTCGTCGCGAGCGCGAGCAGACCGGCCGCCGACGCGAGCAACGCCGAGACGATCCACACCGTGTCGTAGTCCGCGGCGTCGAGCACCACCTCGCCGATCACCGGTCCGAACGCGAGACCGCTGTAGACCGCGACCGACCAGTACGAGATCGCTTCACCGCGCCGCGCGACCGGCGCCAGGTCGGCGATCATCGTGCCCGCGCCGACGAAGAACGCGGCCTCGCCCAGGCCGCCCAGGATGCGCGCCGCCACCAGGAAGCCGAGGTTGGACGCGAGCGGATACAGCGCCGCCGATGCCGCGACGACGAATGCGCCGACGATGACCAGGATGCGCCGGCCGTAGCGGTCGCCCAGCCGGCCGGCGTACGGCCGGAGGAGCACGGCGCCGACCGCGAACGCGCCCACCGCGACGCCGACGGCAAGGGTGTCGCCGCCGAGCTCGCGCTCCACGAACTGCGGGAGCACCGGCAGCGTGGCCCCGAGCGCGAGGAAGTACAGCGCGCCGGCCGCGGTGACCGTCACGAACTGGCGCGTCAGGAGGCGCTCGCGCTTGCGGAGACATCAGGGGATGGTCGCGCTCAGCTCGCGGCAGCTGCCGCGAATTCGAGCGCCGCCGTCGAACGACTGCCGCTCGGCCACCATCCGCCGGTACTGCATGACCCGGCGCGGCTCCGAGAAGCCGAGGACGCCGGAGATCCGCCCGGCCCGCTCGAAGATCGCCACGAACCGCCGGGACTCGAGCGTGCCGTGCACGACCTCCATGCGATCGTCGCCACCGAAGCGGCCCGCGCACTGGATCTTCACGTCGTACTGGTCGGACCACACGAACGGCACCGGCGCGAACGGCTCCGCCGGCTCGTCGTGCGCGGCGCGCAGCAACCGCTCCCCCACGTACACGCCCTGTTCCGCCGCGTTCGTCCAGTGCTCGATGCGCATCACCTCGCCGTCGAAGCACGGGTTCGGCCAGCGGGCCACGTCACCGGCCGCGACCACGCCCGGCGCCGCGAGCAGCGTCTCGTCGCACAGCACGCCGTTCTCGAGGTTCAGTCCCGAGCCTTCGAGCCAGCGGGTCTCCGGCACGACACCGACCGCGACGAGCACCACGTCGCACTCGACGACGTCACCGTCGCCGAGCAGCACGCGCTCGACCGAGCCACTCGCCCTCGATGGCCTCGACCGCGACACCGCAGCGCAGGTCGACACCCTGGTCGCGGTGCAGCCGACCGAGCACCTCGCCCGAGCACCGGACCGACGCCGCGCACCATGGGTTGCGGCAGCGCTTCCAGCACCGTGACGTCGAGCCCGCGCTTGCGACACGTCGCCGCGACCTCGGAGCCGATGAAGCCCGCGCCGATGACGCAGACGCGCGGTCCGGCATCGAGGCGCGCCCGCAGGCGGTAGCAGTCGTCGATCGTCCGCAACGTGAAGACGCCGTCGAGGTCCGGCTGGCCGGGCAACCGGCGCGGCGTCGCGCCCGTCGCGATGACCAGGCCGTCGAACGCCAGCTCGGTGCCCTCGGCGAGCGTCACCACCCGGCGGTCGAGGTCGAGCGACGTCGCCGCGAGCCCGAGCCGCAGCTCCAGGTCGAGGTCCTCGTACGGGGTCCGGCGCAGCACGATCTGGTCGTGCTCCCAGTCCCCCGCGAGCAGCTCCTTGGACAGCGGCGGCCGGTCGTACGGGAGGTGCGGCTCCGCGCCGACCAGGACCAACCGGCCCGCGAAGCCGTCCCGGCGCAAGCGTCTCGACCGCGCGCAGCCCCGCGAGCGAGGCGCCCACCACCACGATCGAGTCCATGGACAGGTGTGGGGGTCTACCCCTCGATGGAGATGGCCTGCGGTCGGGCACATGCGCACGGCCTCCTCCATCTTCGGGCGCAGCTCCTCGCCCGGCTCCTCCTGGAGCAGGTAGAGGAAGTTGTCGTCCCGGACCTCGAAGACCTCGGGCGCGATGCCCATGCATACGGCGTTGCTGGTGCACTTGTCGTAGTCGACGACGATCTTCACGGGGGCTCCCTTCGACGGCCCGGCGGGCGCCTGCCGACCCTATCGCCCGAGACTCGATCCGAACCTGACTCCGGCGTCATACTGGCGACTCCCGCGACCGCCGCCGTCGCATCGACCCTGGAGCCGCCCACCATGGCCCGGACCGCGAGATCCCGCACCGCCGTTCGACGTGTCGCGGCCGCCCGCTCGAGCTCCGCGACGTCGACCTCGACGCCTTCCTCGCACCCGAAGACCATCGCCCTGATCGGCGCGTCGGAGCAGTCCCGCAAGCCGAACACCGCGATGACCCGGAAGTTCGACGCCTGGGCCAAGGAGAACGGCGCCACCTTCTACCCGGTGCACCCCACCTACGAGACGGTGCTCGGGCACCGCGGTCTACCAGTCGATCTTCGACATCCCCGGCGACATCGACCTCGTGATCATCCTCACCGGCAAGGCGGTCGACACCTTCGAGGAGGTGCTCGCCCGCAAGGCCAAGTTCGCGGTGATCTTCGCCGCCGGCTTCTCGGAGACCGGCAAGCAGGGCGAGAAGCTCGAGGAGCGCCTGACCAAGCTGGTGCAGAGCGGTGACGTCCGCCTGCTCGGGCCCGAACACGAACCTCAACGCGTTCGAGCAGTTCCGCGACGACCTCGAGCGGGCCGTCGATCGCGCTCGTCACCCAGTCCGGCCACCAGGGCCGCCCGGTGTTCCAGGGCCAGGAGCTCGGCATCCGGCTCACGCCACTGGGCGCCGACCGGCAACGAGGTCGACCTCGAGTTCGCCGACTTCTGCCGCTACTTCGCCGACCAGGACGAGGTCGGCGTCGTCGCCTGCTACATCGAAGGCTTCAAGGACGGCCGCACGCTCATGCTCGCGGCCGACCACGCGGCCAAGCTCCGGAAGCCGATCGTGATGGTGAAGGTCGGGCGCACCGAGACCGGCAGCTCGATGGCGCAGAGCCACACCGGCCACCTCACCGGCTCCGACGCGATCACCTCCGCGGTGTTCCGCCAGCTCGGCATCACCCGGGTGGACGGCCTCGACGAGCTCCTCGAAGTCTCCGCCGCTTCGCCGAACGCGCCTGCTCAGATCTCCGCCGCCAGCGGAAGCAGATGCCAGGGGCCGGCGGCGGCACCGACCCTGCCCGCCTGGAGCAAGAAGAAGGCGGAGCCGGGCGTGTGCGTCTACGCGATCTCCGGCGGCACCGGGGCGCACATGGCCGACATGCTCGCCGCCGCCGATCTCCGGCTGCCGCCGCTCGCCAAGGAGACGCAACGCGTCCTCCACGACGGGCTCATCCCGGCGTACCTGCGGGTGAGCAACCCGGTCGACAGCGGCGGTCCGCCCGTCGCCGACGCGCGCGGGCGCCAGATCCTCGACGCGATCGTCGCCGACCCGAAGACCGACATCATCGTCGTGCCGATCACCGGCGCAGTCGTCGCGTTCAGCGAGCCGTTCACGCGGGACCTCATCGACGTGGCCAAGACGACCGACAAGCCGATCTACGTCGTGTGGGGCGCGCCTCCGGGCACCGACGACACGTACTACAAGCGGCTGCTCGACGGTGGGCTGCCGGTGTTCCGCACGTTCGGCAACTGCGTGCAAGGGCGTGCGCGCGTACGTCGACTTCTGGCGCTTCGCGGCCCGCTACCACTCGGCGTTCGACACCGCTCCGGTGGCCCCGCTCCCGGCGGCGAAGAAGGCCCGGGCGATCCTCGATGACGAGGCGGAGCCGGGCGAAGCACTCTCGGAGCACGCATCGAAGCAGCTGCTCGCGGCGTACGGCATCCACTCGTCACACGACGTGCTCGTCGAGAGCGCCGGCCGCCGCAGTGAAGGCAGCCGCCGACATCGGCTACCCGGTCGTGATGAAGATCTCCTCGCCCGACCTGCTGCACAAGAGCGACCTCGGCCTCGTGCGCGTCGGGCGTCGCGTCGGCCAAGGACGTGCGCGCCGCGTACACCGAGCTGATGGCGAAGGCGAAGAAGGCCGGCGGACGCAACGTCCGCATCGACGGCGTCCTGGTGTGCGAGATGGTCACCGGTGGCGTCGAGATGGTGGTCGGCGTCTCCCAGGACCCGCTGTTCGGGCCGGTCGTGATGGCCGGGCTCGGCGGGATCTTCGTGGAGGTGCTCGAGGACGTGACGTTCCGGGTGCCGCCGTTCGACCGCGACGAAGCCCTGCGCATGCTCCACGAGCTCGCCGGGTTCAAGATGCTCGAAGGTGTCCGTGGTGCGCCGCCCGTCGACGTCGACGCGCTGGTCGACGTGATCATGAAGGTGTCGCGCCTCGCGCTCGACCTCGCGGACGAGATCGGCGAGCTCGACATCAACCCCCTGGTGGTCCGCCCCCGCGGCGCGGTCGCCCTCGACGCATTGGTGGTGCGCAAGCATGACTCGACCGACCAGACCGCACGGCGACGTCGACGAGGAGCTGCTGGCCGACCCTCGACGGCGGCGTGCTGACGCTCACGATCAACCGGGCGGACTCCAGCAACGCGATCCCGTTCTACGTCCGGGACCGGCTCATCCGGCACTTCCAGGAAGCGCACGCCGACCTCGCGGTGCGGGCGATCGTGCTGACCGGTGCGGGAGAGCGGCACTTCTGCACGGGCTCGGACCTGCGCATCCGGCCGCCGATCGCCGGCCAAGCCCGAGGGCGCGCCGGACATGGTCGTCGGCTCGGCCGTGCAACATGATGCGCACCGGGTTCCAGCGGCTGATGGAGTCGATCCAGGACTGCCAGAAGCCGGTGATCGTCGCGCTCAACGGCACCGCCGCCGGCGGCGGGGCGATGCTCGCGCTCGCCGCCGACCTCATCATCGCGTCGGAGACCGCGCGCTTCGTCGACGTGTTCGGCAAGCAGGCGCTCATCCCCGACGGCGGGTACCTCTACCTGCTGCCGCGGATCGTCGGCATGCACAAGGCGAAGGAGATCGTGTTCTTCGGCGAGACGATCAACGCCAAGGAGGCGCTCGACCTCGGCATCGTCAACAAGGTCGTCGGCCCGCTCGAGCTCGAGACCGCGGCCCGCGCCTGGGCCGACCAGCTCGCCGCCAAGCCGACCAAGGTGCTCGGCTGGGCCAAGAAGCTGCTCCACGACGCCACCGAGGTCCCCCGCACCCAGGTGCTCGAGAGCGAAGGCGATGTTCATCGAGCTGAACCTCGGCACCGAGGACGGCAAGGAGCGGATGGCCGCGATGATGGAGAAGCGCGACCCCGAGTGGAAGGGCTGGTAGAGCCGGCTCGTGTCCGAGTCCATCTCGATCAAGGACCGCACCGCGGTCGTCGGCATCGGCCAGACCGCGTTCGCCAAGGGCCTGGAGGACACCGAGCTCTCGCTCGCGTGCCAGGCCGTCAGCATGGCGATCGACGACGCCGGCCTGACCCCGGCCGACGTCGACGGCCTCGCGATGTTCTCGATGGAGGACGGCCGGGAGGTCGACGTCGCCCGCAACGTCGGCCTCGGCGACATCACCTTCTTCTCCGAGGTCGGCTACGGCGGCGGCGCGGGCTGCGGGGTCGTCGGGCCAGGCGGCGATGGCCGTCGCGACCGGCCAGTGCCAGGTCGCGGTCGCGTGGCGGGCCCGCAAGCGCGCGGCGAAGGCCAGCCGGCCGTGGGCCCAGGTCGCCGACCGCCTCGCCGGCCACCAGCAGTGGAGCCGGCCGTTCGGGCTCCTGCGACCCGTCGACGAGATCGCGATGCTCACCCGCCGGGCCATGCACCAGTACGGCTACACGCGCGACCACCTGGCGAACGTCGCGCTCGCCTTCCGTCATCACGCGAGCCGCAACCCGCAGCGCGACGATGGGCCACAAGCCCTTGACCCGCGAGCAGTACATGGACGCACGCTGGATCTCCGAGCCGTTGTGCCTCTTCGACAACTGCCTCGAGACCGACGGCGCGCTCGCGGTCGTCATCACGAGCGCGGCAGCGGGCGCGCGACCTGCCGCCACCAGCCCGCGTACATCCACGCGTTCGCGCAGAGCATCCCGCAGCAGCACCAGGTGATGACCAACTACTTCAACGAGGACCCGCTGCTCGGGCCGGCGTGGGCCTGCGCGCGGCTGCTCTGGGAGAAGTCGGACATCCAGCCGGCCGACGTCCCGGTCGCCCAGCTCTACGACGCGTTCAGCCCGCTCGTCCCCCTCTCGCTCGAGGGCTACGGCTTCTGCGCGCGCGGCGAGGGCGGCGCGTTCACCGAGAACGGCAACCTCGAATGGCCGAACGGCCGGCTCCCGACGAACACCGCGGGCGGCGGGATGTCCGAGGCGTACGTGCACGGGTTCAACCTCGTGCTCGAGGGGGTGCGGCAGTGCCGAGGGACGTCCACCTCGCAGGTCGCCGATGCCGAGTCGTGCCTCGTCACGAGCGGCGAAGGTGTTCCGACGAGCGCGGTGCTGTTCCGGCGATGAGCACCGAGCCGCGCACCTGGCCCCGACCTGGCTGCTGCCCGGATCTCGACGACGAGACGTCCGCGCCGTTCTGGGCCGGCACCGCGCGCGGCGAGCTGCTGGTGCAGACGTGCGCGTCGTGCGGCGCGCGCCGCATGCCGCCGCGACCGATGTGCCCGGTGTGCCGCGTCGCTGGACCACGACTGGGTCGCGTCGAGCGGCGCCGGGACGATCTGGTCGTTCGCGGTCCCGCACCCGCCGCTGCTCCCCGCGTACGCGGAGCTGGCGCCGTACAACGTGATCGTCGTCGCGCTCGACGAGGATCCGACGATCCGCTTCGTCGGCAACCTCGTCGCCCGGCCCGACGGCCCGATCAACGAGATCGACCCCGCCACCATCACGATCGGCGAGCCGGTCCACGTCACGTTCCAACCGGTCGACGACATCACCCTCCCCCGCTGGCTCAGGCGCGTAAGACCGCTTGCGGCCGAACACCCCGGCACGACGTCAGCCGCCAGCGGCCGCAAGAGACCTCAGAGAGACCGCTTGCGGCCGGAAGCCGCAGACGACCGTCAGCGAGCTCGGCCGCAAGAGATCTTGAGAGAGACGCGCATCGACGCCGCTCCTGCGACGGTCGACGGGGGGATCGACCGGAGTTGCGGCGTCGATGAGACGGGTGAGTTACCCGTGGTGGAGCTCTTGGCTAGGCGGCCTTGCGCTGGACCTGCTGGTTGCGCAGGGTTCCGAGGGTGCGCTCCCACTGAGCTGACGCTCGATCCAGTGCTTGGCTTCCCGGCTTTCGGTGCGGGAGATCTTGGTGGTCTTCATCTGCGACACCTTCTACACTTGAAGTTGCAACACTGAGAGTAAACACTCTTATGGTATTCACTGTCAACACTCGTGACGATTGTCACAAGCGCCGCGACCAGCCGCGCGCCGGTGCGATGGAATGAGGCCGCATGACCGAGTCGATGCGCATCGACGAGCTCGCCCAACGCAGCGGCCTGACCGTCGACACCATCCGCTACTACCAGCGGGAGTGCCTCCTCCCCCCGGCCGTCCGGGCGGGCCGGTCGAAGCTCTACGGCCCGGACCACCTGGACCGGCTCGCCCAGATCCGCGACCTCCAGGGCCGGCGGTTCTCGCTGGCGGCGATCCGGGCGCTGCTCGAGTCCGAGCGGCCCGAGCTGGTCGACGGGATCTTCTCCGGCGAGGGCTCGATCGCCTATTCGCCTCGACGACCTGGTGGAGCGCAGCGGCGGGTCGGAGGAGCTGGCGGACAGGCTGCGCGAGGCGGGGCTCCTGCGTGACCCCCGTGAGTTCGGGCGCGACACCTACGACTCCACCGACCTCGACGTGTTGCGCGCCGCCGTCGAGCTGAAGCGGCTCGGCCTCCCCGACGACATCCTCGCCGAGCTCGCCGGCATCTACGTGCAGGGCGTCGAGGCGATGCAGCACGAGGTGCTCGACCTCTTCTCCGGTGGGCGCGGCCGGACGTGGGATCCCGAAGAGCTCCGGAGCTTCCAGCAGCGCACGGCTGCGTCAGCCGGCCAGCTCCTTCCCGCTCGTCACCCGCATCGTCGAGTACGTCCACCAGCGCACCCTGCAGCGGCTCGCCCTCGGCGCGATCGAGCGGGACCGCAAGAGCTGACGAGAGACGCCGTCCGGCACGGACGCCTGACGAGCCGTCAGTCGATGCTCCACACGCGTGACGCGTTGCCGCCGACGATCAACGCCTTCTCCGCCGCGGGGATGCCGTTCATCGTCTCTTCGATGACCTTGCGCGAGTACGGCCAGTCGTTGCCGTGGTGCGGGTAGTCGCTCGACCACATGATGTTGTTGATCCCGGCCTGGTGGCGCAGCGCGATGCCGGTGCGGTCGCTGATGAAGCTCGCCGCGTTGTTCCGGTACCAGTAGTACGACGGCGGCTGCTTGATCGGCAGCTGGCCCCACGAGCGGTTCCGCCAGTAGCGGTCGTCCAGGCACTCGATGAAGTGCGGCAGCCAGCCCACGCCGATCTCGATCCACTGGACCTGCAGCTCGGGGAAGCGGTCGAACACGCCGGTGAACAGCATCGCGGTGATGTTGCCGGCGGCCATCGAGAACACGTGGCTCATGCCGCCGATGGCCTTCGCCCGGGCGGCTTCCGTCGTCATGTCGTAGAGCGCGTTCCCCTTCGCGCGGCGGCCTTGCGCCCCGCGGCGCGCTGCTTGCGACTGATGATGTTGATGTGCACCGCGACCGGCATGCCCTCGTCCACCGCGGCGGCCCAGAACGGGTCGTCCTCGGGCGAGAGGCCCGAGCCACCCGACGGCCAGTTCGAGATGAGCACGCCCTTCGCGCCGCGCGCCTTGGCCTTGCGCAACGCGTCGATCGACGTGTCGATGCCGAGCGACGGGATCTGCGCGACCCCGATGAGCCGCTTCGGGTCCGGCGCGCAGAACTCCTCGAAGAGGAAGTTGTTGTACGCCTCGACGCCGGCGAGGACGAAGTCGTCGTCGTCGTCGCCGAGGAAGTGGCTCATCGTGCGCTGCGGCGGGTAGAGCAGCTCCGCGTACACACCGTCGATGTTCATGTCCTCGAGGCGCGCCGCGCCGTTGTAGCAACCGGTGCGCGCCTGCTCGTAGGTGACGCCGAACCACCGGAACTCGTCGAACGGCATGCCCGGCGTGGAGACGAGCCCGATCGGGTCGGGCTCACCGCCGACCGCGGTCAGCCAGGCGTCGCCGCCCTGGGCGTCCTTCACGAGCTTGGGCGCCTTGTCCGCGTACTTCTCGGGCAGCCAGTTGGTCCAGATGTCGGGCGGCTCGAGGATGTGACAATCGGCGTCGACAATGCGAGTCTCGGACATCCCGCTTCCTCCTGGTGGGGCTCTGTCCCGAAGCGTAGACTGACACGAACGTCAGGAACAGTGGAGACGCGTTGACGACCAGCTTGTCCGGCCGATTGCTCGAATCGATCCGGGTCGTCGACCTCGCCGGGGAGCCGGCGGCGATGGCCGGCCGGCTCCTCGCCGACCTCGGCGCCGAGGTCATCCTGGCCGAGCCGCCCGAGGGCCATCCGCTGCGCGCGCTCCCCTCGCGGTGGGCCGCCTGGGGCGCCGGGAAGCAGTCGGTCGTCGTCTCCGGGCCCGACGATCCCGCCCTGCTCGACCTCCTGGCCGGCGCCGACATCGTCATCGACACGCCCGGCTTCCCCGGCGCCTGGACGCTCGACCCGGCGCTCGCGCCCGCAGCCGTCTGGGTGAGCGTCACGCCGTTCGGCCTCGAGGGCCCGCGCCGCGGATGGCGCGCGTCGGACCTCGGCGTCATGGCCTCGAGCGGCAACATGTACTGCACCGGTGATCCCGATCGGGCGCCCGGTGCGGTGCAGCGAGCCGTCGGGCTACGCGCACGTCGGCGCGGAAGTGGCGTTCGCCGCGCTCACCGGGCTCGCGAGCGGGCGGCCCCAGCGGGTCGACGTGTCGATGCAGGAGGTCGTGCTCATCGCGAGCATGGCGACGCCGGCGCGCTTTCCGCAGACCGGGTTCCGCGGCGTTCGCCGCGGCGCGAACATCGGCCGCACCCGCGAGATCTGGCCGACGCGCGACGGCTTCGTGAGCTTCGGCCTCCGCGGCGGCAAGGCACGCGTTCCGAGCCTCGAGACCTTGACCCGGCTGGTCGACACACCCGCGCTGCAGTCGATGGACTGGTCGACGTTCTCGCCGAACACCACCGACGACGAGACGCTGCGGGCGATCGAAGTCGACGTCGCGGCGTTCTTCGCCCGGCACACCATGAGCGAGCTCTACGACTACGCGTGCGAGACGAACCTGATGCTCGCCCCGATCAACTCGCCGCGCGAGATCCTGGCCAGCGCGCAGCTCGCGGCCCGGGAGTTCTTCGGGCCCCTCGGCGACGTCGAGCAGTTCCCGCTCAGCTTCGCCACGGTGCGATCGGCGGACGGGCTCGTCGCGCGCGTCCGCTCCCTCCTCCCCCGCCCCGAGCTGGGTCAGGGCACCGTCCCGGCTCGTCCGGCCCGACCGGCCGTCGCGCCCGCGCCGCCCGCGGGCACCGGAGCCTGGGCCGGGACCAACCTCCTCGAGCTGGGATCCGGTGCGGCCGGCCCGATCGCGACCCGCTACTTCGCGGAGCACGGCGCGACGGTCCTGCGCATCGAGTCGCGGAGCCGGCCCGACTTCCTCCGCGTCTACGCGCTCGGCCCGGACAACCCCCACGGCCTCGAAGGCGCGCCGATGTTCGACGGGCTGAACGTCGGCAAGCGCGACGTGACGTTCAACCTGAAGCACCCGCGGGCGGTCGAGCTGGTGCGACGGCTCATCTTCGAGTGGGCCGACGCGGTGGCGGAGAACTTCGCGCCGCGGGCGATGCGCGGCTTCGGCCTCGACTACGACTCGCTCGCCGTCGACAAGCCCGATCTCGTGATGCTCAGCGCGTGCCTGAACGGCCAGACCGGACCGCACCGCAACTACCCCGGGTTCGGCGGCCAGGGCTCGGCGCTCGCCGGGTACAACTTCCTCACCGGCTGGCCCGACCGCGAGCCCGTCGGCCCGCACGGCACGATCACCGACTCGCTCGCGCCGCGGTTCGCGGCCACCGCGCTCGCGGCCGGCGCTGCTCTACCGCCGCCGCACCGGCCGCGGCGCGTACGTCGACGTCTCCCAGGTCGAGGCGGCGATCTTCTCGCTGTCCCCCTGGCTGCTCGAGTACCAGACGCACCGGCTCGATCCGCGGCCGGCAGGGCAACGCATCGGACCGGGCGGTCGTGCACGACACGTTCGCGTGCGTCGACGAGGACGGCGTCGGCGACCGCTGGATCGCGGTCGCGGCGTGGACCGACGAAGAGGCGGAGACGCTCGCGGCGATCACCGGCTCCGCGTCGGAGCGGGCGGAGTGGTTCGCGAAGCGGACCCGTCTCGATGCGGCCGAGACGTTGCAGGCCGACGGGATCGAGGCGGTGCCGGTGCAGGACTTCGGCGACCTCCACTCCGATCCGCAGCTCGCGCAGCGCGAGCACTTCGTCCCGCTGCACCCATCCGTTCCTCGGCGACGGCTTCTACGAGCGCAACGGCTTCCGTCTCTCCGACGCGCCGAGCGGATACGACCGCGCCGGCCCGACGCTCGGCCAGGACCAGACCTGGGTGCTCACCGAGCTGCTCGGCCTCCGCGCCGACGACATCGCCGCGCTCACCGAAGACCACGTCTTCGACTGAAGATCTCTGCACCTGACAATTCCTTCACGATCGGGGCCTACCGTCGGGGCGTGATCCTGAACACCGCGGTCGCCTTGGTCGTCCTCGGCCTGGTCTTCCTCCCGCTCGAGAAGCTCTGGCCCGCGCACCGGGGCCGCTTCTTCCGGCCCGGCTTCGGCACCGACCTCCTGCACTTCCTGTTCAACGGGATCCTCACGACCGTCGGCGTCGTGATCCTCGCCATCCCGGTCGTCGTGGCGATCCAGGCCACGACCCCGGACGTGCTGCGCGACGCCGTCGCCGCGCAGCCGCGAGCTCGCTGCAGTTCCTCGAGGCGCTCGTGATCCTGGAGATCGTCGGGTACTGGTCGCATCGCATGATGCACACCGTCCCGTCACTCTGGCGGCTGCACCGCGTGCACCACAGCAGTCCGCGGATGGACTGGCTCGCGGCGGCGCACCTCCACCCGTTCGACGCGTCGTTCGGCCGGGTGCTCGCCGTCATCCCGCTCGCGTACTTCGGGTTCAGCCGCGCCACCTTCGGCGGCGCGCTCGTGCTGCTCCAGCTCCACGCGATCTTCCAGCACGCCAACTTCCGGGTGCGGTTCGGGCCGCTGAACAAGGTCGTCTCGTCGCCCGCAGTTCCACCACTGGCACCACACCAACGACCCGGGTGCTCGCGACCGCAACTTCGCCGGTCTGTTCCCGTGGATCGACGCGCTGTTCGGGACCCAGCACCTCCCGGATCGGCAATGGCCGGCGACCTACGGGGTCGACGACCCGATGCCGTCGGGCTACCTCGGCCAGCTCGCCTCACCCTTCCGCCGAGAACCCGCGCGAGCGGCGGTACCATCGGAGATGTGCGTGGATGGGTCGCCGACGATGCTCGACGTGATGAGCCTCGACGTGGTCGAGCTCGAGGTCATCGACCTCGCCGACCCCGGGCGCTCGACCCCCGGCGCCACCACCGACTGGCGCAGCTTCGAGGAGCGCTACGCGACCCTGGCCTTCGGCCTCGGCACCGTCCCCCGCCGCCAGCACCCCGACGACCCCCTCTGGCAACGCCCCGCCGGACTGCTCATCGGGCGTCGGCATCCTGCTCAGCTTCCTGATGCTCCTGAGCACCGCCCACTAGCTGCTCCGCGACGCTCGCGTCCCGGCAGATCACACTGGCCTGGCCACGACGGCCGCGCGGACCGCTTCGGCGTGAGCTGGATCAGCTGATCGATAGCGCTGGCATCACTCCGAACGGGCCTGCGCACGCGGCCTCGGGTCTGAGCGCAACTGTGCGCGTGAGCGTTCACCAATGACGCTGGCCTCAACACCAGGATCGACCTCGCCCGCGCCGACGACCTGGACCTCGTCACACGAGCATCGACCGTGAGGTTGAGTCAAGACCCCGAATGGATGGCGGCGTGCTACGAGGACACTGCCTCGCTGACGATCAACGTCGGCGCACCGTCGACGGGACGGGTCGAACTGGCGGCCGCCGCGGCCAGCTACATGGAAGCGTTCCCTGACCTACGCGTGAGCGTCGACCAGGTGCTCGTGGCCGGTGACTCAGCGTTCTGGGTATGGACGTTGACGGGTACGAACACCTGACCAGGTGGAACGGGCAACCGGGTGCGCGTCAGCGGCATCGGCAGCGGCACCGTCACACGAAGAACTGTGGGGGTGCGTGGATCTCGATCGCTCAGGGGCTCAGCGCAGTCGCCAGCACCCGCTGGACCGGGCACGATGTCTGCCGGGGAGCGATCGATGGATGCGACACCGGAGCAGGTGAGGGCGGGGCAAGCCTTCTATACGAAGCGGTCGCTCGCGTTCGACAACGCGGCGATCTTGGGCTTCTTCTCGCGAGTCGCATGGCGGTGCCCGGCGCAACGAATCGTGGACCACTACAACGCGAACATCTCCGCGAACCATCTCGACGTCGGTGTCGGAACGGGGTACTTCCTCGACCACTGCCGGTTCCCGTCACCCGCGCCACGCGTCGGTCTCATGGACCTGAACACGGACTGCCTCGAGGTCGCCGGCCGCGTGCTCGAGCGGTACCGACCCGGAGATCCACGTGGCGAACGTGCTCGAACCGATCCCGTTCGACGGGCCGAAGTTCGATTCGGTCGGCATGAATTACCTCTTGCACTGTCTGCCGGGCGACATCCAGGCGAAGAGTGCGGCATTCGCAAACCTGAAGCCGTTGGCGAACCCCGGCGCGACGATCTTCGGGGCGACGCTGCTGTCCGGTGGCGTCGAACGCAACTGGTTCGCACGCAGAGTCATGGACCGCAACAATGCCCACGGGATCTTCTCGAACGTCGACGACGACCTCGACGGTCTCCGCCTCGTCCTCTCGCAACAGCTCACCGACTCCGCGGTAGAAGCTGTGGGTTGTGTCGCCATCTTCTCGGGCGTCGTCGACCCGTAGCGGGTCTCACAGCTGCCACTGCTGATCGCGTCGCGGTCTCGCGACGCTGCTCTCTGCCTCTCCCGGCTCGGTCGTTCCCAACGGGAACCGAGCGTATCGACGAGCTCCTGAGCTCGGTCGCGGTGTCCGGATCGAATCTCCGAGATGGCCTTGCGTGCGAACGTACGTTCGTGTAGGGTGACCGAACCGCACCGGTGCTGCTGCTCCGGTTGGGGACTCGAGGTCACGGCCTCCAGCTCGTCTGATCCTTCGACTTGATGGGAGTGCGCGTGGCGGTTGCTGTTCCTGCGGTTATGCCGCAATCGGTCGATGCGCTGCGCGACGCGGTCGACGAGCTGGTGACGCTCGATCCCGGTTCCCTCTCGGACCGCGCGCTCGCCGACGAGCTGATCGCCGCGCCGCCGGGAGATGGACCGCCAGGAAGCCGACTTCGCCCGGCTCGCGTACGCCGCGCATGTGCGCGGCGTCGGCTCGATCGACGGCGCCGCGTCCACCGCCGCGTTCCTGCGCCACCGGGCCGGCATGCGCGAGGGCGACGCGCGGGCCGCGATCGAGTGCGGCGAGCGGTCGGAGCTCCTCGCCGAGACGGGCCGGGCGTGGCGCGACGGTGAGATCTCCACCGGCGCGGCCCGCACGATCTTCGCGGCTCGCGTCGAGGGTCACGACGACACGCTCCTCGCCGTCGAGCCGCGGCTCCTGCTCCACGCCCGGGCCGGCGACCTCCGCAGCCTGCGTACTGCCATCGCCCACTTCCGCAACCTCGCGTTGGCGGATGGCACCAACCCCGGGGAGCAGGACGGCCTCTACCTCTCGCCGACCTTCGGCGGCCGCACCATCCTGAACGGCGAGTTCGACAGTCTCGCCGCCGAGATCATCTCCACGACCATCCACGCCTACCGCGACCCGCCGTCCGACGGCGACACCCGCACCACCGCACAACGCAACGCCGCCGCGATCGTCCAAGCCTGCGAAGTGGCGCTCGCCCACATCGGCGACGTCGGCAAAGACGCCGCCCAGCTCTCCGTGGTCATCGACTGGAAGACCCTCACCGAAGGCGAGCCCGGCCGCATGGACGGCGAGTTCACCGGACCCATCCACCCCCAAGACGTCGAACGACTCCTCTGCGACGCCAGCATCAGCCGCATCGTCACCGGCCCCGACTCCCTCCCCATCAACCTCGGCCGGGCCCGCCGCGTCCCCTCCCCCGCGCAGCGGCGAGCCCTCGTCGCCCGCGACCACGGCTGCCGGTTGCCCGGCTGCAACCGCCCCGCCGGCTGGTGCCAAGCCCACCACCACAAACCCTGGCACCGCGACGGCCCCACCGACCTCACCAACCTCATCCTCTTCTGCGATCACCACCACGACGTCATCCACCGCCCCGGCTGGACCACCACCTTCACCGACAACGACCTCCACATCTACCGCCCCAACGGAACCGAAGTCCTCCCCGACCACCCAGGCCCCGACCCATGACCCGAGCCACACCCGCAGCTGCGCCGCGCCGCAAACACATAGGAGCAAGTGTGATGTCACACCCGGCGCGCCGCCCGCGCGCCCTTCACTCCAAACCAAATGTCGGCCAACCCTCCCCGCGACGGCGGGAATGCGCGTCGCGACACAGGTAGCGATCCGGACGGGTGTGCGTCCGCCGAGCGAGTTCGCCCGCGCCCCTCAGCGGGCGATGTCTGAGCGAACGGACGTATGACCGGTCGCGGAACCTCACGCGTACTCGCCCGCGAGCGAGGAGAAGTTCAGGCCGGCATGGAGGTGCCGCCATCGACACACAGCGTCTGGCCGGTCACGAGCTCCGCGTCGTCGGAGGCGAAGAAGACCGCGGTGCCGGTGAGGTGCTCGGCCTCGAGCGGGCGCTTCATCGCGCTCATCATCGGCAGCATCCCGATGAACTCCTCGGGCACGATCTTCTTCGTCGCCTCGGTCATCGTCACGCCCGGCGAGATGCAGTTGACCGTCACGTTGTACTGGCCGAGCTGGCACGCGAGGAACTTGGTGAGGCCGATCACTCCCCACTTGGTCTGGCTGTAGGTGAACGCGCCGAGGCCGTGGAACTCGCCCATCGGGGCCAGGTTGTAGAGGTACGCGGCGTCGGAGGACTGGTTGATGATCCGGCCCCAGCGCTGCTCGACCATCGACGGGGAGCACGCCTTGGCCATCAGCCACGCGCCGTGGAGGTTCACCGCGAACACCTTCTGCAGGTACTCGTAGTCGTTGTTCTCGTTGTCGATGTCGTAGTAGAGCGCGGCGTTGTTCACGCAGGATGTCGACCTTGCCGAACCGATCGATCGTGGCCGCGGCACAGTCGAGGGTCGACTGCTCGTCGGAGATGTCCGTGCGCTGGAAGACCACGTCGCCCGAGCCGTCGAGCTGCTTCATCGCGGACTCCGCGCGTTCCTCGTTGATCTCGGCCACGACGACCTTCGCACCCTCGGCGAGGAACCGCTCGGCGTACGCCAGGCCGATGCCCTGGCCCGCTCCGGTGATGATCGCGACCTTGTCCTGGAGTCGACCCATGCGCGTTGCGCTCCGTTCGATCGTGGTGCGGTGAGTCGCCCGGCTACTTCTTGAGCCGGGCGATGAGGTTGAACTGCTCGGTGACCACCGGGGCACCCGAGTCGGCGTCTTTCCACTGCGTCTGGATGACGACGAACGTCATCGTCGCCGTGTCGGTCTCCTTCTCGTAGATGTCGATGAGCTTGCCCTCGCCGACGAGGACGTCGCCGACCTCGACCGGCCGGTGGTACTCGAACTCCTGCTCGCCGTGCAGCACCAGCGCGCCCCGGCCGAACAGCTCGCTCATGACCGTGTGCATCGGGTTCTGGCCCGCCGGTGGGGTCGGGCGGCTGGTCCTCGGCGAACGCGCCCCAGAACTGCATCGCGAAGGTGAACGTGGGCGGCGCCGGGATGTGGTTGAAGCCCGCCGCGCGCGCCGCGTCGAGGTTCCGGTACACCGGGTTCGTGTCCTGCAGCGCGGCCGCGAACCCGCTCACCGGGCCGCGTTCGACGGTGATCTTCCACGCCCCCGTCGGCTTGCCGATGACGCTCGTGTCGACGGTCATGTGGCGGTGCTCCCCCGTACGTGCGTCTTGGCGGTTTCGTGAAGCGTCGCGCTAGCGTGACGCCGGCGTCAGTTTTCAATGTGGGGGAAGGAACGCGCAAATGGGCATGCTCGACGGGAAGGTCGCGATCGTCACCGGGGCCGGAAACGGTGTCGGCCGGGGCGAGGCGCTGATGCTCGCCGCACACGGCGCGAAGGTCGTGGTCAACGACCTCGGCGGGTCCCTGAGTGGCGAGGGCTCGGACTCGAAGGTGGCCGACGAGGTGGTCAAGGTCATCGAGAGCAAGGGCGGCGAGGCCGTCGCCAGCTACGACAGCGTGGCCGAATCCGACAGCGCCGCGGCCATCATCAAGACCGCGATCGACTCGTTCGGCCGGCTCGACATCCTCGTGAACAACGCCGGGGTCCTGCGGGACAAGATGATGTTCTCGATGTCCCCCGAGGACTTCGACGCCGTCGTCAAGGTCCACATGTACGGCGCCTTCAACACGATGGCCGCGGCCTCGAAGTACTGGCGCAACGAGTCGAAGGAAGGCCGCCAGCCGAGCGCGTCGATCGTGAACACGGTCTCGAGCGCCGGCCTCCAGGGCCAGGCCAGCCAGATCAACTACGGCGCGGCCAAGGCCGGGATCGCCGCCATGACGATCATCGCCAGCCTCGAGCTCGGGCGCTACGGCGTGCGGGCGAACTGCATCGGCCCCGGCGGCTTCACCCGCATGGTCGGCGTCGCCCGCCCCGACATCGAGATCAAGCAGCCGGACGAGTACGAGGAGTTCACCCCGATGAACCCCGGGAACTCGGCGCCGGCCGTCGTGTTCCTCGCTTCGGACGACTCCAAGCCGCTCACCGGCCAGGTGCTGCGCATGGTCGGCAACTCGCTCTGCGTCTACAAGCCCTGGGAGATGGGCGAGGAGTTCTACGCCACCGACAAGGAGGGCAACCCGACCCAGTGGGACCCCGCCGACATCGGACGCATCCTCGGCCGCTACCACTTCAAGACGATGAACCCCGGCATCGACGCCCAGCGTCGCGCCTGATCCGCGCCCGTTGAGCTTCGATCCGACCTTCGAGACGCTCGGCTACGAGGAGCGCGCCGGCGTCGCGTACGTCACGCTGAACCGGCCGCAGCAGCTGAACGCGTTCAACTCGGTGATGCAACGCGAGCTGCGCGCCCTCTGGCGCGGGCTCCGGCGCCACGACGACGTGCGATGCGTCGTGCTCACCGGCGCCGGCGAGAAGGCCTTCTGCACCGGCATCGACCGGATGGAGCAGATGGGCGGCGACGGCGAGACCACGTTCACCCCGGACGAGGCGATCGGCTCGGGCAGCACCCCGTTCATGTTCAACGACCCGGGCGACAACATCGGACCGAAGAGCTGCGACTTCTGGAAGCCGGTCATCGCCGCGGTGAACGGCATGGCCTGCGGCGGCGCGTTCTACATGCTCGGCGAGGTGGAGTTCATCATCGCCGCCGAGACGCGCGACGTTCTTCGATCCGCACGTCACGTACGGGATGACCGCGTCGTTCGAGCCCATGCACATGGCCGGGATCATGCCGTTCGGCGAGATCATGCGGATCTCGCTGATGGGCAACTACGAGCGACTCTCGGCCCAGCGCGCGTACGAGATCGGCATGGTCTCCGAGGTCGCACCGCCGGCCGAGCTGATGGACCGCGCGACCTGGGTGGCCGAGGCGATCGCGTCGCAGCCGGCGCTCGCGATCGAGGGAACCGTGCGCGCGGTCTGGGCCGCCCGCGAGATGGGCGCCCGCCAGGCGTTGAAGCTGGGGTACGCGTACGTGGCGATGGGGACGAATCCCGACTCGATCGCCGAAGGGCAGAAGACGTTCGAATCCGGAAAGCGCATCGACTGGAGACTGCGGTAGATCGTGACGAGCCGAGCAGCGAGCCTCTCCGGATCCGCGCCACGACAGACCGACCAGGCGGCCCGAACGTGACGAAGCGAGTGGCCATCGTGGGTGCCGCGCTGTCGGACTGCGGGCGGGTCGACACCAAGTCCCCCTTCGAGCTCCACTACCAGGGGGCCAAGCGCGCGCTGGACGACGCGGGCCTCACCAAGGCGGACGTCGACGGGTTCGGCTCGAACGGGATGGGCCTGCTCGCGCCGGTCGAGATCGCCGAGTACCTCGGCCTGCGTCCGACCTGGATCGACGGGACGGGCGTCGGCGGCGCGACCTGGGTCGTGATGGCCGAGCACGCGGTCGAGGCGATCCTGGCCGGACACGCCGAGGTGATCGTGCTCGCGTACGGGTCCACGACGCGCGCCGACCTCAAATCCAAGCGCCGGCGGGCCAACCTCGCCTTCGGCACCCGCGGGCCGATCCAGTTCGACGCTCCGTACGGCCACGCACTCATCGCCAAGTACGCGATGGCCACCCGGCGCCACATGTACGAGTACGGCACCACGATCGAGCAGCTGGCCGAGATCGCGGTGTCGTCGCGGTTCAACGCCGGGACTCAACCCTGACGCGTACTACCGCGACCCGATCACGATCGACGACGTGCAGTCCTCGGCGATGATCGCCGACCCACTCACCAAGCTGCACTGCTGCATCCGCTCCGACGGCGGTGGCGCGATCGTGCTCACCTCCGAGGAACGGGCGAAGGACCTCAAGCAGGCGCCGGTGTGGGTGCTGGGGTCGGGCGAGACGAGCAGTCACACGACGATGAGCGAGTGGGAGGACTTCACCGAGGCTCCCGCGATCCGCTCCGGCAAGCTGGCGTTCGAGCGGGCCGGCATCACCCCCGCCGACGTCGACACCTGCCAGATCTACGACGCGTTCACTTCCATGGTGCTGCTCTCGCTCGAGGCCCTCGGGTTCTGCGGCAAGGGTGAAGGCGGCGCGTTCGTCGAGGACGGCAAGCTGCGCGTCGGTGGCGCGCTGCCGACGAACACCGACGGCGGCGGGCTCTCGTCGTGCCACCCGGGCATGCGCGGGATGTTCCTGATGGTGGAGGCCGTGCAGCAGCTCCGCGGCCAAGCCGATGGGCGCCAGGTCCCCGACGCGCGCATCGCCTGCGTCAACGGCACCGGCGGCTGGTTCTCCTCCGCCGCCACCCTCCTCCTCGGCCTCGACTGAACGAGATCAGGCTGCGGCGGCACCGAAGAAGCCGCGGTGGATCAGGTGCGTCAGCGAGTCGAGCATGTCGTCGTTCGCGAAGCCGAGATCCCGGGACGAGACCGCGTAGCTGAACCGTTCGATCAGGGCCATCAGCGCCGCGACGGCCGCGGTGGGATCCACCCGACCAGGTGCGCCGCTCTCGTCCATCTGTCGGCCGAGCGCGCTCGCGATGCTGGTGAACGCCGCCACGCCCAAGCGGTCGACCTCTCGGTCGACCACTTGGTCCTCCATCCATGCCCGGATGACTACACCATAGCGCCGATACGTCGTGACGAAGCGGTCGAGGAAGGCCCGCAGCTGGACGAAGCCCGCTTCGGTGCCGTCGATCGGACCGATCTCGTCCGCCAGCGCGTCCATTTCCTGCGCACAGTCGACCGCCAACGCCCGCAGCAGGTCTTCCTTGTTGGCGAAGTACAGGTAGAAGGTGCCGTGCGACGTCCGTGCCGCCCGCACGATGTCGTCGACCCGGCTCTGGTGGTAGCCGCGCTCGGCGAACACCCGCATGCCCGCGTCGGAGAGCCGGCGCATCGTCTTGCGGCCCTGGGCGCGCAGCTCGCGCTGGCGTGCCGGGGTTCCGGCGGAGGCGCGTTGGCCTCGTGCGGAGTTGTGCGATCCTGAGCCCATGCTCCCCCAGACGACGAGCGAGGCGGCCCGCCGGTTCGGCGATGCTACTGCTTACGTCACCGAAGACGGTCGGGCACTCTCGTTCACGTACCTCGACCGCGTCTCCGACGCCGTTGCTGCCGGCCTGCACCGAGCGCGGTGTGCGCGCGGGTGACGTCGTGGCGCTGATCCTGCCCCCCGGCCCCGAGTACCTCCTCGCGTATCTCGGCGCGGCCAAGGTCGGTGCGATCACCACCGGGATCAACGACCGGCTCTCCGCACGGGAGCGCGACGACGTGCTCACGCGCGCTGCTCCTCGTCTCGTGCTCGCCGCGCCCGGGCTCGAGCCCGCGTCCACCGATGCCGAGGTCATCACCGGTCGCGGCGACGAGCGAGCTCCCCCAAGACTCCGAGCCGCCGCCCGCGCTCGCCGACGATCCGGACCGGCCCGTCGCGATCATCTTCACGTCGGGAACGACCGGGGCGCCGAAGGGTGCGCTCTACACGAACCGCCAGCTCGCGTTCATCACCCGAACGGACGTCGGCGACACCTGGGGCGGCGGCTCCCGGAGCTTCACCGGCACGTCCTTCGCCCATCTCGGCTTCATGACCAAGCTGCCCGGCAACCTGCGCCGCGGCGGCACGAACTTCATCATGAAGCGGTGGCGCGCCGACGCCGCGCTGGCGCTCGTCGAGCGCGAACGGATGACCACCGTCGCCGGGGTGCCGACGCAGCTGGCGCTGATGCTGGCCCATCCCGACTTCGACTCGTTCGACCTCGAGAGCGTCCGCTATCTGATCGCCGGCGGCGGTCCGGTCACGCCCGGGCTCGCCGACGAAGCCCGCGCCCGGTTCGGCGCCGCCCTCGCTACCCGGTACTCGTGCACGGAAGCCGGCATCGGGCTCGGCACCGCGTTCGACGATCCACCGGAGGACGCGGTGCTCAGCGTCGGGCGGCCGCACGCGTCCGTGGAGCTCGCGGTGCTCGACGAGTCCGACATCGCCGTGCCGACCGGTGAAGTCGGGCGCGTGTGCATCCGGTCGCAGGCAGTGATGACCGGGTACTGGCGCGACCCCGAAGCCACGCGCGCCGCGTTCACCGCGGACCGGTTCGTGCGCACCGGCGATCTCGGCTGGGTCGACGATCGCGGCCGGCTCCGGCTGGTGGGGCGGAGCAAGGAGATGTACGTCCGCGGTGGCTACAACGTGTACCCGGTCGAGGTCGAAGCTGTGATCTCGGCGCACGCCGATGTCACCGCGGTCGCGATGGTGCCGCGCCCCGATTCGGTGATGGGCGAGGTCGGCGTTGCCGTTGTCGTCCCCCGCGACCGGGACCATCCGCCGACGCTCGAGGAGCTCCGCACGTTCGCTCGCGGGCAGCTGGCCGCGTACAAGCTCCCCGAGGGGATCACCATCGTCGAGTCACTGCCCCTCACCGCGATGGAGAAGGTGGACCGCCGGGCGCTCGCGCGCTTGCTCGCCGACCACGGCTGATCGCCCCGATGCCAGGCCGGCCCTGACGGGGGCGTCAGGTAACGTCCGCTCCGCATGGAGCTGGACTTCACCGCCGACCAGGAAGAGCTGCGCGACACGGTGCGCGCGGTGCTCGCCGCGGAGTGCCCGCCGGCCCTCGTCCGCGAGCTGGTGGAGGCCCGCGTCGCCGGGAAGGCTGCCGCGGCGGACGGGCTCTGGCAGCAGATGGTCGATCTCGGCTGGCCGGCACTCACCGTCCCCGAGTCGGCCGGCGGGCTCGGTCTCGGCCCGGTCGAGCTCGCGGTGGTGGTCGAAGAGCTCGGGCGGGCGTTGACCCCGGGCCCGTTGCTCCCGACGATCAGCCAGTTCGTCCCGGCAGTGCGCGGGCTCGGCGACCCGGAGCAGCAGGCGACGTTCCTCGGCCCGGTCGCCACGAACGGCGCCACCGGGACGCTCGCGATTGCCGAAGCCAATGGCAGCGTCGACCCCGCAGCCGTGACGACGACCGCGACCCCGGGCGCCGCCGGCAGCTACACGCTGAACGGAGTGAAGCACGGCGTGCTCGAAGCGGACGCCGCGACCGAGCTCGTCGTCGTCGCCCGCCTCCCGGGAACGACCGACGACGACGGGGTCGGCGCGTTCATCGTCCCCGGCTCAGCGCTCGCGATCACGCTGGTGCCCTCGTTCGACGCGAGCCGCACGCTCGCCACCGTCACCCTCGACGACGTGCCGGTCAGTGCGGATCGGGTGCTCGGCGTTCCCGGCGCCGGGACGGCTGACGCGCTACGCCGCGTGGTGCAGGAGGCGACCGTCGCAATCGCGCTGGAGTGCGTCGGCACCGCGCAGCAGGTCTTCGACATCTCACTCGCGTACGCCAAGGAGCGCGAGCAGTTCGGGGTGCCGATCGGCTCGTTCCAGTCCATGAAGCACAAGTTCGCCGACCTCTTGATCCTGCTGGAGCGCGCCCGCGCGCTCGGGTACTTCGCCGCGCTGACCATCGCCGAGGGCGACGAGCGAGCCGCGATCTCGACGTCCATGGCCAAGGCTGCGGCGGGCGACGCCGCCAAGCGCATCGCCAAGGAAGGCATCCAGATCCACGGCGGCATCGGCTACACGTGGGAGCACGACATGCACCTCTACGTGCGGCGCCTGCAGTCGAGCGCGTCGCTGTTCGGCAGCGCGCCGCACCACCGCCAGCTCGTCGCCGACGCCCTCGGGTTGTAGCGCCGCCCGTCGCGGGTGCCGCTACTTGGCGAGGACGAGCGCGTAGACGCCGAGCATCACCGCGGCATAGACGAAGCCGGTGATGATCGTGTTCTTGTGCGTGTCGTAGATCGCGTTGAGGCCGCCCGGCTTGGTCCCACCGATCCAGCCGAGCGCGTTGGCCTCGAACAACGCCCAGACGACGACCGTGATCGCCCAGTAGATCCCGCGCTTGCTGCCGTCGGGCGGGAGGATCTGGTTGTACGGGAAGTGGGCGGTGCCCACCATGAAGATCAGCAAGGGCAGGGAGAAGATCGTGTTCTGGCGGGACGCCATCAGCGCGAGCCGACCCTTGGCTGCGGCATCAGGGTTCGCCTCGCCGCCGGCCTGCACGTTGCGCGCGTTGTCGATGACGACCTTCTGGTTGCGCCAGATGATGCCCCACACGTTCACGAACATCGTCAGCCCGAGCAGGATGCCGGTGGCGATGCTGATTCCGGGCATCGACTTGAAGTAGTCCATGCTCGAGAGCTGCGTGCTCCCGCTCGAATCGCGCTGGAAGCCAAGGATCATCAGACCCGTGACGACGGTCGCGAACGCCGCCCACCGGAACCACCAGAGCGCTCGGGACGCCAGCTTGTCGATCGCGTTGTTGCGGGCGGCGGCTTCCATCTCGGCGAACGCCGGCACCTGCACGAAGTTGAAGTAGTAGAGCAACCCGATCCAGGTGATGCCCACGACCACGTGCAGGTAGCGCGAGAGGAACGCTGTACCCGCCCCGCGAGAAGACATCGAGCGCAGCGGCCACCATGCGAGCTCACCCCCGTTGGGTACGAGTCGTACCGGTATCGAGTCGTGCCTGGACGCGGAACGTAGCACCGCGTCACGAGATGGTCAGGGACTCCCGGTCCACGCGGCGTCCGCCGAGTCCGTTCCCGGTCGACCCGCCGCTTCCCACTCGGCGTAGAAGTCGAAGAACGGGTCCCCGAACGGATCTTCGCCGCGCAACGGGAGCGACCCCCTCCGGATCGTGAAATCCATCGGCGCGAGCTCGTACGCGCGACCGAAATGACGTTCCGCGGCGTCTCTGTTCCCTTCGCGCGCGAAGTGCGCGCCGATCCGGCGCTCCAGCCGGGCGAGCTGCACCTCCTCGGTCGGCGGGTTCTGGTGCTCCCGCACGGTGTCGGGGTCCTGCGGGCACCTCGCCGTCACGTACCCAGCGACGGAGCTGGTCGTGGTGCACCGTCGAGTCGATGTTCGTGAAGTCCTTGAACTGGTCGTCGCCGGGCGCGATGACCGGGGCCCGCACGATGTGGTCGTCCTCGTCGATCCAGACGACCGACGGGACGTTGGTGATCCCGTACAGCTCGCTCAGCAGGTGCTCCCGGTCGAAGAGCACCGGGAACGTCGGGGTCGGATCAGCCGCATCGACCCACTCCTTCGCCGCCGCGGCACTGTCGTCCATCGCGACCGACACGATGTCGAGACCGTCGCCGAGCTCCTCGGACAGCTGCTGCCAGGCCGGGAGGTCGTAGCGACAGCCGCACCACGACGCCCACGTCACAACGAGCTTCTTGCGCTTGCCGAGCGACGAGTAGCGGAACGAGTTGCCCTCGATGTCGGGAAGCTCGAAGTCCGGCGCGTCCAGGCTCTCCATCGCCGCGACCCGCTCCGCGGCGGGCACCCCGAGCGCGGCGGCGCCTTCCGCGGCATCGATCACGATCGGACGGTGCAACGCCGCGGCGAACGCGACCAGGTCGATCGCACCGTCGACGACGAGCGCCTCCCGGTCCCGGACCGGGACGCAGACCGACTCCCGGCACAGCCCTTCGGGCTTGAGCACCCAGCCGGTCACCGCCTCGAGCGCGGCGGGCTCGACCAGCAGGCGGTCGCCGTCGATCCGGCCGGCGACCGGGCGCGCCCCGTGCTCGGCATCGATGAGCACGATGGCTGCAGGCGGCGGCATGCCGGGAATCTACGCCGACCCGCGCTCCAGGCATCCGCATTGCGTGCCCGCTCCTGCCTACGCTCCTCCCATGACTGATGCCGATGCCGCCAAGGTCGAAGCGCTCACCGAGGAGCTGCTCTCGCAACACGATCCTTCCGATCGGGTCGCGTTCCGCGGTGCCCAGTACGACCTCGGGCTCGGGTGGGTGCACTTCCCGGTCGGCTTCGGCGGGCTCGGGGTGGACCCGGCGCTCCAGCGGATCGTCGAGACCCGCATCCGCGCCGAGGGGATCTCGTTCGACGAGGTCGGTTGGAACGGCTTCGGCCTCTTCCTCGCCGCGCCGACGATCGTCGGCCACGCCGATCCCGAGACCGCGGCCCGGCTGCTGCGACCGCTGTTCACCGGCGAGGAGATCTGGTGCCAGCTGTTCAGCGAGCCCGGCGCCGGATCGGACCTCGCCTCGCTCGCGACCCGCGCGGTGCGCGACGGCGACGAGTGGGTGGTGAACGGCCAGAAGGTCTGGAACACGCTCGCGCACATGGCGCACCGCGGGATGCTCGTCGCCCGGACCGACCCGGACGTCCCGAAGCACAAGGGCCTCACCTACTTCGCGCTCGACATGCACGCGCCGGGCGTCGAGGTGCGGCCGCTGGTGCAGATCACCGGCGAAGCGGAGTTCAACGAGGTCTACATGACCGACGTGCGCGTTCCCGACACCGATCGGGTCGGTGACGTCGGCGACGGGTGGCGGGTCTCGATGACCACGCTGATGAACGAGCGGGTCACGATCGGCGGCGCCGTCGCGCAACGCGAGTCGGGTCCGATCGGCGATCTCATGCGGGTGTGGCGCGAGCTGCCGGAGGACCGGCGCGACCCGGTGTCGCGGGACAAGGTCGCGGCGCTCTGGACCGAGGCGGAGGTGCTGCGCCTCACCAACCTGCGGGCCACCCAGAACCGCAAGGCCGGCATCGCGGGTCCCGAAGGGTCGGTGAGCAAGCTCGCGTTCGCCGAGGTGAACAAGCGGATCTACGAGCTCGCGGTCAACCTCATGGGCGCGGACGGGCTGCTGATCGACACCTACGAATTCGTCCGGCCCCAGGTCGCCCAGCTCGTCGGTGGTGGCGATCCCCGCAAGATGTTCCTGCGGTCCCGGGCCAACTCGATCGAAGGCGGGACGTCCGAGATCCTGCGCAACATCCTGGGCGAGCGGGTCCTGGGCCTCCCCGGCGAGCCCCGCACCGACAAGGCGCTCCCCTGGAAGGACGTCCCCGCTCCTGAACGCGCGTGTAGCAGGAGTCCCAGAGGCAGACTTGCGAGTGCCGCCGGAGGGCCCCACCCGCTCCAGTCGAACGCTCGCCCTCGGAGTCTCGGAGTGCCGCCGGAGGGCCCGACCGCTCGCAGTCGAACGCTCGCCCTCCGGAGATCTTCGGAGTGCCGCCGGAGGGCCCCGACCGCTCGCAGTCGAACGCTCGCCCTCCGGAGACCTTCGGAGTGGAGGTGGCGGCGGGAATCGAACCCGCGTACGGGGCTTTGCAGGCCCTTGCCTGAACCACTCGGCTACGCCACCGGAACGTGCGAGGTTACCCGCGCCGTCGGGTCGGGCCGGAGTGTTACAAAACGCCGCTATCGTCGGCGCACGTGAGTGAACCGGTGATCGCGCTCGATGCAGTCACCCGCTCGTTCGGCCCCGTCGTCGCACTCAACGACTTCACCCTGACCGTCCACGCGGGAGCCGTCACGGTTCTCCTCGGCCCGAATGGCGCCGGGAAGACGACCGCGGTGCGGGTGGTCACCGGAGTCCTCGCGCCCGATGCGGGGACGGTGCGCGTGTTCGGCGAGAGCCCGAGCGGGCCGGCGGGCGCCGTCGATCCGGGGCCGCTGCGGTGTGGTCCCGGCCCGGCCGGCGCTCTACGACCGGCTCGACGGCTACCAGAACCTCCGGTACGCCGCCGAGCTGTACGGCGTGACCGACGTCGCGGGGCGCATCAACGAGGCCGCGACGCGGTTCGGGATCGAGCACGCCCTCGACCAGCGCGTCGGCGGCTACTCCACCGGCATGCGCGCCCGCCTCGCCCTCGCGCGAGCGGTGCTCCACGACCCCGACCTCCTGCTGCTCGACGAGCCGACGGCCGGCCTCGACCCCGAGTCCGCCCGCACGGTGCTCGGGCTTGATCGACGAGCTCGCCGGCGGCCGGCAAGGCCGTCGTGATGTGCACGCACCTGCTGCTCGAGGCCGAAGGACTGGCGGACCAGGTGGTGGTGATGGATCAGGGTCACGTGCTCGTGGCCGGGACCGCGGCCGAGCTCACCCACCGCTACTGGCCTTCCATCACGGTCCTGATCGACGCCGAGGACAACACGATGCTGGACCGCGCGGCGGTCCTGCCGTTCGTGCGCTCGTACGAACGCAACGGTGCGGCGGTGATCGAGCTGGACGACCGGGATCGGATCGCGGACCTCGTCGACGCGCTCGTCGCGGACGGCGTGCGGCTCCTGCGCGTCGAGCCGCGCACCCCCACGCTCGAAGAGCTCTACTTCACGGTCCGGCGGCGGACGTGAACGGGTTGAGTCGGTCGCACATCCTCGCGATCACGCGCGCCGATCTGCGCCAGCTGCGCGAGAGCAGGGACTTCTGGGTCCCGCTCGCGGTCATCGCCGGCTTCATGTTCGTCGTCGTCCCGGCCGTGATGTTGTGGGTGATCTCGACCGTGCAGGACCCGGTGTTGCTCTCGCGGCTCGTCGACGTGGTGGGCCGGCTCCCCGGACCGCTGCGCTCGCAGCTCGCCGGGACCGCGCCGGAGATCCAGGCGTCGTACACGCTCGCCATCTACTTCTTCGCGCCGCTCGTCACCCTCGTGCCGCTGACCATCTCGTCGTCGATCAGCGCGAACACGTTCGTCGGGGAGCGCGAGCGCGGCAGCGGCGAGTTCCTGGCCCACTCCCCTGCTTCGACCTCCGAGATCTACCTCGGCAAGCTGCTCGCGTCGCTGCTCCCCGGCTACCTCACCGCCGCGTGCGGGATCGTCGTCTACTCCGCGGTCGTGAACCTGATCCTGGCGCCGCGCACGGGCGGCGTGCTCTTCCCCACCGGCAACTGGTGGGTCTTCATGTTCTGGGTCGTCCCGCCGCTGATCTCGATGGCGATCGCGCTCATCCTGTCGATCTCGGCGCGGGTGTCGAGCGGGGCCGCGGCCCAGCAGGCGTCGTCACTCATCGCGCTGCCGATCGTGATCCTCGCCTACGCGGTCTCCGAGCGGTCGCTGTTCGGGTCGCCGTGGCTGGCCTGGCTGGTCGGGCTCCTCGCGTGGGTCGGCACGGCCATCGCGGTCCGGCGCGGCGCGGGATCCCTTCGTCGCGAACGGCTGCTGGGCGTCTGACCCACGCTCCCTCGCGGGCACGTCTGGTTAGTGTGCGGCCGTGCGATGGGCCCGGGGGGTGCTCGTCCTCGCGGTGAGCGCTGGGGATCACCGCGGTGGGCGTCGGCGAGCACGCGACAGCGCAAGCCGCAGCGCGGCCGAGCCGGAAGTGTGACTGGCCGATGTGGGGGTACTCGGTCGACACGCCCGTTCGCGACCGATTGCCCGAGCCAGATCTCGGCGGCCACGGTGAAGCATCTCCGGCTGCGGTGGTTCTTCAACTCCCGCGACGTCGTCACCGCCACCCCGGCGGTGGTCGACGGATCGGTGTACGTCGGCGACTGGTCCGGTCGGTTCTACGCGCTGCGGGCGCGCGACGGGAAGCCGCGATGGACGTTCACCGCGCCGCCCGAGCAGCTCGTCTACAGCGGACAGATCGTGGGCTCGGCCGCGGTCGCCACGGTCGCCGGGGTCCGCACCGTCTTCGTGCCTTCGGGCAAGACGATGTACGCGCTGCGGGCGTCGGACGGCAAGAAGCTCTGGGAGCACAGCGTCGGCCAAGAAGGGCGCGGCGAACGACCCGACCGAGATCGAGTCGTCGCCGGTGGTGGCCGACGGCAAGGTGATCTTCGGCTTCGACGTCCACAACTCCGGCAAGGGATTCGACGCCGGGATCGTCGCGGTCGAACGCGCGCACGGGACGCGAGGAGTGGAAGCTCGTGACGGCCCCGTCGACCGGCGACGGCGCGACGGGCGCCGGGTGCGGTGACGTGTGGGGCTCACCCGCCGTCGATCGCGCGCGAGGGCTGGTGATCTTCGGCACCGGCAACTGCACCGACCCCGATCGGTGGGGTCGCTTCAGTGACGCGATGGTCGCGGTCGGTCTCGCCGACGGTGCGGTGCGGTGGACCTACCAACCGCACCCGTCGAATCGCGACGATCTCGACTTCGCCGGCGCGCCGAACCTGATGACGGTCGACGGCCAGGCACTCGCCGGCCTCGGCAACAAGGACGGCACGTACTACATCGTCGACCGCGCGACGGGTGCAGCGGGTCAGCGCCGCGCCCGCGACCGGCCCCGGGCTCACGCGGCCGGGCGGCAACTTCTCGACCGGTGGGTTCATCGGTCCGGCGGCGTACCACGACGGCATCGTCGTCGGCGGCACCGCGGTCGGCCCGGCTCCCTACCTCCACGGCATCCAGGTGCCGACCGGCGCCATCCTCTGGCAGAACCAGGAACCGAGCGCGACGTACGCGGCGACCGCGATCGCCGGCAACGTCGCGATCGTCGGCGGGACCGACTTCACCCTCCGCGCCGTCGCCGTCGACACCGGCAACGAGCTCTGGTCGCACCCGATGCAGGGCGCGGTCTCCGGTGGTGCGGCGATCACCCGGGAGGACGTGTTCGCGGTCGCCGGGATCCGCGAGCCCGGGCTCGAACAAGCGCAGCCGATCCAGCGGCGTCTACCGGTTCTCGCTGCACGGCCGGCACGTCGAAGATCCACATCCGGCGCCCGCCGACGTCATCGACGAGCGCCCCGGCCGGCGCCGCGCCGCAGGAGTGCGTCGGATCGCCGTGCCAGCTCGGGTTCGAGCTGAAGCAGCCGCCCGCCGGCCTCCACCCGACCGCGCAGCTCGAGATCACCGAGCGGCCGTTCCGGGTGCGGGTCGAGGCGTCCGGGCCTCGGTCCGCCCGCCGGTTGGCTGCGGCCCGGAACGCCCGCGGCGACCGCGGGCGCCACCGCGTACGCGGTCTTCCTGTCCGAGAGCGACGACAACCCGACCGGTGGACTCGTCTGCGTGCTCGACGCCAGCTTCGACTGCACCGGCACGCACGTCCCACGCGCCGGCGCGACGTACAACCGCGTGAGCATCGTCGCGGTGAAGGACCGCAAGACGATTCCGACGCTGGCCGACGGCTTCGAACGACTCGTCACCACGCAGTCGTTCGATCCGCCACTCCAACCTGCTCCGACTAGAAGGTGAGGCACTGATGCGCCGAACGCTCGTCACCGTCATCACGGTCACCGCGCTGCTCGTCACCGGAGTGGCGCTCGCCGGCACCGGCCGGCTCCGTCGCCCGGTCGGCGAAGGGTTCGAGTGGCGGTGGCAAGCCGAGGGCGATCGTGTTCAACGCGCGAGGGCAACAACCTCGACGCGTTCGACAGCGCGCCACCCTTCCGGCGCCAGCGGGTGATCACGACGATCGCCGACGACCCCAAGGGCCTCGACATCAACGCGCAGATCTGCTTCTTCCCCGGCGTGAAGGCGCACGACACGAAGTGGTTCATCGCCGGTGAGGACACGGGCCAGCCGAACCCGCCGCAGGGGTGGGGCATCTTCCGGCTCAAGGGCAAGCGCATCGGGCACCTGAAGGCCAAGGAGATCGGGAAGCTCACGCCCACGTACCAGGGCTCGGGCGACAACGCCGAGAACTACGGCTGCGGATTCCTGGCGGACGGCCGGGTCCTCACCACGGACGTCGGCAACCAGGCGAGCGGCAACGGCGACGGGCAGCTCATCGTGTGGTTCCCGCCGTTCAACAGGACGAAGGTGCGCTACTGCAAGATCGACACTGCGCTCGCTACCGCGGGCAGCATCCTCGTGAAGAAGAACGGCGTGTACGTCGCGTCGGCGCGTCCACCGACCGCCGGGGTGTGGCGGTACACGGGCCCGTTCCCGACGTCCAACACCGCGGCCGGCGGTTGCGGTCAGCAGGACGCGACCGGTGCGCCGCTCGCGACGACGGTGCACAAGGAGCTGGTCATCCCGGCGGCCGGTTCCGTCGTCAGTCCCAACGCGGTCGCCCGCTCACCGCGCGGCTTCTACGTGTCGAGCGTGATCAACGGCGTCATCGCCGAGTTCGATCAGGACTGCCAGTTCGTGCGCAACGTGCTCGAGCCCGCGCCGGGCGACACGCTCGGCGCGCAGCCGTACCGGACCGGCACGCCACTCGGCATCGGCGTCGACCGCAAGGGCGACCTCTTCTACGCGGACATCGGCATCGTGATCAGCGCGGACGGCGTCGGCCCGGGCGACGACACCGGCACCCTCCGGCGGATCCACTTCGTCCACGGCGAGCCCCAGGCGCCGCAGACGATGGCCAAGCGCCGGGCCTTCCCCGACGGCATCGGCATCCTCGAACCCCGCCGCTAGGACGCGCTCGCCTCGTTCTCGGCACGCTGAAGGGGCTGTGAGCCCATTGAGCGTGCCGAGAACGGGGGTGGGAGCCGGGCCGCGCGCGGAATGAGGTGTGGCTTCCCACGGTGGGTGGTCGCGTGGCATCCTTCCGGCGGTGTGGGGGGCCGGGAAACGACGGGGCTGGGGCGCGGCGGTGGCCGGACGATCGCGGCGGCGGTCGTGCTGGGGCTCGTCGCCGTCCTGATGTCCAGCGCGACCGCCGGCGCCGCGCCCGTCGCCCGCCGACCGGCACCTCGCCGCGCCCGCGCCCGTCCACCGCATCCTGATGCTCGGCGACTCGGTCGCCCAGACGCTCGGTCGCGGGCTCGAACGGTGGGGACCGGCGCACGGGGTGACGGTCGTCAACGGCGCGCGCTTCTACTGCGGCATCGCGCGCGGCGGTCGCATGGGGGCGCTGCTCGGCCGCACGAACACGACGTGCGGGAACTGGGCCGGGACCTGGCCCGCGCTGCTCGACCGCACCCGACCCGAGGTCGTGGTGATGCTCACGACGCTGTGGGACACGGGCCGGCGCCAACGCGACGAGTGGGGACCGGACTACCTCGGCGAAGGTGATCCACGCTTCGACCAGTTCATCACCGACGAGTGGGCGCGGGCCGCCGATCTCCTCGGGTCCCACGGGGCGCGCGTCGTCTGGCTCAGTGATCCGTGCTCGGCGCAGGACGGTCTGACTGCAGACTCCCGCTACGCCAACGCGAACTACCTGACCCGGCTGATCCACACGCGCCCCGTGGTCAAGGTCGACCTCTACTCGCATGTCTGCCCGGGCGGGAGGTTCACCGACCGGCTCGGGACGGTGGACGGCGGCCGCCCGGACGGCGTCCACTTCTCCGACGCGGGCGCCGACTGGGTCGCAGCCTGGCTGGGCCCCCGGCTGGTCGATCCCCGCCTCCGCAGCGACGTCGGCCCGGTGCGCGTCCGCCGGACCTGATCCCCCGTCCACCACGCCGCGGGCCGGAGACCCTCGGAAGAACTGACGGTAGAGTCAGGTTCGTGGCGCAACCGGTGCGAATTCTGGCCGTCGGTGCGGCTGCCCCGGCACTCCGCCTGGCGGCCGCGGACGTGGCCTCCGCGTGGGGTCGGTCGGGCGGGAAGGGTCAGGCCGCGGTCTGCGCTCCGGACGAGGACACGCTCACGCTGGCGGCCGAAGCCGCGTTCGGCGCGCTCGCCGCGGGCGGGATCGAAGCCGCCGGCGTCGACGGGCTGTGGTGGGGCACGAGCCGCCCGCCCTTCGCCGAAGGCCCGAGCCACGCAGTGCTCGGCGCCGCGATCGGCCTGTCTCACCAGTCGGGCGGGATCCTCGCCTCCGGGTCGGCGCACTCCGATAGAACCACGATGTGTCGCTTGCGCATCTCGGCCTCCTGCGGCGGCGGTATCCCTGGACCGTACGAGCATGAGACCGAGCCCCCGAATCACACAAGTCACGACTGGCGAACGACTAGGTGGCGAAGGCCTAGGAGGCCACCGGCCTGAGCACGCGCCATCGACCCGGGCCCGCGGATACGCCCGCTGGGCTCACCCGCCCGCAGAACGCTCCCCGGACCGCCTGTTAGCGTCGATCACCATGACGGGGCGCGACGAGGCGAGTTGAGCTGATGAAGGCGATTGTCCAGAAGCGGTCCGGCCCGCCGGACGTCCTGCAGCTGGTGGACACCGACCCGCCCGAGGTCGAGCGCCGGCGAGGTGCTCGGCTTCTGCCGGGGCGCGTTCGCCGAGTACGCGCTCGCGGCGGCAGGCAACGTGGTACCCAAGCCGGCAAGCCTGACCTTCGGGCAGGCGGCGGGGGTCCCGATGGCGGGGACGACGACCCTGCGGGGGATCCGGGATGTGGGCTTGGTGCGGGCCGGGCACCGGGTGCTCGTCAACGGGGCCGCCGGCGGCGTCGGCACGTACGCCGTCCAGATCGCGGCGGCGCTGGGCGCGGAGGTCACCGGGGTGTGCAGCACGCGCAACGCCGGGCTGGTGCGCTCGATCGGTGCCGCGCACGTCATCGACTACACGAGGGAAGACTTCGCCGACGGGCACGCGCGTTACGACGTGATCCTCGACAACGTGGGCAACCGGCCGCTGAGCCGGCTGCGCCGGGCATTGACCCCGGCGGGGACCCTCGTGCTCAACGGCGGCGGCTCACCCGGCCACGTGTTCGGGCCCATCGCTGGCATCCTGCGGGCGGTCGTGGTCAACGGCCTCGTCCGGGAGCGGCTCCGGCTGATCCCGCACGAACAGAAACGGGAGCAGCTGCTCACCCTCACCGGGCTCATCGAGGCCGGGAAGCTCACACCGGTCCTGGACCGGACGTACCCGCTGGCCGGGACGGCCGAGGCCCTGCGCCGCGTGGAGCAGGGGCACGCACGCGGCAAGGTCGTCATCACCGTGGCATAAGACCCGCGGGGGCACCCGGGACGCCCGGGAACCAGCGAACGTCCTCGTACATCGCTCTGCGGCCGCCCCGCATAAGCTGGCCCCCGGCCATCGACGGGCAGGCGATCAGGGTGTGCCGCAAGTAGCCGATGTGCGGGTGCCCAGGTCAGATCCCGGTTTCGAAATCTACGCGGCTCTGCCGCTGGCCTGTCGCTTGGCTAGTGATGAAATCCGGCTCCCGCAATGATCTCGATGGCGAGAACCACGGCGACGAGCCAGTCGACGGCGGCGCAGAACGGCGGCCACCACCGTGTCCCGGCGACGTAGTGGCTGCGCTCCTGCCAGAAGTCCTTGAGACCGTGGCCTGCGTAGCCCAGGACCAGGAGCCAGGCCGATCCGGTGACGCCCGCGGCGGCGAGCACGACGAACGCGCCGGCGATGCTGCTCTCCACGGCGATGACCTTGGGTCTTCCGTCTGCCACCGCGAACCCGATGTAGACCGCTGCGATCAGGGCTAGCAGGAGAGCCTGGACGGTTGCCTGGTCGAGCCACCAGAGGGCGAGCGGCGACGCGGCCTGGATGGCGCCGAACGCCAATCCCCACAGAACCGGTACACGTATCGGCTGCTCCCGCGCGGGGTAGGCGTGGGTGCGGGTGTGGGCGTCATGGCCGGTGCCGCCTGGCGGCTGCGGGGAGGAATCCGGCGCCGATGGCCGCCGCGATGGTGAGGGCGGCCAGGGCGGTGGGCCGCCATGGCCACGAGGCTTCCGGCTAGCTGGAGGTGAGCCGTGGGGTATTCGGTGTTCTTAGCGGTGGAGCGGGCGGTGGCCTTGTCGGCGTGGGCGGCGAGGTCGCGCAGCAGCGGATCGAAGCTAAACTCGCCGTCCGCCTGCCCGGCCTGCGGTAGCTCAATGTCCAATCCGTGGTCGGCTGCCCACCGGGCGAACCCCGGATCGAGCTCGCTGGTGTTCCGCGGGCCGGGCACGACGAGCCTGCCGACGCGGGGTGCGCCGGGGCCGGCCGGTTGCGCGAGGAATTGCAGCCCGTGGCGGGTTATGACAGTGCACCCGGCGGCGATCGGGACGGCGCGGGCGGCATGCGAGTTTCCGGCGTAGATGTCGAACGCTGCGGCGGCATCGATCTCGCCGACGCCGGTGACCAGCCCGATGCCCACGGTCGGGCGGAACCACGGGAAGGCCGCTGTGAGCGCGTACGACAGATCGCCCGGTGCCGCTCGCTGCGCGGGCATGCCGGCGGGGGCGCCGGGGCGCCAGCCGGGGTAGGCCAGCTCCCGGCCCACCCGTTCGGCCTCGGCGGTCCCGGCGAGTTGCCCGACGAGCCGCAGCGCGCCGAAGATGCCTGAGGTCACCCCGCCCGTGGTGGTGATCGAGCCGTCGACGACGTAACGCTGGCCCCGCACCCATTCCACCTGCGGGTGCTTGCGGCGCAGGCTGGCGATGTTCGACCAGTGCGAGGTGGCCCGGCGGCCGTCAAGCAGGCCAGCGGCGGCCAGCAGCGCCGACCCGGCGCAGACGCCGAGGATGTGAGCTCCCCGGCCCGCGCGGCGGGTGATCCAGTCGCGCAGCGGCGCCAGCTCCTTGCCGGCCGGGTTGACAACGGCCGGCACCACGACCACGTCCGGCTCGGGCACCGGGCCGGCGTCCACGTCCTCCAGCGAGTGCTCCGGTACCAGGGCCAGGCCGCCGGAGAGCACGCTGGCCGCCCGGCCCGGGGACACCGTGTACACGAAGAATGCCGGTGACCGGGCGAAGACCTCATATGGGCCGAGGGCATCGGTCCCGACCGAGCCGCGGGGGCCCAGCACGACCGCTACGACGATACGGCCTGCGGGAGCTGGCGGCGCCGCTGGTCTCCCCGGAGCGTCCTGGCGCGGGCGCGGGTAGGTCGCCCTGCTGGACACGACCGCCCCGGCGGCCGCGACGCCGGCCAGGCAAGCGCCGGACAGCGCCGCGCCGCGCACGGCGCGGCCAAGGCGGCGCACCCGCCGGGACGGCAGGCAAGGCCAGCCGTGGTCATCACGGGACCGCTCGCGTCCGGGCTGCGCCCATGGCTATGTCGCCGCGGCCAGGGAGGACGATATGATCCCGCTGCGCGGATGACCGCGCCTTCGCGCTCGGCGCCGGCTGCTGCGCTCACGAGCGGTACGCGGTAGCCCGAGCGGCGGCCCTTTACGGACGTGTTGACCTCGGCACCCCGAAAAGGCCGGTCCGCGGCTGGGTCTTTCACCGGTTCGCAGCCGCGATCTGGGCGGCGAGGAACGCGGCGTCATTCCCGACCCACCCGAGCAGCGCGGAGCCGCGGGTGTGCTGCCAGGTGAGGCCGAGCATGTACAGGCCAGGTGAGGGTGTCACGCCACGTGTATGCCGGATGTGTCCCCGCTGGTCTTTCGCGTCGGAGATGTCGATCCACGAGTGGTCCGTCCTGAACCCGGTGGCCCATACCACGGCGTCGAACTCGGCGGCGCTGCCGTCGGCGAAGGTCACCGTCCGTCCGGCCGCGCTGGCCGCTCGGGGCCGGAGGCGGATGCCGTGGCGGCGGGCGAGCCGCCGCGGCCCGGGCCCGATCACCTGGTCCCGCCCGGCCAGGCGTCTTCCTAGCCGCGAGTCCGCGGTCACCTTGTCCAGCCGCAGCGCGGTCGCCCAGGTCCAGATGTCACGGCCCAGCGGCCGCTGCGGGATCGCCGGGATCCGCTGGCCGGCGGAGAGCTCCACGCGGTGGGTCGCCGAGAGTTCCTGGGCGATCTGGCATCCGGAGTTGGCGGCGCCGACCACCAGGACCCTTCCCGGCGGGACCGTCTGCGGGTGCCGGTAACCGGCGCTGTGGACCTGGTGCACGCCGGGGTCGAGCCCGTCGGCGATCGGCGGGATGAACGGCACGTGGAAGGGCCCGGTGGCGACCACGACCTGCCGGGCCTCCAGTGCCTCGTCGCCCGCCTTGGCCACGTAGGTGCCGTTGCCCCTGGTGAGCGAGGTCACGTTCGTGCTGAGCCGGACCGGCAGCTCGAACTTGGCCGCGTAGGCCTGCAGGTAGTCCGCGACGTCGTCCTTGCCCGGGTAGGTGTCCGGCGCGGCGGGGAAGGGCAGGCCCGGCAGGTTGTCATACCGGCCCGAGGTGAACAGCCGCAGCGAATCCCACCGTGAGCGCCACGTCTGGCCGATCTCAGCGCCGGCGTCCACGATCTGGAAGGACAATCCGCGCTGCGCCAGGTGGTAGCCCATGGCCAGCCCGGCCTGGCCGCCGCCGATGACGAGCACGTCCAGGGGCGTGCCCGCGGGCCCGGGGCTCATCGGGCCGGCTCCGGGTCGCGGGCCACGTTGAAGCTGAACATCATGCCGCTCTGGTTGTGCTCGGCGATGTGGCAGTGGGCCATCCACAGCCCGGGATTGGAGACGTCCAGCAGGATGTCCACGGTCTCGCCCGCGCGCAGCAGCACGGTGTCCTTCCACACCAGGTTGGCCTCCGGCTTACCGTCGCGTGACAGGATGAGGAACCGGCCGGCGCCGTGGACGTGGAACGGGTGGTGCATCGGGTGATCGGAGTCCATCTCGTTGACCAGCCGGATCTTCACCCGGTCACCCACGGTGAACGACCAGCTGATGTCCCCGTTCACCGCCCCGGTCTGCCGGTCGATGAGCTGCCAGATCATGTTGCCGGAGTCCGAGACCCGGTTGATCTCCGGCATCAGGTCCTCCCACTCCAGGCCGTCGCCGTGGTCGTGCCCGCCGTGCGCCTCGCCCTGGCCGGGCTGGGCAGCTGGCGCCAGCGGGGCATCGCCGGGCACCAGCTTCATCCCGCAGTCAGGGCACACTCCCGGCCCGGCGGCGGTGACCTGGGGGTGCATCGGGCAGGCGTAGGTCACGGCGACGGCCACCAGCTTCATCCCGCACTTAGGGCAGGTCCCCGGCTCGGCGGCGGTGACCTCGGGGTGCATCGGGCAGGCGTAGGAGGACGCCGGCGTGTCGTCTCCGCCGTACAGCAGCGGCATCAAGGAGTAGAACGCGAGCACCTTGTCCGGCGGCCGTTCGATGTCGTGGCCGATCGCCTGATGCTCGGCGGTGAGCTCGGGGTCGGTGCGCAGCACCTCGAACGACCCGGCGGCCGCGCCGGGCGCGCCGTCGGTGACGGTGAACCCGCCGAGGTCGTAGACGTGATCGGGGGTGCGGTGCTCCAGCCGGACCTGCCCGGGGGTGTCGAACAGCACGTCGATGACCGCGCGCTCTGACGGCGCGAGCAGTACCTCGCCGGTGAACGTCTCGCGCTCGTACCGGCCGCTGTCGCCGCCGACCAGCTTGGCGCGGGCGCCGCGGATGGCGAAGTTGAAGATCCGCGTGTTCGCGGTGTTGACCAGATACAGGCGCACGACCTCGCCCGCTGCCGCCTGGCCGGAGAACCGGGTCTCGCCGTTGATCAGCATCACGTTGCCGTACCGGCCCATCGCGACGAACGTCGGCCCGGACCGGCTGAACGGCGCGATGTGCCCGTCCTCGACCAGCAGGTCATCCAGCGTGAGGGTCAGCTCCCGGTCCGCGGCGGGCCAGTAGGACGGGTCGGCGGGCTCGACCACGATCGTGCCGTACAGCCCCATCTCCAGGCCGAAGTCTTCGCGGATGTGCGGGTGGTACCAGTAGAACCCGGCGTCAGGGAAGCGGACCTTGCACGTGTACGTCCCGCCGATCGGGATCGGTACCTGGGTCTCATCCGGCACACCGTCGTACTGGTTCTCCAGCCGCAGGCCATGCCAGTGCACGGTCGCCTCGACATCGCCGTCGTTCCGCACCTGCACGGTGATCTCCGAGCCCTGATCGACGTGCAGGACCGGGCCGGGGATCGACCCGTTGTAGGCGAGCATCCGCAGCTCGGCGCCGTCGATGTTCTTGCGCACCGGGCCGATCCGCAGATCCAGCCGGTCCCCGTCGGCAAGCCGGGTCACGTCCGGACCCAGCACCTCCGGCAGTCCCGCCGTCTCGGTCGTGAACAGATCGTCGCTTGCGTTCGCTTTGGCCTGGTTCATCTCGCCCCCACCTCGGCGACGTGCGCACTCATCTGAGAGCAACGCCTTGCATTTAATGCTAGTCTCGCTGTCAAGAGCACTGCTCGCTAAAGTTGCTAATGATCGCGCTGCGACAGGATGTGATCATGAGTCAGACCGAGCGGGACCGGCCGTCAGTGCTGCGGGCCGCCCGCGAGCGCACCCGCGCCGAGATCACCCGCGAGATCCTCGACGCCGCCCGGCGGCACCTGGCGACCGACGGGGCCTCCGGGCTCAGCCTGCGTGCCATCGCCCGCGAGCTCGGGATGTCATCCTCGGCGGTGTACGGCTACGTGGCGAGCCGTGATGAGCTGCTGACCAGGCTGATCGTCGCCGCCTACGACACGCTGGGCGGTGCCGCCGAGACGCAGGAGGCAGCGGTGGACCGCGAGGACCTCGCCGGCCGCTGGGCGGCGGCCTGCGGCGCCGTCCGGGGGTGGGCCCTGGCCAATCCCAACGAGTACGCCCTGATCTACGGCACGCCCGTGCCGGGTTACATCGCCCCGGCCGCCACCATCGCACCCGCCGCCCGCGTCTCCAGCGTGCTCCTGGGCATCCTCCGCGACATCGCCGCCGGGCGCCTGGCACCGGCGACGGCAGAAGACGACGTGCCCCCCGACGACCGGGAGGCGCTGGCGCCGGCCCGCTCCATCGTCGGGCCCGAGGTGCCCGACGCGCTGCTGCACCAGGGCCTGATGGCCTGGGCGGCGCTGTTCGGCACCGTGTCGTTTGAGCTGTTCGGCCAGCTGCACGGCATCATCGGCGAGCAGCCCGGCGACCGCGAGGCGTACTTCGCCGAGTCCGTCCGGCGGTGGGCGGCGCAGCTCGGCATCACCCCGGCTGGCACCGCCCCGGCAGCCCGCAAGCCCGCACGCCCGCTGGAGCCCGCCTAGCGCAGACAGCCGCCACCGCCGGGGCCATCAACAGCAACGCCAGCCAGATCCGCGGAAGAGGGCTCACGCGCTCAGCCTCGGGGCCTCGGAAGCATCGCGGTCGTCGTGTCGTCGTCCAGGAAGCCGCCGGACTGGTGCTGCCACAGCCTGGCGTAGGTTCCGTCGAGACGGAGCAGCTCCTGGTGCGTGCCCTTCTCGACGATCCGGCCGCGGTCGAGCACGACCAGCTGGTCCATGCGCGCGACCGTGCTCAGCCGATGCGCGACCACGAGCGCGGTCCGGCCCTCCATGAGCCGCCACAACGCCTGCTGGACAAGGATCTCGCTCTCCGAGTCCAGCGCGCTGGTCGCCTCGTCGAGCAGCAGGATCGGCGCGTCACGCAGGATCGCCCGGGCCAGCGCGACTCGCTGCCGCTGCCCGCCGGACAGCTTCACGCCACGCTCGCCGACCATCGTGTCGAATCCGTCCGGCAGGGCGCCGGCGAACTCTGTCACGTGCGCCGCCTGCGCCGCCTGGCGGATCTCCGCGTCGGTCGCGTGCGGACGCGCGAACGCGATGTTGTCGCGCAGCGTCCGGTGGAACATCGCAGGGTCCTGCGGCACGTAGGCGATCAGGCTGCGCAGATCCGACTGGCGCAGCTTGGTGATGTCCTGCCCGCCGATCAGGATCCGGCCGTCGTCGACGTCCATCATCCGCAGCAGCAGGCGAGTCAGCGTGGTCTTGCCACCGCCTGACCGGCCGACCAGGCCGAGCTTGGTCCCGCTCGGCACGGCGAGGTCGAGGCCGGTGAACAACGGCAGCCCGCCCGCGTGCGCGAACGTCACGCGCTCGAAGCGGACGTCGCTCGCCTTCGGCCGCAGCGGCTCGGGCGCGATCGGGTCGACCACGGCCGGCGGTGTGAGCAGCAACTCGGTGAACTGCGCGGCTTCGGTCAGCGAGCTCTCCAGATGGCGGTAGATCTGGTTGAACTCGAACATGATCCGCGTCGCGTTGGAGTAGTAGGTGAAGGCCACGATGATCGCCTCGATCCCGTGCTGGCCCGCGCCGAGCGCGACCGCGAGCAGCAGGCCGAGCGCGTTGGTCAGCACGGACATCGGCGCGACCAGCGCGTCGATGCGCAGGTTCTCGTAGTCCCACGACCGCAGCGACTTCCGCCGCTGGTCGGCGACGCGCGACCTGTGCTCGGCGGCCTCCCGGTCCTCGGCAGCGAACGCGCGGATCGTGTCCATGTTCATCAGGCTGTCGGCGACGTGCCCGGACACGCGCGCGATCGCTTCCTCGCGCTGGTCGACGAGCTTCTGACGACGGCGGATCAGCGGTGCGATACCGGCGCCGGTGATCACGATCAGGCCGATGAGCCCGGCGACGAGCAACGGGTCGTAGCGCCACAGCACCACCGACGCGAACACCAGCGGCACCAGGCTGCCGACGATGTTGAACACCAGATTGTCGGTGAAGTCCTCGAACCGGGAAGCGAAGCTCAGCACCCGCTTGGTCAGCGAACCGGCGAAGTTGTCGTGGAAGAACGCCGCGTCCTTCGCCAGCAGCTCGTCCATGCCGATCACGTAGAGGTTCTCGATTCCGCGACCGTCGAGGCGGTTCAGGCAGTGAATGCCGATCCGCCACACGATCTCGGCGAAAAGCAGCACCCCTGCGAAGCCGAGCACATACGGCATCGCCGCGCCGATGCCGGCCGGCCCGTGGCCGGCAAAGCGGCCGACCAGCTGAGCGACAATCAGCGGCGCGATGTAGAAGATGCACGTGTTTCCCAGCGCGGGCAGCAACATCGCCGGCACCGTGAAGCGCCGGAGCCGGGCCATCTGGCGGCCGTAGTAGCGCAGCGCGAGCAGCACCGCCCGTTTCCGGGCCGGTGAGCCGCGACTATGTTCAGGTGCAGTCATCTGTTCCCGTTCCGAGCAACCAGCCTGGCCATGTGCCCGACGGGGGGCCCTGCACAGCGACCGATTTTCCCGGCCGCTACGGCCAGAGGCGCGGCGAGCCGTGGCGGCGTCCACCACCGCGCAGCCGAGCGTGATCAGGTGATCCACGCTGCCGTGGACCTGCACGTAACCGGCGGCGGTCACGGCTGCAGCGTCGGCCAGGCAGCCGTCGACACATCCCTGGTTATCAGGTCGTTAGCCGCCGGGGTGATCGTTGTTGTGCTCGTGGCCGTGGTGGTGCGGGTGGTCTTGGGTGGCGGGTCCGCCCTCACGGGACGGATCGGCCGGCATTCAACAGCCAGGCTGGCCGTTGTTGCCGCAGCACGCCTGGTGCTTGCGCAGCTTGATGAAGGTGTTGGACGCAGCCATCCGCAACTTGGCAGCGAAGGGGGCGTCGTAGGTGACCCAGTTGGACAACAAGGCCCCTGGACTTGGTCTCGGCTGAGGTTCCTCAGCGGACTCTGGCATAAGGCCAACGGTACGACGAATGCGGTCGCGGCTCCAGTCAGGCCCCGTCTGACTAGCCCGGCTGGTATGCCCGGGCGAACCCGTCCTGTACCCAAGGCACACATGCCCAGGCCGATTCCGGCCAGGTGATCTGCGTGCTGGCCTGAGCTGGCGGACCTCGGCCGGGCCCGGGCCGGGCGCCTCGGCCCGCGGGGCCGTCAGGGTGATCATTGACTCATGACAGCTGGTCCGGGCATGATTGTTTAGGTGTCCGCTTCCTTGTTCGAGAACAAGCCAGAATTGCGCCCGTTCGGCCGTCAGTTCTGGCCGGGCTAGGCGCAGGCGGGGTGGACGCCGTACACCTTGACGCCGGCCCGGGAAGCCGCCAGCTGCCACGACCAGCTCCGGCAGACGGTGTTCTTCGAGCCGTCACGCGACCGCGGGCAGCGGCCGCTCACCGGCTGGGTGACCGGACCCGGCCTCCGGTCCTGACCGGGCCGGCCACGACGGCCAGGGCGACGGCCGCCGCCGAGGACGGGTCGCCGTCCCGTCCGGGATCGCCGATCTTTGTTACCGAACGACCGGGTTCACGCCCGCCGGCCCGGCGTCGAGCCGAGGCGGGTGTCGTCGGCGGCCGTACCTCGATCGGGTCCTCCGGGGCCAGCAGTCGTACGGTGGGTTCCGGCCGGAGCGGTCCCGGATGACAGGAGGTAATGATGGCGCAAGGTATCGGCCGGGATCGGGTACGCCGCCTGATGGAGCAGGGTGCTCAGATCGTCGATGTGCTGCCGGCCCGGGAGTACGGCGAAGATCATCTGCCTGGAGCGGTCAACCTTCCATTGCGGAAGATCGAGGCTGACGCGGCCCGTGCGCTCGATCCCAGCCGGCCGGTCGTGGTGTACTGCGCGGATTCTGCTTGAGACCTCAGTCCGCGAGCCGCGTGCCGGCTCGAGATTCTCGGGTTCACCGAGGTGTATGACTACCGCGCGGGAAAGCAGGACTGGATGGCTGCAGGCCTGCCGGCCGAGGGCACAAACACGCAGGTCCCCCGCCTTGTCGATGTGGTCAGGCGGGATGTGCCGACCTGCTCGCTCGGCGAGCGTGTTGGTGATGTCCGGGACCGGGTCATGGCCGCCGGCTGGGATGCCTGCGTGGTCGTGAGCACCGGGCGGGTAGTGCTGGGACTGCTCAGGCAGGCGAGCTCCAGGCCGACCCGGGGATGCTGGTCGATCGGGTCATGCGTCCCGGCCCAAGCACGTACCGGCCGTTCGTGAGCGTTGCGGAGATGCGTCGCATCATGAGTGACCGCGACATGGCAAGCTCGCCGGTCACGACCTCGGACGGCAGGCTCGTCGGGCTCGTGCGCAGGCAGGACGTCGGTATTGCCTGAGGGCTGCGAGACGATCGCCACGATTGCGCAGAAGTTCGAGCCCCGGCGGTTTCAGCCGGCGCCCTGGTCATGGAGGGTCGTCTGGACAGCCGCCTGATGATTGCCGCAGTACGCCGTCTGGCTAGCCCGCTGGTGGTCCCTGGCCCCTGCGCTGTTCGCCTGGCATGGCCAGCGCCGCTATCTCCCTGACGAACTCCGGCCACAGCGCCCGAGGCAGGTCATGTCCCATGCCGGAGAACCCCACGAAGCGGCAGCCCGGGATGGCCCTGGCGATCGCCAGGCCCCCGCTCGGCGCGACCAGCGGGTCCTGCAGACCGTGGATGACTAGTGCCGGGACTGTGATGCGGCGAAGGTCCGCTGTGCGGTTCGGCTGGCTCGCGCTCGCCGCGAGCTGCCGGCGGTCGCCGGCCGGGTCGTGTCCGCGGTCCCAGCTCCGGCCGGCCACGTCACGCACGTACTCTTCGTCGAACGCGAAGCCGTGCGAGCCGATGAGCCGGAAGGTCTCCACGGCCGCGGCAATGGCCGCGGGCCGGTCGCCGGCCACGGCCCGCCGGAGCAGCCGGGCGTAAACCCGGGGTTTCGGCTGGCCCACCCGGCGGGATCCGGTGGAGGTCATCATCAGCGTGAGGGTGCGCACGCGGGCAGCGTGCTCCAGCGCGACGGTCTGCGCGATGAACCCGCCCATCGACGCCCCGACCAGATGTACCTCACCCAACCCCAGGCTATCGATGAGCCCGGCCACATCCCTGGCCATGTCGCCGATCGAGTACGGAGGCGGCCTGCGCCGCACCACGATGTCGGCCAGGCGCGGCGGCGGGAGGTCCCGCAGGTGGGTCGATTCACCCACGTCCCGGTTGTCGAACCGGACGATGAAAAGACCGCGCCGGGCCAGGCCTTCGCACAGCTCGTCCGGCCAGGCGATCATCTGCGTCGCCAGGCCCATGATCAGCACGACCGGCGGCGCGCCCGGGTCGCCGAACGTCTCATACGCCAGCTCGATACCGTTCGCAGCGACCCGCCCCAGCGCGCGGGCAGTGACATCTTCCATGGCCGCAGTCTCGCACGCGACAAGCCCTCGATCACTTCCGCCGTGCGACAGCGGCTCTCCATGCCAGGCCGGCGCCGCCGTCGGCTCCGGTGTTGACCCTCAGCCCGGCACGGGCCGGAGTCATTCAGGTTTGGGTGCAGCTCGTGTCGAGGGAGTGATTGAGCAGGGAAGTTGATTGTCGGGCTGCTGCGGGTGGACGGTGTCTCCTACCGTTTCGGTGAGGGTAAGGAGGCGGTTGATGGGGTCGCTGATTGATGAACTGCAGCGCCGGGAGGCGGCGGCCCGTGAGGAAGCGGAGGACCTGCGCGGGCGGATCGCGCAACTGGCTGAGCGCCTGGCCGGGGTGGAGGAGCGGCTGTCGCGGCTGGTGATCGCCCGGGAGACGGTGGAAGAGGTGCTGAACGGATCCGGCGCGGAGGCGGCGCCGGCGACGGTGATACCGGACGGGGCGGCGCCGCCGCGGTCCGGTCACCTGCCTGCGGCCGGGGTGCTGGCGGTGCCGCCATGGCGGCCGGGCCTGGAGGCCTCGGTGCTGCCGGAGGCCTACCGGGACCTGCTGGAGGTGGCGGAAGATGCCGGCCGCCCGCTGCGGGCGGGGCAGATCGCCGCCGCCGCTGGGCTCAGTACGGACAAGGCGAAGGTGGAAGGCTTGCGGTCGAAGCTGAAGCGGCTGGCCGAGCGGGGCTGGCTGGCCGAAGACGCCGGGCCGGGGCTGTTTACCCTGCCGGCGCGCACGGATGCGGCGGAAGTGGCGAAACCGGGGTGATAGCGGGCTCTTCTTCCTAGGTTCGAAGGTGCTAACCCATACGAACCTCACAGGAAGAAGAGCCCTATGGAACCGTATGCCCCGATCGGGGGTGCTGACCCCTTCGCTGCCTCGATGCAGCTGGTCACCGCGCTGGTCGCTGAGCTGCAGGCCCCCGAGGCGGCCGGGCTGACCGCCTACGAGCTTGAACAGTTCGTCGCCGGCCGGGGGCGGGAGGTGCAGCGTCAGATGGTGCAGGATCACCTGGACCTGCGCGCAGCGCGGGAGGAGGAGACCGCCCGGGAGCACGAAAGTGCCGTGGCGGGGCCGGACGGGATCACGCGGACCCGGCTGGAGACCGGTCATGGCAGGCTGCTGGCCACGCTGTTCGGCACGGTGCAGGTGACACGGTGCGCCTGGCGCCGCCCGGGAGCGGGCAACCTCTACCCCGCCGATGCCGCCTTGTCGCTGCCAGCGCCCCGGCACTCCCGTACCCTGGCCCGCCTGGCCGTGCTGGAGGCCGCGCGCGGCTCGTTCGAGGCCGCGCACGCGGCGATCACCAGCCGCTGCGGGCCGGTGATCGGCAAGCGGCAGATCGAGCAGGCCGTGGTGAACGCCGCCAGGGACATCACCGCCTTCTACGCCGCCCGCATCCCACAGCCCTGCACCGCCTCGACGCTGCTGGTGCTCTCAGCCGACGCCAAGGGGATCGTGATGCGGCCCGGGGCGCTGCGGGCGGCCACCGCCAAGGCCGCCGCCCGCCAGGGCAAGATGCGCACCCGGCTGGCGGCCGGGGAGAAGCCGAACCGCAAGCGGATGGCCACCCTGGCGTGCGTGTATGACGCCGAGCCGGCACCACGCCGCCCCCATGATGTGATCGCCCCGCCCGGCGGCCGGCACGGCTGCCGCAAACCCCGGCCGGGTCCCAAGACGAGAGCCAGATGGCTGGCCGGGTCGGTGGAACACGACCCCGCCGAGGTGATCGCCGCCGCATTTGACCAGGCCGAAGCCCGCGACCCGGCTCACCGGCGGCGCTGGGTAGTCCTAGTCGACGGGGCCGAGCACCAGCTCGACCTGATCCGCGCCGAGGCCGCCCGCCGCGGCGTCACCATCAGCATCCTGATCGACCTCATCCACGTGCTCGAATACATCTGGAAAGCCGCGTGGAGCCTGCACGCTGCCGGGGATCCCGCCGCCGAGGACTGGGTGGCGGTCAAAGCGCTCGCGGTGCTGGCCGGGAACAGCGCCCAGGTAGCCGCCGGCATCACCGCCGAAGCCGAAGCAGCCGGCCTCACCGCCAGCCAGCGGCACGGCGCGGACACGTGCGTGCACTACCTCACCAGCAAGCACGAGTTCCTGCGCTACGACCAGGCCCTGGCGGCAGGCTGGCCGATCGCGACCGGAGTCATCGAGGGAGCATGCCGCCACCTGATCGGCGACAGGCTCGACATCGGCGGAGCCCGATGGGGCCTGGACGGCGCCGAAGCCATCCTCACCCTGCGCGCCATGATCAGCAACGGCGACTTCGAGGAGTACTGGCGCTTCACCTCGCCCGCGAGCACCAGCGGCTCTACCCCGGCACGGCGCAGGGCCAGTACACGCTCGGGGCGTGACCCCGCCCCTCTGGCTGAGGACGATGCGCCCTCGTTGTGTCTCCTCCGTCTCGTTTTCTCGCCAGGACAGGCCGAGTTGCAGTCAGCGCAGCGCCGATCAGATTAACGATGGAGCTCAATACCGGGCTGATCTTCAACGGGAAGCCAGAGGTCCCATGACAATTGGTATCGCTCGCCGTGCTGGTCGCGGCAGATCACTATCGAGTACGTAGGTACAGGTGGCGCCGGCCAACTTGCAGCTCTTGCGACCCGTCCTCGTACGAGGATCAGCGGACGCGTTGAACCGGCTTGCATTGCCAGCGCAACGGCGAGCTCACGCAATCGGGTGCCCGCTTGATACTCATGAGGTTCTTGATGAAGAGGGAGAAGCTTCTCCACCATCCGCCGAAGATCATCGGGTGATCCGCTGAGAACGGTCTTGTGACTAGTAATCACGCCTCGCCAGCCCTTTCTTCAGCATTCCATTTAGACAGGCTTTCCCGGACTCTGCAGAGCCGCTCCACGCTCGACATCCGCTCTGCTGCCGCTTCGGGGTATATCGCCACGACCTTCAATCCCGGAGGTGCCGCGAACCGGGGAAGGCAAAAAAACTCCCTGGTGAAGGTCCCGAATATGACGATCCACCGGGGATGCTGCTGTTCAAGTTCCTTCGCGATATCACAGCATGCATTCGTCCTCGACATGGGCCATAAGGTCTCTGTCATCCGATGCGGGAATAGCTGACATGCTCATGTCACACGTAAGTATTCGGTGAACCTGTGGGATCTTGACTCGCACTCTGTGGCTGAGCTGCGCAAACGTCCAACGGCTCCACGTGATGACCGAATATTTACTGTCACACAGCGTGCCAGCGCCCCTGTGCGCATCTCGACACCATGAGGAATTGTCTCAGTCGCCGACCGTCTGAAGATCATTCTGTCTCTTCTAGGTCTCGTCTGCAGTTGACCTGGGTTGATGAGTCGGAGCAGCAGGAGGTAGACGGGCGGTGAAGACCCGCGAGCCAGCGCTCAAGACCCTGATCAGGGACCGTCACCTGACATACGAAAGCTTCTGCCGCGAGTGGGACCGCATCGCGCGGAGCGTCGATGACCACCTGGTCAGCAGATGGCCCGGACGTGCCCAGTACTACCGGTGGCTGCGCGGCAAGCTGGTCAACGGACACCCGTATCCGGACGCCTGCCGGATGCTTGAAGCCATGTTCCCCGGCTGGTCAGTCGAGAGCCTGTTCTCTCCCCGCCGGAAGCGCCCCGGAACCACCTTCCGAACCAGATACTTTGTCCGCAGGCAAGCATGCGCAAGATAGCCGTCGAGGCGCGGGCCTCGACGCGTCGCTGCTGCTGTCTGGAGGGCTCATGCCGGTCGGGACTTCAGCAGGTAGTG
>CAWFYD010000003.1:0-398264 GCA_963819945.1 uncultured Acidimicrobiia bacterium
GAGGTGATGGGACTTGAACCCACGACTTCTACGTTGCGAACGTAGCGCTCTACCGGGCTGAGCTACACCCCCGAGGGACCTTGGAGGGTACCAAACGCGGTCGCCGTGCGACTCCGGTGGTCAGCGCAGCGACTCGATCTGGCGCGAGGTGCACCACGGCGGCGCGTTCAGCGGGTTGCAGCGAGCCGGCGTGCCGCCGGGGATCGAGACGAAGTACGGCTGGCCGTACGCGCGGCCCGGCACCTCGTAGTCCGTGCTCACCCACTGCGCCCCGCCGGCGAGCGCGGCATCTCGCGGCCCGGTGTCGTTGGCCCGAGCTTCCTTGGTGTCGCCGTCGGCCCGGGTCCGCACCACGTAGCCCGCGGCCACCGCGGCCTGGATCGCGGCCTGGTCGTCGATCGGGTTGTTGAGCTTGATGAACGCGGCGTCGGGCCGGCCGATCTCGGAGTTGGTGAAGATCATCCGGTGCTCGAGGTTCGGGTGACCGGCGGTGTAGGTGTCGCGGTACGAGCCGCCGTTGTCCATCAGGAACAGCACCTGGCCGCGCACGTCGTCGAGCTTCGGCCAGCCGTCGGTCGCGATCGCTTCGGCGAGCGTCGCGTGGTGGCCGCGCACGTCGTCGGGGGTGAGCACGTCGCGCGGGCCGAAGACGGAGCGGATCTCGTTGTCGAGCTGGTCCATCGCCGGGCCGTCCCACGGGAACACCGGGGTCGGGAACCCGTAGTTGGTGTCGTTCAGCTCGGTGAGGATCGCGATCGGCGCGTGCTGCGGGTGCGCGTCGCTCCAGTGCTTCACCTGCTTGCAGGCAGTCGACGTAGAGCGGGCACGTCGTGCCGAAGTCGACGTCCGGCACGTGCAGCACCCGCGTTCCCGCCGGGTCGACGTACACGTCCAGCTCGATCTGGCGCACGCCCTCGGACTCGAACTGGGTCTCGAGCGGATCGTGGGAGTACTGCCACGCCTCGATGGACGACCACGGATCGACCGTCGGCTGCACGTGGTAGCTGTTGTGCGTCCCGAGCGCCTGCAGCTGGTTCAGGCGCAGGTCACCGGAGAACCACGCCTCCCCCTGCCGCGCCCGCCGGTCGCCGTGGGCGAACGCCACGAGCCGGTGCGTTCCCGGGTGGGGCGAGCGACCCGTCGAGGACGAACGTGAGCGGGAGCGTGCCGCGCTCGATCGGGTTCTTGAGCCCGTGATCGAGCCAGACCGAGACCGGGCACCGCGGACTCGTCCGCCAGCCGCGGCGCCGTCACCGTGACCACCCGGGATCCGCCGGCGTGCGGCGGGCTGACGGTGATGACGAGACCCGGGCCGTGATGACCGTCACCCGGACGGAAGCGGATGACACGCCGCCGCGATCACCAGTACGACGACCGCCAACACCACCCGCTGCACCACCACACGGCTCATCACCGGCAGTTCGCCCCCCTTGTCCGCTTCGGCCGAGCCTACGCCTCGGAGCCGGAGGAGGTGTCCTCGGCGGACGGCGATCGCGGCACGCAGGCGCGCCGCGACGAGCGCGTTGGTGAGGTCGCCCCGGGTGCGTTCGATGACCGCGCGCAACGCATCGGTCGTGCGCCGCAACCCACCGGTCACCGCGTCGGGGTAGTCGACCGTGACGAGCAGGCCGTACACGTCGTCCATCGTCCCGAGCAGCATCTCGGCCCGCTCGAGCTGGTCCGCGCGCAGGCAGTCGAGGATGTGCCGGCGCAGCTCGCTCGCCGCCTCGGCCAGGCCGTTGAGATACGCCGGCGGCTCGACGCCGAGCTCGGCCGGCGGCGGGAGCGGGTCACCGCGCACGAAGGCCAGCGTGATCCGGGCCTCGGCGTACTCCTTCTTGGCGTCGTGGAGGTATCCGCCGTGGCGCACGTCCAGGTGGGCGGCCACCGCCTCGTCGGCCCGGGCCAGGTGGGCGGCGCCCTCGGCCGCCAGCTCCTCGGCCCGCTCGAACTCCCCGCGCTGGGTGGCCCGGATCGACGCGGCCGCGCACTGGATCGTCTGGCGCGACGCACCGAGCGTCACTTCCCGGGCGCGGTGCTTCTCCTCGAGGACGCCCCGCAACGCGTCGCCCGCCTGTGCGATCTCCTCGGCCCGGTCCACGGGCCGAATCTAGCGAGAGATCCGGCTACGAGGAGACGCTGGTGCGCCGGAGCACGAGGCTCGACGCGGCGGCCGGTCCGGGCAGGTAGTGCACCTTGGCCCGGCGCTGGCTCTCCGAGCGCTTCATCCGGACGAGCAGCACGAGGTAGCCCACGAGCAGCGCGTCGGTCGCGAGCTGCACCAGCCAGAACAGCGAGTTGCCGGCGACGATCGCCAGCAGCAGGGTGCTCAGCACGCCGACCCCGAGGATCAGGAGCACGTCGCGACGGCGACGCTGCGACCGGGTCATGCCGGGGCGGGGCAGGCCGAGCACCGGAGCCGATCGTCCGCGGGACCGGGCCACGCGCACCGGCGGCGCCCGGGCACCGGCGCGTGCAACGGACGCGCGGGCGGGATGGACGGAGGCATCGCGACGGCGATCGCCGGCTGGGTCGAGCGGCGCCGACGGTTGTGGCCGCCGGTCTTGCCGATCACCCCGAGCCGGTAGCTGAAGTCGCCGATCGAATCCGACCGCCGCCCGGAGCTGGTTCGACCCGAGAGGAGGGGCCAGAGAAAGAAGGCCGCCCACAGCACCGCGAGTACTACAAGTACGGGAATCGCCAAGGCTCCCTGTTGCTTTCCGTGAGGCGGACGCTAACGATCGGTAGCCGCGAAGCGGTGGATACCCCGGCTTCGGTGCGGCCCTCCGCAAGAACCAGTGGTGACCCTAGACGCCACTCCGCGCCCGATGCGAGTCCGATTGCGAACAGTTGTTCGCCCGTTGGTGCCCGAGCGCGCCGAGGGCGCGCGGGCCGCGCCTCAGAGCGCGAAGTCGTCCAGGTCGTGGCCCGGCCGGCGCCAGACCCCGGATCGACCGCCGGTCTTCTCCCAGAGCGCGAGATCCCCGATGGTCATGCCCCGGTCGCTGGACTTGCACATGTCGTAGACGGTCAGCGCGGCGATCGAGCAGGCCGTGAGGGCCTCCATCTCGACCCCGGTCCGGTCCACGCAGTCGACCTGGGTCTCGACCTCGACGTGGCCCTCCTCGATCCGGAAGTTCACGAACACCGACCCCACGAGGAGTGGGTGGCAGAGGGGAAGGAGGTTCGCCGTCTGCTTGGCCGCCTGGATCCCGGCGACCCGGGCGACGGCGAGCACGTCGCCCTTGCTGATCGCGCCGGAGGCGATCTTCGACGCCGTGTCGGCCTGCATGTAGACCCGGCAGCGAGCGACGGCCCGCCGGTGGCTCGGGTCCTTGGCCGACACATCGACCATGCGGGCACGACCCAGCGGGTCCAGGTGCGTGAACTCGGATGCCATCCGGACAGTCTACGGGCCGGGTCGCTACCCGCCGATCTGGCTCATCGACCGGCCCGGGCCGGATGAACGTGACCTGTCCGATCCGGTGCCCGGCCCATTTCGTGCCGACGGCCGCGTCGATCGCCGCCGCGAGCTCGTCGTCGGTTCCGCCGTCGCGCATGAGCGCCGCGGAGATCGGTCTCGTCCAACGCGAAGAGGCACGTGCGGAACTTGCCGTCGGCGGTGATCCGCACACGGTCGCAGCTCTCGCAGAACGGTTCGGTGACGCTCGCGATCACCCCGACGTCGCCGCGTCCGTCGCGGTAGCGGACACGCGCCGCGGGCTCGACGTGCGCGCCGCTCTGCGCTTCGGTCTCGTCGCCGAGCGGGAACACCGCGTCGATGCGGTCGAGGATCTCCTGCGCCGGCACGACCTGATCCATCGTCCACTCGCCCTGCGCGTCGAGCGGCATGAACTCGATGAAGCGCACGCCGACGCCGCGGTCGCGGCCGAACGCCGCGAGGTCCACGACCTCGTCGTCGTTCACCCCGCGGATCACGACGCAGTTGATCTTCACCGGCGCGAGCCCCGCGTCGAGCGCGGCGTCGATGCCGGCCAGCACCCGCGGCAGCTCGTCGCGCCGGGTGAGCTCGCGGAACGTCTCGGGGCGCAGCGTGTCGAGCGAGATGTTGACGCGCTGCAGGCCGGCCGCCGCGAGATCGTGCACGACCTCGGGCAGCCGCACGCCGTTCGTCGTCATCGCCAGGTCCACCCCGAGCGGGCGCAGCAGCTCGAAGAGGCGCGGGAGGTGGGCGCGGATCGTCGGCTCCCCACCGGTGATGCGGATCCCGTCGAAGCCCCACCGCGCGACGCACACCCGGGCCGACCCGGGCCAGCTCCTCGTAGGTGAGCAGCTCGGCGCGGGGCTGCCACTGCATCCCCTCCTCGGGCATGCAGTAGGTGCAGCGGAAGTTGCAGCGGTCCGTCACCGAGAGCCGCAGGTCCCGCACCCGGCGGGCGAACGGATCGATCAGCGGAACCGGGGTGTCGGACACGCCCCCAGCGTACGCCGGACCGCGCGCTGCTCCCTCTGGGTGATCTTCGGCGCCCGGCACGTGACGAGTGGCACTTTTTGGGCCGTGTGCCCTATTCCAACCACGCGCGCAGAGTGGTTTACTGCTCTTCGAGCGGCGCCACTGGGAGGCAGGCACCGCACCTGACAACAGAGACAGGTCACACCTCGGGGAGGCGTTGATCCGCAGGCGATCACTGGTCGCATGAGCCTGCGGGGAGCCAGTGCGAAACCGGCCCCAGCCACTACTGGGGCTTGTTTCTCCGATTTCGCACCGAGGTGTCTCATGCGACAGTCCTCCCGATCGGCCCGCCGGTACCTCACCGGCACGCTGGCGCTCCTCGCCGGCACTGCGGCCCTTCTGGGAGCGCGCCCGGGACTCTCGGGCACCGATCTGGCTCCGGCCTCGGCCGGCGCATCGACCAGTGCGGTCGTGGCGATGGACAGGGGCGCCACGGCTGGCAAGGTTCGACATTGATCGCGGCCGCGGTTGGCAGGGTGGTTCGGACGGGGGCCACCACTGAGACTGCGACTGTGCTGGGCGGCGTGGCTGCGACGGGGGCGTCCGCAGCCGCGCTGCCCGATACCGCTGGATCCGAGACCATCCTCGCGATGGCCGGAGTGTTTCTGCTGCTGTGCGCCGCCGCTGCGGCCGCACTGGTGCGCTCGAGCCATCGGGAGCGAACGCACCACTGAGCAGCAAACAGGTTGCGCTAGGGAGGCGAGTGCCCGGGGTTCACGCCCCGGGCACTCCCGCGTCCACTCCGGGTCGCTCCGGCCTCCGCACTTCGTGCCCGTTCCGGCGCGCTCCTGACGAGCAGCATCACGCTTGATCGACTCTCCCTCGGCGGCGCCGTCGCCGTCGGGGAGCAGCGCGAGACCGTTCGCCACCGCCATCGCCGCGAGCGCGTTGCTCACCTGCGGCCCCGTCCGCGCCGCGACGTACCGGCCGTCCGCGGTACTCCACCACGACGCGATCGAGGTGCAGCTTGCCGTCGGATCGGCGGGGCATCGGTGCCGCGGCGATCGCGTCGACGACCGGTCGGTGCAGATCGGCGTGGCCCATCATCTTGCGCAACGCCGGCCGGGCGAACAGCTCGAAGCTCACGTGGGAGCTGACGGGGTTGCCGGGGAGCCCGAAGAGCGGGACTCCCTGCACGAGGCCGAACGCGAACGGCTTCGCCGGCTTGATCGCGACCTGCCACCACTGCAACACGCCCAGCCGATCGAGCACCGCCTTCACCACGTCGTAGTCGCCCACGGAGACGCCGCCACTCGTGATCAACGGCGTCGCACCGGGTCAGCGCGTCGGTGAGCACGCCTTCGACGAACGCCTCGTCGTCGTGCGCGATCCCGAGGTTCACCGGCTCGCAGCCGGCTTCCCGCAGCATCGCCAGCAGCATGGGCCGGTTCGAGTCCCGGATCTGGCCCGGCGCGAGCTCGACCGGTCCTTCGCGCAGCTCGTCGCCGGTCGACAGCACGCCGACCCGCGGCCCGGGGCACGACCAGCACCTCGGCGGGCCCGAGGCTCGAGATCACCCCGAGGTGCGCGGGCCCGAGCACGACGCCCGGCTCGAAGACCCGATCGCCGGCCTGCACGTCGCCGCCCGCGGCGCGGAGATGGTCGCCCGCGGTCGCGGCGTGCGCTGACGAGCACTCCGTCGGTCCCGTCGCGCTGGGTGCGCTCGACCATGACGATCGCGTCGGCGCCCTCGGGGATCGGCGCACCCGTCATGATGCGCACCGCCTCGCCCGGCCCGACCGGAACCGTGGGCGCGTGGCCGGCCGGCAGATCGGCCACGACCGTCAGCCGGACGGGTGCCCGCTCCGTGGCGCCCGGTGGTGTCGGCGGCCCGGAGCGCGTAGCCGTCCATCGCCGTGTTCGCGAACGGCGGGACCGGCTCGCGGGCGATCGACCGGTTCGGCGAGCACCAGCCCGAGCGCGTCGGCGAGCGGCGTGGAGACGGGCTCGAGGCGGGTGACCGACCGGAGGATCTCGGTCTGGACGTCGGCGAGCGGGATCACCGGGCGACGGTACCGCCCCGAGCGCGCCGGGAGCGCCGCCGAACCGCGGCGACGCGGGCGGCCGTCTAGACGAGGCCCCGGCGCTGCACGATGTCGACGAGGATCTTCTCCAGCTCCGGGCCGAGGTCGTCACGGTCGAGCGCGAGCTCGACGTTGGCCCGGAGGAAGTCGATCTTCTGGCCGATGTCGTAGCGGCCGTCGGTGAACACCGAGCCGTAGACGGTCTGGGTCTCGTTGAGCAGACCGATCGCGTCGGTGAGCTGCAGCTCGCCACCCGCACCGGGCTCGATGCGGTCCAGCGCGTCGAAGATCTCCGGCGTGAACACGTACCGACCGATCACCGCGAGGTTCGACGGCGCGTCTTCCTTCTTCGGCTTCTCGACGATCGACTTCACCCGCACGAGCTCGGCCTCGACCTCTTCCGGCTCGACACACCCGTACGACGAGATCTCGTCCGGCGTGACCTGCTTCAGCGCGAGGACGGAGCGGCCGTAGCGCTCGTGCACGTCGAGCATCGAGCGGAGCAGGCGCGACTCGTCGACCATGATGTCGTCACCGAGCAGCACCGCGAACGGCTCGTTGCCCACGTGCTCGCGGGCGACGGACACCGCGTGGCCGAGGCCGAGCGGGTCGCGCTGGCGGATGTAGTGGATGTCGCCGAGCTCCGAGGTCTCCTGGACCTCCTTCAGCAGCTCGTCCGCACCCTTCTGCTCCAGGTAGTGCTCGAGCTCGAAGTTGCGGTCGAAGTGGTCCTCGATCGCCCGCTTGCCCCGCCCGGTGATGATCAGGATGTCGGTGAGCCCGGCGCGGACGGCTTCCTCGACCACGTACTGGATCGACGGCTTGTCGACGACCGGCAGCATCTCTTTCGGCTGGCTCTTGGTCGCCGGCAGGAACCGGGTGCCGAGTCCCGCGGCGGGGATCACGGCCTTGCGGACCGGGGCAGTCATCGCGACGTTCTCCTTCGAGGTGCCTCAACCAGCGTGGAACGGCCCAAGGGTAGTGGGCTCCCTGATGTTCTCGACCAGGAGGCGAGCGGAGTTGAACGCCGTTTCACCTGCCCGTCATTGCGTGCTCGGCGCCTGGGCTCGGGAACCTGCCCCCCGGCTCAGGACGCCGTCGCTCACTCAGGCCGGAGGCGGGCTCGGGGGATCGGCTTCGCCGGTGCGCAGCTCGCGGCCGCTGAAGAGGCGGCGCAGGTTCGAGGCGTGCCGGAGGATGACCACCAACGCGAGGCGCGGCGATCACCGCGGTCTCCACCGCGCCGTACCCCGCGACGGCCACGAGGACGGGGAAGAGCACCGCGCAGAGCAACGACCCGACCGACGCGAGCTTGAGGACGCGGGCGACGAGGAACCAGACCAACCCGAGGATGAGCACGATGACCGGGTAGAGGACGATGAGCATCCCGCCGGCCGTCGCCACCCCCTTGCCGCCCTTGAAGCGGCGGGTCACCGGGAACATGTGGCCGATCACCGCGGCGATGCCGAGCGCGAACGCGCCACCCCGACCGGCGACGGCGAGGCCGACCCCGCTGGCGATCGCGCCCTTGCCGAAGTCGGCCGCGAGCACGATCAGGCCCGCCTTCCAGCCCATGAGCCGGGCGACGTTCGAGGCCCCGGGGTTGCCCGATCCCTCGCTCAGGACGTCGTGACCCCCGGCCCGGGCCACGAGGAGCGCGCTCGGGAACGTTCCGAGGAAGTAGGCCGGGATGAGGAGGATCAGGGCCAGGGCGAGGTCGCTCACTGGGCCCGCTCAGCTGCGTGCACGCCCCCATTCAAGGCGATGGGGCCGCACGCTCGCGGGACGAGGGCCCCGGGAGGACCGGGAATGACCGGGCGAGTACGATGTTGCACTCTCACAGCGCGAGTGCCAGCGACGGACCGTGAGCCGGCCGGAGTCACGCCTCTGGCGGCCCGAAGACGAGGTCGAAGCGGATGCCCACCTACGAGTACGAATGCTCCAAGTGCGGGGAGCATCTCGAGGTGTACCAGACCTTCAGCCGAGGCCCCGCTGAAGCGCCACGACGAGTGCGGCGGATCGCTCCACAAGGTCTTCTCGCCCGTCGGGATCGTGCTGAAGGGGTCGGGCTTCTACAAGACCGACAGCCGCGAGGCCTCCCGGGCCAAGTCCCGAGCCTCCGAGTCGTCCCGGTCGGAGTCGAAGTCGGATTCCGGCTCCGACTCGAAGTCGGACACGAAGTCGGACTCGAAGTCGGACACGAAGTCGGACTCCAAGTCCTCGACCAAGGCGGACAGCAAGTCCGGCTCGTCGAACGGATCCAAGAAGGACTCGTCGTCCAAGAGCACGAGCAAGCCGGCGAAGAAGTCCGCCTGATCGCCACTCGGGCCGGCTGACCGGCCCCGCTCGGCCCACTCCCCCCGCACTTCCCCCCGTTCCGCACCTGCCGGAAGGGGTCAGCCATGCTCCGTCGCTCTCCGCGCGGCGTCCTGCTCTGGGCGGCCGCGGCGATCCTCGCCGTCGCCACCGCCGCGTACGTCGCCGACATCCTCGTCTCGCTCCGCCACCAGGACCAGGCCTTCGGGCCGGTCCATGCGGTGGTCGTCGCCACCCGGGACCTCCCGCTCGGGCGGCGGCTGCGCGCCACCGGATCTCACCGATCGGCGGGTGCGGGGGGAGGCGTCCGAACCGGGCGACCCTGCGCCGGGCCGGAGAGCGGCGGTCGGCCGGGTGGTCGCGGTGCCGCTGCTGCGCGGCGCGGTCGTCACCGAGCCGCCATCTCGCTGCCCATCGGCGGGACGGGCGCGACGGCACGGTGCCGGCGGGGCGCCGGGCGATGCGCGTCGTCATCGAGGGCGGGGTCCGACCGCGGCCCGGCGATCCGGTCGACCTCTACGCCACCTTCGATCCGCAGACCGTCGGCGCGGACGTCGAGCCGACGCTGACGATCGCGCACGGCGTCCCGGTCACCGCGGTCGACCGCGACGACGGCTCGGTCTCGTCCGATCAGGGCGCGATCGGCGTGACCGTGCTCGTCACCCCGGACGAGGCGAAGCGACTCGCGTTCGCCACCGCGGCCGGCACCCTCGCCCTGGCCATCGCCCCACCCGAGGCCGCCAGCCCCTCCCCCTGACGGGTTGGGGGTGGTCGGGGGAGCCGGTACCCTCCCGGCGGTGATCGAGGCGGTGATCTTCGACTACGGCGGCGTGTTCTCGAGCCCGCTCTTCCGCGGCATCGGGAAGTTCGAAGCCGACATGGGCTACCCCGCGGGCGCCGTGCTCGAGCTGCTCTTCGGCGACAAGGCCTACATCGGCGTCGAGGGCCGCGAGCACGCGCCGACGCCCGTCACCATGACGGACGACGGTGGCGTCGCGGTCACCCACGACTGGCACCGGATGGAGATCGGCGAGATCACCCTCGAGCAGTGGTTCGCCGGCGTCTCGGAGCGGGCGCCCGAGGTGCTCGGTCAGCCGATCAACATGGACGCGTACCTCACGTTCATGGCCGAGATGCCGGTCGGCGTGCACTGGCCGGTCGTGCACAAGGCCCGGGAGCTGCTGGCGCCGGGGCGTCCCGATCGCGTTGCTCACGAACAACGTGAAGGAGTGGGGCGACCACTGGCGGGCGACGTTCCCCGTCGACGAGCTGTTCGAGATCGTCGTGGACTCGAGCGAGGTCGGGATGCGCAAGCCGGACCCGCGCATCTACCTCCTCACCTGCGAGCGCGTCGGGCGTCGCGCCCGACGCGTCGGTGTTCGTCGACGACAACGCCGAGAACATCGCCGCCGCACGGGCGCTCGGCATGGAGACGGTCCACTTCGGCGAGGACCCGTTCGTCGCCGTCGCCGAGCTCGACGCGATCCTCGACCGCCGCGGCGTCGCCCCCCGCACCTCAGCCCACCATTCTCGGCACGTTGAGGGGCTCAGGGCCCCTGAGCGTGCCGAGAACGGGGGTGGGTCAGCTGCCGCTCATCGTCATGTCGCTGAGGAGCAGGGTCAGGCCCGCGGCGCCGCCGGGGAGCCACGTGAGGTCGGCACCGACCTCGGCCACGTCGAGCAGCATCCGCTGGAGGGTCGACGCGATCGTGATCTCGCGCACCGGCTCCGCGAACGCGCCGTCGCGGACCATCAGCCCTTCCGCGCCGACCGAGAAGTCGCCGCTCACCGGGTCCGTCCCGGAGTGCATCCCGCTGACCGACTGCACGTAGAGCGCCTCGGGCACGGACGCGAGGATCTCGTCCGGCGACTTCGCGCCGGGACGCAGGTGCAGCGCCCGGGCACCGACGGCCGGCGTGGACTTGAAGCCCCGCACCGCCGACCCCGTCGTGCGCGTCGACGACCGGCGGGCGGTGTACACGTTGTGCAGGAACCCCTGGAGCTGACCGTCGACGATGAGGTCGATCCGGCGGGTCGGGACGCCCTCACCGTCGTGGGTCGCCGCGCCGAACGCCTCGGCGAGCGTCGGGTCGTCGACGAGCGTCACGTTCGCGGCCGCGACCTCCTCACCGGCGCGGCCCGACGAACATCGACCGGCCCTTGAGCATCGCCTCGCCGCTGAGCGCGGCGCCGAGCAGGCCGAGGAACGAGCGGGTGACGAGCGGATCGAGGATCACCGGCAGCCGCCGCGACGCCGGTTGGCGCGCGCCGAGGAGGCGCGTCGACCGCTCGGCCGCATCGCGACCGGCCTGGCGCAACGTCGAGATCCGCCACCGTCCGGCCGACCGAGAACCCGTATCCGGTCTGGGTCTCCTCGCCCTCGCCCGCCATCGCGACCGACGAGACCGAGCACACCGTGCGCCGGGCCGATGCCTCGACCCCGAGCGAGCTCGCCACCGCGACCTCGACCGCGCCGTCGCCGTAGGACGCGGACTCGACGCCCCGCACCCGCGGATCGGCGCGCCGGGTCGCCGCTTCGACCTCGAGCGCGAGCGCGACCTTCTCTTCCGTCGGGATCGCGAGCAGCTCGTCCCGCCAGAGATCCAGATCCGGCGCGCGCCGCGTCCACGTCCGACGGCTCGGGCAGCCCGAGCGCCTCGTCCTGGGTGCCGAACCCCGCGTTGTCGCGCGCTTCGGCGACCGTCTCGGCCACCACCTCCGGGTCGAGCGAGCCGGCCCAGGCGTAGCCCTGGCGGTGGTCGAGGAGCAGCCGCACGCCGACGCCGTCGACCTCGGCGACCGAGAGCGACTCGACCTCGCCGTCGAAGACCTGGACGTCGGTGTCGCGCGAGCGGAGCACGTACGCCTCGAGCTGCTCACCCGGGCGCGCCATCGCCGCGACCTCGCGCGCGATCTCGAGCAGGTCCCGCTATGCCGCGCCGGGCGCATTCGCCACGTTGGGCGCGGTCATGCCGCCGTCCCGCCGACGGTCAGCTCGCGGATGCGCAACGTCGGTTGCCCGGACGACACCGGCACGCCCTGGCCGTCCTTGCCGCAGGTCCCGGCCCACGTGTCGAAGTCACGACCCACCATGTCGACGCCGAGCAGCGTCTCGGGCCCGTTGCCGATGAGCTGCGCGCCGCGCACCGGCTCGGTGATCTGGCCGTCCTCGATCATGTACGCCTCGGTGATGCCGAACACGAAGTCACCGGTCGCGGTGTTCACCTGGCCCCCGCCGAGCGCCACGCAGTAGAGGCCGTACGGGGTCTGGCTGATGATGTCGTCCGGATCGTCGGTTCCGGTCTCGAGGAACGTGTTCGTCATCCGGACCATCGGCAGGTGCTGGTACGTCTCCCGCCGCCCGTTGCCGCTGCTCGCCCGGCCCTCCTTGCGGGCCCGCACGAGATCCCACATGTAGTCGGTGAGCACGCCGTCCTGGATCAGCACGTTGCGCTGGGCCGGCGCGCCCTCGTCGTCGATCGCGTACGCACCCCACTCACGGGCCAGCCCACCGTCGTCCACCAGCGTCACCAGCGGCGAGGCGACCTGCTCGCCGACCCGGCCGCGGAACACCGACGCGTCCCGCCCGACCAGGTCCGCTTCGAGCCCGTGGCCGCACGCCTCGTGGAACAGCACGCCGCCCGCGCCCCGCTTCAGCACCACGGGCACCTTGCCGCTCGGCGCGGGGCGGGCGTTGAGCTTGGACAGCGCCCGTTCGGCCGCGATGCGAGCGATGTCCTCGGGGGCGTGCTCGTCGAAGTACTCGAACCCGACGGTGAACCCCGGCGCTTCCATCCCCGTCTGCATGCCGGTGTCACCGACCGCGACGCAGTTGACCATGAAGCGCGTCCGCACCTGGTCGTCCTCGGTGAGGAGCCCGTCGGAGTTCGCCACCAGGATCCGCCGCCGACCGTCCGCGTAGCCCGACGGACACCTGGCGCACCGAGTCACCGACGTCGCGAGCGGCGGCGTCGGCGCGGGTGAGCAGGTCCACCTTGCGCGCCTTCTCCACGCCCTCCGGGAGGACCTTCACGTCGTGCGGCGGGGTGTTCGCCCGTCGCGTCAGCGGAATGATCGTGGCCCCGGGTCCACCCGAGCTCGCCGCGGCCGCCGCGGCCTCCGCCGCTTCGCCCAGCCCCGACTCCGAGAGGTCCGCGGTGTGCGCGTACCCGGTGGTCTCGCCGCGCACGACCCGCACACCGGCGCCGCGCTCGCGACCGGATCGCAGCTCCTCGACCTTGCCGTCGTCGAAGCGTCGCGTTCGACGAGCGCCGGTCCTCGGCGAACACCTCGGCGAAGTCACCACCCCGCGCCAGGGCACGGTGCAGGGTGCGTTGCAGGACGGACTCTTCGATCACGGGAACCTCCGAGGTGCCGTCGACCGCGCGGGGTGCGTATGGTACGCCCGTGCCCTTGGAACCCGGACTCGTGGGATCGGCCGCGCTCGACCGTCTGCGAGAGCGACACCGCCCTCGCGCTCGGCAGCGGCGACGTCCCGGTGCTCGCCACCCCTCGCGTCGTGCTGCTCGCCGAACGGGCCACGGTGGACGCCATCGCCGGCCAGATCGCGGCGGACGGCACGACGGTCGGCTACCGGGTCCAGCTCGACCACCTGGCCCCGGTCCCGGTGGGCGACGACGTGCTCGCCGAGGCCGTGCTCGAGTCGGTCGAGGGCCGCCGGCTCACGTTCCGGGTCTCGGTGAAGCACCGCGACGGGCTCGTCGCCGCCGGCCGGATCACCCGAGTCGTCGTGGAGCGCTCCCGCTTCCTCGGGAAAGCCAGCGGCACCGCCTGAGCCGCCGGGTACCCTCGCCTCCATGGGCGACACCGGATACCCGACCGACCGCCGACCCGACCGACCCGAGCGACCCGAGCGACCCGAGCGACCGGTCGGCCCCGGGCCCGACCCCGGCCAGCCCGGCTGGGCCAGCCCGACGCCGCCACCCCCGGGCGCACCGCCGTCGCCGCCGCCACCGCCACCGCCCCCGGGAGTCCCCGCCGCTCCGCCTGCGTTCGGAGCCCCACCGCCTCCCGACCTTCCCGGCGCGGTCGCGCCGGGCGGCGGATGGCAGCCGCCCGCGCCGCCGGTCAAGAAGCGCCGGCTCACCTGGCTCTGGATCCTGATCCCGGTGCTGCTCGTCTTCGCGACCAGCGTGGTCCTGATCGCAGTGTTCGCAGTGCGCGCGATCGTCGGCCCCATCGAAGCGACCGACGACTACTTCTCTGCGCTCCGCGACGAGCGCTACGCCACGGCGTACGACCTGCGCTGCACGTCCTACCAGGCCCAGATCAGCGAGGCCGACTTCGCGCGACGTGAGCAGGCCAACGGAGCCGTGACGCAGCTTCGACATCAACGGCTTCGAGCGTCACAACTCCACTTCGACCACCAACGGGGAAGTCACCCGCGCCGGCATCCGCTACCAGGTCACCGTCCGGCTCGAGAAGGAAGACGGCGACTGGAAGGTCTGCACGATCGAGGCGCAGCGCTAGCGGTCGCGCGCTCAGCCGAGGTTGCTGGACCTCGGGTACGCGTCGGCGGGATCGGTGAGCACGTTCACGAGTGACGGGCCCTTGGTCGCGAACGCCCGGTCCAGCGCCGGCCCGAGCTCGGCCGGATCCGCGACGAGCTCGCCGTGGCCACCGAGCGCCTCCAGGACCAGGTCGTAGCGGGTGCCCGGCCGCAGCTCGGCGGCGACCGAGTACCCGAAGAAGAACTCCATCGGGTGCTTCTCCAGCCCCCAGATGCCGTTGTTCCCGACGATCATCACGACGTCGATCCCGAAGCGGACCAGCGTGTCGAGATCGCCGAGCGAGAAGCCGATCGCGCCGTCGCCGAGCAGCAGGACGAGCTGGCGGCCGGGGTGGGCGACGCCCGCGGCCAGCGCGTAGCCGGGGCCCATCCCGAGGCAGCCGAACGGGCCCGGATCGAGGAAGCAACCCGGCTCGTAGCTGTCGATGAGCTGGCCCGCGTACGAGACGAAGTCGCCGCCGTCGCCGATCACGATCGCGTCGCGATCGAGCCGGGGCCGCAGCTCGCCGTAGATCTGCTGCGGCTTGATCGGAGTCGTCGCCGCGTCCATCGCGGCGGCGTCCGACGCGCGCGTCGCGAGCGCTCTTCGCCTTGGAGCCGCTCGATCCAGGACTCGTGATCACCGCCCGTGCACACCGTCGGCCAGCGCGGTGAAGGTCCGCGCCAGGTCACCCGCGCTCGACGCCGCGAGCGGCGCGTGCGTCGCGACCCGGTCCGGCGTGTCGCAGAGGTGGACGACGCGCGCGTCACCGAAGACGCCGAAGCCGAGGCGGAAGTCGAGCGGTGTCCCCGCGACGAGCACCAGGTCGGCTTCCTTCAACGCGACCGAACGAGCACCGCGCGAACGCGAGCTCGTGATCGGCGGGCACCGTCCCGCGGCCCATCCCGTTCGCGAACACCGGAACCCGAGCCGCCTCGGCCCACGCGCGCAGCGGCACCTCGGCGTGGTCCCAGTAGACGTCACCGCCGGCGACGAGCACCGGGTGCGCGGCACCGGCGACCAGCCCCGCGATGGTCGGCGATCGCTTCGGGGTCCGGTTCCGCGCCGGCGAGCGCGGCCGCGTCAGGCCCGTCGGGGATCTCCGCCATCGCGCCGTTCACGAAGACGTCCAGCGCGACGTCGACGAACGTCGGAGCCGCGATGCGGGGTGCGCGCGGCCCGCAGTGCCGCGTCGAAGGTCGCCGGGATCGCCTCGGTGGTGGGGGCGGTCGCCGCGTGCTTGACCACCGGGGCGAGGATCGGGACCGGATCGAGCTCCTGGAGCGAGCCGGAGCCCCAGCGCTCGGCCGGCGCCCGCCCGCCGATGGCCAGCACGGGGGAGCCGCTGAGCTGCGCGGCGGTCAGCGCGCTCACCCCGTTCGTCACACCCGGGCCGGCGGTCAGCGCGCACACCCCGACCCGGCGCGTCACCTTCGCCCAGCCCTCGGCGGCGAACGTCGCCGTCTGCTCGTGGCGGACGTCGACCAGGCGGACGCCGGTCTGCACGCAACCGTCGTAGAACGGGAAGAGGTGGCCGCCCGAGAGCGTGAAGACGGTGTCGACGTCGTGGCGCCCGAGCACCTCGGCCGCGAGCCTCCCCCCGGAACCCAGCTCCTGGGTCACGCGATGCGGTCGCTCACTACGCGGCGGGAGATTCGTCTTGGCGATCGACGCGCGCGAGGAACCGCTCGAGCGCGTGGAGCCACGCGGCCGGGTTCTCGAACTGCGGCGAGTGACCCGCGTCGGGAATCACCACGAGGTCGGCACCCGGAATCGTGTCGGCCATCTCACGCGACACGCCGACGAACGGCTCGTCCTGCACACCGACGATGACGAGCGTCGGGCAGGTGACCGAGGCCAGCGCGGCGAGCTCGTCCGGCTGGTCACGGATCTCGCGGCCCATCGTCGCCCACATCACCGCCGACAACGTCGCCCACTTCCGGTCGTTGAACTCGCGGTACCCGGGCCGCTCCGCGAGCATCCGCTCGTACGCGGGCGTGCCGAGCGGCTGGAACGCGTCCATGATCCGCTTGAGCTCGCCCATCCCCTCGTTCAGCGCGATCACGGCGCCCATCTCCATGATCTCGCCGTCGAGGCCCGGCACCGGACCGGGCGAGGTGTCCATGAGCACCAGGGCTTCGACCCGGTCGGGGTGGGCGAGCACCACGCGACGGGCGATCATCCCGCCCATGGAGTGCCCGAGCAGCCGGAAGCGGTCCGCGCCGACGCCATCCGCGACGGCGACGGTGTCGGCCGCCATCCGATCGAGCGTGTAGGCGGACGCCTCGGTGGGCGCGTCGCTCGAACCGTGGCCGCGATGGTCGAACGTGACGACGTGGTAGTGGGCGGCGAGCGCGTCGACCTGATCGTCGAAGTCCTCTTTCGCGCCGCCGAAGCCGTGGACGAGGAGCAGGGTGGGACCGGTCCCCCGCTCGACGACCTCGAGTCCGACGCCGTCGTCGACGACAACCCTCATGGCGTTCCCCCTCCGAACCGTCCACCGAGCGCGCCATGCGCCCCGCGGACCACCATGCTTGCCGACCCGGGCGGCTCTCGGCCAATAGCCCCAACCCGTAGGCTAGGGAGATGGTGCCGGAAGCGTCGGAACAGCCCGCGCCTACTCGCAAGGCGCGGTGGGCACTCGGCATCCGGATCATCGTCAGTGCGGTCCTGCTCGCGATCCTCGTGACGAAGATCGACTTCGAAGGCGCGTTCCCCAAGCACCGCCACCTCTCCACCCTGATCTACTTCGCCCTCGCGGTGCTGATGGCGACGATCGGCATCGTGCTCTCGGCCTGGCGCTGGCAACGGGTGCTCCTCGCGTTCGGCGCGCCGGTGCCGCTGCGGGCACTCACCGGCCACTACTTCGCCGGCCAGTTCGTGGGCAACGTCCTGCCGTCCACGATCGGTGGCGACGTGCTGCGGATCTCCCGCTCGGCCAAGAACATCGGTTCGAGCGAAACGGCGTTCGCGGCGGTCGCGCTCGAGCGGCTCAGCGGATTCCTGGCGCTGCCCGTGCTCTGCCTGTTCGGGTTCGTCGTCGACCCGTCGCTCCTGGATTCGAGCACCGCCTGGGTCGCGCTCCTCGTGTCCGGCGTCGCGCTCGCCGCGCTCGCCGCGATCCTGCTGCTCGCCGCGCACCCGAAGATGGCGGGCCGGTTCCAGCACCATGACAACTGGATGCGCTTCGTCGGCGCCGCCCACATCGGCGTCGAGCGGCTGCGCGCCGACCCGAGAGCCGCGCTCGCGGTGCTCGGCACCGCGATGATCTACCAGGTGTCCGTTGTCCTCACCGTCGGTTTCGTGATCCTCACGGTCGGTGCGCCGGTTCCCGTCGGCGCGGTGATCGCGTTCGTCCCGGTCGTGGCGATGGCCCAGGTCATCCCCATCTCGTTGAGTGGGCTCGGTGTGCGTGAAGGGATGTTCGTGCTGCTGCTCCACCCGCTCGGCATCCCGAACGGGCAGGCGATCGGCATCGGCCTCCTCTGGTACCTCACGATGCTGCTCGTCAGCTTCCTCGGCGCTCCCGCGTTCGCGGTCGGTCACCGCGCCCAGTCGTCGGTAGGCGTGGACTCGACGTCGTGAGCGCGACTGCCGAACGCGGCGCTGCGCCGCGAGTCCACCGCAAGCTCTGGGCCGCCAAGACGTTGCGCGACGGCCACGTCATCTACTGGTGGGCCGAGATGCTGATGATCGGCCTCTTCTACATCGTGTACTCCGCGGTGCGGAACGCCGACAAGGTGCGTACCGCCGAGGCGTTCCACCACGCCAAGCAGCTCATCAGCTGGCAGCACACACTGGGAATCGACCACGAGCTGACGATCAACCAGTGGGCGCTGCACTTCAAGCCGCTCGTCGTCGCGTCGAACTACTACTACGGCTCTCTGCACTTCATCGTCACGATCGGCGTCGGCATCTTCCTGTTCCGGAAGTGGCCGAACGACTACCCGCGCTGGCGCAACACCCTCGGCATCGCGACATCCGATCGCGCTCATCGGGTTCCGCTTCTGGCCCCTGATGCCGCCGCGCCTGCTCGACACGATGCCGCACGCGGACTTCGGCTTCGTCGACACGCTCGCGAAGTACCCCACGCTGTGGACGTTCAACTCCGGCACGATGAAGAACATCTCGAACCAGTTCGCCGCGATGCCGAGCGTGCACTGCTGTTGGGCGTTGTGGTGCGCATGCGCTCTCGTCCCTCGGCTGAAGCGCACGTGGGCGAAGTGGCTCGCGGTGAGCTACCCGGTCCTGACGGTGGCGGTCATCGTGATCACCGCGAACCACTACTTCCTCGATGCGGTCGGCGGCTTCGTGATCTTCGGCATCGGCTACGCCGCAGCCCGGCTCATCACCCGCGCCGGTCGCGGCCCCGCGATCAATCCGGAGCCGGAGGCGGTCCCCACCGGCTGACGCCGGGCCGCGCTCCGCCACGCTCGACTTGCTCCGGCCGGGTCGCCCGGTCGAGTCTCGGGCATGCCGATCGACCTGGACCACGTCGCGATTGCCACGACCGACATCGATGCCGCGCTCGGCGGTAGCAGTCGGCGAGCTCGGCGGGACGATCTTCGCCGGCGGTGACGGCTACGGGTTCCGCTGGGTGCAGGTGCGGATCGGGGAGGCGGCCGCGGGGATGACCGTCGAGCTGCTCATCGAGTGGCAGCCGGAGCAGAACGACTTCCTCGCCCGGTTCCTGCAGCGTCACGGACCCGGCCAGCACCACCTCACCTTCAAGGTCCCGGATCTCGCGGCGACGCTGGGGCGGGTGCAGCAGGCCGGGTTCCGGCCGGTGAGCGTCAACCTCACCGACCCGAACTGGAAGGAAGCGTTCCTCCAGCCGCGCGAGGCGCACGGCACGGTGGTGCAGCTCGCGCAGGTGCACCCCGACCACCCGGGGACACCGGAGCTGGTGGTCGGGGCCGAAGCCGGGACACGCGTTCTTCGAGCCCGAGTGGTGGGCGAAGCCGCCCGCGCGCGCGGCGGATCGCGCGCGGCTGCGGCGTGTCGTGCTGGCGACGCCGTCGCTCGCCGGCGGCGGTGGCGTTCTTCGCCGGCCAGCTGGACGGCGAGATCGTCGACGAGACTGCCGATGCGGTCGAGCTCGCGTGGCCGGGTGGGGGCCGGGTCCGGCTCGAGCACGACGCCGACGCCACCCCCGGGTTCCGCCGCCTCGAAGGCGACCGCGGTGGAGCGCCGGTGACGCTCGACCTGAGCGGCGCGCCGTTCGTCCTCGGCCACGCGACCTGACCCGGCCCTAGCCGCCGGGCACCCGGCCGGCCCGCGCGGGTCGGGCCCGCGCGTTGCTCACGATCTTGAGCACGGTCTCGCGGACGGCTTGGTCGGCCAGCGAGAGCGGGGCCGCCTTCGGCGAGATGAGCGCGAGCCGCCGCAACGGAAGGTCGGCGATCGAGAAGATCGAGACGGAAGAGAGCTCGGGCGGGATCGCCGTCTCGGGCAGGATCGACACGCCGGCGCCGGCGGCGACGAGGTCGGCGATGAGACGGATGCCCTCGACCTCCACCCGCACCGACAAGGTGACCCCGCGTTCGCGCGCGGCCTGCTCGATCTCGATGCGCAGCGGGTTCCCCATCGGCGGCAGCACGAGCGGCACGTCGGCCAACCCCGCGAACGGCACCGGCTCGGGCGGCAGGTCCGTGCCCGGCGGGGCGAGACCGACGAGCCCTTCGTCGAGCAGGTGCTCCACCGCGAGGCGCTCGTCGCGCACCGGTTCGGTGATGACCGCCTGCGCGAGCTCCTGGCTCAGCACCTCGGCGAGCAGTCGCTCGGACGCGCCTTCGTTCACGCGCAGCTCGATGCCGGGTGCCTTCTGGCGGAGATCGGCGACGAGCTGCGGAACCAGCCACCGACTCGCGGTACCGACGATCCCGAAGCTCGCCCGACCGACCTGCAGGCCCTGCAGCGCGGCGACGTCCTCGCGCATCAGCTCGAGCTCACGCCGGATGCGTCGGGCGTGGGTGAGGACGACCTCGCCGGACTCGGTGGGCGTCGCACCCGATCGGCCCCGGGCCAACAGCGTGACCCCGAGCTCGGCCTCGAGCTGGCGGACCTGTTCGGACACATTGGACTGGACGGTGCGCAGCAGGTCCGCGGCGGCCGTAAAGGTGCCTTCTTCCTCGATCGCGATCAAGGTCTCCAGGTGACGGAGCTCCACGAGACCTCCCGGGAACACTGGGTTTTTCGGGCTGTGGCGGGCCCGGAGTCCATCTGTGGACCCGATAGAACGTATCACTCCAACCTGTTGGACAGATCAGGCTCTTAGTGGTTCCATGGTGCCCAGGACGAATCGGGGAGCCGGTCCCCCCGCCGGCTTCCCGATCTCTCCCCTTCGAGCGTGGCCCAGCCCCCGGGCCCGCGAGCACCCGAGGATTTGCTTGTGGCTATCGACACGCTTTCCAGCCTGATCTACACGGGACCACTGTCCTGGACCGTCGACGCGGCCTGCGAGGGCCGCACCGAGCTGTTCTTCGCACCGGCCGGTGAGCGCCCCGAGGCGCGGGTCGTGCGGGAGAGCAAGGCCCGGTCCGTCTGCACCGAGTGCCCGGTCCTCGATTCCTGCCGGGACTGGGCCCGCGAGCAGCGCGAGTACGGCTTCTGGGGCGGCGAGTCCGAAGAGGAGCGCGCCGCGGCCGGCTTCCGGGTGGACATGCCCGTCGGCCGAGTCGCTCGGTACCCGAAGGGCAACGGCAAGCCCGTCGCCCCGCGTACCCCGCGAGTCGCCTGAACCATCGGTCTACGCTCCCCGGCAACTGACCGACCGGGAGCGCAATGCCGCCAGCAACGCCTGAAGGTGTCGACCTCGCTCGGCTGCGCGCGTACTTCGCCGAGCACGTTCCCGACGCCGGCGATCGCGAGCTCGCCGCCGAGCTGATCGCCGGTGGCCGGTCCAACCTCACGTACTCGATCACCAACGGCGAGCGGACGTGGGTGCTCCGGCGGCCGCCACTCGGTCATGTGCTGCCCACCGCGCACGACATGGCCCGCGAGTACCGCGTGATGACGGCGCTCGCCGGGACCGGAGTTCCGGTGCCCGTCACGTACGCGCTGTGCGAAGACCTCGAGGTGAACGACGCACCCTTCTACGTGATGGAGAGGGTCGACGGCATCATCTACCGCGACGGCGCCGCGCTCACCGACCTGAGCGCGACCGATGCCCGTCGCCTCTCGGAAGAGCTGATCGACGTGCTCGCCCGGATCCACCGGGTGGACTACGCCGCGGTCGGGCTCGACGACTTCGGTCACCCCGACGGCTACCTCGAACGTCAGATCCGCCGCTGGGGCCAGCAGTGGGAGCGGTCCAAGACGCGCGACTTCCCGGAGGTCGACGAGCTGGCCCGCCGGCTGCGCGCCGCGCTTCCCGAGTCCGGTCCGCCGGCGATCGTCCACGGTGACTACCGCCTCGACAACACGATGATGGCGAGCGACGACCCGGGCCGGATCGTCGCGGTCCTGGACTGGGAGATGTCCACGCTCGGCGACCCGCTCGCCGACCTCGGGCTGTTCCTGCTCTATTGGGGCAACGCGGGTGCCCAGATCATCGCGACGGGCGCGGCCATCGAGGAGCAGGCTGGTTTCCTCAGCCCGGACGAGGTCGTCGAGCGGTACGCGCGGGAGAGCGGTCGCCCGGTCGACGCGCTGGACTGGTACGTGGTGTTCGCCTAGCTACAAGCTGGCGATCATCGTCGAGGGCATCCACGCCCGGTACAAGATGGGCAAGACCCTCGGTGAAGGGTTCGACGCGATGGGGCACACCGTCGACGTGCTCATCAACGGAGCACTGGATCAGGCGAACCGCTCATCCATCCCGGCGCTGCGGGCCTGACGCCACTTCGACCCGGCCGGGCACGGCCGCGGCGACCAGGTTGACGGCACCACCGCCTACCATCGGTGCATGAGTGCGCTGCGCTGGGAGGCGCGACCGCAGCTACGTGACCCCGTGCTGGTGGCCGGGTTCACCGGCTGGAACGACGCCGGCGATGCCGCGTCCGACGCGGTGGCCTGGCTCGCCTCGCACTTCGATGCCCGCCCATTCGCGTCGATCGACCCCGACGAGCACTACGACTTCCAGGCCAACCGGCCGACGGTCGAGCTGCTCGACGGCGTCACCCGCGAGATCAAGTGGCCGACACTCGAGTTCTCCGCGGCGCCCGCGAACGGTGCGGGCCCCGATCTCGTGCTGCTCACCGGTCCGGAGCCGAACCTGCGCTGGCGCGCGCATTCTGCGACACCGTGATCGAGGTCGCGCACGAGACCGGCTGCACGACCGTCGTGACCTTCGGCGCGTTGCTCGCCGACAACCCCCACTCGCAGCCGATCCGCGTCACCGGCAGCACGACCGACACGGTGCTGATGGAGCGACTGGGTCTGGAGCGCTCGTACTACGAGGGTCCGACCGGCATCGTGGGCGTGCTGCACGACACCTGCCGCAAGGCGGGGCTCGCGTCCGCGTCGTTCTGGGCGCCGGTACCGCACTACGTCGCGACCCCACCGAACCCGCCGGCGACGCGTGCGTTGCTGGATCGCTTCGCTGCGCTCACCGGCCGGCCGCTCGACCTCCGCGAGCTCGCGGTTGCTTCCGAAGCCTGGAAGGCGCGGGTCGAGAGCGCAGTGGACTCCGACGACGAGATGCGCGACTACGTACGCCAGCTCCAAGAGCAGTCCGACGAGCCGATCGTCACCGACGACACCGACCCGGACGAGATCCCGAGTGGCGACGCGCTGGCCGCCGCCTTCGAGGAGTACCTCCGCGAGCAGGGCCTCGAATAACCCGCCGTCTGTCCACTCACAGGTCTCCCGAGGAGCGGGGTCCTGCGGAGAAGGACGCAGGAGCGGGGCACTGGCCGGGGGACTTGGGGCCGACCAGCTCGTCGGCGATCGCCAGCCAGAGCTCGGTCGAGAGGCGCAGGCTCTCCTGATCCACCCGCTCGTCGTTGCCGTGGAACATCGTGGCGTAGTCCTCGAACGTGAGGCGCTTGCTGAAGAGACCGAAGCCGTAGCCGACCGAACCGGCACGGCGGAAGAAGCGGTTGTCGGTCGCGCCGGTCATCAACCAGGGGACGAGGGCGGAGCCTTCGCACAACCGCGCCGGTGACGCGACCGAGCGCGTCCCAGAGCGGCGTGTCGATCGGCGACTGCGACGACGGGTCGTCACCCGACTCGATCTCGACCTTGCCCGCCAGATCGCCGAGCGCTTCCATCAGCAGGTCGTGCGCGACCTCCCCGCTCTGACCGGGCAGCGTCCGGATGTCCACCTCGATGTCCACCCGGTCGGGGATCACGTTCGTCTTCGTGCCGCCGTGGATGACGGTCGGGGCGAACGTCGTGTGCGTGCACGAGTACGCGATGCGCGCCATGCCGAGCGGCAGCTCGTCGATCGTGTCGCGGAAGCCCTCGGCCTCGAGCAACACCTCGGGAAGCTGCAGTCCCTCGACCAGGCGTTGCCACGTTCCACTCAGCTGCGGCGGCGCCTGGAACTCGGCGAGCCGGCGCACCACCTCGGCCGCGGTGACCAGCGCGTTGTCGGTCTTGTACGGCGACGACGCGTGCCCAGGGGTCCCGCGCACCGTGATCTTCGACCAGAAGGTGCCCTTCTCCTCCACCATCACCGGCAGGCGCGGTCCCTGCCCGGTCGGCACCTGGAACCCGCCCGACTCGGTGAGGACGTAGTCGGCTTTCACGTCGTCCAGCTCGTGCTCGACGAGCCAGTCCGCGCCCCAGATCCCGCGGGCTTCCTCGTCCGCCACCGCGAGATACGAGATCGTGCCCTTCGGCTTGAACCCGGACTCGGCGAGGCGCTTGAACGCGACGGCCTGGGTCGCGGTGAGGTTGAGCATGTCGACGGCGCCGCGGCCCCAGACCATGCCGTCGACGATCTCGCCGCCGAACGGATCGCGCGACCAGCCGTCGGCGTTGACGGGCACCACGTCGGTGTGGCCCATCAGCAGCAGCGACGGTGCGTCGGGATCGGATCCCTCGATCTTCGCGAGCATGCTCCGCCGGCCGGGTTGCGGCTCGTAGTGCTCGACGTCGAGGCCGCTCCCCTCGAGGTAGCCGGTGAGCAGGTCGGAGCTGTGCACCTCTTGCCCCGACTCCGGCCGCCCGTCGTTCACGCAGGCATTGCGGATCAGGTCCTGGAGGAGTGCGGTGGCTTCCGCGGTCGGGTCGTCGGTCATCGCCCGAGCGTAGGCCGTGTCGCCGAGTGGCGACTTGCTCAGGTGCGGGGTGCCGCCCGGTACATGAGCGTGCCGTTCTCGTCCCAGCGCTCCGCGTCGCCGACACCCCGGAGGTGCTCGAGGTGGGCGAACGTCTCGCTCTCGGCCATCACACCCCAGTGGCGTTCGGGGAACAGCTCGTGGCTCAGGGTCACCACGCTCGCGGGCCCGATCGCCAGCGAGGCGTCCCGGAGCTTCTCCATGCGCTCGTAGTGGTGCTCCTTGATCGCATCCACCCGGCCGGGCACGTCGTCGAACGGATGACCGTGCGCCGGGAGACCGAGCTTCACGCCGTCGAGCGACGCGACGAGATCGAGCGTCGCGAGGTAGGAGTGCAGCGCATCGCCCATGTTCGAGCCGGCGATGTGCGGCGTGATCGACGGGAGGACGTGATCGCCCGAAAGCAGGATCCCGTTCTCCGGGTCGTAGAGGCAGAGGTGGTCGAGCGTGTGGCCGGGCGTGTGGATCGCGAGCCACGTCCGCCCGCCCAGCTGGATCGGGGCACCGTGCTGCACGCGCCGAGTGGGGTCCGGCGGCGCGAACACGAGCCGCATCGCTCGGATCGCGACGCGCTTGCTGATCGGCGGCATCGGATGCTTGCTGCCGCCCCACGGTGTGGTCCCGCCCCACGGCACCGACTGGCGCTGGTGCTCCTCGGTGAACTCGTCGAGCCCGCTCGGCGTCGTCGCTCCGCAGTGGCCGGCAGCTCTTCGAGCGAGGGACCGGTGTACTCTGTCGGCTTCGTCGATCGCGGCCTGCTCGAGTCGCTCGGCCTCAGCCTCGGAGAGCGTGCCCTTGGCGTTGCGGTCGAGCGACCAGGTCGTGAACGCCTTGTGGGTGATGAGCTCCGCGTTCGCTTCCTTCTTGATCCGTCCCGCGCCACCGAAGTGATCGGGGTGCGAGTGCGTGACGACGACGGTGTGGATGTCCTTCACGTCGTAGCCCGCGAGCTTGAGCCGGTGCTTCAGCGCCTTCCAGCTCTTCGGCCCGGGGAGACCGGGGTCCACGACGGTGAGGCCGCGGTCGTCCACGAGGCCGTACATGTTCACGTGGCCGAGCCCGGGCATCCAGATGGGCAGCTGCATGCGCAGCACACCGGGGGCGACCTCGGTGATCTCCTCGGAAGCCGGTTCTTGTTCTTGCTTGGGCGGCCTGGGCGCTTTTGCGGAGTCGCCCGGCCGACGCGCGACGTCGGTCACGGGGCCGAGGCTACCCCTCCGGTTCAGGCCCCGTTCCCGGACTGGATCCGCAAGTACTCCGACTCCCCCGCGCGTGGAACAGCTCAATCGTCACGCTGGTATCCGTGTTGGAGAGCCCGAAGGAGTGCACGTTCCATCCATCTCGCACCTCCCGCCGGTCCGCCGTTCCGCCCTCCCAACGGTCGAGATGCTCGAATGCATTCGCATAGTGGGCGAACGCGCGGTCCCCGTCGTCGACTCGCATCAACCAGAAGTCTGAGCCGAAGCAGCCACTACATGTCGGCGGGACCAATGGCTGGCTTCCTTCGGCCACGGGGATCTTGGCGCTCCCGAAGTCGATGAGGATCTCGCTGCCCGGACCGGGCAACGCGATCTCGCGGATAGGTTTCTGCAAGGGGATCGGTTCGGACAACGTGACGTCGGTCGGCGGCACGGTCGTCGGCGACGTCACCACGTGATCGTCGAGCTCCGCGTAGGTGACGATCGCGAGCGAAGGCCACGCCCCCGCCGGGCAGTCATCGCAAACCCCTTGCTTTGCTTCGATCGTGAGCGACCGCTTCGGCATCGCGAAGTCTGAGCCCGCCTCGAGCACCGCACCATCGCTCGACACGGCCCCGCCGCCGCACTGAACTCCGGTTGACGCGCCGGTGGCCGAACACGCAGATCCGAACACACCTCTGCTGCTGAGCCCACGTTGCGCGGCCTGCCGCATGAGATCCCGGTAGACCGCGTCTGCAGCGCCGTCCATGACGAGCACGGCTGTCCATGCCCGTCGGGCATGGAGACCCGGGTCTTCGACCGACGACCGGTTGACGAGCGTCGGATTCGGCAAGACCGCGCCAACCAGCGCGGCACCTTGCGGCACTTCGAAGCCGTCGCCGAGCGCGGTGCCCGGGCCGTGAAGCGCGTCGGCAACTGCCTGCGTGCCGTTGTGCGTCGTGATCTGCGGCCCGGCCGCATCGTCCGCGCCGCAGCCGGCCAGGCCGACGATCACGAGCACCGCCGCCGTCGCCCACCTCGCGCTCCTACCCACCGCGCCGAGGGTACGACGACTCCGACGCGTAGTCCCCGCGCCCGATCCACTCGTTTCGGGGTGCGTACGCGTCGCTAGAGCGACGGCGGCGCGCCCCGAAACGAGCCCGGAGGGGGAGTTGGTCAGGTGTAGGCGGGGGCGAGCTTGGGCCAGGGGCGGGCCTGCTCCATCAGCGCCGCGGCGGCGACGCAGAGATCGTCTTCGTGGCGGCGGGCGACGACCTGCATCCCGACGGGCATGCCGTCCACCAGGCCGGCGGGGATGCTGAACCCGGGTTGGCCCGTCATGTTGAAGGGCGCGGTGAAGGCGGCCGACAGGATCATGAGATCCACCTCCTGCCCGTTCACCGGACCGGCCAGCACACCTTCCGCCGCGTACGCAGTGGTCGCAGTGGTGGGCGTGAGCAGCAGGTCGACCTCGCTGAACAGCTCGCCCGACGCGATCAGCAGCTCGTGGCGACGGCGCACGGCCTGACCGAGGTGCTGGGCGCGCAGGTGCGGCAACCCCTCGACGGAGATGCGCAGCAGCATGTCCAGGTCGTCGAGCTGGTCCTTCGCTTCGTCGTAGTGCCACGCCGCGAGGTTCGGGGAGCTCAGCAGACCCCAGGCGCGACCCGGCTTCGGGAACTTGATGTCGACGTCCACCAGCTCGAGACCCGGCCTCGCCCACCAGCTGCTGCGCGGCTTCGAAGGTCAGCGCCTCGACCCCGTGTCGCACACTCCGTAACCGAGCGTCGACGACCACGCGACCCGCTTGCCGCGCAAGCGATCGCGCGCCGCATCGAGCGACGTGGTGAGCGGCTCGAAGTCCGCGGGCTTCGGCAGCGACGTCGGGTCCCACACCGTCGGGCCGGCGGTGACGTCCACGTAGCGGGCGGCGTCACGCACCGAGCGCACCATCGGGCCGTGCACCGACGTCAGGCCGGTGTCGAACGGCTCCGGCCCGGCGCCACAGAGCCCGAAGGTCGTCTTGAAGCCGGGAAGGCCCGAGTACGAGGACGGGATCCGGATCGAGCCACCGCCGTCGCTGCCGGTGCACGCCGGGAACATCCCGGACGCGACCGCGGCCGCGGAGCCACCCGACGATCCGCCGGGCGTGGCCTCGGGGTTCCACGGGTTGCGGGTCACGCCGTGCAGCGGCGAGTTGGTGAAGCTCGGGATGCCCATCTCGGGCGCGGTCGTCAGCCCGACGATGTTCGCCCCGGCCGCGCGCAGCCGCGCGACCTCCGCGCCGTCCACCGCGGCGACCCGGTCCTTGTACATCACGGACGCGTGCGTGTCGGGGAAGCCCTTCGCCTGCGCGAGCTCCTTGACGCCCATCGGGACACCGGCCAGCGGCCCCGGGTCGCCGCCCTTCGCAACCTGCGCGTCGATCTCTCGAGCGCGGGCACGCGCGGCTTCGACGTCCAAGTAGCAGACCGCGTTCAGATCTGGGTTGTACGACTCGATGCGTTCGAGTGAGACGTCGAGCAGCTCCACCGCGGACAGCTCACCTTTGCGCACACCGTCTGCGAGCTCCCAGGCGTCGCGCGCCGAAAGATCCGTCATGCGAGCTCCCCCGCGTCGTCTGACTCGTCCGCGATCTTCTTCAGGTCCGCGAACGCACCTTCGATGCCGGCGGCGAGAACCGCCACGTCGTCGACTGCGTCCGCGTCGACGTACAGACCGAAGTGCAGCTCACCGCAGTACGACAGGATCGCGATTCCGAGGGCCAGGTTCTTGGTGAGCGGCACCACCGGATAGGCCTCGAGCATCCGGGCGCCCATGCAGTACAGCGGCACCTGGGGCCCGGGAACGTTGGTGATCACGAGGTTGAAGAAGGGCTGGCGGTGGGCGGCGCGAGCCGCGAGCCCGAGCAGCGTCGGCGCCGCGAAGCTCGTCAGGTCGAGGAGGAACGCCGCGCCGACCGCCTGCTGACGGTCCTTCAGGTCGACGGTCGTGGACCGGATCTGCTGCAGGCGCTGGACCGGATCGGTCTCACCGACCGGCAGCTCCACGAACATCGCGGAGACGCGGTTGCCGAGCTGCATGCGCTCGGAGTCGTCCCGGACCGACACCGGGCACAGCGCGCGCAGACGCAAGCCAGTGACGTCGTCGCCGCGTGACTCGAACAGCGCGCGCATGCCACCCGCGACTCCCGCGAGCACGACGTCGTTGACCGTGCCACCGAGCACCTTGCGGATCGCCTTCACGTCGTCGAGCGAGATGCGCACACCCTCGAAGCGCCGGCGCCGACCGACCGGGACGTTGATCGACGTGCGCGGCACGATCGAGTCGCGGGCCGCGAGCGTGGAGAGCGCGCGGCCGAGCTGACCGGTGCGTGCCCACGTGCGCTGTGGAGTGCGAACGATGCGCCGCGTCGTGCGCGCGATCTCTGCGGGCTCGGTGGTGCGCTCGTAGAGCGTGTCGACGAACAACCGACCGGGACTCGGCGGTGGTTCGACGATCCAGCGCGGTGGTTCGAGGAACGTGGGGTCGGGCGTGAAGTCGAGCAGGACGGTTGCGACGTCGACGCCCGACACGCCGTCCACGAGCGCGTGGTGCGTCTTCTGGATCAGCCCGACGTTGCCGCCTTCGAGACCCTCGACGAACCACAGCTCCCACAGCGGGCGATCGCGGTCCAGGAGCTGGGCCTGGATGCGTGAGGTCAGGGCAAGGAGCTGCTCCCGGCTGCCCGGATGGGGCAGCGCGGTGAGCCGCACGTGATAGGCGATGTCGAAGCGCGGATCGTCGACCCAGACCGGGCGGCCCTGCTCGAACGGCACGAACATGAGCCGCTTGCGGAACCGCGGGATCAGATGGAGCCGGGAACCGACGAGGCGGCGGACCTCGGCGAGCCGGAACCGGCCGGAGTCGTCCAGGAACGGTGCGCCCTCGAAGATCGAGACCGCACCGACGTGCATGGGCGTCTCGAGGCGCTCCAGGTGCAGGAACGACGCGTCGAGCGCGCTCAGTCGGTCATAGCGCGGCATTCCTGGATGGTACCCGGACACCTCCCGGTCACGACAGGGCGACTCCGAGCAAGCGACTCAGGGGCGCACGGACCGCCTCATGCTCCGGGCTTCGACGTGGTCGTCGTCGGCGGGGCCGTGGTGGCCCGGACGCACGTGACCAGTCCGTAGCGGCGGGCCAGATCATCGGCGCGACGGTCCAGCGCGGCACCGTTGATGTTCGCGGTCAACGCCCGCGCGATGTCGCCGTCCCGCTGCGACTCGGCCGAGACCTCCGCCTGGTCGATCGTCTGGTCGACGATCGCGATCCACTTCTCGATCTCCGCCTTGTCCGCTTTCGGCACCGACAACGCGCGCGAATCGCGCCAATTCCCTGCGCTGCACGGCCACGACGTGCGCCGCCGCGCCCGGCATGCTCGTCACATCGGCGCGCCCGGGGATTCTCAGCACCGCGATCTTCGCCGCGCCCTCCCGGCACACCGCGTTCGCCTTCCGGACGAACTCCGCCTTGGTCGTTCCAGCCGACCCGCCGCCGCAGGCCGTCACGAGGGTCAGGAGCACCAGGACTCCCCACCCGCCCCACCTTCGCTTCACCGTTGAACCGTCTCCCCCGGGATGTACGCGGACGGTATCGCGCCTACCCTGCCGGGGTGCTGATCGCCACTGCGCTCTGGTGGATGACCCCGGAGCTCGTGGGCGCGCTCGACGCCCAGCTCGGTGCGCCGGTCGACTCGTACGTCAACGGGTCCCAGACCTGGTTCACCGGCGAGGAGAAGACGCTCGAGTGGCGGCTGCATCCCGTCGCCGAGTTCACCCAGCCGAACGGCCTCACCCACTACGACCTCTGGGAGCGTGTGGTCGACGAGCTCCACGCCGGCCGCAGTGCCGACGCGCTCGTGCTGGGCGAGGAGTCCCGCCCGCTCACCGACCTGTGGGACGGCCTGGAGTGCTTCCCGGCATACGGCGACGACCTCGAGCCCGCGACGTTGTCCGGACGCGCCGCCGAGCTGCTCGGGACCGCGCCCGACCTCTGCGGGCTGGTGGACCACGATCGGGTCGCCGACGCGTGGGAAGCCACGCACGGCAAGGTGTCGATCATCCGCCTGCTGAGCGAGCAGCTGGAGCGCTAGCCCCGGCATGCGACAGCCGGCGAGAGCCGCTCCATTAGCCTCGTCCCCGTGGCGATTCGAGTCGTGGTGGCCGAGGATTCGCTCCTCGTGCGGGAGGGAATCCAAAAGCTCCTCGAGGCGCAAGCCGACATCGAGGTGATCGCGCTCGTCGGCGACCTCCCGTCGCTGCTCGAAGCCGTCGCCACGGACCCGCCCGACGTCGTGATGACCGACATCCGAATGCCGCCCGACCGGCACCGACGAAGGCATCCGGGCGGCCAACGAGCTGCGGGAGACCCACCCCGAGCTCGGCGTCGTCGTGCTCTCCCAGTACGCGGACCCGTCCTACGCCCTCGCGTTGCTCGAAGCCGGTTCGGAACGTCGCGCCTACCTGCTGAAGGAACGGGTCTCGGACCCCGACCAGATCGTCACCGCGATCCGCGACGTCGCGCGACGGCGGCTCGGTCATCGACCCGAAGGTGGTCGAGGTGCTCGTCGCCGCGCGGAGCCGGGCGCGGACGTCGCCGCTCGCCCACCTCACCCCGCGCGAGCGTGAGGTTCTGGCCGAGATCGCCCAGGGCCGGAACAACGCCGCGGTCGGCGGCGCGCTCGGGCTCTCCGAGCGGGCGGTCGAGAAGCACATCAGCTCGCTCTTCTCCAAGCTCGGACTCTCCGAGGAACCTGACTCGCACCGCCGGGTGAAGGCGGTGCTGCTCTATCTGGCAGAAGCGGATTCGCCCGTCCAGGGGGGTTAGCCCCACCCCGGCGCGGGGGCGCGCACCCTGGGCAGAACCGGGTCGCGATGTCACCATCGCAGGGTGATGGCGAAGGAGGCCGTGATCGAAGGCACCACGACCGTCGGAGTGCTGATCGTCGACGACCAGGCACCGTTCCGGGACGTCGCGCGCACCGTCGTACGGCTGTCCCCGGGATTCGAGGTCGTCGCGGAGGCGGCGTCCGGCGAGGAAGCCGTCGCGGCCGCGCTCGAGCGGGAGCCCGACCTCGTCCTGATGGACATCAACCTCCCCGGGATCAACGGCATCGAGGCGACCCGGCGGATCCTCGCCGAGCGCCCGGACACGACGGTGATCCTGCTGTCCACCTACACGGCTGACGACCTCCCCACCGACGCTCGTACCGTCGGTGCGAACCGGTACGTGCACAAGGAGGACTTCAGCCCCGCGGTGCTCCGCGAGACCTGGGACGAGTCCTCCCAGTCCGGCGAGTAGCCCGCCGCCGGCGACTCCGTCACGACGTCAGACCGCTCGGTCGCTCAGACCTGGGCGTCGAGCGGGATGCGGCCGATGATCTTGGTCCCCTCGCCGGCTGCGCTCTCCACCGTCAGCGTCCCGCCGACGGCGCCGAGCCGGTCGCGCATGTTCACGAAGCCGTGGCCCTCCTGGGCGACGACCGGATCGAACCCGGCACCGTTGTCCGCGACCACGAAGTCGAGATGCCGCTCGTCGCCGGTGATGGTGACGGTGATGCTGGAGCCCTCGCCCGCGTGCTTCCCCGCGTTCTGCATCGCTTCGAGGCAGCAGAAGTACACCGCGGCCTCGGTCTCGGTCGGGTAGCGCTCGATCCCCTCGGCCGTGACCTCGGTGGGGAGCACGGCACGGTTCGCGGCGGTGCGCAGTGCTTCGGCCAAGCCGCGGTCGCGGAGCAGCGGCGGGTAGATCCCGTGCGCGAGCTCGCGTAGCTCGGCGAGCGTGGCCTGCACGTCGCCGCGCAGCTCTTCGAGCATCGTCATCACCGTCGCCGGATCCGATTCGACGAGCTGGCGCGCCAGGCCGACCTTCACGGCCAGCGCAACGAGATGTTGCTGGGCGCCGTCGTGCAGGTTGCGCTCGATCCGCCGACGCGACTCGTCGGCCGCCGTCACGATGCGGCGCCGCGAGAGCTGGAGCTGCTCGTTCCGTTCCCGCAGGGTCTCGAGGCTCGCCTGGAGCGCGGAGTCGAGCTGCACGTTGTGCAGCGCCAACGCGACCTGGCGCGCCAGCTCGGTGAGCACCCGCTCGGATTCGTCGGTGAACGGAATGGCGTCCGGGGACCGCTCGGCGACGATCAGGCCCAGGAGGCTGCCCGAGTGCACCACCGGTGCGACCCGCACGACGCACTCTCCCCGATCCGCGACCAGGGCCGGGACCCATACCTGCAGCCAGGCGTTGCCGGAGACGCGCGCCCGGCTGACGACCGGAAGCTCCTCGGCCGAGAGGACGAGCCGCCGCGGGCCCCGGTCCGGGACGGAGACGACGCGCTCGAGCACGCCGTCGCTGCCGGTCCACACCTCCGCGGTCGCGAGCTGCATGCTGAGCTTGAGCGACTCCGCGAGCTGGAGCAGCAGCTCGTCCATCGGCACCGACCGGGACATGCGGGAGCCGAACGTCTGGATCGCCTCGTCCGGTGAGCGGCGGTCGCCGTAGACCCGGCGGCGGGCCATCTCGTCCAGGCTCTTGCGGGCCGGCAGCGCGACGACCGCGGCGAGCGCGGCCGCGACCATCGACAGTCCGAGGAGGTCCCGGGCCTTGTCGTCGGGCGCGTCACCGAGTCCGAGCACGACGATCAGGTAGATCACCGCGACGATCGTGACGAGGCCGGCCACCACCATCGTCTGGACCAGCAGCCGATCGATCCGCACCGCGACGCTCTCCCACGAAGACAGGGTCAGTGCGATCGGGATGCAGCGCGGTCGCGGCGAGGGCGACGGCCGCGGGTGAGGGGGGCCAGTCCAGGAGCAGGTGCAGGATCTCGGCCACCAGCACGATGAGTGCCGCGACGACGACACCCCAGCCGGCCCACTGCAGCCGGGCCCGCTCGACCGCGCCGGCACGGCGGCAACGGCTGGCGTACGCGCCGAGGGCGATGGCGAGCAGGACCCCGCCGAGCACTGCGGTCGGCGCCGCGATCGACGCGTCGTTCGCGTCCTCGGCGAAGCCCACCGCGATCGCGGCGAGGTAGCCGAGCCCGACGAGCACCCGGCGGGAGCGATCGACGAGTCGCCCTTCCGGGTAGCCCGACCGCGAGATGGAAGAGCACCGCGATCAACAGCGCGGTGCCGACGTCGCGCAGGCGGCCACCGCTCGTATCGGTGGCCGCCGAACCGATCAGCGCCGCGGTCGAGCACACCGCGACCACCGCGACCAGCAGACCCAGGGGCTCGGAGCGGCGGCGGAGCGCGATCAGGATTCCGGCGATCGCCCAGACCACCGTGACACCAGTGGCGGCGTAGCGCACCCCACTCGGCGCGTCGACGCCCGCGATCGAGACGAGCGCCGCACCGGCCGCGGCGACGCCGACGACGAACGCGGGCGCGGCGAACGGGAGCAACGGCCCGGATCGGGTCGTGAAAGCCGGAGTACTGGCGGGGTGGTCCATCGTCTCGACGGAATCCAGTGTTCTCGACATCGTCACTCCGTCAACTGATCGATCGCGCGCTACGCCGAGGGAACCGGTGCTCGCGCCGACCGGCTCGATCAGACCTTCACCCTCGACGCGACCGTCACGCATGCGGATGATGCGGTCCGCGGCGCTCGCGACCTCGTCGTTGTGGGTCACCATCAAGATCGTCTGACCATCGGCGTGGAGGCGCTTGAACAGCTCGAGCACCTCCCGGCCGCCGTCGGTGTCGAGCGCTCCGGTCGGCTCGTCGGCCAGGAGCAGGGTCGGCTTGTTGGCCAGCGCCCGGGCGATCGCCAGGCGTTGCCGCTGGCCGCCGGAGAGCACGGCGGGCACGTCACTCGCTTTGTCGCTCAGCCCGAGGAGGTCGAGGAGGTCACGGGCGCGGGTCTCCGCCGGCTTGCGCTTGGTGCCCGCGATCATCGCCGGGAGCACCACGTTCTCGAGCACCGTCATGCCCTCGAGCAGATTGAAGAACTGGAAGACGATGCCGATGTGACGCCGGCGCATCCGGGCGAGCTCGTCTTCGCTCTTCCCCGTGATCTGCTCGCCCGCGAGCACGATCTCACCGTCGTCCGCCGTGTCGAGCCCCGCCACCAGGTTCAGCAGGGTCGACTTCCCGCAACCCGACGGACCCATGATCGCGACGAACTCACCGTCGGCCAGCTCGAGGTCGACGCCACGCAATGCCCGGACCGGCGCCAGCTCGGCCTCGAACGTCTTGCGGGCGCTCCGCACCGTCAGCACCGGTTCCATCAGGTTCCTCCGAAGGTTGGATCGAGCACGTACGCGACGACGGGGGTCTCCCGCCCTTTCACTTGCTGCACATCGAGCGGTCGCAACGACGCGCCGCCGGGGAGCGCCTTGACGGTCAGCTCGCTCACGACCGTCGTCCCCGCCGGGCGGGCGAGGTCCTGGAGCCGCTGCGCCATGTTCACGGTGTCGCCGACGAGCGTGTACTCGAGCCGTTCGTCGCTCCCGAGCAGCGCGGCGGCAACCTCACCCGTGGACAACCCGATGCCCAGACCGAACGGCTCGAGGCCCTCGGACTCCCATGCGAGGTCGAGCTCGGCTTGGCGTTGATGCATCGCGACGGCGGACTTCGCGGCTTGCACCGCGTGGTCCTCCTGCGGGAACGGCGCACCGAAGACCGCCATGACCGCGTCGCCCACGTACTGCATCACGGTCCCGCCCATGTCGAGGATCGCCGAGTTCATCTCGGCGCGGTGCCGGTTGAGCTGGCCGGCCAGGACCGTGGGGTCGCTGCGCTCGGCGATGCCGGAGTAGCCCCGCACGTCGGACATGAGCACCGTGACGACGAGGCGCTCGGTCCGGCCGATCGCGTCCTTGTCGTCGCGCAGCCGTTCGGCCACCCCACCCGGGAGCAGGCGGCTCAGGGTCTCGCCCTGCTCCTCCCGGTCGATGATGGCGCGCTGCAGGAGCCGGAGCCGGCGGAGCGCGCCCTCACGGCCGGCACTGGCGCCCCGGGCCAGCTCGAGGAAGACCGCCTCGATGGCGTCGTTGACCGATTCGGGCGTGGTGCCGTTCGCGGTCGCGATCGCCTTCACCGGCTTGCCTTCCGCGACCTGGCGCAGGAGCTCGTCCTGTTCCGGCGTGAGCTCGCCCTCGTCGCGCGCCGGCGCCACGAGCGCTTGCACGATCTCCGGGTCGAGCATCGACCCACCGGTCGCCACCTCGCGGATCGCCCGGGCGAGGCTGTTGCCGTCGCTGACCCGGTCCTTCAGCAGGTACGCGTACCCGGCCGCGCCCTCGCTCAGCAGCGAGATCGCGTACTCCGGATCGTCGTACTGCGAGAGAATGACGACGCCAGTTCCGGGCCGCCGCTTCCGCACTTCCTTCGCCGCTTCGATGCCTTCGTCCTGGAAGCTCGGCGGCATGCGGATGTCCGTGACGACGACCTGCGGGTCGGACTCGGCCGCGCCGGCGACCAGCGTGTCGTAGTCCTCGGCGACCCCGACGACCTCGAGATCCGGTTCCAGGCTCAGCAGCGCGCGGACGCCTTCACGGACCAGGACGTTGTCGTCCGCCAGGAACACCGTGATGCGATCCACTGCCACAGCTCCGATTAGGCCAAACTCCGCGCCGCGACCACAAGGGAGCAGCCCCGTTCGCCCCGGGGGGCTAGCACCCCTGCCCCGGCCGGGGCCCTGACCGGCCCGTTCACGGCATCCCCCGCCAGGGTGGGGTGCGGGGGAGATCGAAGTCGGCCGGGAAGACCTCGCCGTCGATCGCCCGGAAGGCGAGATCGGCCCAGCGGTGCTGACCGGCGAGGGGCTGGGGCAGCTGGTCCCGGGCGAAGAAGCCCACCTGACGGGTCTCGAGCGGGTGGCCGGCGAGCTCACCCCCGAGCATCCGGCAGTGGAAGACGAGCGAGTAGAGCGGCAGGTGCGCGAAGCCGAGCCGGAGACCGTCGAGCACGGCGATGAGCGAGACCGGCTCCACCTCGATGCCGGTCTCCTCGAGCACTTCCTTCACCGCGACCTCGGACGGCGAGTACCCGACGTCTGCCCACCCGACGGGGTAGAGCCAGATCCCGCTGTCGGCCCGTTGGGTCAGGAGCAGCTCGCCCTGCTCGTTGCCGACGACCGCTGCGACCGCGCAGCGCGGCGTGATGTAGCCGCCCACGCCCTCACCGACCGTCGAGATCCATTCGTCGAACAGCGCATCGGCGCTCGCCTCCTCCATCGCCGCGACCCGGATGTCGGCCGCGACCCGGAGCACCTCTTCGAAGCGTTCCTTCTCGTACAGGCTCTGCGTGAACCCGAGCCCGGTACGCGCGATCCCGGCGAGCGTCTCCGCCCACCGCAACATGTCCGAAGCCGAGCCGTTGTCCCCGCTCGCGTCGCCGCTCATCTCCGGACCCTATCGGCGCGCCTGCGAGCGCGTTGAGTCAGGAAGCCGTGACGTCCTGCTGCCAGCGGCGCGGGTTCGCCACCACCGCCGCGAACACGTCGGCGGGCTGCGGACCGCGCGAACCAGAAGCCCTGAGCCCGGTCGCAACCCATCGCCCGAAGCTCGGCGAGCTGCTGCTCGGTCTCGACCCCTTCGGCGACCACGCTGAGGCCCAGCGCATGACCGAGCCCCACGACCGCGGCGACGATCGCCGTGTCCTCGGCCTCGGTGCCGAGGCCCTCCACGAACGAGCGGTCGACCTTCACCGTGTCCACCGGGAACCGCCGCAGGTACCCGAGCGAGGAGTAGCCGGTGCCGAAGTCGTCGATGCTGAGGCTGACCCCGAGCGCCCGGAGCGCGTCGAGCGCTTCGATGGTCGTCTCGGCCATCAGGACGCTCTCGGTGATCTCCAGGCAGACGTGCTCGGGCGGCGCGCCGGTCCGCTCGAGCGCGGCCGCGACGGCATCGACGAGGTCCGGCTGGGCGAGCTGGCGGGCCGAGAGGTTGACCGCGATCGAGAACGTCGGCGACACGAGCCCCGCGTCGCGCCACTCCACGAGCTGGCGGCAGGACTCTTCGAGCACCCACGCGCCGATCGGGACGATGAGCCCGGTCTCTTCCGCCAGGTTGATGAACGCGTCCGGCGCGACCAGCCCGCGATCCGGGTGCTGCCAGCGCACGAGCGCCTCGGCGCCCGAGCACGTCTCGCCGGGCAGCTCGATGATCGGCTGGTAGTAGACGCGCAGCTCGTCGCGTTCCAAGGCGCGGTGGAGCGCGTTCTCGGTCTCGAGGCGCGTCCGGGCAGACGACCGCATCTCTTCGTCGAAGAGCTCCCAACGACCCTTGCCCCGGTCCTTCGCCTGGTACATCGCCGCGTCCGCGTCGCGCAGCAACGTCTCGGGGCTATCGCCCGGACCGGCGATCGCGATGCCGATGCTCGCACTGAGGTGCTGGTCCTCGCCGTTGAGCTCGATCGGCGCTTCGATCACCTCGAGCAGCCGTTCCGCGACGTCGATCGCCTGGCTTCGGGCGTCCTCGGACGACAGGTCGTCGCACAGGACGGTGAACTCGTCACCGCCGAAGCGAGCGACGATGTCGCCGGGGCGCACGGCCGCACAGAGACGCCGGCCGAGCTGGATCATGAGATCGTCACCGGCGTCGTGGCCGAGGCTGTCGTTGACGACCTTGAAGCGGTCGAGGTCCAGGAACAGCACCGCCGCGGCCGACTTGCTCCGATGGGCGCGACGCAGGGCGAGCGTGAGGAACTCCACGAAGAGCAGTCGGTTCGGGAGCCCGGTGAGCGGGTCGTGCTGGGCCTGGTGGGCGAGCCGGTCCTCGAACGTCCGGCGCTCGATCGCGATCGCCGCGAGCGGGCTCACCATCGCCACCATGTCCTCGGCGGCCACGGTCGCGGCCTGGGGCTCGTGGTGGTACACGGCGAACGTCCCGAGCACCCGGTCCCCACTGGAGGCGAAGATCGGCGTGGACCAGCACGCCCGGAGGCCCTGTTCCAGCGCAGCCTCGCGGAAGCCGTCCCAGCGGGGATCGAGCTCGACGTCCTCCACGACGATCCGAGTGCCGTAGTGGGCGGCAGTCCCGCACGAGCCGGCCACCGGACCGATCGCCACCCGGTCGATGGCTCGCTGGTAGTCCGTCGGCAAGCTCGGTGCCGCCGCGAGCCGAAGCACCTGATCGACCTCGTCGACGAGCATCACCGAACAGAGCGCGTCCGGCACCCGCCCCTCGACCACCGAGCAGATCGTGGCCAGGGTCTCGGCCAGCGGCGCTCCCTCCGCGATGAGGCGCAGGATCTTCGCCTGGCTCGCGACCATCGCCTCGGCGCGCGCTCGCTCCGTGACGTCACGCGTCGTCGCCACGATCCCTCCGACCGACGGATCGTCGGTCAGGTCCTGGACGATCGCTTCGACGTCCTTGTACGAGCCGTCTGCGACCCGAAGCCGGAAGGACACCGGATCCGTCCCGCCCGTCTCGAGCTGCGCCGACATCTCCAGCACGACCCGGTCTGCGTCGTCCGGGTGGACGCGCGCCAGGGGATCCGTCCAGCTGTCGTCCTGCTCGGCGAACCCGAACAGCCGCTCCGCCGCCGGGCTGGAGTAGATGAGCTGGCCGGCCGGGCCGACGATCGTGACGACGTCCGACAGGTTCTGCACCAACGCTCGGAAGCGGTCGTCGCTGTGCCGCAGCGCCTCCTCGGCCTCGACGCGCTCGGTGACGTCCCGGCCGGAGATGACGACGCCCTGGACCGCCGGGTTGTCGAGCAGGTTGTTCCCGAACGCCTCGAGGTACTTCCACGATCCGTCGGCGTGACGGACCCGCACCCGGACCGGGCCGTGGGTGCCGGGTTCCGTGAACGCCTTCGCCAGGACCTCGGCCACCATCGCCTGGTCGTCCTGATGCACCAGCTCGAGTGGCGTGAGCCCGTTCGTAAATCCCTCGGGATAGCCGAGCAGCCGGTCATGGAGCGCGCTCGCCGCGGCGGATGCTGCCGTCGGCGTCGAGGAGCGTGATCGCTTCGGATGACGTCTCGACGATGGCGCGGAACAGCTCTTCGCTCGAACGGAGCTGGCGCTCGACCTCGAGCTTCTCCTCGACCAGCTCGCTCAGCTGGTGGTTCGTCTGCTCGAGCGACTCGTTGATCTGCTGCAGCTCGCTCGCGGGACTGACGCCGCTCGGTGACGTCACGCGCGTTCACCACGATGCCCCCGACGACCGGGTCCTCGATGAGGTTCGTGGCGATCATCTCCAGCCAGCGGAACTCACCGTACGCGTCGCGGATCCGGATCTCGAACGGCTCCGACGTCGCGCCCCGCTCGCGCTCGCGGAGCGAGCGGAACACGCCGGCGACGACGGCCACGTCTTCGTGGTGCACGATCCCCGACGACGCGAAGCTCACGCCGACCTCGAAGCCCGAGAAGCGTGCGGTCGACGGGCTGAGGTACTTGATCTCGCCGTTGCCGCCATAGACGCACATGAAGTCGGACGAGTGCTCGGCGAGGGAGCGGAACCGCTCCTCGCTCGTGTGCACCGCCTGCTCGGCCCGGACCCGGGCGAGGGTCGACACGAGCGCGTCACCGATGACGACCAGCGGCTCGAGCGCTACGCGATCGATGGTCGCCGGACCGGTGCGCCACTCCAACGTGACCGAGCCGATCACCTCACGGGTGCCCACCGCCCGGACGCCGGGCTCCGGGTCGGCTCCCAGATCCGGGTGGTACCAGGCGTGGCGCCGGGCGGTCCCGGCCTCGAGCTCGTCCCGGCGCACGGCCAGCTCCGCCGAGTCGGCGCCGACGAACTCCGCCAGGCGCTGCAACACGGCCACGATCTGCTCGTCCACGTCATCGACCGACGCGGTCACGAGGGCCCGTGAGGTCTCGGCCACCAACGCCTCCGCGGCGACCCGGGCCTGCAGGGCCAGCTCGGTCCGCCGCCGGTCGGCGGCCTCGTCGGTCACGTCCTCGAGGGTGCCCACGAACCCGCCGATCCCGCCGTCGGGTCGGTAGATGGCGGCCAGGCTCGTGCGGGTGTGGCGGATCTCGCCGTCCGGCCGGACGACGCGCATCTCGCCGAACCACTCCTCGCCGGCCCGGGCCGCGGCGCTCATGGACTCGAAGATCGCGGCGCGGTCGTCGGGATGCGCGATCCGCAGGTCGTCGCTGTCGAGCAGCTCTTCGGCGGTGCGGCCCGCGATCTCCGCCCAGCGCTCGTTCACGTAGACCATCCGCCCGGACGCGTCCGAGTAGCAGACGCCGAGCGGCGACGCGACGACGAGCGTGCGGAAGGGATCCTCGCCGACGACCGGCTCCGGCGCGTCGGCCTGCGCGGTCACGTCTTCCATCGCGCCGACGAACACCGCCGCACCTCCGGTCGGTTCAGGAGCGGGAAGCACTCGCACGCGGACATGCCGCAGCGTCCCGTCGGGGCGAACGATGCGATATTGGATCGAGAGGTCGTGAGGTGCTTCGAACAGCGTCTGGCGGGCGGCTTCGACTCGCGCCCGATCGAGGGGATGGACCGCCCGCAACCAGGTGTGCCCCAGGGCGGCCTCTCGGGACAGACCCGTGATCTCGAGCAGGCGGCGGTTCACCCACACGATCCCGTCCGCTTCGGTGCTGCGGAACACGCCGAGCGGCGTCGACAACGCGAGCACATCGAGATCCGTCACGGTCTCGAGTGCATCGAGCAGCGACGCTTCGGGCGCGCGGCGCGGCGGCGCAGCCTCTGCTCCCGCCGGGGTGGGAAGTCAGTGGCTGCAGCCGTCTCACGCTCGGCCGACTGGTGGGGGCTCACCCTGGGACTATCGGGGCGAGTTGGGGCGATCCTGAGCAGAATTTCCCCGGTCGGGCGCCGTTACGGGGCGGATTGCCCGTCCCGGACCCGGGCCCGCAGCACCATCGCCTTGGCCACCCCCCAGGCCAGATGGAGCGGCGCCAGCTCGGGATCGCCCAGATCCCCCAGGGTGCGGGGAGCAAGGTCGTAGCGGTCCTCGGGCAGGGTCCGCTCGTCAAAGGGATCCCGCACGACGGCCGGGACCCCCGCGGCCGTCGAGGATCTCGGTCGGCTCGCGGTAGACGGTGCGGACGATCTCGAGCGGCGTCGACCGCTGCTCCGACGGATCGGTCGCCAGCAACCGCCCCAACGCGCCACCGATGCGTTCCGACGCCGCGGCACCCGCCGCCGGTGCCGCGGCGGCCATCGCGGCGGCGCGCGTCTCCGCCCCGGCCTGGCCCCAGGCGTCCAAGATCCGGTCGACCTGGGCCGTCACGTAGCTCGGCACCTCGCGCGCCACGCCCGCCGCGATGGCACCGCCCGCTTCGGCGAGCATCGCCAGGCCCGCGCGCTCCGCGTCGGGAGGGAGATCTTCGTCGCGCACGTACCTACCCCTCGAGGATGTCGCCCTCCATGCGGTTGACCGTGCACCCGAGCTCTTCGAGGTACCCGATCGACGCGTCGCGCTGCTCGTCGGATCCGACGAGCTCGAGGATCACCCAGCCCTCGTGCGCTTCGATGCCGGCCCGGCGGATGCTGGGGATGACGTCGTACTTCTTGACGATCTCGTAGATCATCGGGCGGTCCACGAGCTCTTCGGGGAACGAGACGTACAGACGGACGCGGTCGCTCATCTTTCCCGCTCCGCCGCTCGGGGCCGCTCCGGGCTCCGCACTTCGTGCCCGCTCCGCCCTTCGCTCATCGGATCCCGATGCGCTCGAGCGCGTCAGCCGGTTCGAGCAGCAGTCCGGTGTAGAACGGGCCCGAACTCGCCGTAGCGGGCAGTGACCTCGTCGAAGCGCATCTCGTTCACGATCTCCTTCAGGGCGACGGGATCGTCGGCGAGCAGCGTGACACCCCACTCGAAGTCGTCGAGGCCGACCGACCCGGTGATGAGCTGGAGGATCCGGCCGGCGTACGTCCGCCCGACCTTCGCGTGGCCACCCATGAGCTGCTTGCGATCCTCGAACGGGAGCATGTACCAGTTGTCGGCGCCCGACCGGCGCTTCGACATCGGGTAGAAGCACAGCAGCTGCTTGGCGGGGAGCTGCGGGTGGATGCGGTTCTCGCGGTAGTGGGCGATCCGCTCCCGCCACACGGCCATCCGTTCCATCGATCGCGGCGGGATCGGTGATCCCTTCCTCGTCCCGCAGCCGGGCCTCCTCGTCCTCCTCGGTGACCGAGTACTCGGAGAGCTCGGTGAGGGAGACGAACGAGTACTCCGGGACCAGGGGACCGGCGAGCAGCTCCTGCTGGAACGCGTGGAGCCGGGCCAGGTCGGGACCGAGCGCCATCACGCCGAGGTCCGCCTTGTGCCCGAGCACCGCGAAGACGAGCGCCTGGTGACCGTCCGCCTCGAGCGACGCGACGGCATCCACGATCCGCTTCGCGGCGCCCGGCTCCTGGTCGGCGCGGGCCCGGTCGACGCGGAAGAACAGGTGCAGGACTCCCCACCCGATCGACGGCGAGACTGGCTCCGGCGGCATGCGGGCCAGGCTACCGGCCGAGCTTCTCGATCCGACGATCAGATCGCCGGGCTGCCGACGCCGGTGGGCGTCCGAATGCCCCCGGTGAGCTGGGAGATGTCGAAGACGTCATCGGCCGGCGGCGCGCTCGACGTCGACGTCCACGCCGAAGTCGTAGTACTCGATGCTCGTCGAGGCGTTGACCTCTCGTTCGTGATGTCCATCGAGATCTTGCGGGCCTGGCCGTCGCCGTCGATCCACACGTCGACCGGGATCGGACCGTCGAACATCTCGAGGCTCTTGCTGATCTTGTCCCGCAGCGCGGCCGGGGCCTGGTCGAGCGCCTTCCGCGGATCGACGGTGGCGCGGTAGTGGGTCGTCTCCACGCCGCGCACCGTCTCTGTCCCGACCTTCTCCACGTCGTCCGCACCGCGGAGCGAGTCGAGCGTTCCCCCGGGGTTCGCCTCACCGAGTCCGCCGGCCGAGCCGAGGCCCAGCGAGCTGAGGTCGATCTTCGACCCAGCTCCGGTCGCCGGTGAGCGCGCTGAGTGCGCCGCCACCGAGATCCCCGAGCTTCATGTACATGGCGCCGTCGACCATCCGAGCCTGGATCTTGGCGCCGCCACCGGCGCCGGGCAGCCCGAGCTGGCTCATGTCGTAGGTGAACTCGAAGGCGCCGCTGCCGAAATCGAGCGCGCCGTCGAGCGGCAGCGTGCGCCGCGCCCCGCCGACCTCGATCGTGACCTCACCGCTCATGCGTGCGGTCTTCGTCGCCGCGGTCTTGTCCGCGGACGCCGCGATCAGCTTGGTCGCGCCGAGCCCGGTGGCGGTCGGGGCGGCGGTCGAGCCTCCACTGCCGCAAGCGCTCAGCGTGAGCGCGAGCGCGGCGATGGCGATGGGTACGAGACGGCGCATGGGGCGATCCTTTGCCGGTGCAGGCCAGCGTGCCTGATCGAGCCTGCATTCTACCGGCCACGGAACGTGGTCGGAACGCGAGAGAGGCGCCCCGGAGGGCGCCTCTCTGCAGTTCGGTTGGAGCGGTTGGAGCTGGGGCTAGAAGCCGCCCATCCCGCCCATGCCGTCCATGTCCGGCATGCCGCCACCAGCTGCGGCGGCACCCTTCTCTTCGAGCTTGTCCGCGACGACGGCCTCGGTCGTGAGGAAGAGGGCCGCGATCGATGCTGCGTTCTGCAGCGCCGAGCGGGTCACCTTGGCGGCGTCGATGACGCCGGCCTTCACGAGGTCCTCGTACTCACCCGTGGCCGCATTGAGGCCGTGGGCGCCCTTGAGGCTCCGCACCTTCTCCACGATGACGCCACCCTCGAGACCGGCGTTGAGCGCGATCTGCTTGAGGGGCTCTTCGAGCGCACGAGCCACCAGCTTGGCGCCGGTCGCCTCGTCACCGTCGAGCGTCTTGGCGAGCTCGAGCACCTTGGCCTGGGCCCGGAGCAGGGCCACGCCCCCACCGGGGACGACACCCTCCTCGACCGCAGCCTTGGTGGTCTGCACCGCGTCCTCGATGCGGTGCTTCTTCTCCTTGAGCTCCACCTCGGTCGCCGCGCCCACCTTGATGATGGCCACGCCGCCGGACAGCTTGGCGAGACGCTCCTGGAGCTTCTCGCGGTCGTAGTCCGAGTCGGTGTTGTCGATCTCGGCCCGGATCTGGTTGATCCGGCCCTGGACGTCCGCACGGGAGCCGGAGCCCTCGACGATGGTGGTCTCGTCCTTGGTCACGACCACCTTGCGGGCCTTGCCCAGCAGCTCGAGGCCGATGGTCTCGAGCTTGAGGCCGACCTCCTCGGAGACGACCTGGCCGCCCGTGAGGATCGCGATGTCCTCGAGCATGGCCTTGCGCCGCTCACCGAAGCCGGGGGCCTTGATGGCCACGGACTTGAAGGTGCCACGGATCTTGTTGACCACGAGCGTGGCGAGGGCCTCACCTTCGACGTCCTCGGAGATGATCGCGAGCGGACGGCCGCCCTGCATGACCTTCTCGAGCACGGGCAGCAGGTCCTTGACCGCCGAGATCTTCGAGCTGACGAGGAGGATGTAGGCGTCGTCGAGGACGGCCTCCATGCGCTCCGGGTCGGTCACGAAGTACGGGGAGATGTAGCCCTTGTCGAAGCGCATGCCCTCGACGAGGTCGAGCTCCATGCCGAAGGTCTGGCTCTCCTCGACGGTGATGACACCGTCGGTGCCCACCTTCTCGAGGGACTCGGCGATCATCTGACCGATCTCCTCGTCCGCGGCCGAGATGGCCGCGACGTTGGCGATCTGCGCCGGGTCGGTCTTCACGCTCTTCGAGTCCTTCTTGATGGACTCGACCGCGGTGACGACCGCCGCCTGGATGCCCTTCTTCAGGGTCATCGGGTTGGCACCGGCAGCCACGTTGCGCAGGCCCTCACGGACCATCGCCCAGGCGAGGACGGTCGCGGTGGTCGTGCCGTCACCGGCGACGTCGTCCGTCTTCTTGGCGACTTCCTTGACCAGCTCGGCGCCGATCTTCTCGTACGGGTCTTCGAGGTCGATCTCCTTGGCGATGGAGACGCCGTCGTTGGTGATCGTGGGTGCGCCCCACTTCTTCTCGAGGACCACGTTGCGGCCCTTCGGGCCGAGCGTCACTCGAACGGCGTCGGCGAGCTTGTTCATTCCGGCTTCGAGCGACCGGCGGGCCTGCTCGGCGTAGGCGATCTGCTTGGGCATACGGGATCCCCCTGGGGGTTTGATCGTGGGACGGAGTGGCTGCGGGGAAGCCTCGCAGCGCATTAGCACTCGCTCTGTCTGAGTGCTAGTCCATGTTGGCACTCTGCCCCGCCGAGTGCAAGTTCGCGGCTGGGACCGACACCCGGGCTCCCGGGTCGCTCCGCCTCCGCACTTCGTCCCGCTACCGACGCCGCATTCCGGGTCGCTCCCGCCTCCGCACTTCGTTCCCGTCGGGCACGACCATCGTTCCCGCTACGGCGTACGCTCGATGCTCCATGGCCGAGATGCACGACGCCACCGAGGAGTACCTCGAGACCATCCTCGAGCTCGAGGAGGAGGGGATCACCCCCATCCGGGCCCGGCTCGTCGAGCGCCTGAAGGTCTCCGCACCGGCGGTCTCGGAGCAGGTCAATCGCCTGGTCGGCGGGGGCTACACCGAGCTCATGGACGACCGCAGCCTGCGGCTCACGAAGAAGGGCCGGGATCTCGCCACCTCCGTCGTGCGCCGCCACCGCCTCGCCGAGCGGCTCCTCGTGGACGTCATCGGCCTCGAGTGGGAGAAGGTCCATCGCGAGGCCGACCGCTGGGAGCACGCCATCTCCGCGGACGTCGAGCAGAAGCTCGTCGAGCTCCTCGGCGACCCGGCCACGTGCCCGCACGGCAACCCGATTCCGGGGACGAAGCGCCAGCAGGCCACCAAGGCCCGCACGACGCTCATCGAGTCCAAGCCGGGGCTCGTCGAAGTCGTGCGCATCAGCGAGAAGATCGAGCTCGACGACGACGCGCTGAACCTCCTTGCCGGCGCACAGCTCATTCCGGGTCAGCGCGCGGTCGTGGTCGGGGTCGGCGCGAACGGCGTCACCGTCAAGACGGAGACCGGCGAGCACGAAGTCCCCACCCCGATCGCCACGCTGATGTGGGTCACCGCCGAGGCCGTCTAGCTCGACGAGTCGGAACCGAGTGCCGCGTCGATCTTCGTCGCGACCTGCTCGACCAGGTTCGCGTAGACCGTTGCGCTCACCTTGGTGTGCGCCGCGGTCACGAGCTTGTCGATCTGGTGCTCGATCTCCCGGCGCTGGCGCGGCGCTGAGCCACACCGCGTCGTCGAGCGCGGCGCGCAGCGATGACTGCGCGTCGGTAAGTGACTGCACGACGGTCCCGCCGGCGCGGAACTCGCTCGAACCACTGAGCTGCTTCTCGTACTCGATCGGGCGTGGCCCGGAGGCGGGCGGTCACCGCGCGCGCCGAGTCCTGCACCGACGCGACGCGATCCGACACCGTGGGCGCGGTGACGCGGCCGAGCACGCCGCCGATCACGAGTCCGACGATGAGCGCGCCGACGAGGGCCGATGATCGCGTTGCGCCGGCGTCGGCCGGCGGAGACGTACAGCGCCACTGCTACTCCCGTCCTACGACGATCGCGGCGTCGTCGCCGGCACCCGCGAGCGCGACCGTCGCATCGACGATGTCACCGCTCGCGAGCTCCGTGACCCGCATCGGCCGCACCACCCACACCGACGGGCTCACCTTCATCGGCCCGACCGCCCGCGTGTGCTGCTCGACGGCCTTCGTCACCGCGTCACGCAGACCGGCGGCGCCGGAGCCGTTGGGTAGCACGACCTCGCCGTTCGCATGCACGACGACGTCACCGAAGCGGTCGAAGACCACGACACGGTCCTTTCCCCTCGCGATCCAGAACACGCCGAGCTCGCGGGGCGCGTCACAGCCCTCCTCGGCCGCGCGCGCGGCGATGGTGCCGGGTTCGGCGGGCAGGCGCCCGGGAACGGCACCGGCCTCGAGGCCGATGGAGCCGGTGGCGACGGCGCGCAACGCCTTGCGGTCTCCGACGTACTCGACCCGGACCTCGAGCGACGCCGGACTCGCGCCGGCCGAGATCGCCTCGATCTCCACTTCGGCGACGAGCGCGTCGACATCGGACGCGGTGGGGTCGACCACGGATCGCTCGCGCGCGGCCCGCACGAGGGAGAGTGCGTCACCGATCGACGAGATCACCTCGGCGTCAGGCGGCACGACGCACTCGAGGTCGAGCCGGGCCGCGACGTACCGGCCGAGACCTCCTGCGCCGCCACCGACGGCCATCAGCACCGGGTCGGCGATCTCATGCTCGTGCGCCACCTGGGCGACGAGCTGGCCCACGGCGGCCCCGGATGCCTCGAGCATCCGCCGCGCCACCTCGTCCGGTGCGAGCCGGAGGTGGCGGCCCGCGGCTTCGAAGCCGAGACGCGCCGCGGCAACTGAGCCCGCGGCATAGTCGTCGGGCTGCACGATGCCGAGCAGGTTCGCCGCGCAGGTGTTGGTCAGTGCGGCGCGGTACCCGCCGGCGGACTCCACGATCAGGTAGTCGGCGGGATCGTCGGGCCGCGGCGCGATCTCGATCGCCCGCGCGTCCTGGAGGTCGGCCGGGTCCGAAAAGCACACGTACGGCAGCCCGGCGATGTGGGCGCTGCGCGGGCCGACGCCGTAGACCTTGCCCCGACGGGCGCGCAGCATCGATCCGCCGGCGACCCCGATGACCCGCACGTCGATGGCCTGCAGGGCCGTCGCGTGACTCGCCACCGTCACGTAGGACAGCGCGGGATGCCCACGCTTGATCGCGGCCACGTTGGTCGACGTGCCGCCCACCTCGACGACCACTCCGTCCACGACGCCCGTGTGCCGTAGTGCACCGGCCACCGACGCAGCCGGACCGGAGTAGAGCGTGCGGGCCGGCGCGCGGCGGAAACCCGGGAGGTCGGTCGCGCCACCGTCGCCGCGCATGACCATGACCGGGCTCGAGATTCCGACATCCGCGACCCCACGCTCCACCACGTCCGCAGTGCCGAGCGCGATCGGGATGATCGAGGCGTTGATCGCCGCAGTGACGGCGCGCAGCTCGAGTCCGTAGAGTCCGGTGAGCTCACTCGAGGTGCAGACCGGGAGTCCGTGCTCGGGCCACCAGCGCGGCGACCGCGACCTCGTTGGTGTCGTCGTCGGGGGAGAACGCCTCGGCGACGCAGATCGCGCTCGACGCCGGCGTTCCGCAACCGTTCGATCGCGGCATTCGCCGCGTCGACATCCAGCCCGTCCGTGACGTCCAGCAGCTCGTGCACGGTGCGCAGCGGCTTGCCCGGCGCCAGCTCAACCGAAGCGAGCCGGGTGCGCTTCGCGATCTTGCGCAGGTCAGGTCGGCGACCGAGACCGAGTACGCCCACGATCCCGACGTCACCTTCGAGCAGCGCGTTCACGGCCTGGGTGGTGGAGTGGGTCACCAGATCGACCCGCTCGGTGCCCGTGACCTCGACCACGCCACGTACCGCGTCGAGAACACCGGCCGCAACGCCCTGCGCATGCTCGTGCGACGTGGAGCACCACGGAACGAGCGACGACCTCGTTCGTGTCGAGATCGAACGCGACGGCCTTCGTGAACGTTCCGCCGACGTCGACCCCGACTCGTACGGTCATCGGATGACCATCATCGGGTGATGGTCATCAGGTGGAGCCGGCACCACGCCCGGCACCCCGCCCGGCGCCGGCCGGCTCGAGAACGGGTTCGCGCGGCTCGGGGCCGTGCGTCACGCTCGCCGCCGTCGACGGCGTGCCGCGCCGCTGCATCGCGGGCCGGCCGACGAACATCCACAGCGCGCCCAGGATGTACACCGCGAGCAGTGCCGCCTGAGCGAAGACCGTTTCCCGCGTCGGGTAGTACCCCGTGGCCTGCGCGAGGTAGATGGGCAGGCGCGGCCAACCGACGAGCGGGTGGTAGCCGAGAATGTCGGCCTGCTGGAGCTCGTACACCGCGTTCCCGAGGAACGCGATCGACGTGGCCATGAGGAGCACGACCGCGACGGACAGGAACGCCTTCACCGGGAGTCGGCGCCCGAGCTTGAAGATCGCGACCGTCACCGCGGCGAGCGCCACGATGCCGAGCCCGAATCCGAGCAGGATCCAAGCGGCGAGACCCTGGCCGAACGAGAACAGCGCCTCGTAGAACAAGACCGTCTCGAAGCCTTCGCGATACACCGCGGTGAAGCCGATCAACATCAGGCTCGCTGCGGAACCGAGCGAGACCGCGGTCCACACCCGCGCCTTGAGGAACTCCATCCAGCGTTCGTGTTCGAGGCGCGCGATCAACCAGAACGACACCCAGAAGAGGACCACGACAGCCAGGATCGCGGTCGCGGCCTCCATCACCTCCCGTCCGACCGGGGCGAGCTCGATGATGAAGTGAACGGCGACGATCGTGACGAGCGTGGCGAGCACCGCGAACCCGACACCCCAGAGGATCGGCCGGCGGAACTGCGTCGCCTTCGCCGCTTCCAGGTAGCCGAGCAGGACCGCCAGGAGCAGGACCGCTTCCAGGCCCTCGCGGAAGATGATCAGGAACGATTGGCTCGTGACGAGGATCGGCGCGGTGAGACCGGGGTTCGAGAGCTTGCGCTCCGCTTCGTCGACGATGCCGCGCAGCTCGACGACCCGAGCGCGAACGTCGGCCGTCCGGTTGTCCCGGATCGCCTGGCGCACTTCGGCGAACTTCGACTCCGCGTCGAGCGTGAACTGCGGGTCCGCGACGCGCAACGGGATCTCGACGTACTCGAAGTGGTTGAGGTAGCCCTGCTGTGACTGCTTCAGCGCCTGCGCTTCCTTGCCCTGCTTGAAGAGCGACAGCGTCTCGTTCATCGACGAGCGAACCTGCTGGAGCTGGTTGATCGCCTGATCCTTCGAGACGTCGTTCCCGATCGCGCCCGCGGCCGGAGCGAGGGCGAGCATCGCGACGATCGCGATCCCCACGAGCGCGAGGAGCCGGCTCCACCTCATCCGGGGAACTTCACCACGTACGCGGCGACGAGCGTGCCGATCGCGGTGGCGCCCTGCTTGAGCTTGGCGCTGTCCTGCTCGTCCGCACCGATCCGCAGGTCACTCAGCGCGTCCTCGAACTCGAGGTAGGCGCCGGTGTCGTTCTGCTTGACCCGACCCTCGATGGCGAGCCACTGATCCCACGCCTGATCCACGGTCGACTTCGCCGCCGCCGACGCGCCGCTCGCGACTTCCTTCGACGCGCTGGCGGCGAGCAGTCCGAGCGATTTCAGACCCTCGGCGGCCTTGGCGTTCGAGACCAGGACGTCTTCGGGCGAGAGGGTCGTGCTCGAGGACGACTTCGAGCCCGAGCCCGACGAGCACCCGGATCCGGCCACGAGCGCGACGCCGACCAGGACGACCACGGGGAGGCTGATCGGAAGGGCGAGTCGTCGCACCGGGATCCTCGGATGGGGTGAGTAAAGGCAACCTTACTTAGGTAAGGCTATGCGTCCCTTCACAAACCGGTCAAGCCGCCGCCACCCGGCCCGGGCGGGCGGGCCGGGCTTCAGGCGAACAGCTTCGATCCGAGCCAGTCGTGCCCGTCGCGGACGCCGGGCAGCGCGAAGAAGAACCCGCCGCCCACCGGCTGGACGTACTCCTCGAGCGGCTCACCGTCGAGCCGGTGCTGCACGGTGACGAAGCCCCGGTCCAGGTCGCGTTGGAAGCAGACGAAGAGCAGGCCCTGCTCGAGCTGGCCGTTCTGCGAGAACCCGTTGGCGAAGTTGAAGCCACGCCGCAGGATCCGGCTGGCGTCGGTCCGCGGGGTTCGGGGGTTCGCGAGCCGGATGTGCGCGTCGAGCGGAATCGCCCGTCCCCTCGGGTCGGCCTGGTAGTCCGGCACGTCGTTCTCGCGCCGACCGTCGAGCGGCGCGCCCGAAGCCTTGTGCCGCCCGATGATGTCCTCCTGGGTCGCCAGCGCAGTCCGATCCCAGAACTCGACCTTGGTCTGGATGGTGCGCACGACCATGTAGCTGCCGCCTGCCGTCCACGCGGGCTCACCCGGGGTGCCCGGCTGCACCCAGACCAGCGTGTCCATGAGCTCGCCGTCCGAGGTGTCGGGGTTCGCCGTGCCGTCCTTGAAGCCGAGCAGGTTGCGCGTGGACGTGCGGCCCTTCGTCAACGTGTTGGGTCGCTGGAACCCCGGCAGCATCCAGCGCAGCACGAGCGTGGCGCGCGTCGCGCGCATCAGGATCCGCAGCGCATGCACGCACGCGTCGGGCTCGTCCGCACAGAGCTGCAGCAGCAGGTCGCCGTGCGTTCGGGCCGGGTCGATCTGATCGTGTGGAAAGTGCTCCATCGCACGGAGCTGCGCCGGCTTGCGGTCCGCGAGACCGAAGCGCGCGTCGAAGAGGGACGCGCCGAGCGCGACGGTCACGGTCAATCCGTTCGGGGTGGGATCCGGACCCAGGATGAGGTTGTCCTCGGGCGGCAGCAACGGATCCCGCTTCGGCGCCGGCCCGCCCTGGGTCAGCCACCGGGCGGCATCGGTCAGCGACCGCAGCGTGTCGGCGAGCTCCCGGCGATCGCCGGCCACGACGTCGAACGCGGCGATGAGCGCATGACCCGGCGGAGGGTTCGTGATCCCGGCTTGGTGCCGGCCTTCGAAGGGAACGCGAGCGTCGTCCGCGGCGCCGGCCGCGGTCAGGCGCGCTCGTGGGCAGCGCGCTCCCCAACGTGGCGCCGGCACCGAGGCCGACCGCGGTTCCCAGGAAACCACGCCGCGAGACGCTCATCGCAACCGCTCCTGGCCCTGCGGGCCGGGCCGCTCGGGCCACGCTCCGCGGCCATCGCGACCGACCAGCGGCATTGCGAACGCTTCGCTCATCGCACCTTGAGGCCCATCGTGCCGGAGATCTCCGCCAGCTCCTCGGACAGGCCGGCCATCGCCGCCTTGAGCTGGTCGCGGCTCGCGTCGTTCACCTGCTCGTACGACACGAAGGTTTCGCCCTGCTGGTACGGAGCGACGATCGCGTCGACCGTGGCGAACTTCTCGTTGATCTCGGTGAGCAGCCCGGTGCCACTTGGCGCGGTGGAGAGCACCGGCGTCAGCAGCTCGACGATCTTCTTTGCTCCGTCGACGTTCGCCTGTGAACGTGATCAGGTCGGTGTGGCTGTAGCGCTCTTCCTCACCGGTGATCTTGCCCTCGGCCGCTTCCTCGATGAGTGCCGCGGCACCGTTCGTCATCACGCCCGGCTCGATCGTCAGCGCCTGCACCTCGGCGACCAGGTTGTCAGTGTCCGTCACGAGCTGCTGCGCGAACGGGGTGAGGCCTTCGGTGCTGTTGTCGTCCCAGAGACCCTTCTCGATCCGGTGCCAGCCGGTCCACTCCGGGTCGTCCGGACCTTCGTGGTCGTCGACGCGGCTGTCGATCGCCGCGTCCGCATCCGGGAAGAGCTCGGCTACCGGCTCGATGGTCTCCCACGGGATGCGGCCCGGGGCGTAGAGCGCCTTCGCCTGCTCGACGTTCCCCGACTCGACCGCGGTCGCGAATTCCTGCGTGCTCGCCTGCAGGAGGTCGGTCTGCTCCAGGATGAAGGACTGGTACTGGGCGACCGCCGCGTCGAGCGCCGCCCGGTTCACCTTCAGGACCGCGCCACCGCCCTCACCGGTCACGGTCAGCGTGCTGGTCTTCGCGTCCGAGCCGAGCGCGCACCGCAGCTCGTACTCACCCGCGGCCAGGCTCTCGGTGAGCGTCGCGGACTTCCCGGCCTCGATGGGGTCCTGCTCGGCGACGATGACCGGCCCGGGCGCGATGATCTCGAACTCGGCGTCTCGCGCCGTCGTGTTCTCGGCCACGAACCGCAGCTTGCCCGCCTGGGCGGCGTAGGTCCGCTCGCCACAGCCGGTCTCGACCAGCTTGACGGTGATCGTGCTGATCCCGGCCGGCGCCGGCCGTCGTGTCGTCACCGTCGTCCGAGCACGCGGCCCCGAGCACCATCAGGCACGCCACTACCGCCACCATTCGCCGCATTCGTCGGTCTCCATCAGGTCAGGGCGCCTTGAGTAAGGGCAACCTAACTTGATGGACGCCGAAGGGTCAAACCGCCTCGCGCCGCGGCGTGACCCCGAGGCGATGATCAGCCCCCGGCGACCGCCGGGACGATGCTGACGACCTCGCCCGGCTGCACCGCAGTGTCGATGCCGTCCAGGAACCGGATGTCCTCGTCGGCGACGAAGACGTTCACGAAGCGACGCAGGCCGCCCGACTCGTCGTGGAGCCGGCCGGCGAAACCCGGGTAGGCCGCGTCGAGCCCGGCGAGCAGGTCCTTCACCGTCCCGCCTTCGACGTCGACTTCCGACGCGCCGCCGGAGAGCTCGCGGAGCTGCGTGGGGATGCGGATCGTTGCCATGGGTCGCGCTCCTACTGTTCGAAGTCGGACGGATCGAACGCGGCGTGGAACGCGTCGAGCGTCGGAGAGATCGTTGCGGTCGGGCCCACCTGCTCGGCGACCGCGTCGAGCGTCTTCAACCCATGGCCCGTGATGTAGGCGACGACCCGCTCGTCGGGGCGCACCGTGCCATCCGCGGCCAGCCGCTTCAATGTCGCGATGGTCACGCCGCCCGCGGTCTCGGCGAAGATCCCCTCGGTCTGCGCCAGCAGCCGCATCCCGTCGACGATCTCCGCGTCTGTCACTGCGGCGAACCCACCACCGGTGTTCCGCACGACGTCCAGGGCGAAGTAGCCGTCCGCGGGGTTGCCGATCGCGAGCGACTTGGCGATCGTGTCCGGCTTCACCGGCTTGATGTTGTCGGTCTCGTTGAGCCAGGCCGTCGCCACCGGTGAGCAGCCGAGGGCCTGGGCACCGGAGACCCGCACGTGCGGTTCCTCGTCGAGCAGCCCGACCTTGTGCAGCTCGCCGAAACCCTTGTGGATCTTGGTCAACAACGATCCGCTGGCCACCGGCGCCACCACGTGGTCGGGCGTCTGCCAGCCGAGCTGCTCGGCGGTCTCGAAGGCCAGCGTCCGCGAACCCTCGGCGTAGAAGGTGCGCACGTTGACGTTGACGAACGCCCACGGGTACATGCCGGCGAGCTCGGCGCAGAGTCGGTTGACGTCGTCGTAGTTCCCGTCGATCGCGACGACGTTCCCGCCGTACACCGACGTGGTCACGATCTTGCCCTGCTCGAGGTTGGCCGGGATGAACACGAAGCTGCGCAAGCCCGCGTGGGCAGCATGCGCGGCAACCGAGTTCGCGAGGTTTCCCGTTGACGCGCACGCCGCGGTCTTGAACCCGAACTCGAGCGCCTTCGACAGTGCGACCGACGTGACCCGGTCCTTGAACGAGTTCGTCGGGTTGACGGTGTCGTTCTTGATCCACACCTCACCGAGACCGAGCTCGGCGGCGAGCCGGTCCGCTCGGACGAGCGGAGTGAACCCGGCGCCGAGGTCCACCGCCGGGTTGCGCTCAGCCGGCAAGAGGTCCTGGTACCGCCAGAGGCTCGGCGGCCCCGCGGCGATCTTCTCCTTGGAGATGACCTTCGCGATCGCCTCGTAGTCGTAACCCACCTCGAGCGGGCCGAAGCACCACTCACAGGTGAAGATGGGCGCGATGTCGTACTCGCGCCCGCACTCCCGACACCGCAGTGCCTTCACGTACGCCATCTTCCGGTCCTCCTCCTCGTGAACGGTTTTCCGTTCGGTCTCGACGCGCTCGCTGGGTGTTCGAGCGCCTCGAGCGGGGGGCGGAGATCCGGTACCCACACTCAGGGCTCTCTCATCGTTCGGGCATTGGCACCTGGCGCCCCCGGTGAGGAGCACTGGTTGCCGCGGCGTCAAAGGGCCCGTCCCTCAGCCGCTCTGGATGAGCGCGTTGTTGCAGGCGGGATTGTCGCACAAGGCCCGGCCGGGGGGCCAGTCATTCGGGGGCTGCCGGCCCTCTGGGTCGCTCCGCCTTCCACACTCCGTACCCGTTCTGGGCCTCCGCTCAGCCCGCCTAACCTCCTCCCCGTGCCGCTGCTCCCCGTGCCCTGGCGCCATGACGACTTCGATCCGGCCCGCCTGGCCGACGCCAAGGCGGCGGCCGGGCCTGACCGTCTCGGTCTGCCTGCCGGCCCGCAACGAGGAGGTCACGGTCGGCCACATCGTCGCCACCGTGCGCCGCACCCTGATGGAGTCGGTCCCCCTCGTCGACGAGGTGCTGGTGATCGACGACGGATCGACGGACGCCACCGCCGCGGTCGCGTCGTGGGAAGGCGCGCGGGTGGTGTCCGTCGCCGACGTCCTGCCCGAGACCGGACCGGGCTCGGGCAAGGGCAACGCGATGTGGAAGTCCATCGACGCGGCCGCGGGCGATCTGATGTGCTGGCTCGACGCGGACATCCGCAACTTCGGCGCGCACTTCGTCACCGGTCTGCTCGGCCCGCTGATCCAGCAGCCCGAGATCGCGTTCGTGAAGGGCTTCTACCGCCGGCCGATCCACGGACTCCCCGAAGGTGGTGGCCGAGTGACCGAGCTCATGGCCCGGCCACTCATCTCGACGCTCTTCCCCCAGCTCGCGCGCTTCGTGCAGCCGCTGTCGGGCGAGTACGCCGGCCGCCGCGACGTGCTCGAGACGCTCCCGTTCGTCGAGGGCTGGGGCGTCGAGTTCGGGCTGCTCGTGGACATCGTCGAGCGGTTCGGCATCGCGGCGATCGCGCAGGTCGACCTCGGTGTGCGCGAGCACCGGAACCGGACACTCGCCGAGCTCGGCCCGCAGGCGAACGCGATCCTCATCACCGCGTTGCGTCGCGCCGGTCTGCTGGCGGAGCGACCGGGCCACCAGGAGCTGCTCCGCTTCGACGCCGACGCCGAGCCCGAAGCGGTCGCGGTCGAAGTGCGGGAGCGGCCGCCGATCATCTCGGTGCCCGGCTACCGCCGCAACCACGGCCACGAGCTGACCGCTTAGCCAAGGTCTCCGCCGGCCGAGCGTTCCACGCGGCCGTCTGGGATCGCGTCGCGTACGGCGGGCGTCTACCGTTCGGCGGCGGAGTTCCGGGTACGTGACTCCGAGCGCGCGGCGACCGGCTTCGAGCGCCGCTTCCTCCACGAGGATCGCGGCGCGCGAGAACGCCTCGCCGGCTGACCACACGCGGTCGGTGAGCGCGAGCACCTGTACGTCGCCGAGCACTCCCGCTTCTTCGCGCGCCGCGTCGGTGGCCTGACCGACGATGACCGCGCGGTGCGCCACGCCCGCGTCGGCGGCCCATTCGAGAACACCGCCGACGACCTTGCCCTCGAAGCTCGTGATGTCGAGCTTGCCTTCGCCCGTGATCACGAGCTCCGAGCCCTCGAGCGCGGCGTCGAGCCCGGCCGCCTGGGCCACGACGTCGAAACCCGGTTCGAGCCGGGCCCCGAGCGCGGCCAGCCCGCCCGCCAGCCCGCCCGCGGCGCCACCGCCCTCCAGCTCGGTCACGTCGACTCCGGTGCGCTGGCGGTAGACGCCGGCCAGCTGCTCGAGCCGGCGGGTCAGCAACCCGACCTGGGCCGCCGATGCCCCCTTCTGCGGCCCGTAGACCTCCGCCGCGGCGACGAACGGCGTCTCGACGTCGCACGCCACGACGACGTCGAGGCCGGCGAGCGACCACCCGAGCGCCTCCACCGCGGCGAGCCCACCGTCGGTCGTGGCACTGCCCCCGACGCAGACGATGATCCGCTTGCGCGCCGGCACGCGCCGCGGCGGCGATGAGCTCACCGGTACCGCGCGTGCTCGCGCGCAGCGGATCGTTCCGCCCGTCGACGAGTGCCAGCCCACTGGCGCGCGCCATCTCGATCACCGCGGTGCCGTCCGAGAGCCGCGCCCACTCCGCCGTCACCTCGGGACCCAGTGGTCCGGTCACCGTCGCGGATCGACGCGATCCACCGCGTGCCGCGAGCAGCGCGTCGAGCGTTCCTTCCCCGCCGTCGGCCAACGGCACCTGGACGACCTCATCGAATCCCGCAGTGAGCAGGCCCCGGGCCATGGCTGCGGCGGCCGCGGCGGCATCCAACGTTCCGCGGAACTTGTCCGGACAAGCAACAGCTTGGGTAGGCATCCGGAATAGATTGCACCCTGTCCCCGACCCCACGCGAGGAAACTTCCACATGCTCGAGCGCGTCCCGCTCTTGGAGAAGGAGCTGGCTGACTACGAGGCAGTCGCCGGCGTCGAGGCGATCGAGCGCATCCGAGCGCTCGCCGAGCCCTTCCGGGGCGCGCGGGTGCTCCACATCAACGCCACCGCGTATGGCGGAGGTGTCGCGGAGCTCCTCTCCACCCATGTTCCGCTCCTGCGCAGCCTCGGGATCGAGGCCGAATGGCAGGTGATCCACGGCAGCGACGAGTTCTTCGCCGTGACCAAGGCCGTGCACAACGCGTTGCAGGGCGCCGAGGACGTGCCCTGGACCGAGCAGATGCAGAAGGTCTACCTCGAGAAGGTGCTCGAGAACGCGCTGCTGCTCAAGGGCGAGTGGGACTACGTCGTCGTGCACGATCCCCAGCCCGCCGCGCTCCTCAACTTCATCGGCGACGCCGGCGTGAACCTGCCGGAGACGAAGTGGATCTGGCGGTGCCACATCGACCTGACGGACGCGCGACCCGACGTCTGGGAGTTCTTCCGCCCCTACGTCGAGCGCCACGACGCGTCGGTCTGGACGATGGACCAGTTCATCCCCGCTTCTCTCGACATGGACAACGTCATGACGGCGCCACCGTGCATCGACCCGCTGTCGGTGAAGAACCTCGAGCTCCCCGATCCGTTCGTGCACGAGATCTGCAAGCAGTACGGGATCGACACGAAGCGGCCGATCGTGTGCCAGGTCAGCCGGTACGACCCGTGGAAGGACCCGGTCGGCGTGATCGAGGCGTTCCACACCGTCCGCAACGAAGTGCCGGACGCGCAGCTCGTGCTCGCAGGCTCGATGGCCACGGACGACCCGGAGGGCTTCCAGGTGTGGGAGCAGGTCGAGGCCGCCCGCGACGGCGATCGCGACATCCACCTGCTCTCGAACATCCAGCAGGTCGGCAACGTGCAGATCAACGCGTTCCAGCGGGCGGCGGAGGTCGTGATCCAGAAGTCGCTGCGCGAGGGCTTCGGGCTCACGGTGGCCGAGGGCCTGTGGAAGGGCCGCCCGGTCATCGGGGGCCGGGCCGGCGGCATCGTCCTGCAGATCCGGGAGGGCCAGGACGGGTTCCTCGTCGACTCGATCGAGGACTGCGCCGCCCGCACGATCGAGCTGCTCGCCGATCCGGCCAAAGCCGACGCGATGGGGGTCAGCGGCAAGGAGCACGTGCGCCAGAACTTCCTGTCCACGCGGGAGCTCGAAGACTGGCTCACCCTCTTCGGCACCCTGAGCTAGCCGTTCTCTCGTGATCGTCGTCTCCAATCGCGGCCCGTTCCGGTTCACCCGGAATCCCGACGGCACCTTCACGGCGCACCGCGGCGCCGGCGGCGTGGTCAGCGCCCTGCTCCCCCTGCTCGCGAATCGCGACGACGCGACCTGGGTCGCCGCGGCGATCGACGACAACGACGTGGCGGCGACCGCGACCGGAGCGCAACCGGCCCACGCCGGGGTGCAGGCGCGGCTCCTCCCGCTGGAGCCCGACGCTGCAGCGCATGCACCGTGACGTGATCTCGAACGGCACGCTCTGGTTCCTGCACCACGCGCTGTTCGACCTGTCGCGGCGCCCGCGCTTCGACCGCCGGTTCCGCGAAGCCTGGGAGGGATACGTCGCGGTGAACCGAGCGTTCGCCGACGGCGTGTTGGACGTCGCGACCGAGGGCGACTCCGTGCTGGTTCAGGACTACCAGCTCGCACTCGTTCCCCACATGCTGCGCGACGCGCGGCCGGATCTCCACGTCGTCCATTTCACCCACACGCCGTTCTGCGGCCCGGGCTCCATCCGGGTCCTGCCCGACTACGTCGCCCACGCGATCTGTGCGTCAATGGCGGGCTGCACCTCCGGCTTCCACACCGAGCGCTGGGCGCAATCGTTCCGAGCGTCGGCGCGAGAGGTGCTCGGATCCGACGCCGGCGTCGGCCGCACGTTCGCCGCGTCCTTCGGACCTGATCCGGAAGCGCTGGCCGCCGAGGTCGCCAGCCCGGAGGTCGAGCAGGAGATCAGCGTGCTCGAGGAGCGCGTCGGCGACCGGCAGCTCATCGTGCGCAGTGACCGGCTCGAGCTCTCCAAGAACATCGTGCGCGGCTTCCTCGCGTACGACCTCATGCTCGAGGAGCATCCCGAGCTGCGGGAGCGGGTGACGTTCGCGGCGATGTTGAACCCGTCACGCGAGTCGTTGCCCGAATACCTCGCCTACCGCAACGAGGTCGAGAACACCGCGGCGCGCGTCAACGAGCGCTGGGCCACCCGCGACTGGGAGCCGGTGATCGTCGACACCCGCGACAACTACGCCCGCTCTCTCGCCGGGCTCGTGCGCAGCGACGTGCTGCTGGTGAACCCGATCCGCGACGGGTTGAACCTCGTCGCGTTGGAGGGTCCGCTGGCCAACCGCCGCGACGGCGTGCTGTGCCTCTCGCGTGACGCGGGCGCACACGAGGTGCTGGAGCACGCGTGCATCACCGTGCAACCGTTCGATCTCGTGCAGACCGGCGCCGCGCTGCACGAGGCGCTCGTGATGGAACCCGGCGGAGCGCGCGGCGCGGGCGGCCGAGCTCCGCACCCGCGCCCAGGCGAGTCCACCGAAGGCGTGGCTCGAGACCCAGCTCAGGCAGGCGAGCTCGTAATCGCCTCGGCGAGATCGGCCAGGACCAGCCGCGAGCCCGGCCGGCCCGTCGACCTGCACGTCGGATCGGGCGAGGAGGTCCGGCGGTTCCTCCGCCGAGCGCACCGCGACGCGCACCGCGTGCCCGAGGCGACCGTCCCGCTGGAGCCCGGCCAGCGCATCGAACGCCGAGAGATCGCCCACGTCGTCACCGGCGAACGCGGCGGCTTCGAGGCCGGCGCAGAGCTCCCGGACGACATCGCCCTTGTCGATCGGGACCGGCGGGCGCACCTCCGCCGCCATCTTGGCCGGATGGAGCTCGAGGCCCGCCGCGGCGGCCGCCCGGGCCACCCAGGCGCTCGCCTGCGCCTCCAGATCGGGCCGGCGGCGCCAGTGCAGCACCACCGCCACGCCGTCCTTGCGCTCGACCAGCAGCCCGGGCAGCTCCCGGGTCGCCGCCACGGCGATCTGCTCGATCGGAGCCAGGTAGGGCTCGACTCTCGGATCGGTGACCACCTCGCCGCCGACCCAACGCTGCAACCCGTACTGGCCGACGTAGGTCACTCCGTCGAGCCCGATCCGCTCCCGCAGGAACCCGACCGGCCGGCCGCTGACCACGCGCGACGAGACCGACGCGACCCACCAGCGCGGCCAGCGCGTCACGCGCCGCGGGGAGCGGACGCGACGCGTCCGGGTCGTCGATGATCGGCGCGAGTGACCCGTCGAAGTCGACGAGCACCGCGGCCCGTGACGCGTGCTCGACCAGCGGCTGGAGCGCGGCGAGCAACGGCGCGTGTCTACGAACCGAGAATGACGACGCAGCTCGCGTTCTCGCTGCCCGTCGGCGGCGGCGAGCGGGATCGGCTCCGTCTTCGCGTTGCCACCCACCGAGTTCGCGATCGTCGTGCACTCGCGGTCGTAGCCGGGCTTGAAGTACACGACGTTGCCGACGCGCTTCGTTGCGTCAGCCGGCGTGAGCGTCTGGTAGCCCTCGCCCTTCAGCGAGTTGCTCTGCGCGGTCGCGGCACCCGGGCGGCCCGAGCCGTTGAGAACGAGTACGGCCACCTCGGCCGGCGGCTTCACCGGGGCCGCGGCGGTCGTCGGCACCGTGGTGTCGGTGGAGTCCGAGGACGGAGACGCCGTGGTGTTCGTCGTGCCGCCCGCGCTCACCGAGCCGCCATCACCGATCGGACCACTCGTGCCGTCGTCGATCAGCTGCAACAGCACGATGCCGATGATGACCGCGAGACCGATCAGCGCAGCACCGCGCGCGGCAGAGAACGCGACACTGCGGGCAAAGCCACCGCTGTTCGTCGTGCGGCTGCGTTCCACCCGTTGCCCTCCGGGGAGGATCGTCGAGTTGCTCATGACCGGGAAGCTCCGATGGGAGGTCGATCTTGACCCCTCGACCCTATCGGCTCGAGGGGATCGACACCGGTGGCACCTTTTGCGAAGTTCTCCCTCCGACGGGCTGCTCGACTGCCGCCGTGCGGCGGCCGACTTCGATGCGTTGGTCATGAGCCGGAGATCGGGATCGAACCGATGACCTGCGGTTTACAAAACCGCTGCTCTGCCGACTGAGCTACTCCGGCGACCCGGTGAGGCTAGTGCGAGTCACCGCTTCGTCGGCGCGCGATCGCGTGGCATGCGATGGCCGCGGCGGTCGCAACGTTCAGGCTCTCGAGCGCGCCGCGCATCGGGATGCCGGCCACCAGATCGCACCGCTCGCGCGCGAGCCGTGAGAGTCCTCGCCCCTCGGCGCCGAGCACGACGACCAGCGGTCGATCAGCCACCTCGAGCGCAAAGACGTCCGCGGTCCCTCCGGCATCGAGCCCGACCGACCAGACGCCGGCACGCGACGCGCGGTCGAGCACCGCCGGCACGCCCGAGGCCTGGGCGATGGGGAGGTACTCGACGGCCCCGGCCGCGGCCTTCACCGCCGCCGGGGAGAGGCGGGCGCTGCGGTGGCGCGGCAGCACGACCCCGGTGACCCCCGCCGTCTCGGCCACCCGCAGCACCGCGCCGAGGTTGCCCGGGTCGGTCACCCCGTCCAGGGCGACCAGGAAGGCATCGGCCTGGCCCAGCAGGTCATCGAGCTCGGCGGCCACGATCGGATCGGCGCGGGCGAGCACGCCCTGCGGCGCCTCCGTCTTCGACCGGGCGGCGAGCTGCTCCCCGGTGACCTGGCGGACCCGGACACCCGCCTTGGCCGCGAGATCGAGGATCTCGTCGATCGCGCCGGCATCGCTCCGGGTCGCTCCGGTCTCCGCACTTCGTGCCGCTCCGGCCGCGGCACGACCCACAGCTCGCGCACGCGCCGGTTCCCGGCCGCGCAAGAGCTCGCGCACCGCGTTGCGGCCTTCGACCTGGTCTCCGCCCAGACCCGACTCGGGCCGGCTCATCGATGCCAGAGCGTGCCGGCCGCGGTGTCCTCGAGCGTGACGCCGCGAGCAGCCAGCTCGTCGCGGATGCGGTCCGCCTCCGCGAAGTCCTTCGCCGCGCGGGCCGCGACGCGCGCCGCGACCAGCGCATCGATCTCCGCGTCGTCGTCGCCGACCGCATCCGCCGCACCGACCTCGAGCCCCAGCACCGCCGAGAGCTCCTGGACCGCCGGCGACCAACGCCGCCGCGGTCCAGTGATCGCCGGCGTCGATGGCCACGTTGGCCCGCTTCACCGCGTCGAAGATGGCCGCCACCGCGGCCGGGGTGCCGAAGTCGTCGTCCATCGCGGCACGGAAGCTCTCGACGGTGGCGGAGTCGGGTTCGACTCCCTCGATGTCGATGCCGGCACCGTGCGCCCGGCGCACGAGCTTGTCGAGTCGGCCGACTGCCTCGCCCGCGGCGCGCAGCTCACGTCGGGCCGAGCTCGGTGCGTGAGCGGTAGTGCACCTGCAACACCGCGAGCCGGAACGCGCGGGCACCGTACGCGTCGAGCGCGTCGGCCAGCGTCGTGAAGTTCCCCAGCGACTTCGACATCTTCTCGCCGCCGACTTCCACCATGCCGCTGTGCACCCAGTGACGCGAGAACGGATGCCCCGCGGCCTCGGCCTGCGCGCGCTCGTTCTCGTGGTGCGGGAAGATGAGGTCGTCGCCACCACCGTGCAGGTCGAAGCTCTCGCCCAGGATCTCGAGCGACATCGCCGAGCACTCGATGTGCCACCCGGGCCGGCCCCGCCCCCAGGGTGACTCCCAGTCGGGCTCACCCGGCTTCGCGGCCTTCCACAGCGCGAAGTCGACCGGGCTCCGCTTCTCGTCGTTGACGTCGACGCGCGCGCCTGCACCCTCGATGAGGTCGTCGAGCTTCCGGTGCGACAGCGCGCCGTAGTCCGGGTACGAGTCGACCTGGAAGTACACGCCGTCGCCCTCGATCACGTAGGCGTGGCCCCGCTCGACGAGCTCGGCGATGAGCCGCACCATCTCGTCGATGAACTCGGTGGCGCGGGGAACGTCGTCCGGCGGGCGCACGCCGAGTCGATCGAGCTGGTCCCAGTAGTCCTTCTCGTAGCGGTCGGCGACCTCTTGCTCGCTCGTGCCTTCCCGAGCGGCTCGAGCGATGATCTTGTCCTCGACATTGGTCACGTTGCTCACGTACGTGACCGCCAGGCCACTCCACTCGAGGTAGCGCTGGATGATGTCGAACACGAGCGCCGTGCGACCGTGCCCGACGTGAGGAACGTCGTAGACGGTCGGGCCGCAGACGTAGATCGACGCCTGCCCGGCGACGCGGGGCGTGAAGTCGACCTCGCGCGCGGCCATCGTGTCGTGAATCCGGAGCATCGCGATGAGGCTACTGGCCTGCGTTCGCGATCCCGCAGCGTTTGGCCGGCGGTCAGGCGAGCTCGAGCAGCGCCACCGCCCACGCGGCGATGCCCTCGGTGCGACCCACGAAGCCGAGGCCCTCGCCCCGCTTGGGGGTGACCGACACGTGCACGCCCGGACCCATCGGACGGCGCACGGCTTCGAGCGCGGCCGCCAGGTTGCTCTGCATGTCGGCGAGGTGCGGCCCCAACCGGGGCGCCTCCGCGGCGACGACGACGTCGACGTTCACCACCCACCACCGCTCACCGTGGACCCGGGCGGCGACGTCCGCCAGCAGGTCCATCGACGAGACGCCGCGGTACTGCTCGTCGGTCGCGGGATACAGCGCCCCGAGATCCGGCAGCCCGACCGGGCCGAGCAACGAGTCGGCCACCGCGTGCGCGACGACGTCGGCGTCGGAGTGACCCTGCCAGGCCCGGACCGTCCAGCTCGACGCCGCCCAGCACCAACGGAGCCTCGCCGCCGAAGGGATGGACGTCGAAGCCGAGACCGACCCGGATCACGCGTCCTCCCGGGCCAACAGCGCCTCGACGAGCGCGACGTCTTCGGGGCCGGTCACCTTGACGTTGATCGGATCGCCCGGCACCACGATCACCGTTCCTCCCATGGACTCGACGAGCGCGGCGTCATCGGTCCCGTCGGCGCCGCCGGCGTGCGCAGCGCGAAGGGACGAGGCGCGAAACGCCTGCGGAGTCTGCACGGTCACCAGCCCGTCGCGTGGGACCGTCTCGAGCACGGTGTCTCCCGCGACGCGCTTGACGGTGTCCGACATCGGCAGCCCGGGAACCGCGCCGTCCGCCCCGGCTTCGACCGCGCCGATCACCGCGGCGAAGAGGCGCGTCGGCTCGCGAGCGGCCGCGCCGCGTCGTGCACCAGCACGAGCATCGGCTTCCTCGGGCACTGCCGCGAGCCCGGCACCGGACCGACTCGGCGCGGGTCGCGCCCCCGACGACGGACGCCGCGACGGGCGGTCCGTCCCACGCCACGCCGGCCGGCAGGACGACGACCACTCCGTTGCAGCATCTGGTTGCGCTCTGCGACCGCACGGTCAACGAGCCGCTCGCCGCGCCACCTCGAGGAACTGCTTCGCGCCACCGAAGCGGGTACCGGATCCGGCCGCGACGACGATGGCCCAGGTCTGCACCCGTCAATACTGACCTGACGGAGTGGTCTCGGCAGTGGTCTCGCGCGGTCCGGATGTCTCCTCGGCGGGTCGCGGTCGCTTCGTCCGCCGGCCGGCCCTCCCGAGGATCGGTCGGCCGCGCGAACACCATCCGGCCGGCCCCGGTCGGGACGATCGATGAGACGACGAGCGAGACGGACCCGGTGCCCACGAGGTCTTCGCCCCCGTTGACCACGACCATCGAGCCGTCGTCGAGGTAGCCGACACCCTGGCCGGGATGGCGACCCCGGCGGGTGAGGGCGACGTGCAGGGTCTCGCCGGCGAGGACCCCGGGGATGAGGTCGGCCGCCAGCTTGCGCGGAATGATCGCCGGCACCCCCTGCAGCTCGGCGACCTTGGCCAGGTTGATGTCGTTGGTGAGGATCCGGACCTGCAAGCGGCGGGCGAGGGCGAGGAGCTTGGCATCGACCTCCTCGACCTCCGGGACCTCGTCGTCGACCACGAACACGCGGTTCGGCGCCTCGCGGCGCAGCAGCTCGAGGATCTCGAGACCACGACGGGCGCGGCGCGAGCGTTCGTCGTTCGCGTCGGCCATGCCCTGCAGCTCGTCGAGGATGAAGTGCGGCACGAGCAGGTCGTCGCGGAACAGACCCGAACGCGAGAGCGGCAGCAGCTGGCCGTCCATCACCGCGGACGAGTCGACGAGGAAGCCGTCGGCGTCGCCGTACGGGACGAGCCCGCACGAGCGGGCGGGTCGAGAGACCAGCCATCGCGAAGAGCTCTTCGCTCTTGCGCGCCGCGACGCGGAACCCGATGTACATCGTGAACCACACGAGCAGTCCGCCGATCCCGATCGCGATCGCCGCGGGGCGCACCGTGAGCGCGAGTGGCACGGCGACGGTCAGACCGAACACCGCGCCGATGCCGCCACCCACCATGCCGGCGATCACCTGCGGGAGCGGGACCCGATCGACCCGGCGTTCGACGACTCCCACCGCGCGCTCGAGCGTGCGGCCGAGCACTCCGCCGGTCAGGTAGCCGACGAGACAGCCCAGCATTCCGCCGATTCCGGACAGCTCGGCACTCGCCGGGGCCAGATCCTTGCCGATCATGAACCCGGCTGCGGTGAGCAGCACAACGGTGAAGAGTCGGGTGACCTCGACGAACACAGAGCCTCCCTCCCGAACCCTAGAGGATCGGCGGGAGTGCGCTCCGCCTTGACCCGGTTGTGGCCGGGTTGGGCGGCTCTGGTGCGGCTGCTACTTGGCTTTCGCCGGAGTCTTCGCCGCTTTCGTGGCCTTGGCCGGGGCTTTCTTGGCCGCCGGGGCCTTCGCCGCGGGCCTTCGCGGCGGCTTTGGCCGGGGCCGCCTTCTTCGCGGCCGGAGCCTTGGCGGCCTTCGCCGGCTCGTTGCCGTCCTCGTCCATGATGACCGGGTCACCCTTGCCGAGGACCTCGTCGAGCTTGGCCTCCGCGGTCTCCTCGTCCATCTTCAGCGCGAACGTGAGCTCCGACACGAGGATCTGGCGCGCCTTGCCGAGCATGCGCTTCTCACCCGCGGAGAGACCCTTGTCCTTCTCCCGGATCGTGAGGTTCCGCACGACTTCGGCCACCTGGTAGATGTCGCCGCTCTTCAGCTTCTCGACGTGGTTCTTGAACCGCCGGGACCAGTTGGTCGGCATCCGCGCTTCTTTCTTGCGCAGCACCGCGAAGACCTCTTCGACCTCTTCGTCGTTGATGACGTCCCGCAACCCGATCTCTTCCGCGTTGTCCGCGGGGACCATGAGGGTGAGGTCGCCGTAGGCGAGCCGGAGGACGAGGTAGTCCTGCTTCTTGCCGAAGACGTCCTTCTTCTCTTTCTTCTCGATCGTTGCCGCCCCGTGATGGGGGTACACGACCTTGTCACCGACGCCGAACGGCATGACGCTCCTCAGGAAAACCACCGGGGGGAGTCATCCATGGTACCGGACCTCGCGGGGCGCCGAGAATCCGCAATGACGCCCGGAGGCGACCGCCAGACCGACCGGTAGTGTGGCGCCGTGCCCGAGCGCCGCCTGTTGGACGCCACCGAGCTGTTTGCCGCACTGCCGGAAGACGCGCTCGAGGAGCTGCGTGGCCGAACGACGCTGCAATCACTCGCCAAGGGCGACCTCCTGTTCTCTCAGGGTGACCAATCTCACGAGCTGTTCGTCGTGTCCGAGGGTCGCATCGCCATCGCGACCCGCTCGACCGACGGCCGCGAATCGATGGTCGCGGTGCTCGAAGCGGGAGGGCTGTTCGGGGAGCTCGGCCTCTTCGACGACGAGCCGCGGAGCGCCGACGCCCGGGCCCTCACCGATTCCCAGGTCATTGCGCCTCGCCTACGACGACGTGCGCTCGGTGCTGCACGCACGACCGCAGATCCTCTGGGTCATCGTGCGGCTCCTGGCCCGCCGGCTGCGCGCGACGGACGAGGCGCTGGCCGACGCGGTGTTCCTCGACGTCCCGGCGCGGACCGCGAAGCGGCTGCTGGAGCTGGCCGGCTCGGACGACGAGTTCCAGCTGCCGATGACGCAAGAGGATCTCGCCGGCCTCGTCGGTGCGTCGCGCGAGCGGGTCAACAAGGCGCTCGCGATGTTCACGCGTCTCGGTTGGGTCGAGGTCACCGGCCGCAGCCGGTACCACATCCTCGATCGCGAAGCGCTCGAGCTCCGCGCGAACCCGTAGTCGGGTCGGCCGCTAGACAAGCGAGTCGTCGGGCTCGGCGTGCGTCGTCGGCCACGCCGAGGAAGCGCAGGACGCGGGTCCAGGCGTCGGCCGCGTCGGCGGCTCGATGCGCCGGGCGCTCCGCGTCGTGCACGAAGCCGTGATCGGCACCGTCGTAGACCACGATCTCGCAGTCGGTTCGATCACGCCAGACCTCTCGCAGCGCGTCGATGTCCGCGGCCGGCGTCCAGTGGTCTTCCGAGCCGAAGATCGCCAGGACCGGGCAGCCGTCGCGCACCGAGCTCGAGCGGTTCCTTCTGGTCCGGGCCCTGCCAGGCCTCGGGGACGCGGATCATCCCGTAGAACGCGACCGCGCGATCGAAGCGGCCCGTGCTCGAGGCCTTGAGCGCGTACATCCCGCCCATGCAGAAGCCGAGGATCGACACGTCCGTGACGTCGTCGTGCACGACGAGCCAGTCCGCCGCGCTCTCGAGGTGCGCGAGCTGCACCGAGTCCTCGAGATCCTTCACCTTGTCCATGCGCGCCATCGCGTCGAGCGCGTCGCGGTCTGCGACGTGCGGGAACGGCTCCGGCGCGCACACCGCGAACCCGTGCGTCGCGAGCCGGCGGCACAGATCGTCGAACAGCGGCCGGATCCCCATGACATCGGGATGCACGACCAGACCGCTCGTCGGCATGCCCATCGGACGGGCGTGGATCGCGTCGACCGGCTCACCGCCCTCGCCGCGCAGGACGATGCGTTCGACTTCGACTTCGTACGGTCCCTCGCTCAGTGCTGCCACGCCGGAACGGTATCTGTTGGGTGGCGCGTCACACGTAGCGCTCGAGGATGGAGGTCTCCGCCAATCGGGCGAGACCGTCCTTGATCGCCCGAGCCCGCGCCTCGCCGACACCTTCCACCTCGACCAGGTCCGGCACGCCGGCCCGCATGATCTTCTGCAGGTGCGCGAATCGCTCGACCACGTGGTCCGCGACGATCTCGGGCAGCCGCGGGATCTTGTGCAGCAGCCGGTAGCCACGCGGCTGCAGTGCGGTGTCCAGCCCCGCGTCGTGGGGAAGGTGCAGCACCGCGGCGACCTCACGCAGGTCGAGCAGGGTCTCGGTGTCGAGGTCGGCGAGCGCGCCCATGACGTCGTGGAGCTCGTAGTCGCCGGCGCCGCTGAAGTAGTCCTTGGCGAAGAGCCGCCGGTCGTCCTCGACCCCGCCCATGAGCTCCTCGAGCTGCAGGAGGATCAGGCGGCCGTCGGAGCCGAGCTCGATGACGTACTCCTCGATCTCCTCGGCGATCCGGCGCACCATCTCGGCCCGCTGCAGCGCCGGTCGCCACGTCCCGCACGGTGACGAGGTCCTCGACCTCGAGCGCGGAGAGCGCGCCGCTGACGGCATCGAGACGGGCCTTGTAGCGCTCGAGGATCTGGAGCGCCTGGTCCGCCCGGGAGAGGACCCGCACGACCGGTTCCAGGGTCCGCTTCACGCCCCGCCGGTGGATCGCGACGAGCGCCAGCTCCTCGGACACGCTGATGACCGGGCGCGTCGATCTGCTTGGCCACGCGCTCGGCGGTGCGGTGCCGGGTGCCGGTCTCGAGCGTCGGGATGTTCGAGTCGGGCACGAGGTGCACGTTCGCCCGCGCGATCCGCGTGCAGTCCGCGGACAGGATCATCGCCCCGTCCATCTTGGCCAGCTCGGAGAGCCGCTGCGGGGTGAACTCGGCGTCGAGCAGGAACCCGCCGGAGCAGAGCGCCAGGACGTCCGGCCCGTCACCGACGACGATGAGCGCGCCCATCTTCGCTTGCAGGATGCGGTCGAGACCCTCCCGCAGCGGTCGCCCCGGGGCGACGAGCCGCAGGGCTGAGAGCATCGCTTCCGATCGGGGCGGTGCCGGCACGGGCGCTGGTCCTCCTGCTCTGCCGGGCGGACGGAAACCGAACGCGTTGAACGCTCCCGGGTACGAGAACTGCCGTCACGATAGCAGCGCGAGCGGCGGACCCGACTGGCGACACCGGAGCTGTCGATCCGTCGTCGGCGGCGTCTTCGTCGAGCCCGGCCGCGCGCAGCGCGTCGCGCACGGTGGCGACGCGCAGCAGCTCGATGTCGGCCGCATCGGCGACCGACGTGGGCACGATCGCGTGCTTGAAGCCGAGCCGCGCCGCCTCGGCGAGCCGGCGCGGCGTCTGCGACGCCTGGCGGATCTCGCCGCCGAGCCCGATCTCACCCACGGCCACCAGATCGGCGGCGACCGGCCGTCCCCGCCGGGCGCCGGCCACGGCGATCGCGACCGCGAGGTCCGACCCCGCTTCGGTGACCCGGATCCCTCCGGCCACGCTCGCGTAGACGTCGGCGTCGGCCAGGCGCTGCCCGCCGCGCGCTTCGAGCACCGCGAGGAGCAGGCCGAGCCGGTTCTGGTCGAGGCCCTGGGCCGAGCGCCGGGGCATCGGCGCCCGGGTCGGCGTGACCAGTGCCTGCACCTCCACCAGCACCGGCCGCGCGCCTTCGAGCACCGCGGTGACGACGGAACCGGGCAGCCCGGTGCGACGGTCGGCGAGGAAGAGGCTCGACGGGTCCGAGACGTCGATCAGCCCGGCTTCCTCCATCGCGAACAGCCCGAGCTCGTGGGTGGAGCCGAACCGGTGCTTCAGCGCGTGCAGCATCCGCAACGCGTGATGACGGTCGCCTTCGAACGCGAGCACCGTGTCCACGATGTGCTCGAGCACGCGCGGGCCGGCGATCGAACCTTCCTTGGTGACGTGCCCGACGAGCACCGTCGGCAGGTTGCGGTCCTTCGCCAGGCGCACGAGCCGGTGGGCGCACTCGCGCACCTGCGTCACCGATCCCGGCGCGCCCGGCACCTCCGGATCCGCGACCGTCTGGATCGAGTCCACCGCGAGCACGTCGGGATTCACGTCGGCGACGTGCTCGAGCACCTCGGGCAACGACGTGGCCGCGACGATCAGCACGCCGGGGTGGATCGCACCGAGCCGCTCGGCCCGCAGCCGCACCTGCTCCTTCGACTCCTCCGCCGTCACGAGCAGCGCCGTCGCCCCCGCTTCGGCCATGTGCACGAGCGCCTGGAGCAGGAGCGTGCTCTTGCCGATCCCCGGCTCCCCGCCGAGCAACGTGACCGAACCGCCGACGAGGCCGCCGCCGAGCACGCGGTCCAGCTCCTCGATGCCGGTGGAGCGGCGCGCCGCCATCGCGGTGTCGACCTCGCCCAGCGGGACCGGCCGATCCGCCTTCGTCACCGCGGTCGCGGACCCCACCGGACCCGGCGACCAACTCTTCTTCCAGGGTGCTCCAGCTCCCGCACTCCGGGCACCGGCCGAGCCACTTGGGGGCCTGGGCCCCGCATTCCGTGCAGGCGTAGCGAACGCGTGTTCGGGTCATGCGGACACAGTAACCCCGCCCTGGGACAGCGACGAGGACTGCCTCCCGACGGTGTCCGGAGCGCGTCCCGACGGAGCGGGGCCACTCAGGGCGCTCCGGCGGCCTGCCGGCCCACTGGCCCACTGGCCCGTGTGACGGTCAGCCCACGTTGCGGTGGTTGGCCCCGATCAGCGTGACGGCGAGGACCGCCGGGATGTCGCCCGTGTTCGACCAGCGGTGCCGCGTGCCGTTCTGGATGTAGGTGTCGCCGACGTCGAGCACGACCGTGGCGCCGTCGTCGAGCTCGAGCGTCGCCTGGCCCGAGATCACGATGCCGTAGTCGACGCTCGCGGTGGTGTGCATGCCCGGGTCGTCCATCTCGAGGTGCTCGGCCATGCCGGGCAGCTTCTCGTCGAATTCGGCGAACGCGGCCGCCATGTCCAGGTCCGGCGGGGCACCGGCACCACCGTCGGGCGGGATCGTGAAGAACCCGAAGCGGAAGCCTCCGACCGGCGGGAAGTAGCGCTCCGCCGACGGCTCCGAGCCGTCGTCGGGGAACGACACGACCGTGTCCGAACCCCAGAGGCGATGGAACTCGTTCCCCGGGAGCAGCGCCAGCGTGACGGGGGCCACGAGCTCGTCACTGACGAACACCGCCTTCCCGTCGCGTTGTGTCCGGTGACCACGCGTCGTGCGTCCATGCTCGCTCCCAAATGGTTTGTCGTCGCGTTCGGCGGACGGCAGGCTACGGGCATGGGCGATCTGGGGAAAGACACCGAGGTCCGCGCGCTCGGGGACGGCCGGTTCGAGGCGACGCTGAGCTCGGAGTGGGAGATCTGGGGGCCGATGGGCGGCTACGTCGCCGCGGTCGCGCTCCGCGCCGCGGGCGAGTCGACCGAGCACGAGCACCCCGCCGCGTTCTCGTGCCAGTACCTGGGCGTCGCGCAGTTCGGTCGCATCGATCTGCACGTGACGACGCGCAAGCAGGGCCGGGCGGCGACCGCACACCGGGTCGAGATCACCCAGGACGACCGTCCGATCCTCGACGCGATGGTGTGGAGCGTGAACGAAGGTGAGGGGCTCGAGCACGACGAGACGACGATGCCGTCGGTCCCCGGCCCGGATGAGCTGCCCTGATCTGCAGGAGCTCCTGCCGCCGGATGCGCCGATGTCGACGTTCCCGTTCTGGGACAACCTCGAAGCGAAGCCGCTCGACTTCGAGCAGAAGTGGCCGCCGGACGGCCCGCGCGAAGCGCGCTGGCAGGAGTGGCTGCGCTTCATCCCGACTCCCACCTTCGACGACCCGTGGGTCGACGCGACGCGCAGCGTGATCCTCGTCGACCTGCCGAGCTGGCCGTCCGCGCACCGGCCGCACGCGTGGAAGCAGCCGCCGTTCATCGCGCCCACGCTGGACCTCAGCGTCGCGTTCCACCAGCCGCACATCGGCGAGGAGTGGCTGCTCTGCGAAGGCCAGGCGCCGCTCTCGACCCGCGGGCTCTTCGGCTGGACCGCCCGCGTCTGGTCCCCGTCCGGCCACCTCCACGCCTCCGGCGGCGGCCAATGCCTCTACCGCCGCATGCGCGACGCACCCCCCACCTGACCGCTCACGGGGTCGGCGTTCATTTCGGTGGTTCGCCACCCCTTCTTGGACCGTTGAACACCCACACGGTGGTTTCCGGTCCAAGAAGGACCGAGCGCCGCGTCCGCGTGCTCAACTCGTGGTGTGCAGGGGTACGACGGACGTGTGAGTCTGGGTGGGTCGAAGGCCCACGCAACGATCACGGACATCGACGCGGCGGAATGGACCGCGGACGTACGCGACATCGAGGGGTTCGACTTTCAACCGGGCCTCGTCGCGCTCGAGCTGCTCGACGGCAGCAGTGCGGGCTTGTTCGCAGTCGGGGACCTGCAGTACCCGGAGGACGCACAAGTGTCCCCATACCGGGAAGGCCCGGCGATCGTCTCCGCGCGCACTCCGTTCGGACCCCGGCCCACGTGAGCGACGTCGCAGAGAGAGCCCCGCGTCGCGGGGCCGGTCACGGGGCCACGTGCAGCCAGCGTCCGAGCTCGGTGAGGAAGGGCTCGCGGGCGTGCCGCTCCAGCCATGGCGTGTGGCCACAGCGCGCCAGCTCGACGTACTGGAGCTGAGGTAGGCAGCGACGCAGCAGGTCTCGTGTCGCCGGTCCGGGATGCGGATCGTGCTCGCCGTGCAGCATCAGGACCGGCACTCGGATCGTCTCGAACGACTGCGGCTCTCGTCCCTCGCTCTGCCGGCGCAACACGTCGGTCCAGGTCTCGCGGTGACCGACCGCGTCGGCCGGCAGCCTCGATTCCTCGACGGTCGGCCCGGGCTCGAACGCCTGCGCACGCCCGGCGATGACGCCGCGCTCCGCGAGGAGTCGGTCCTGCTCGTCTCGTGACGTCGCGCGGGCCAACTCGTCTCGGAGGTCCGCCATCCGGCGAGCTGCGTCCTCGTCGAGGCGATCCCCGAGTCGTCGTTCGTATTCGGCGCGGGTTGCATGGTCGTAGGGTCCGCACCCGACGAGCACCAGCGAGTGCACGAGCTCCGGGTGGCGCGCCGCGAACGACAAGCCGAGCATCGCGCCCCACGACCACCCGACGACCGCGACGGGTTCGCGAGTGACGGCGGCCAGGTCTTCGACATGGCGATCCACGGTGAGAGGCTTTCCGTCCGCTCGACGCTGCAGCGGCTCGGACACCCGGAACTCGGCCCCGAGCGTTGCCGCGAGCGCAGCCACCGAACCCGGAGCACCCGGACCGCCATGGAGGACCGTCACCGCTCGCCCAACCGTCCCGTAGTGGCGCACGTCGATCGGCGCTTCCACGCAACAACAAGATCATGCGCGGGCGCCGACGACAACCCCGGCTCCACCGTCGCCCGTGAGCCCAAGGGTCGCGGCGTAGGTTCTGGTGGTGGCGCCGCTGGTGATCGGGTTCGACCTCGACATGACGCTCGTGGACTCGCGACCGGGGATCCACGCGACGGTGGTCGCGCTGGTCGAGGAGACGGGGTACGCCATCGATCCGGATGTCGTCGTGTCCCGGCTCGGGCCGCCGCTGGAACAGGAGTTGGCGGAGTGGGTGCCGGCGAATCAGGTCGATCCACTGTCGGACCGGTTCCGCGAGATCTACGGCGAGCGCGGGATCGAAGGCACGTTCGCGTTGCCCGGCGCGGCGGAGGCGCTCGCCGCCGTGCGAGCCATGGGCGGACAGATCCTCGTCGTCACCGCGAAGTACGAGCCCAACGCGTGGAAGTGCCTCGAGCACACCGGGCTGCCCGCCGACGTGGTGGTCGGCTGGCGGCATGGAGCGCAGAAGGGCGAGACGCTCGCGGAGCACGGCGCTACCGCGTACATCGGCGACACCCCGCCCGACATCGCGGCAGCCCATCTCGCGGGCGCGACCGCGCTCGCGGTGCCGAGCGGGCCCTTCACCGCCGACGAGCTGCGCGCCGCCGGCGCCGACGTAGTCCTCCCGTCGTTGCTCGAGTTCCCGGACTGGCTCCGGGACTCAGTCGACCTCGTCGTCGAACAGCCCGACTGACCGCGAGGTCGGCCGTTGCGCGACCAGCCGGCGACGCCGGGTCCGGGCCGCACCGGCGATCAGCACCCCGACCGCCGCGATCACCAGGAAGAAGCCCGCGATGACGAGCATCATCCGGCCGAACGAGTTCTGACTCGAGCTGTCCTTCATGATGACGGTCGTTCCGGGCTTCACCCGGTACGTGGTGCCGCGAAGAGTTCGGCAGCTCGGCGGTGACCCGCAGCCGGAGCGCGTCGCGTGCCTGGGCGTTGAGCCGGGCGTCGAGCACGCCGACGTCGATGTTCGCCGCGCTCAGCCGGTCGAGCATGTCCGCGTCGCCACCGATCCCGGTCTTCAGGTCCTTCAGATCGGCGATGCCGGCGAACGTCCACTCGGCACGAAAGCGCGACGCTTCCCGGGTCACGCGCACCGCTCGCAACGGCCCGTCGGTCCCGTTCAGCTCGGCGACGACGTTCCCCGCGTCGGCCGCGGTCGGGAATCCCTTGCTGAGCGTCAGCGTCGCGCCGCCGCCCCCCAAGCGCTTCCAACCCGATGACTTCCACCCTGCGGCCTTCAGGTCCGACAGCCGCACCGCGTCCTCGAGCTTGGCCCCCGACGACTCGGCCAACCGCACTGCATCAGCATCCAACGTCGCCCGCGCGGTCACCGTCCCACTCCCGTCACTGTTGACATGCACCGTCACCGCCGTGTCGACGCGACACCCGCCAGCAGCACGACAACGCACACAACACCAAACCCAAGACCGCCGCACCGAGGGGAGTCTGTCAGCCCGCCCCACTCCATGCACCCGACCCCGCGCCTGTCGATCCCGACCGGCACGTCCGACGCAGGCTGACCATCCGACCGGATCGCAACACGAAGCGGGGATCCAGGCCAGACGATGTCAGAGCTCGGTCGGACGCTGAGCCGTGTCGAGCCCTGACACGAGCGAGTTCGCGTGGGCGCCCTCATGCGAACGATGTCTGAGCGAATGAAGGGGTACCGGCAGCGCCCACCAGCGCAACAACGCCGGGGCTGGGCAAACGCAACCCCGCAAACGAAGAAGCGGCGGACCCGAAGGCCCGCCGCTCTTCATTCAGATCTCAGAGACGAAGGGTCAGCCCTCGGAACCGCTCCCAGCCAGCTCCACCGGAGGCGGCTCGATCGCTTCGATCGTCCGGAACACGATCTCGTCGTCGAGCGCGTCGACCACGATCGTCTCGCCGGCGTGGAACTCCTTCCACAGGATCCGCTCGGAGAGCGGGTCCTCGACCATCCGCTGGATCGCCCGACGAAGCGGACGAGCACCGAGCGTCGGGTCGTAGCCCTTGGCCGCGAGCAGCAGCTTGGCTTCCTGGGTGAGCTCCAAGGTGAGGCCCTGGCTCAGGAGCTGGGTCTGCACCCGCTTGGTGAGCAGGTCGACGATCTCGGTGACCTCGGCCTGGCTCAGCTCGCTGAAGACGATCACGTCGTCGATGCGGTTGAGGAACTCGGGACGGAAGTGCCGCTTGAGCTCCTCCGTCACCTTGCCCTTCATGTTCTCGTACGTGAGCTGCTCGTCGGCCCGGCTGAATCCGACGCTCGCCTTGCGGAGATCGGCGGTGCCGAGGTTCGACGTCATGATGATCACGCAGTTCTTGAAGTCCACCGTGCGGCCCTGGGCGTCGGTCAGGCGACCGTCCTCCAGGATCTGCAGGAGGGCGTTGAACACGTCGGGGTGGGCCTTCTCGATCTCGTCGAAGAGCACGACGGAGAACGGCTTGCGGCGCACGGCCTCGGTGAGCTGGCCACCTTCGTCGTAGCCGACGTAGCCCGGGGGCGAGCCGACGAGACGGGAGACGGTGTGCTTCTCCATGTACTCGGACATGTCGAGCTGGATCAGCGACGTCTCGTCACCGAACAGGAACTCGGCGAGCGTCTTGGCCAGCTCGGTCTTCCCGACACCGGAGGGGCCGAGGAAGATGAACGAGCCCGACGGGCGCTTCGGGTCCTTGAGGCCGGCACGTGTCCGGCGGATCGCCTGGGACACGGCCTTGACGGCGGCGTTCTGGCCGACGATCCGCTTGTGCAGCTCGTCCTCCATGCGCAGGAGCTTGGCCGTCTCCTCTTCGGTGAGCTTGTAGACCGGGATGCCGGTCCAGAGCGCGAGGACCTCGGCGACCGACTCCTCGTTCACCTCGTTGAAGAGGTCGACGCCTTCGGCCTTCCACTCGGTCTCTTTCGCGGCCCGCTGCTCGAGGAGCTCCTTCTCCTCGTCGCGCAGTGCCGCGGCCTGCTCGAACTGCTGACCCTCGATCGCCTCTTCCTTGCGCTTCCGCACGCTCGAGATCTGCTCTTCGAGCTCGCGGTAGTCCGGCGGGGCCTGCATGCGACGGATGCGCAGGCGCGAGCCCGCTTCGTCGATGAGGTCGATCGCCTTGTCCGGCAGGTGGCGGTCCGAGATGTAGCGGTCGGCGAGGTTCGCCGCGGCGACGATCGCCTGGTCGGTGATCGTGACGCGGTGGTGGCTCTCGTACCGCTCGCGCAGACCCTTCAGGATCTCGATCGTGTGGGGAACCGACGGCTCCTCGACCTTGATCGGCTGGAACCGACGCTCGAGTGCGGCGTCCTTCTCCAGGTGCTTGCGGTACTCGTCGAGCGTGGTGGCCCCGATGGTCTGGAGCTCACCGCGGGCCAGCATCGGCTTGAGGATGCTCGCGGCGTCGATCGCCCCTTCGGCGGCACCGGCACCGACGAGCGTGTGCAGCTCGTCGATGAACAGGATGATGTCGCCGCGGGTGCGGATCTCCTTCAGGACCTTCTTCAGGCGCTCCTCGAAGTCACCGCGGTAGCGGGAGCCCGCCACCAGGGCACCGAGGTCGAGCGTGTAGAGCTGCTTGCCGACCAGCGTCTCCGGCACGTCGCCGTCGACGATGTCGGACGCGAGGCCCTCGACGATCGCGGTCTTGCCGACGCCGGGCTCACCGATCAGCACGGGGTTGTTCTTCGTGCGGCGCGAGAGCACCTGCATCACGCGCTCGATCTCCTTGCCGCGCCCGATGACCGGGTCGAGCTTCTTCTCGCGCGCGAGCTGGGTGAGGTTGCGCCCGAACTGGTCGAGCACCAGTGAACCGGACGGCGCGCTCTCGCCGGGGCCGCTGCCCTGGGTCGCGCCTTCCTTGCCACCGGCGTAACCGGAGAGCAGCTGGATGACCTGCTGGCGCACGCGGGAGAGATCGGCGCCCAGCTTCACGAGGACCTGCGCGGCGACCCCTTCACCTTCACGGATCAATCCCAGGAGGATGTGCTCCGTGCCGATGTAGTTGTGGCCGAGCTGGAGCGCCTCGCGGAGTGAGAGCTCGAGGACCTTCTTCGCGCGGGGAGTGAAAGGAATGTGGCCCGACGGCGCGGAGCCGCCGTGCCCGATGATCTCTTCCACCTGGGCGCGCACGGCCTCCAAGGAGATGCCGAGCGACTCGAGCGCCTTCGCGGCGACGCCCTCGCCCTCATGGATCAGACCAAGCAGGATGTGCTCGGTGCCGATGTAGTTGTGGTTGAGCAGGCGCGCTTCCTCTTGCGCCAAGACCACAACACGTCGGGCCCGGTCGGTGAAGCGCTCGAACACTGTCTTATCCGCCTCTCGTCGACTCGCTGGTCATTCTATCGACCACATCGGTTTTGCCCTGACGCGGCCGAACTTCTGGCTACGCGGCGTCCCTACCCATCGGCCGGTCCCAGGGGGACCTGAAGGTAGGGAACACGCGGGGAAAGAACGACGCTTCCGGCTTGGAGTTTGTTCCCTCGACGCCGTACCCTGCGCAAATGCAGCCGCTTGCAGCGCTGGGGCTCGAGCCCCTGGCGGCCGATCTCGAGCGGGTCGAGAAGGCGCTCGCCGCTGCGGTGAGGTCGGAAGACCCATTTCTGGGTGAGGTCGCCGCACACCTCGTCAAGGCCGGAGGGAAGCGGCTGCGCCCGGCGCTCACCCTCTGCACCGGGTACGCCGCCCACGGGCTGGGCCCGGCCTCCGAGGAGACGATCACCGGCGCGGTGGCCGTCGAGCTCGTCCATCTCGGATCGCTCTACCACGACGACGTGATCGACGAAGCCGAGACGCGACGCGGCGTTCCGAGCGTGAACGCGCGCTGGAGCAACATCGTCGCGATCCTCGCCGGCGACTATCTCCTGGCGCGCGCGTCGGAGCTCGCGGCGTCCCTGGGTGCCCCGGTCGCGGCGCTGCTCGCGGAGACGATCGGCGAGCTGTGTCGCGGTCAGGTCCTCGAGCTGCAGCACCTCTTCGATGTCGACCGCAGCGAAGAGCTGTACTTCTCCGCGATCGGCGGGAAGACCGCCGCGCTGTTCGCGACGGCGTGCCGCATCGGCGGGATGGTCGCCGAGGTTGACGAGCCGACGCTCGACGCGCTCACCGACTTCGGTCAGCACGTCGGCGTGTGCTTCCAGATCGTCGACGACGTGCTCGACGTCACCGGCTCCGACGCGTCGCTCGGCAAGCCCGCGGGCAACGACTTGATGGAGGGCGTCTACACGCTCCCGGTCATCCTTGCGCTCGAGCGCCTCCCGGCGTTGCGCGAGCTTCTCGGCCGCAAGCTCGACGACGACCAGGTCGAGGAGGCCCGCCGGCTCGCGACGTCGGATGGCGCAGTCGGCCTCGCGCTCGACGCGGCCCGGGACCAGGCGGCGCGAGCCGACAAGGTCCTCGCCGCCACCGTCGGCCTGGACCCCGACGTCACCGGCGGCATGCGCCGGCTCGTCGAAGAGCTCGTCGCCCGCGACAACTGATCAGTCGCGAAAGAGACGCGAATTCAACCTGCCGCGGCGAGTGGAGCGACGGAGGAGCGGAGCGAGCTCGCAGGAGCGCAGGGTGGAGCGGGCACGAAGTGCGGAGCCCGAAGCGACCAGAAATCAGGCAGATTCCGCGGCGTGGGGCTCTCCGACCGCGGCGTCGATGCCGTCGACCTCGGCGAGGAACCGCAGCACCGTGTCGTTGAATCCGTTCGGCGCCTCGACCATCAAGCCGTGCGCCGCGCCGCTGATCACCTCGAGGCGGGCGTGCGGGATCAGCTCGGCCAGCTCCTCGGCATCCCCCACCGGGGTGAGCGAGTCCTGCGAGCCGGTCACGACGAGCGTCGGAACCCGCACCGTGCAGAGCTCGAGGCGCAGCTCGTCGGTCGCCGAGAGGATCGCTCCGACCTGGGCGATGAACGGCTCCGGCGGTGACTGCAGCAGGATCCGGGCGAGCAGGTTCAGCCAGATCCCGAACCGCTTGCGCAGTCGAGGCCCGATGAGCCATTCGAGGGCTTCGTCGCCGAGTGCCGCCATCCCGCCTTCGTCCACCGCGTCGGCCCACTCCTGCAGGAGCTCGCGTCGCCACTCATGGTGGCGGCAGGCGGTGCAGGCGAGGACGATCGAGCGGGTGCGCTCGGGGTGCAGCACGCCGATGATCTGGGCGATGACGCCCCCCATCGACGCGCCGAGGACGTGGGCTCGCTCGACCCCTTCGGCATCGAGCACGGCCAGCGCGTCGAGCGCCATGCGGTCCAGCGAGTACGGACCGGAGGGCCGGTCGCTGCGCCCGGTGCCCCGGTTGTCGAGGGCGTAGCAGCGGTAGCGGCGGCCGAAGGCCAGGCGTTGGAGTGCCCAGCCCCGGGAGTCGGTGCCGAGCCCCTGGACCAGCAGGAGCGGCGGGCCGTCGCGCTTGCCGAAGACGTCATAGTGGATCGTGACGCCGTCCTCGACGAGGACCTCCGACACAACGCCCCCCTCACGCCCCGGTACTGCCGCGAGCGGGGTGCTCGCGGACGCGAAACCCACTTTAGACCGCGTTTTGTCACCATTCGGTGAACTCCGGCGGGTGCGGACGGAGTGACTACGCGTCGCTGTCGAGCAGTCGTAGCACCCCTTCGCGTGCCGCTTCGGCCAGTTCCGCTGCGGCCAAAGGGTCACCGGAGCCGCGAACTGCCCGCACCGGAAGGGGTTCGCCGACGATGACCCGCCACGGCCGGATCGGCAGACCGAACGGACCGCCGGGCCGGACCGCGACCGGGATCACCGGGTAGCCGAGCGCGGCGACGAGCAGCTGGATCGGCGGCGCACCGGTTCCGGTACGGAGCCAGGTGGGGCCGAGCGGCAGCGCGGCGACGTGGTCCGCCCGCAGCAGGGCGGCGAGGTCACCCGAGTACGACATGACCGCGCCGAGCTTGCGCATGAGGTCACCGAAGACCGGAACGTCCGGGGCGCCGATGATCCGGAGCCGGCGACCCGACTCCTGGCGGAGCGCGACGGAGAGTGCCGCGGGCTCGACGACACCGAGGCCGCGGTTCGAGACGAGCACTGCCGGACCCGCTTCCGGGAGGCGCTCGGGGTGGGTCACGTCCACCCGGACACCCGTCGTCACGAACGGCGCGATCAGATCCTGCAGCTGCGGGTCCGCGCCGAACTCGTCGACGGGATAGCGACCCTCGAACCGGCGACGCAGCACCGTGACGAGGTCGGTGGTCTGGGTGCGGTCCGTGTCGACCCCGTAGACCGGCAGTGGCGTCACGTTCGACGGCGCGATGTTGGGAGAGGTCACTGCGCCTCCGCCAAGCGGGAGGGAAGGTCGCAGGGGCGTGACCATCGCCCACTCGAAGAGCTCGGTGCACACCTCCTGGGTCGGTCGGATGGAGGTCAACCCGAGCTGCTCGACGGCCTTGGACCCGTCGGCGGTGCGTCCCTTCGTCATGAGCTCGAGGATGTGCGGCGGCATCGGCGCGCCGGCGAGCTCGACCACACGCTTCGCGATCCGCCAACCGGGGCCGAACACCGGCCACGGCACGCGTCCACCGAGCCGCACCGCTTGCCACACGCTTGCGGCCCCGGGCCCGACGACGTTGAACGGGCCGTCGGCGCCGAGCAGCAACGCCGAGACCATCGAGCGCGCCGCGTCTTCCTGATGCAACAGCTGGAACGCGGGGTCGGCCGAGCGCGGGGACCGGGACGACCGGCAACCGCAGCAACCGACCGAGCGGGGCCGGAACGTGCGAGCCGGCTTCGGGCGCCATGCGGAGCGCCGCGACCGGAAACCCGTGGCGGCGCCCGAGATCGACCGCCAGCGCTTCGACCTCGAGGCACGTGCGGCCGTAGGGCGTGGTGGGCGCGACCGGCGCGGTCTCGTCCGGGACACCCGGCCGGCCCCGACCGCGCCCGTAGACCACGAGACCGCTGCGCAAGGCGACGCGCTCCAGCTGGCCGGTGCGAGCGGCCGCGCCGAGCGCGGCCACCGTGCAGGCCTGCGTGTACTCCGCGGCCAGGCGCGGTGCGACCCGCGAGGACGGCTCGTACACCCCGAAGTGCGCAACTGCGGTCGGCGCGAAATCCGTGACGATGTCGGTGAGCTTCTCCCGGTTCCGCGGGTCCACCCGCCGGAATTCGCTGCGCCGCAGCCGCCGGCGCGGCGGGACGAAGTCGACGCCCAGGATCTCGCGAACCTCGGTGCACTCCTCGAGCAGCTGGGCCACCCGGGTGCCGAGCTCACCGCCCATCCCCGTGACGAGCACCCGCATCAGGCGTCTTCCTGGGTCGCGGTGTCCGCGTCGAGGGACGTCCTGCTCCAGGATCGCGTGGTCCCGCGCTTCGTCGTCGTCGCGCTCGGGACGCAGCAGCGGGAAGAGGATCACCTCACGAATGCTAGAGACTTCTGCGAGCAGCATGATCAAACGGTCGATCCCGATCCCGAGACCACCCGTCGGCGGCATGCCGTACTCCATGGCCCGCAGGTAGTCCTCGTCCACGTCGTTCGCCTCGGCGTCGCCCAGCTCCTTGAGCCGGGCCTGCGCCTCGAAGCGGCGGCGTTGATCGACGGGATCGTTGAGCTCGCTGAAGGCGTTGGCCAGCTCGCGACCGCCGACGATCGCCTCGAACCGCTCGACGAGTGCGGGATCGTCGCGGTGCTCGCGCGCGAGCGGTGAGACCTCGCGCGGATAGTCGATGACGAAGACCGGACCGCGCAGGCGATGCTCGGTCGTCTTCTCGTAGACCTCGAGCATCAGCTTCCCGGCACCCCAGCCCGGCTCCCGCGGGATCTCGAACCGGTCGGCGATCGCTTCGGCCTCGGCCATGCGGCATCGTGGGATGCATGTCGACGCCGGCGTGCTCCTGGATCGCCTCGCGCATCGTGACGCGGCGCCACGGTGGAGCCAGCTCCAGCGGCTCGCCGTCGAAGGTGACCGCGGTGCGCCCGATCGACGCCCGAGCCGCGGCCGCGACCATCTCCTCGGTCAGCTCCATGATGTCCGTGTAGTCCACGAACGCCTCGTACAGCTCGAGCATCGTGAACTCGGGGTTGTGCCGGGTGGAGAGACCCTCGTTGCGGAACACGCGGCCGATCTCGAACACCTTCTCGAACCCGCCGACGATCAGCCGCTTCAGGTGGAGCTCGAGCGCGATCCGCAGGACGAGCTCCAGATCCAAGGCGTTGTGATGCGTGAAGAACGGCCGTGCCGTCGCGCCACCCGCCTGCTCGTGCAGCACCGGACCCTCGACCTCGACGAACCCGCGCGCCGAGAGGAACTCGCGAATCGCGGTGAGCGCGCTGAAGCGGATCTCGAACACCGCACGCGCGCGCTCGTTGACGATGAGGTCGGCGTAGCGCTGGCGGTACCGCGTGTCGACGTCCGAGAGGCCGTGCCACTTCGGCAGCGGGCGCAACGCCTTCGACAGGAGCCAGTGCTCGCGCACCTTCACGCTCAGCTCACCCTTGCGCGTCGTCATCACGGTGCCCTCGACCCCGACCCAGTCACCGAGGTCCAGGTCGTCGAACTCCGACTGCCCCTCGGGCCCGATCACCTTCTGGGAGACGAACAGCTGCACCGCAGCCCGTGCCGTCGCGCAGCGTGCCGAACGTCAGCTTGCCCTGGCGCCGGATCAGCATGAGCCGGCCGGCGACGCGCACCGACACCTCCGTCTCCGCCCCGGGCTCGAGACCGTCGAACGCTTCGCGCAGCTCGGCGATCGTGCGATCGCGGTCGAACCGCACCGGGTACGGGTCATTGCCGGCCGCCCGGGCCTTCTCGACCTTGGCGAACCGCCGGTCGAACTCCTCGTCGTTGCGCGGCGGCGTCACCGTCTCGTCCGCTCTTGGCCCTGCGGGAAGGGCCTCTCGGGCCACGCTCCGCTGGTGTGACGGCTGTTGGTGCAGAAGGCTTCGGCTCCGCTCATGCGCGGTTCCGCTCGAAGACGATCCGCAGGCCGCGCAGCGTGAGCCACGGCTCGTGGTGCTGGATCGTCCGGGAGTACGGGAGGATGAGCTCGGCGAGACCACCGGTCGCGATCACCGTGCACTCCCCGAGCTCGTCCTCGAACCGGTCGACGATCGCGTCGACCTGGCCGCTGAAGCCGTACACCGAACCGGACTGGATCGACTCGACCGTCGTCTTGCCGATGACGTTCTTCGGTGGCACGAGCTCGACGCGTCGAAGCGCGGCCGCGCGACCGAAGAGCGCGTCCATGGAGATCTCGATGCCGGGGAAGATGGCGCCGCCAAGGTATTCACCCTTTGCGCTGATGGCTTCGATCGTGTTCGCGGTTCCGAAGTCGACCACGATCGTCGGGCCACCGTAGTCGTCGTATGCCGCGACAGCGTTCGCAATCCGGTCCGCGCCGACCTCTTTCGGGTTGTCGTAGAGGATCGGCATGCCGGTCCGCACGCCCGGTTCGAGCACGAGCGCGTCGAATCCGAAGTAGCGCGTCGTCATCTCGCGCAACGCCGCAGTGACGCTCGGAACACCCGACGCGATCGCGACTCCGGTGACCTGCGCGTCGAACGAGAAGCCGTGGAAGCCGAGGAACTGCTGGATCATCAACGCGAGCTCGTCCGAGGTGCGCGATGCGACCGTCGCGATGCGCCAGTGGTCGGCGAGCTCCGTGCCGTCGAAGAGCCCGATGACGGTCTGGGTGTTGCCGGTGTCGATCGCGAGCAGCATGGTCCCTGTCCGTCAGCCGAGGTCGAGAGCAATGTCGAGCGCCGGGGCCGAGTGCGTGATCGCGCCGATCGCGATGTAGTCGATCCCCGTCTGGGCGTAGCTGCCCACCGTCTCCAACGCGATGCGACCGGACGCCTCGAGCGGGATCACGCCGTCGACGATCTCCACCGCCGCGCGGGCCTGCTCCGGCGTCATGTTGTCCAGCAGGATGAGGTCGGCGCGCGCCTCGACGGCTTCGGCGACCTGCTCGAGCGTGTCGCACTCGACCTCGACGACCCGACCGGGCCAGCGGGCGCGCGCCCGGTCCACCGCCTTGCGCACGTCGACGTGCATCAGGTGGTTGTCCTTGATGAGGATCGCGTCGGACATGCTCTCGCGGTGGTTGAAGCCACCGCCGGCGCGCACCGCGGCCTTCTCGAGCCCGCGGAGCCCGGGCAACGTCTTGCGGGTATCCCGGATCCGCGACTTGCCGTGTGCGGCGCGCACGAAGCGACGGGTGAGCGTCGCGATCCCGGAGCAGTGCTGCAGCAGGTTCAGTGCGGTGCGCTCGCCACCGAGGATCGCCCGCAGCGAGCCCGAGACCCCACCGAGCGCCTGACCTTCCCGGATCTCGTCGCCGTCGGCCAGATGCCAGATGACGTCGATCGTCGTGATCCAGCTGGTAGAAGGTCTCGGTCGCGGCGGCGGTGCCGGCGAGGACTCCCTCGGAGCGGGCGACGAACGTTCCCGTCGCCACCGTCTCGTCGTCGATCACGGCGATGGACGTGAGGTCGCCGAGCAGGCCGAGGTCTTCGGCGAGCGCCCGTTCGACGACGTCGTGCACGAGGTGATGGGGCGGATCGAGGTCGCGGATCATGCGCTCGGCTCCCGGACGTCGGCGGGCAGCGGGACGAAGACCGGTGCGTCGCCGGCGGCGAAGAACCGCCCGAGGAACGCACTCGACGGGTTCGGGATAGTCGAGCCGGGTGTGCGTACCGCGTGACTCTTCACGCGCCAGCGCGGCGCTCGCCAGCGCCCAGCCGACCGTGATCAGGTTGCGCAGCTCGTATCCCGCCGGATCCGCAGGCAACAGCTCGACCGCGGGGTCGTCGACCGGGAGGACGTCGAGCACCTGCTCGAGACTTGACCGGTCGCGCAGCACGCCGGCGCCCTTGGTCATCACCCGTTGCAGCTCGTCGAGCGCCATCGGCCGCGAGCCACCGCGTCCGCGGCGACGGCAACACGCTCCGCGCGGAACCGGACCGCAGCACGCCGGTCGAGTCGGCCGCGTCCTTGCCATCGACGATCGCGTCGACGACGCGCGGCGCGAAGACGAGGCCGTCGAGCAGCGAGTTCGACGCGAGTCGGTTCGCGCCGTGCACGCCGGAGCAGGCCGCCTCACCACAGGCCCAAAGTCCCGGGAGCGTGGTCGCCCCGTCGAGATCGGTGCTCACGCCGCCGCAGAGGTAGTGCGCGGCGGGCGCGACCGGGAGCCAGTCCTGCGTCGGGTCGAGCCCCACCGCCTGCGCCGATCCCCAGATCGTGGGGAAGCGCGCAGGAAAGTCATCGATCGAGGTGGCATCGAGCCAGAGGTGGTCGAGACCCCGGCTCACCAGGCGGCGGGTGATGGCCCGGGCCACGACGTCACGCGGGGCCAGATCGGCGAGCGGGTGCTCGTCGGCCATGAACGCGACTCCGTGCTCGTCGCGCAGCACCGCGCCCTCGCCGCGGAGGGCTTCGGAGAGGAGCGGGTCGCGGCATCGACGGGTGATGCAACGCGGTCGGGTGGAACTGCATGAACTCGACGTCCGCGACCGCCGCGCCGGCCCGCATCGCGAGGGCGATCCCGTCACCGGTCGACACCGGCGGGTTCGTCGTGACCGCGAACAGCTGGCCCGCGCCACCGGTGGCGACCATCGTGTGGCGCGACCGGATCTCCTCGGTCGCACCGTCGGCGTTCAGGGTCGCGGACCCCGACGCATCGGTCACGCTCGACGATCAGGTCGACCGCGAAGCACTGCTCGCGCACCTCGACCCCGTCGAGCGCGTGCACCGCGGCGACCAGCGCCCGCTCGATCTCCGCGCCCGTCGCGTCGCCACCGGCATGCACGACGCGCGCGACCGAGTGGCCGCCCTCGCGAGCGAGCGCCAGCGATGCCGCGGCGCCGTCACCGGTGCGGTCGAACACCGCACCGAGCATCATGAGCTCGCGCACCCGGTCCGGGCCTTCGGTGACCAGCACGCGCACCGCGTCGGGATCGCACAGCCCGGCGCCCGCGGCCAGCGTGTCGGAGAGGTGCAGCTCGGCGCGAGTCCGGCTCCTCGAGCGCGGCTGCGACACCACCCTGCGCGTAGCGGGTCGCCGACCAGGCGAGCTCGCCCTTGGTCAGCACCACGACCGACAGCCCGCGCCGAGCGCCGTGGATCGCGGCGGAGAGCCCCGCGATGCCACTGCCCAGTACGAGAAGGTCGGCCATGGCGTGAGGTTACGGAACCACGGGGGTGTCCCGCCCACCCGTCAGCACCCCGAGGTCCACATCAACCTGCGAACCCTGGACCGTCAGGACCACATTGTCGAGCAGGCGGGCCCGCCCGACCGCGGCCGCCAGCGCGAGCACGACCTCCCCGTCCAGCTGGGGGCGGGGTTCCAGCGTTCTCGCGTCACGGACCTCGGCGTATTCGAGCGTGACGAGCGGCTCGCGACCCACGAGATCCGCGACGACATCTTCCAGCTGCCCCGGCGTCGCGCTCGCCGGCCGTGACCGCGTCCGCGACCGGCCCGCAACGATCGGAGAGCACCCGAGCCGCGCGCCGTTCTTCCGGCTCCAGGTACGCGTTCCGGCTCGACATCGCGACGCCATCGGCCTCGCGCACGAGCGGGCAGCCGCGCACCTCCACCGGCAGGTTGAGATCGCGCGTCATCTGTTGGATCACCGCGAGCTGCTGAAAGTCCTTCCGGCCGAAGAACGCCTCGCAGCGACCGACGATCGAGAACAGCTTCGCGACCACGGTGGTGACGCCGTCGAAGTGGACCGGACGACTCGCACCGCAGAGACCCTCGGTGAGGCGCGTCCACATGCACGGTCGTCAGCGGAGAGCCATCGGGGTACATCTCGTCCACCGTCGGCACGAAGAGGACGTCGACCTGCTCCGCCCGCGCGTCGTCGGAGTCGCGGTCGAGATCTCGCGGGTACGCGGCGAGATCCTCGTTCGGCCCGAACTGGGTCGGGTTGACGAAGAGCGTGACGACGACGAGATCCGTCGCGGCACGGGCGGCGCGCATCAGCGACCGGTGCCCGTCGTGGAAGAAGCCCATCGTGGGTACGAGCCCGACCGTGCGGCCGGCCGTTCGCGCCTGCTCGCACTCTCGGCGGAGCTCGTCGACCGTGGTGATCGTGATCACTGCAGCACCGCGGCCAGCTCGGCGTCGTCGGCGCCCGCGCCGCGGCCCGCGAGCTGGTACGCGACGCGGGCCAGGGCCCGGTACGTGTCGCGCTCGTCCGGGGGAAGCGCCTCGAGGTGGGCTCGGACCGTCTCGACGTCGCCACGCGACACCGGACCGGTCGAGCGCAGCCCGCCGCGCCGAGGTCGGCGACGTTGTCGACGCGACGCCCGAACCAGCGGCAACAGAGCTTCCAGCGGAACCGGAGAGACCCGCTCGATCTGGCCGAGCAACGCAACGAGATGGTTCGACGCGATGCACGCGGTCGCGTGATACCGGGCCCGGTCCTCGTCGCTCACCGCGACCGGGCGGAGACCGAGCTGCTCCGCGAGCACCGCAACCTGCGGGATCGCCGGCGATCGCGCACCACGAACCGGGCAGTCGAGCCAGGCCCGGCGTCGACCGTCGGGAGCGTCTGGAGCGGATGCAAGCGCGCCGGTGCGACACGGCACGTCCGCGAGCGCGTCGAGCCCGCGCGCACCCGAGAGATGGATCACCAGCTGTTCGGGCCGCACGCACGAGGCCAACTGCGTCGCGACGGATCCGATCGCGTCGTCGGGCGTCGCGATGATCACGAGGTCGGCCGCCGCGACATCTTCGACGGTGCCGACCGGCGCCACCCAACCGGTCGGCCGCGGCGCGCGCCGACGCGGAGTCGGGACCGGAGCCGACCACCGCGCCGACCCGCCACCCCCGAGCCGCGAGGCGCAGCAGCAATCGGTGGTGCCGGCCCGCCCGGGGCCTACGAGCGCGAGCGTCCCGACTGTGTTCCCCACCGTTCACGGTCACGTGCCCTTCCTCGCGGTTCCGGCCAGATGGTCCGGACTGGATCAAGGGAGCCGCAACTCTACCCCGCTGTCGCGAACTCCCTCCCAGCCCGCCGGCCGGGTTCCGGGACGCGATCGGGCGCGACATCGCGCAGCGGGGCGAGGACGAAGCCACGCTCCTCCAGCCGCGGATGGGGCACCTGCAGGTCCGGTTCGTCGACCCGCTCGTCCCCGACGAGCAGGACGTCGACGTCGAGCGTGCGCGGTCCCCAGCGCACGGTGCGCACCCGATCGGCGAGCTGCTCGATGTGCTGCGCGACGGCGAGCAGCTCGCGCGCGGACAGGTCGGTCTCGATGCGCGACGACGGCGTTGAGGTAGTCGTCCTGCTCCGGCCCGCCGACCGGCGCGGTCTCGTAGACCCTGGAGACGGCCACGACCTGACCCCCGGCGGTCTCGGCCAGCTCGTCGACCGCGAGCTGCAGGTGCGCGGCGCGGTCGCCGAGGTTGGAGCCGAGGCCGAGGTAGGCCCGGGTCACACCGTGACGCACACCGCGACGTGGTCGAGCATCGCCCGCACCGGCGGATGGAGCTTGCGCACGGTGACCGTCACCGCGCTCACCCGGTCGTCGGTCCGGCACACCTCACCGATCCGCGTCGCCAGCCGTTCGAGCAGCTGGTACCGCTCGTTCTTCACGACCCGGCTCACCGCTTCCGACACCGCCGAGTAGTCGACCGTGTCGTCGAGGTTGTCGCTCTGGCCGGCGGGGAGCAGGTCCACCTCGAGCTCGACATCGACCTCGAAGGGCTGCGGCCGGCTCTGCTCCTCGGGCAGCACTCCGTGCACGCCGAGCTCGCGCAGCCCCGAGATCAGGATCTTGCCCATGACTCAGGAGTCCGAGCGGGCGACACGGTCGCGCACGATGTGCTCGTTGACCGTGATCGCGACGATCTCGCGACCCTGCGCGCCGAGCTCACGACCGGTGAGGCGTTCGCCGGCGACGATCGCGTGCGGTCCTTCGTCGACCAGACCCGCGTAGAGCAGGTAGCCGCAGAGCACACCGAGGAGCCGGTCACCGAACTCCTCGTTGTGGATCAGCACGCGTTCGGTCGGAACGTCGAGCCGGCGCGAGATGCACTCGTAGATCAGCCCGAGCCGATCACCCATCTCGTCGTGACGACCGAGCGGGACGTGCTCGTAGGCGATGCCGGCCTCGTCGTACGCGTGCAGGTTGTGCGGCGAGTCGAGCATCGAGATCACCCGGGTGAAGCCGTGCTGGCCGAGCCAGATCAGCTCCTCCTGGCGCCGGATCTTGCGGTGGCTCCGAGCGAACCCACCGGGCCGCTCCGAGGCCGCGAGCCGGTCCTGGATGATCCAACAGAAGAAGCGCGGCTCGAGCCCCTGTGCCCAGCGCCCCCGCAAGGTGGTCATGCGTCTCTCCTCATGCCGCAGCGGCTTCGAGGACGTCGAGCAGCGCGGCGGCGCGTGCCGCGCTGACGACATCGTGGACACGGACCATCCGGGCACCGTGATCGAGCGCCCAGACGACCGTGGCGAGCGTTCCGTCGTCTCGCGCCGCGGGATCCTCGAGCGCCGAGCAGGCGTCCGAGGAACGTCTTCCGGGACGTTCCCACGAGCAGCGGTGCGTCGATCCGGTCGGCCAAGCTCGCCAGGTCGGCCAACAGGGTCAGGTTGTGCGTCGCGGTCTTGCCGAACCCGATGCCCGGGTCAGCCATCAGCGATCCGCGGGCAATGCCGGCCGCGGCCGCGGCGTCGAGCCGTTCGACGAGGAACGCCCCGACCTCGGCGAGCACATCGTCGTAGCGCGGGTCGTCCTGCATGGTGCCGGGCTCGCCCAGCATGTGCATCGCGACGTAACCCGCGCCGGCGTCGGCCACCACCCGGAGCAGATCCGGATCCTTGCGACCGGCCGAGACGTCGTTCACGATCGTCGCCCCGGCGCCGAGCGCGCCCGCGGCCACGGCGGCCTTCGTGGTGTCGATGCTCACCGGCACGCCGGCATCGCGCGGCGAGCGCGCGCGAACGACGGGCAGCACCCGCGCCAGCTCTTCGTCCGCGGGCACCGGTGCGGCGCCGGGCCGGGTGGATTCGCCACCGACGTCGAGGACCGCGGCGCCCTGCTCCGCCAGCGCCAGTCCGTGCGCGATCGCGGCGTCCGGATCGAGGTAGCGGCCGCCGTCGGAGAAGGAATCGGGGGTCACGTTGACCACGCCCATGACCCGCCCCGCCACCGCATCCCACTCGAACATCAGGTTCGGAGCGTACAGGGGGAAGCGTCCCTCCGAGGCCTGTTACAGCCGATTTCCTGGATGTCCGATGAGGCTCATCGCTTCGGCCCGGGTCGCCGGATTGTCCTTGAACAACCCGCGTACCGCGGACGTCACGGTGAGTGTTCCCGCCTTCTTCACGCCCCGCATCGACATGCACAGGTGCTCGCACTGGATCAGCACGAACACGCCCTTGGGCTTGAGCTGGTCCAGCAGCGCGTCCGCGATCTGGGTGGTGAGCCGCTCCTGCACCTGGGGGCGCCGGGCGAAGCCCTCGACCAGCCGCGCGATCTTCGACAGCCCGGTGATCCGTCCGTCGTCGCCGGGGATGTACGCGACGTGCGCCATGCCGTGGAACGGCGTGAGGTGGTGCTCGCACGCGCTGAACAGCGGGATGTCGCGCACCATCACCATCTCGTCGTGGTGCGCTTCGAACGTGACGGTGAGGTGCTGGCTCGGGTCCTCGTGCAACCCGGAGAAGATCTCCTCGTACATCGACGCGACGCGCGCCGGCGTGCGCAGCAGGCCGTCGCGCTCCGGGTCCTCGCCGATCGCCTCGAGGATCTCGCGCACGGCCCGCTCGATGCGCTCCTTGTCGACCGGCGGCGGTTGCTCCGACCGCGGGCACGGCCTGCAGAGGATTCGGGTCGCTCACGGGTTGTTCCTTCCTGGCGGACCATGGCCGGCGGTGCCAGGGCCCGACGCACCGTGATCGCTCGTGGCCACCGCACTCGGCCGGCCGGCTCCCGACTCGCGGGAGTGGGTCCAGGGTTCCACGTCTCGGAGCAGGTCGAGGACCTGGTCCGCATCGAGCGTCTCGTGCTCGATGAGCGCGGCAGCCAACCGGTCCAGCGTGGTGCCGGTTCTCGGCGACGATGCGATCCGGCGACCTCGTGCGCCCGATCGAGCAGGCGGCGGACCTCCGCGTCGATGCGGGCCGCGATCTCCTGCGAGTAGTCCGGGGTCGAGGTGAAGTCGCGGCCCAGGAACACCTCACCCACCGGCTGGCCGAGGCGCATCGGCCCGAGCGCGTCGGTCATCCCGAACTCGGTGACCATCTGCCGGGCGATGGTGGTGGCGCGGTCGATGTCGTTCTGCGCGCCGGTCGTGGGGTCGGCGAAGATCAGCTCCTCCGCCGAGCGGCCGCCCGAGCAGCATGGCGAGCTCGTCCACGAGCTCGCTGCGCCGGACCAGGAACCGGTCCTCGGTCGGCAGCGTCAGCGTGTAGCCGAGCGCCCGACCCCGAGGGATGATCGACACCTTGTGCACCGGATCGGTGCCCGGCAGCGCGTGGCTCACCAGCGCGTGCCCACCCTCGTGGTACGCGATGCACGCGCTTCTCGATGTCGGAGATGAGCCGGCTGCGCCGCTCGGGTCCGGCCATCACGCGATCGATGGCTTCTTCGAGCTGGTGCACGCCGATCTGCGTCGAGCCCGCGCCGACCGGCGAGCAGCGCGGCTTCGTTCACGAGGTTCGCGAGATCGGCGCCGGTGAATCCCGGCGTGCGCCGCGCGATGACCGTGAGGTCGACGCCGGCCGCGAACGGCTTGCCGCGCGCGTGCACCGCGAGGATCGCCTTGCGGCCTTCGAGATCCGGACGGTCCACGACGATCTGGCGGTCGAAGCGACCGGGCCGGAGCAACGCGGGATCGAGGATGTCAGGACGGTTCGTCGACGCGAGCAGGATCACCCCGGTCTTCGCGTCGAAGCCGTCCATCTCGACGAGCAGCTGGTTCAGCGTCTGCTCGCGCTCGTCGTGCCCGCCACCGACGCCGGCACCGCGGTGGCGCCCGACCGCGTCGATCTCGTCGACGAACACGATCGCGGGTGCCGCCTCCTTCGCCTTCGCGAACAGGTCACGGACGCGCGACGCGCCGACCCCGACGAACATCTCGACGAAGTCGGACCCGCTGATCGAGAAGAACGGCACGCCGGCCTCGCCCGCGACCGCCTTCGCCAGCAGCGTCTTGCCGGTCCCGGGCGGGCCGAAGAGCAGCACGCCCTTCGGGATCTTCGCCCCGAGCTCCTCGAAGCGCGCCGGCGCGGCGAGGAACTCCTTGATCTCCTCGAGCTCCTCCACGGCCTCGTCGAGCCCCGCGACATCCGCGAACGTCACCGATGGGCTGGTCCTTGCCGACGGGCTTCGCCCGCGAACGCCCGAACCCCAGGACGCCGCGCCCACCGCCGCCGGCCTGGCTCACGAACCAGAACACGACGCCGAGCAGGATGAGGAACGGCAGCAGGCTGAGGAGCAGGGAGAGCCAGCGGTTCTCCTCCTGACCGTCCACGTGGAAGTCGTGCACCTGCGCGGCGCGGATCTGGCGGGTGATCTCGTCGGTGTACCGCTCGGGGAAGCGGGTCCGGATCTCGGACCCGTCGGTCAGCGTGGCCTCGACGACATGGTCCTGGTCGAGCAGCGTCACGCTGCGGATGCGGTCCTCGGAGAGTCGCTGCTCGAACGCGACGAGGTCCACGGTGCGCCGGCCCGAGCCGTCGTCGATCAGCCGCGTGACGACGACGGCTGCGATGACGGCGAGGACAACGCCAAGGAGGAGGAAGCGACGGGATCTGGTCACGGTTCCGGACGGCCGCACGGGGCCGGGCGCTCAGGCTATCGGGCGCCCCGGGCCCGGCCCCAATGGATGCGAGTCGGGCTCAGCGCTCGGGACCGGTGTACTCGACGACGTCGGGCAGGTTGCGGTAGCGCTCGTCGACGTCGAGGCCGTAGCCGACGACGAACGTCGGCGGCAGCCGGAAGCCGACGTACTTGATGTCCAGCTCCGACTTCTGCAGGCCGTCCTTGACGAGCAGCGCGCAGATCTCCAGCGAGGCAGGGCTGCGGGCGGCCAGGAGCCGGCGCAGGTACGCGAGCGTGAGGCCGGAGTCGACGATGTCCTCGACGATCAGGACATGGCGGTCGGTCAGGTCGAGGTCGAGGTCCTTGATGATCCGGACCACACCACTCGAGCGCGTCGCCGATCCGTACGACGACACCGCCATGAAGTCGAACTCGACCGGCAGGTCGATCGCGCGGGAGAGGTCGCTCATGAACATGAACGCGCCCTTGAGGACGCCGACGAGCAACGGCGGACGATCGGCGTAGTCGGCGGTGATCTCCTTGCCGAGTCCGAGGATGCGTTCCTGGAGCTCCTCGGCGGCGACCACCACTTTGCCCAACGGGTCGGTCACGGGCGTCACGGTAGTGCCTGGTGCAGCCGGCCATCCCGGCGCCACACGCGACGGCCTCCGGAGAGCTGCGCGGCGCGGCGCTCGCAGCGCGCCACCGCGAGGACGCGTTCGACCTCGGCGAGCGACGGCGGTGGGGTGCCGAGCCACCGCCGGACGGCCCGTCGCGCCAACGCCGGATGCGCATTCGGCCAGCACCCGGGCGGTCGGCTCGTGCCCGCCGGCTTCTGCCAGCAACGCGTCACCCAGCTCATCGAGCAGGTCCGCTTCGGCGCGCAGCACCGCGGCCTGCCGAGCCAGGACGGGCACGAGATCACGACGGGCGCCGTCGGACAACGCCGGGAGCGCTTCGAGGCGCACCCAGTTCCGCCGGTGCACCAGATCCTGGTTGGAGGGGTCGTCGACCGGGACGAAGCCACGCGCGTCGACAGAGCGCCCGCGCGTCGGCCCGGCGTACACCGAGCAACGGTCGGACCAGGTGGTCGCGCCGAGCCGGCATGCCCGCGAGCCCACTCGACCCGCTGCCGCGCAGCAGGTTGAGCAGCACGGTCTCCGCCTGGTCGTCGGCGGTATGGGCGACCAGCACCGCGGTCGCTCCGACTTCCGCGCGCACGGTCTCGAGCGCGTCGTAGCGCGCGTCGCGGGCCCGTTCCTCGAGGTTGCCGCCGGGCTCGATCACCACCTGCACCCGGCGATCGCGCACGCCGAGCCGGCGCGCCGCGTCGGCCACGACGTCCAGCGTCGCGCTCGCTGCCGGCCCGCAAGCCGTGATCGACGTGCACCGCGATCGGGTCGAGCTGCGCGTCCGCGGCGACGATGAGCAGCGCGAGCGAGTCGGCACCGCCGGAGCACGCCACGACGACCGGCGCTACGAGTCCGTCGAGATCGACCGCCTCGAGCGCCGGGGACTGCACGAGAAGACCGGGGTGCTACCCGGCCGCGACCGTCGCACCGTCGACGCGGGCGAGCCACGTCGTCGGGGCGGAGAGCTCGGCGAGCGTCGGCAGGAACTCGGGACCACGCCACGCCGGGTCGACCGCGTGGATGCCGGCTTCGCGCTCGATCGCGTTGATGAAGGACTCGCCGAGCTCGTACTGGCGCAGCTTGAGCTCCAACCCGAGCAAGCGGTGCAGGAGTGCGGTCGCACCGCGCGCGGTACGGCGAGCCTGCAGCACCCGGGCCATGCGCTCCTGGCCGTCGACCAGCTCCGCGCCCAGCCGGTTCATGACCGCGTTGCCGTGGCCCTCGAGCAGCGACATCAGGGCCTGCACCTTGGCCAGCGTCTCGCGCTGCTCCGCCGACGCGAACAGGGCGACCATCCCGCCCTCGTCGATCGGGTTGCGACCGTGACGCATCTCGTCCAGCGCACGCGCCGCCGCCTCGATGAGCCGGCGCGGATCCGGTTCGACCCCGCCGAGGAGCTCGCTGACCAGGGAGAGGAAGTAGGGCCGCAGCCACGGGACCCCGGTGAACTGGGCCCGGTGCGTGAGCTCGTGCAGGGCGATCCAACGACGGAAGTCGAGCGGTCGGAACGCGAACCGCTTCTCGAGCCCGAGGATGTTGGGACCGACGTAATAGACCGCGTCGTCGGCATTCGGATTCGCGACGTCCTCCGGCACGAGCAGGTCGTACTGGCCGAGGACCCGCTGCGCGACGTAGCCGAGCAGGAAGCCGAGCTCGGCGCCGGCGACCCGTCGACCTACCGGCGCGACCGGGCTCCGGGCGAGCCGCGCCCCGACCTTGTCGCTGAACGGGGTGAGCAACGCCCGCATCGAGACGACGTTGGCACTCACCCATCCGCCCCGGTCGAGCACGGTCGCGACGGCCGGGCTCGGCGGTCGCAATCCGGTGAGCTCGGTGACCGCCGCTTCGGCTTCGATCGTCACCTCGGCGAAGTCGCGTTGCAGCGATCCCCACAGGTACGACGTCGCCAGCGGCTCGCTCCCGGCGAAGCGGCGGGCGACCTTCTCGGCCAGGGCCCAGTCGACCGGCTCCGGGGTGGTGCGCGTCGGGCTGAGGGCCGCGGTCACAGCGTCACGGTGCCTATTGCTTCGGGTGCTTGAGCCGCCACACCTTCAGGTAGTACCCGATGGGGAGGGCGACCAGGACGATGCCGAGGGCACTGAAGAAGAGGACGAAGGCGATCCAGTAGTGCCAGGGTTGCGCGTCCGCCAGGGTCACGATGCTCCTCACCGGTCGATGAACAACCGCCGCATCGTAGAGCGACCCGTCCGGCGCGCGTGAACTCGCCCTATTCGGGTGGCTGGAACTGCTGGAGCTGCTCGGCGATCCGGCGCCGGAGCTCGGCCGGAGCCTCGTCGCGGCAGCGGGTGGAGATGACCCGGCGGATCTCGATCTCGAAGTAGAAGCCCTCCGCGCACGGGGGGCACTCGTCCAGATGCCGAGCTGATCGCCTGACGTTTCCAGACAGTCAGCTCACCATCGAGATAGTGGTAGACGCGGCCTACCGCGCCATCGCAATCCATCTCTCTCCGAACCCCCGACCTATCCCCCTGAAGACCCACTCGGGACGAGGCCGCGTTCCTCGGCCAAATCCCATAACCGCTTCTGCAGCTGCTTTCTTCCCCGGTGCAGCCGGCTCATCACCGTCCCGATCGGGACGTCCATGATCTCAGCAATTTCCTTGTACGAGAAACCTTCGACATCGGCCAGCAGCACGGCCATCCGGAACTGCTCGGGCAGGTCTTCGAGCGCCTTCTTGACGGTTTCGTCCGGAATCGAGTCGAGCACCTCGGCTTCGGGGCCCCGATCGGCTTCCACGGCCTCGAGCCCACCGAGGCGCTTGTAGAGGTAGAAGTCCTCGACGTCGTCGAGCTCGACCTGCTCCGGCCGGCGCTTCTTGGCCCGGTACGAGTTGATGTAGGTGTTCGTCAGGATCTTGTACAGCCACGCCTTGAGGTTCGTCCCCTCCTTGAAGCCGGGGAAGCCTCGGTACCGCGCGGAGATACGTCTCTTGGACGAGGTCTTCGGCGTCGGACGGGTTGCGGGTCATCCGGAGTGCCGCCGAGTACAGCGCCGACATGTACGGCATCGCGAGCTCAGCAAAGCTCGCTTGATCGGCCATGGGGCGAGATTACCCACACCCGTATGCCGCTACCCCATCGATTCCCGCGATGAGACGACCTGACCGTGGAGCTCTCGCTGATCCGCGACGAGTGGCGCTGCGGCCAGCTCGTCGCGGCTCAGACCGAGACGCGACTCAGATGCGAGTGCTTTGGGACTTGGCGGTGGTGGTGGTACTGCCCGCCGAGTCACTGCTTGCGCATGACCACGAGAACGGCGATGAGCCCAATGATGGCAAGAATGCCGACGATTTGAAGCGGTCCCATTGTTTCCCTCCGAATACGGTCCCAGCCGCGCTGCATCATCGGCAGCCGGACTCGCCCGGGTTGAGACCAAAGACTGCGGAAGTGCCGCGCCGGTCAGTAACGACCGCGGTCACGTTCGACCGCCCGCTCGCGCCGGAGCTCGTGGCGGAGCCGTCCGGTGCGCCAGGACAGCGCCATCACCAAGGCCGGCCAGCCCGCGAACGCGTACGCCAAGATAGAGCTGGTGCTCCCAGGTGCTGCGCCGGTGGCCGCACGCGGCCCAGACGCGCCGGGAGATGGTCCGGCGCGTCGGAGAGGGTCGTGAGCACCACGGGCAACGCGACCAGGTAACCAAGGATCACCAGACCGATCAGCACCTCGATGCGGAAGAGGCTCGGCACTACCCGTCCTCGTGGTCGCTCAGCACGATCACCGAATCGTCGGAGTTCGGCGTGATCGGTCGAATCTCCGCCGCCCGCTCCTTGGTCGCCTCGTATCGGCGTTGCCGGGACCGTCGCTTCTTGGCGCTCAGGTGGGCCCATTCGTCGAGCAGGTTGGCCCGCTCCGTGCTCTGGCGCCACGACGCGACCGCGAGGAACACGGGCCAACCACCGAGCGCGTAGGCGCTGATCATCCCGGCCCGCCACTGCCGCCGGGGCCGCTGGGCCGAGTGCCGCCAGACGCCGCCCGGGATGTGCTTGAGATCCGCCATGCCCCACCAGAGCGCGGGGGCTCCCGCGAGGAAGCCCGTCAGCAACAGCGCCATGATCAGCGTCTTCAGAGTCATGCCTGGACCATCCGCCTCTCCGCCGGGATTCTACGAGTGGCCGGGGAACGCACGCTCAGGGAACCGCAGGGAGCGGTGGCGCGGAGGGCGTGGGCGGTGCCGGAGCCGAGGCCGCGGCGAGGAGCTGCGGGAGCATCCATCTCGAGATCCACACGGACCCCGGTGGATCGAAGTGCACCCCGTCGCCGTTGCGCGGCTCGACGCCGCCCACCTGCTCGGGGCACGGGGCGCCGTGCGGACAGACCTTGGCGGCGATGTCGATGAGCCGGGTGTCCGGGTGGGCCGCGACGAATCGGTCGATCTGGCGGTTCATGGCCGGGAAGCGCCAGTCGAAGCGGGGACTGACGATCCGACCGCCGTTGATCATCGATGCGGGAGCAGGCGGGGCCACGGTGACGAACGCGAGGCGGGCGCCGCCGGCCGTGAGGCGTTCGTAGCCGCGGGTGAGCCGGCGTTGCAGCGACTGCTTCCAGGCGTCGCTGCCGGTCGGGAGCAGCTGGCTGCCTTCGACGAAGTTGAACCGCTCCCAGGTGCTGACCCACAGCACGAGGTCCGGGTGGAAGCCCGCGAGTGCCGGGCCCACGAGGTCGTCGACCATCCGCGGGCAGTTCTCGGTGCCCCGGGGGAAGGGCTCCTCCTCGTCGAAGATCTGGTCCGAGACCACGCCGCACCCGACGATCGTCGCTTGATGCATGACGAGCGCGGGTGCACCTGCCGGTCCGAGCCCCACGGCGATGCTGCAGCCCAACGAGTCACCAACCACCAGCACCCGGACCGGCCCGCCCGGGCGGCGCTTGGGCGCGGGACCGTTCTGCTTCAACGCGTCGTTGGCCGCGGCGCGTTCGTCGTCGCGGGGCGGTGGGCAATTCACGATCCCCAACGCCGCAACCGCGCCTCCGGTACGGAAGTCGACACCCGGCTCGGCCGTCAATGCGCCGCCGGAGCTCGCGGGTTGCGCGCTGACCTGGCTCGCGCGCTCCTGTGAGGTCGAGCCGGCCGGAGCCGTGGCCTGGCCGCCGGCGCCACCGACGTAGCTCGGCGGGCTCGTTGCCCCGACGGTGGCCGCGATGAGCACGAGACCGGTGCCGGCGATCGCAACCGGCGCCGCCCACCGCACCCAGCCGCCTCGCAGCACGCCGCGGCGGATGGGCATCTCGACGAGGTAGTACGAGCCGATCGCGAACGCGAACGTGACCGCGAGCCGCACGACGTTCAGCTGCGTCGCGCTCCAGCCGGTACGAGCCTCCGTGAGGTAGACGTTCACCGGCCAGTGCCAGAGGTAGAGGCCGTAAGAGATGCGGCCGACCCACACCAGTGGCGTGAGCGCGAGCCCGAGGCGTAGCGCGGTCCGGTTCGGTTGCATGACCGCGGCAATCAGACCGGCGACCGCGACCGCGAAGAGCAACGAGCCGCCGTGGTAGTAGAGCGATGACTGGTCGGAGAGCGCGTGCATCGACCAGGCGACCGCGACCGCGCTCGACGAGTCCGAGGATCTGCACGTTGCGGCGGGCGGCCGTCGTGCGGGGCGGCCGGGCCAGCAGCACGAGGGCAAGCGCCGCCCCCACCAGGATCGTGTGGATGCGGGCATCAGTCCCGAAGTACGCGCGTGACGGGTCGGCGCTGTCGTAGAGGCTGGCCATCACGATCGACGAGGCAACGATCCCGGCGATGCACACCCCGAACAGCGCACGCCGAGAGCCGCGGAAGAGCTTGAAGACACCCAGTACGACGAGCGGCCACACCAGGTAGAACTGCTCCTCGATCGCCAGCGACCAGAGGTGCCGGACGGGCGAGGGTGCGATGAACATGTCGAAGTAGGAGGTGCCCGTCGAGATGAAACGCCAGTTCGCGACATAGAAGAGGCTCGCGATCGAGTCGCCCCGGAGCGCCGAGAGCTGGATCGAGGCGACCTCGGTCCAGCTGTAGACCGCGACGGCGAGCAGCACGAGGAGCAGCGCCGGCAGCAACCGTCGGAGCCGGCGACCCCAGAACGCCAGCAGGTCGATCGTCGTCGCCCGGCGGAACTCGAGGACGAGCAGGGTGGTGATCAGGAAGCCCGAGAGGACGAAGAACGTGTCGACGCCGAGGAACCCGCCGGCGGCCCAGGCGTAGGCATCGTGGTACGCGATGACCGCGAGGACCGCGACCGCGCGCAGCCCGTCGAGCGCCGGGTGGTAGCTCAGGCGCGGCTCAGCCGGTTCCGCGCTCGACTCCCGTGACGACGCCCCCCCGAACACCGTGCCCCCTCATCCCGCGCACCGGGATCTGGTCTCTACCCGCCGGCACTGCGATTTCCACCCGCGGGCACTGTTGTGAGGCCGCAAAGGGTACAAGCCGCGACGGCCCCGCAAAACGTCGGCGTCGGGGGTCGACCACTCACGGAGGCCGCCGCGTAGGTCATCCGACCTGGTTCAGGCCGTAGTCAAGTGCTCGGCGGCGCGACGCGGCCGGCGGAAATCGTCACCGGCCCGTGAACTGGGGTCGTCGTTTCTCGAGGAACGCGGTCATGCCCTCGATCTGGTCGGCCGAGCTGCTGCACCGGCGGACGGCGTCCCGTTCGATGCGCAGCGCGTCGTCGAGCGGCAGGTGCTCGGCGCCGACCACGGCGCGCAGAACCCCGGCCACGGCGATCGGTGGCTGCGCGGCGAGCTCCTCGGCGAGCTCGATCGCCTTGGCTTTGAGCTGCGCGACGGGATGCAGCTCATGGACGAGGCCGATGGCGAGGGCGGTAGGCCCGTCGATCTTCTTCGCTCGCAGGATCATGTCGAGTGCGGGTGCGCGCCCGACTGTTCGGGTCAACCGCGCGGTACCGCCCCACGCCGGGACGGTCCCGAGATCGAGCTCCGGCAATCCGATGCGCGCGCCTTCGGTCGCGGCGAGGCGGAAGTGGCATGCGAGAGGAAGCTCGAGCCCGCCTCCGAGGCAATACCCGAACATCGTCGCGATGACCGGCTTGTCGAGCTGCTCGACCAGCGACAACACCCGGAGCCGCTGATCGAGAACCGCCTCGAATCCGCCGCGCTCCGACGCGCCCGACATCAGCTGCTTGAGGTCCATGCCGACACTGAAATGCTCGTCACCAGCCGCGGTGATGACGACGGCACGCGCGTCGCGATCGTCGCGCAGCGCGATCACAGCCTGCTCGAGCTCGTCCATGTACTCGAACGTCATCCGGTTCCGCGGCGGATCCTGATTCTCGAGGATCACCACCGGGCCGCGACGCTCGATGCGCAACGCCGTCTCTGTCATGGAGTCCTCCTCATGCGTGAACCGGATCGGAAGCGATCTGGTGCCCGGCGCCGAGCCTTCTCGACCCTGGGAATGGCGCTCAAGGCCGGGGCGAGAGCTCCCAGCGCGAGATCTTGGTCCGGGGTGGCGTCGTCATCCACCGGGCGGCGATGTGCTGATCGGGACGGACGAGGAGCGCGCCCGTGTCCGGCATGGCGAGGATGGCGGACCACCAGCCATCGGGGTCGTCGAAGTCGACGCCCACACGCAGGTCGCACTCCTCGGTCTCGCACGCCGGGCCGGCGATGAGCACGGGCTGATCGAGGGGGATCAGATCCAGCGCCGAGCAGACCGCGCCGTCGCGTCGGATCCATCCGTGTGGGAGCCGTACGCCGGGTCGACTCGACGGGACATACGTGCGAACCGGATCGACGCCACCGTCGACCTGCCCCGCGACGACTTCGTCCGAACACTCGTAGGAGTACCCGAGCTGCAAGCCGAGCATGTCGAAGTGCGTGGCCTGATTCTCGATCGCGGCGAGGACGCCGGCGCGGCCGTCGGGATCCGCGAGTGTCGCGACCATGTTCGAGTGGGACACCTCGAGGTCGGGGTCGGCGCCCAGCGCGATCGGTACCTCGATGAGCTTGAACGCGTTGGCGAGGCTGACCTCGGCGTTGCGCTGCGCGACGGGTCGGCGTTCCCGCTCATACGACTCGAGCAGGTCCGGACCCGCTCGGCCGTGTTCGACCGCCGCGAGCTTCCACGCAAGATTGTGGGCGTCCTGCACACCGCTGTTGAGTCCGAGCCCGCCGGTCGGGGGGAACCGGTGTGCGGCGTCGCCGACGAGGAAGCAGCGCCCGTCACGGAAGCTGCTCGCGACCTGCGCCGTCATCGTCCACGTCGCGATCGTCAGGATCTCGAGTTGAGCGTCCGGGTCCGTGAGCGCGGCCCGCACGAGTTGCTCGCAGCGCTCCGGCGTGTACGACGCGGCGTCCTCGACGTCGGGGTCGTAGGCGTGCATGTACACCCATTCGCGATCGATGTCGTGCGCGACGAGCGCGCCGCCCGCCCGCGGATCGCAGATCCAGAACAACACACCGGGATGATCGGCGACCAGGTCTCGGAGGTCAGCTGCGAAGTGGGCCATGACGAAGCTCTGGATCCGGCTCGGACCTTCGGGCTCGATGCCGAGCATCCGCCGCACCGGGCTCGACGCGCCGTCGCACGCGAGCAGCCACCGGCTCGACACGCGGAACGTGCCGTCCGGTCCGGTGACCGTCGAGACCACGCCCGCGTCATCAGTCGTCGCGGACTCCCAGCAATGTTCGTAGCGCAGGTCGATGCCCGCCTCGTGGAGCGCGTCGACGAGCAACGGCTCGAGACGGTGCTGGGAGAGATTGCGGAGTGGCGTGGGTGTCACCGCGAGCTGCTCGTCGCCCTGGCATTCGTACGGCAGGCTCCCGATGACCTCGCCACCGAGCTTCGTGACCCAGTGCACGGCACCGGCGTCGACCGGGTCCTGCGCGTGTGAGCGGATGCGGTCGACATCGAGACCGAGCTGGCGCCATATCTCGAAGGTGCGCGCGTTGACGGCGTGGGCAGCCGGCGCGCGCTGCGGTCCGTCGCGACGTTCCACGATCAGCGTGGAGCAACCGAGCCGCTCGAGCAGCAGTGCCGCCGTGAGACCGACGGGCCCGGCCCCCACGATCAGGACGTCGACCTCGAGCTCTTCCATCAGAACAAGCCTGAGTAGGAGCCGCCGTCGAGGTGGAGGTTCTGGCCCGAGATGTAGCCGGCCTGCGCACTGCAGAGGAACGCGCACGCATCCCCGACTTCTTCGGGGCGGCCGAGCCGGCCCGCCGCGATCGTGGCGGCGATCTCCGCGTACGCCTCTTCGATCGTGACGCCCTTGATCGCGACCGCGAGCTCGGCCATCTGGCGCTGGCGGCCGGTGTCGATCCGTTCCGGCAGCAGATTGTTGATCGTGACGTTCGCGGCGGCGACGTCACGCGACAGGCCCTTCACGGCCGACGTGAGGCCCGTCCGGGCCGCGGACGACAGGCCCATCGCGGCGTGGGGGGTGGTAACCATGGCCGAGGTGATGTTGACGATGCGTCCGAAGCGTCGCGTGACCATGCCGTCGAGCACATCGCGGATGAGCAGCAGCGGCGCGAGCATGTTCGCGTCGACGGCCGCGATCCATTCGTCGCGGCCCCATTGCTGGAACTGCCCGGGCGGGGGGCCACCATTGTTGGTGACGAGGATGTCGGGTTCCGCGGCACGCGGCCAGGAGCGCGGCACGGGTCGCGTCTTCGGCGATGTCGCCCGCGACGGTCTCCACGGTGGCGGCCGACTGGGCTCGCAAGTCGGATGCGGCGGCGTCGAGGCGCTCGCGGTCACGTCCGTTGATCACGACGTGTACGCCTTCGCGCGCCAACGACCGCGCACACGCGAAGCCAAGACCCGCGCTCGACGCGGCGACGATCGCGCGCCGGCCCGCGATCCCGAGATCCATCAGAAGTCCAGGTCCGCCGGCGGCGGAGGACCCCACTGGTTGATCGGCTCGAGCAGGCCGTAGACACCGGCCGGCGTGTCGGCTGTGAGCAGGTCGGAGTCCGTCCAGTGCTCGACGGTGTAGCCCAGCGGGTCCTTCCAGTAGTCGAAGACCTGCCCACCGAGCACATGGCGCCCGATGCCCCAGTAGTGCTGCCGCTGCGCCTCGAGCAGGTGGTCGTGGCCCGCCATGAGATCGTCGAAGTCCGCCACCTCCCACGCGCAATGACCGAGCCGCACCTCGCCCGTCTCGATGATCAGCAACGTGTGGTGATCGGCGGGCTGATCGCCGCGGTCGCAACGCATGAACCGTCCGACGGGCTCCTCCGGCGCCGCGAGGTAGATGTCGTCGGAAGCCAGGAGGCCCAGCGTTTCGGAGTACCAGCCCGCGAGCGCGGCGAGAGACGGCGTCTTCAGCGCGGCGTGCCCGAACCGCTTCACCTGCGAGGCGCCCGTCGGGACGCGCTGCAGCTCACCGATGCGGACGCGCTCGAGGCCGACGTTCAGGGGTGCGTGGCCGCGGACTTCGAGTGGCTCGGAGGGGTCGATGTCCGCGACGACATCGACCGCACGCCCGTCCGGATCGGTGAGGTGCACGACCGACCCGCCGCCCGGCTCGTCGAGCCGCTCAACCGCCGCGCCCGTCGCCGCGGCGAGCCGGTCAAGATCCGCGCGCGTCGCTTCGAACGCCAGGCCGAGGAACGCCGGCTCGCCGAGATGCGTCACATGCACGTGATGATCGGAGTCGGTGCCGCGCATGTACAGCGCGGTGTCAGTACGGGCTGCGGTGTGCATCCCGAAGGAATGGAGGAAGGTCTCCATCTCTTCGAGGTCCGGCGCTCGAAAGCGCGGGAACGCAACGTCGTGGGCACGGATGATCGGACCAGGCATGCACCCGATAGTACGACATCGAAGTTTCGGTGTCAAAAGATTCTGCATCGAAGTACGTCCGAGTCGCGTCGTGACCTCGGGGCGCCGTTCGCGGCTCGGGAGCGTTCTGGCTCGAGGCTGGCGCGATTCGCGTGCCGATGCGCGCGTCTTCGTCACCAGCTCGTATGGGAGCTGTCATCCGGCCACAACGATCGGTGGGAATCCCGGCAGTGAGGACTGCTCGGGACGGGTACCGGGCGGCCGGATCGCTGAGTGAGGAGTGCCGATGGAACCCATGACTACACCAGCAGCCACGAAGCTTCTGCACCGCGAGGAAGGGCGAATCGCATACGAGGTCCACGGCGATGGTCCGCTCGTCGTGTGTGCCCCCGGCATGGGAGACCTGCGCTCGGCGTATCGGTTCCTGACACCGGATTTGGTCCGGGCCGGCTACCGGGTTGCGGCGATGGATCTCCGAGGTCATGGCGACAGCGATGCGACCTTCGGCGCATACGACGACGTAGCCGTGGGAACGGACCTCATCGCGCTCGTGCGGCAGCTCGGCGGCCCGGCGGTGCTGATCGGCAACTCGATGTCCGCGGGCGGTGCCGTGTGGGCCGCCGCCGAAGTCCCCGAGCTCGTGACCGGACTGGTGCTCATCGGCCCCTTCGTGCGCCAGGTCCCGGTCGGACTCCTCGCGACGCTCGCGTTTCGTGTCGTGATGCTCCCGCCGTGGTCGTCGGCTGCCTGGAACGCGTACTACGCGAAGCTGTTTCCCGGGCGCCCACCCGCGGACCTTCGCGAACACCGGGCACAGATCCGCGCCAGCATGCGCAAGCCGGGTCACGCGCGTGCCTTCCGAGCGACGACCCATACCTCGCATGCTCCGGCGGAAGCCCGGCTGGACGACGTCGACGCCCCGACCTTGGTCGTGATGGGAACCCGCGATCCCGATTTCCCTGACCCCGAGGCCGAAGCTCACCTCGTCGCCGATCGCCTGGGTGGAAAGACGCTCATCGTTCCTGATGCAGGGCACTACCCGCAGGCCGAGTACCCCGAAGTTGTCACCCCCGCCGTCGTGGATTTCCTTCACGACCTCGATCTACGCGATGAGCCAAGGCAACCGCATGGGGGCTCCGCGAGTCGACCTCCTGTCGCCCGACGCTGGAGCCGGGAAGGAGATTCGAACTCCTGACCTGCTCATTACGAGTGAGCTGCTCTACCGACTGAGCTATCCCGGCGGGGTGGCGCAGTTTAGCGAGGTGCACTCCCGGCGACGGCCGGTAGGTGGAGCACCAAGCGTTCCAGGAGCAGACCCTCGTTCGGGTTGAACTCGAACGCGGCGCGCGCCTCGCGGCAGGCATCGAGCGCCCGGGCGGCGGCGGCCGGTTGCACGACGATGGCGCTCACGATCGAGGTTGATCGGCGGCGCACCTTCGGCCAGCGCATCCCGGTACACGGACTCGATCGCGGTGATCCCTTCGAGCACGGCATCGACTCGCGATCGGCGCGCCTCGCGCTTCTGGCGATCGGTGACGCGCTTGCGCATCGCCTGCGCGGTCCGCGGTGCGTACTGCCGCCGCTCGATCTCCTCTTCGAGATCGTCGAGCTCGGTCTTCTGGGTCGTCTCGAGCCCGGCCAGCGTGTCCTTCACCACCTCGCCGAGTCCTTCGGCGAGCGACACAGCCATCGCGCCGGATCCATCGACGCGCGCGGGAACGTCGACGAACGCGTCGCGCAGTCCCGCCAGCGGACCGGTGAGCGCGACCGCGCGGTCGAGCCGGCCGCCGGCGAGCGTCGCCGCGAGACGCGACTGCGCTTCGGGTACGCCGCGGCGCTCGAGCTCCGCGAGCAGCACCTCGATGCCCGAGTGCACCGAAGTCCACCTGCTGGCAGCGGGAGCGAATCGTGTCGAGCAGCTCCGCCGCGGACTCGGCCACCAGGATGATGATCGTGCGCTCGGGCGGCTCCTCGATGCTCTTCAGCAGCGTGTTCGACGACTCGGGGTTGAGCCGGTCCGCTTCGAGCAGCACGACGCACTTGCGCTCCGTCTCGATCGGGCTCGCGTGCACCGCCGGGAGGATCGCGGCACGGACATCCCGCTCGACGGAGTACGTCGTGGCGACGGGCCGGAACTCGACCACGTCCGGATGGCGGCCGCGCAGCACCCGGTCGTCGTCGCCGGCGCCGATGAGCAGGCCGGCGAAGCACCGGGCCGCGGTCTCGATGCCCGAACCCCGGGGCCCGACCAGGAGATAGGCGTGCACCGGGCGCTCGGCGGCGCGCTGCAACATCGCCACCGCCCGCTCCTGGCCGACCACCTCGTCCCACATGCGCACTCACCCTATGGGGCGAGGCCCTACTGGAGCGAGGCGCTCGGCGACGGCGTCGGCCACCCGGCCGGCGACGGTCTCGGCCGAGCCGGATCCGTCGACCACGCACCAGCCCCGCTCGACCGCGAGGTCCCGGTACGCGGCACGCACCTCGGAGTGGAACGCGTCGCCTTCCCGCTCCATGCGGTCGGTCGGACCGGGCCGGCGCTGCGGCGGCGACCTCGTCGGTCACGTCGAGCACGATGACGAGATCCGGGAGGAGACCCGCCGGTCGCCCACCCGTTGACCTCCTCGATCTCGATGACGCCGAGGCCGCGCACGCACGCCCTGGTACACGAGCGACGACGGCACGTGCCGGTCGCTCACGACCCACGCCTCGCGTTCGAGCGCGGGGCGGATGACCGTCGCCGACGTGCTCGGCCCGATCGGCGGCCATCAGCAACGCCTCGGCCCGCGCGTCGACCGGCGTGTCGCCGTCGAGCACCAGCGGTGCGCAGCACCTGACCGAGCGGCGTACCACCGGGCTCGCGCGTCTCCACCACCTCGATGCCGCGCCCGCGCAGCCAGCGCGGCGAGCAACGGGACCTGCGTGCTCTTCCCGCTCCCGTCGCCACCCTCGAGCACGATGAACCGGCCGGTCATCCGCTCGCCTCCGCCGCAGGTGGTTCCGGCGCGGCGATCCGGAGCCGGCGACTCCGGTGCGGGCGACTCCGGTGCGGGCGGCCACGGCGGCGGCGGCTTGTCCACCGCGGCCGACGGGTCGGCCGCGAGTCGTCGTCACCGGCTGCGGCTTCAGGTGGGGCGACGGGTGATGGTTCGAAGGATGCCGGGGCACGCCCGTGAGCGCGCGCATCGCGCGCAGCTCGCGGCGGGCGTAGAGGCCCGAGGCGATCGTCAGCAGGGCACCGCCCCAGAGCGCGAGGCGCACGCCGGGGAAGCCGTAGCTGAACCCGCCCGCGCGTGATGCGCGGTGCGCCCGCGGCGAGGCTGAACAGCCACTCGTAGAGGTCCGCGAACAGCGGTGAGACGGTCAGCGACAGCAAGAGGCAGAGGCGGACGACCGCGTAGAGCGTGGCGAACGTCCGCCCGCGCAGCTCGTCCGTCACGTCTCCTGGATGACGGTGAACCCGGTGACGTACGCGCCGCCGGCGCACGCGCCGACGCCCGCGATCATGACGGCCGCGAGGCCACCCACGTTGAACGCGGCGCGCGAGCGGCAAGACAGATCCCGGCCGAGATGATCGACCACTCGAACACCGTGTCCCGGGGCAGGCGCTTCTGGAATCGCGAGGAGGCTGAACACCCCGATCGCGGCGCCGGTACCCGAGCGCGAACAGCAGCACGCGTGTACTCCGACTTGCTCCCCAGCACCTCGGTGGCGAACACCGTGCTCAGCGGCACCATCGCGCCGGCGCCGATCACGCCACCACCGAGGCCGACGATCACCGCGCGGGCGAAGCGGTCGGTGCGGATGAACGACAGCCCGTCCCCGATCTCGGAGAACGTCGACGTCCACTCGAACTTCTGGTCGTCGCGCTTCTGGCGGCGCGGGATCGGGAGCCCGAACACGATGACCGCGGAGACGACGTAGGTGATGGCGTCGAACCAGAAGCGCCGGGTATCGCGGCGTTGTCCTGGAGCGAGTGCAGCGCCTGAAATCCGCCGAGCCAGCCCGCGACGACCGTGAGCGCACCGGTGATGAGCGCGCCGAGCGGGAACGTGCCGTACGACGCCACGAGCGACAGGGAGTTCGCGGTCGCGAGGTTCTCCTCGGGCACGAAGTGCGGGAACCGACGCGTCCTTCGCCGGTCCCCACAGCAGCGTGAGGATCTCGATGAAGAAGGAGACGATCACGAGCAGCCACGAGGGTGTTGACGAACGGGAGCGTGCAGATCGAGCGCCGCCCGTCCCAGGTCGCAGCAGACCATCACCTTGCGGCGGTCGAACCGGTCGACGATCACGCCACCGAGCGTCGCCAGGAAGAACCCCGGAACCATCCGGACCCCGATGACCAGGCTGAACGCAGCGGCGGAGTCGTTGGAGACCCGGCCGGTCAGCTGCGAGGATCGCGAAGAACCCGACCCAGTCGCCGAGGCTCGAGAAGACCTGGGCGAGCCACAGCTTGAAGAACGGCCGCGTCCCGAAGAGCCGCCACGGGGCGGGCGGGATCGGGTGCCCGTCCGAGGAGGGCGGGATGAACGGGGCAGGCTCCGGGCTCACGCGCCCCTCAGCCTAGAGACGAGGATCCGCGGCCTTCTTCGGTGCGGCCTTCTTCGCGGCCTTCTTGGTGGTCTTCTTCGCCGGCTCTTCTTGGCCGGCTTCTTCTTGGTGGCCTTCTTCTTCGCCGGTCGCTTCGCCGTCTTCTTCTTGGCCGGGCCCTTCGCGGCGCGTTCCCGCAGCAGCTCGACGCCCTCTTCGAGGGTGACGGCCGACGGGTCCATGCCACGGGGCACGGTCGCGTTCGTGGTGCCGTCGGTGACGTAGGGACCGAACCGGCCGTCGAGCACCCGCACCGGCGTCCCGGTGTCGGGGCTGTCGCCGAGCTCGGCGAGCGGCGGCTTCACCCGCTGCCCGCGCCGCAGCTTCGGCTTGGCGAAGATCGCCTCGGCTTCCGCGAGCGTCACGTTGAAGATCTGGTCCTCGGAGTCGAGACTGCGGCTGTCCGTGCCCTTGCGCAGGTACGGGCCGTAGCGACCGTTCTGCGCGGTGATCTCGGTGCCGTCCGCGTCGGCACCGACGACCCGCGGCAGCGAGAGCAGCTTCAACGCGGTCTCGAGATCCACCGTCTCGGGATCCATCGACGCGAAGAGCGACGCGCGCGGTGGCTTCTTCTTCGAGCCGTCCTCCAGCACCCCGAGCTGCACGAACGGACCGAAGCGGCCGTTCAGCACGAGCACCTTCTCACCGGTCTCGGGATCCTCGCCCAGCTCGCGCGGCCCGGCCGCGCCGCGCTCGAGCAGCTCCAACGCCTTCTCGACCGTCAGCTCGTCGGGCGCGAGGTCCGCGGGCAGCGGGCACTTCTCGTCACCGCGGTGCAGCGACTCGCCGGTGTTCCAGACCCGGACCATGATCTCCGGGTCGTCGCCGGTGTCGTCCGTGCCGCCACCGATGTGGATCTTGTTCACCTCGCTCATGTCGATCTTGGCGAGGTTCTCCTCGGACACGAGCTCGTGGAGCCCCGCGGTGCCGTTCCCGAAGTAGAACGCGTGCAGCCACTTCTCGGACTCGGCGCGCCCGGCGGCGACTTCGTCCAGCGCCTCTTCCATGGTCGCGGTGAAGTCGTAGTCCACGAGATGCTTGAAGTACCGCTCGAGCAGCTGGGTCTTGGCGAACGCGGTCCACGACGGGACGAGCGCGTTGCCCTTCTTCCAGACGTAGCCGCGCTCGTTCGTGATCGTGTTGATGATCGACGCGTACGTGGACGGGCGTCCGATCGCGCGATCTTCGAGCTCCTTCACCAGGCTCGCCTCGGTGTAGCGCGCCGGCGGCTGCGTGGAGTGACCGGCCGCTTCGATCCCGTTGCACGCGACGCCTTCACCCTCGCCCACCGCGGGGAGGTTCACTTCCTCGTCCTCGTGGGCGGGCTGGTCGCTGACGTCCACGTAGGCCATGCGGAAGCCGAGGAACTCGTACGTGCGACCCGGACGCGCGGAACACCGCCTGCTCACCGGCGTTCGACCGGCCCGCGAGCCGCAGGGTCAGGCTCCGGCCGCGGGCGTCGACCATCTGGCTCGCGACCGTGCGCATCCAGATCAGCTCGTAGAGGGCCTGCTCGTCGCGGCTCAGCTCCCCGCGCACCTGCTCGGGGGTGCGGAAGCGGGAGCCGGCGGGGCGAATCGCCTCGTGCGCCTCCTGCGCGTTCTTCACCTTGTTGGCGTACGTCCGCGGCGCCGGCGGGAGGTAGGCCTGGCCGAACCGTTCGACGATCTGGGCCCGGGACGCGGTGACGGCCTGCTCCGACAGCGTGACCGAGTCGGTACGCATGTAGGTGATGTACCCACGCTCGTAGAGGCCCTGGGCCACCGACATCGTGCGGGCCGCACTGAATCGGAGCTTGTTCCCACCCTCCTGCTGCAGCGTCGTCGTCTTGAACGGTGCCTTCGGGCGTTCGGTGAACGGCTTCGACTCCGCGGAGGCGACGGTGTACGCCGCGTCGCGGAGCCGCGTCGCCAGGCCTCGCGCGTCGTCCTCGCGCAGGTGCACCGCTTCGGATCCGGGAGCCAGCGCGCCGGTGGCGGAGTCGAAGTCACGGCTGGTCGCGAGCCGCTTGCCGTCGAGCTCGACCAGGCGGGCGCCGAAGTCGATGCCGCGCGCCGCGAACCGTCCGTCGAGATCCCAGTACGACGCGGCGTGGAACGCCATGCGCTCGCGTTCGCGCTCGACGACGAGGCGGGTCGCGACACTCTGCACACGGCCGGCCGATCGGGCGCCACCCACCCGGCGCCAGAGCACCGGCGAGACCTCGTAGCCGACGAGCCGGTCGAGCACCCGTCGACCTTCCTGCGCCTCGACGAGCTTCATGTCCAGCTCGCGCGGATGCGCGATGGCCTCCTCGATCGCCTGCTCGGTGATCTCGTGGAAGACCATGCGCTTGACCGGGAAGCCGGACTTCGGCTTGAGCACCTCGAGGAGGTGCCACGCGATGGCTTCGCCCTCCCGATCCTCATCCGTGGCGAGGTAGAGCTCGTCGGCGTCCTTCAGCGCCTTGCGCAGGCTGCCGACGACCTTCGCCTTGTCCGGCGAGATCTCGTACTCGGGCTGGAAGTGGTTGTTCACGTCGATCGCGAGGCCCTTGCGGGGCAGGTCGCGGACATGGCCGACGCTGGCCATGACCGTGTAGTCGCGACCGAGGAAGCGACCGACGGTGTCGGCTTTGGTCTTCGATTCGACGATGACGAGAGGCTTGGGCACGGCGCTCGATTTCGGCTTGACGACGGGGCGACCGTAGCCCCCGGTTCCTAATTCCGTAGTGACACGCCCCCGGAACTGGTGTCAAACCCGGCGAGTCCAGGGCGCGAAAAGCCCCCGTCTAACCTGTCCCGATGACCCTGGCGAGCATCACGGACGTGATCGATCCCCAAGAGCTCCTGCGCTCGTTCGGGACGATCGGCCTGTTTCTCATCATTTTCGCCGAGTCCGGGCTGTTGATCGGCTTCTTCCTCCCCGGCGACTCGCTCCTGTTCACCGCCGGCCTCTTCGCCGCCAAGGGGGATCTCAACCTCGCGGTGATCCTCGTGGGCTGCTTCGCCGCTGCGGTCATCGGCGACCAGGTGGGCTACGCCTTCGGCAAGAAGGTCGGGCCGTCCATCTTCCGGCGGGAGAACTCCAAGCTGTTCAAGCAGGAGTACGTGCAGCGCGCCGACGAGTTCTTCGAGACCCACGGCGCGAAGACGATCCTGCTCGCCCGCTTCGTTCCGGTGGTGCGAACGTTCGTGCCGATCCTCGCCGGCGTCGGCAAGATGAGGTACCGCACGTTCCTCACCTACAACCTCATCGGCGGATTCCTCTGGGCGGTCGGCGTCACCACGCTGGGCTACCTGCTCGGAGATCAGATCGGCGCCGACAACATCGACAAGTACCTGCTGCCGATCATCGCCGTGATCATCTTCGTCTCGGTGCTCCCCGCGGTCATCGAGGTGCTCCGGCACCGGCGCAAGGCCAAGGCCCACGCGCTCGACGACCACGGAAGCCGAGCAGGTTGCCGAGCGCCTGCACGAGGCGATCGACGAGTAGGGCTCACGCGCCTGGTTCGAAGCGGTAGCCCATTCCGGGCTCCGTCAAGAAGTACCGGGGGTGGCCGGGCTCCGGCTCGAGCTTGCGCCGGACCTGGGCCATGAACACGCGCAGGTAGTTCGTCTCGGTCTCGTACGCCGGACCCCAGACCTCCTGCAACAGCTGCTTCTGGCCGACGAGCTTGCCGCGTGTTGCGCACGAGCACCTCGACGATGTGCCACTCCGTCGGAGTGAGCCGTAGCTCCTTGCCATCGGACCCCACGCACGCGCTTGGCGGCCAGGTCGATGGTGAAGTCGGGCGTGACCACCACCGCTTCCTCCTCGGAGGGCGCGGCGCGGCGGAGCGCGGCACGCAAGTCGGGCGAGCAGCTCGTCCATGCCGAACGGCTTGGTCACGTAGTCGTCGGCTCCGGCGTCGAGCGCGGCGACCTTGGCCGCCTCCGCGTCGCGAGCGCTCAGCACGATGATCGGGACGGCGCTCCAGCCTCGCAGACCGGTGATGACCTCGACCCCGTCGATCCCGGGCAGACCGAGATCGAGGACGACGGCGTCCGGATGGTGGCGCGCCGCGAGCTCGAGCGCGGCTTCGCCCGGTCTCGGCCAGGTCGACGTCGTAGCCGCGTGCCCGGAGGTTCACCCCGAGCGCCCGCCGGATCGGTCCCTCGTCATCGACGACCAGCACCCGTGACGGACTCATGCCGGCCTCACCGCGGGAAAGCCGAACACCATCGTCAATCCGCCGCGTGGGCGTGTCCTCGACCGTGATCTCCCCGCCGATCGCCTCCACGAAGCCGCGCGCGACCGCGAGACCGAGCCCGACTCCTTGGCCGTTGCCCGAGTCGCCGAGCCGCTGGAACGGTTCGAACAGCCGGTCACGCTGGTCAACGGGAACCCCGCGGGCCCTGATCGACGACCCGGAGCTCGACCCGGTCCCCCACGGTGCTGGCCCGCACACGAACCACCGAATCGGCCGGGGAGTACGCCAGCGCGTTGTCGATCACGTTCGCGACCGCGCGCTCCAGCAGTGCGCCGTCCGCGTGGATGCGCGGCAGCGACTCGGGCACCTCGACTTCGACCTGCGGCCCCGCGCACCCCGAGGCTGGCCAGCGCGCGGCCCGACCACCTCGTCCATCCCGAGGTCGTCGACGACGAGGTGCACCGCGCCCGTCTGCAGCCGGCTCATGTCGAGCAGGTTCCCGACCAGCGTGTTCAACCGATCGGTCTCGTCGTCGATCGTCTCGAGGAACTCGCGGCGTCGTGTCGGGCTCCCAGGTGACATCGCGTTGCAGCAGGCTCGAGACCGATGCCTTGATCGACGCCAGCGGCGTCCGCAGGTCGTGGGATACCGCGGCGAGGAGCGCGGTTCGCAGCTCGTTGGCCTCGACCAGGTCTTCGGTCATCGCGGCCTCGGAGCGCAGGCGCCGGGTCTCGGTCGCCACCCGGAGCTGGCTCGCGAAGGACTGGAGCACGTCGACATCCTCACCTTTGACCGAGCCGCACAGGGCGAGGACCTCGTGGTCGCCGAGCGGGATGGACAGGGAAGCCGCTTCCGGCGTGCCGGGCACCGGCTCCCCGGCCGCCGCCTCGACGGTCCACGCGTCGCCGTCCCGGCGCAGCACCGCCACCGAGTCGGCGTCGAACGCCGTGCGCAGCTGCGCGACCAGCGTCGGGAGCGGATCGCGTTCGGCCGCGAGCGTTCCACCGAGCGCGGCCAGGGTCTCCGCTTCGGCGCGGGCGCGCACCGCTTCGGCCGACCGGCGCGCCGCGAGGTCGACCAGCACGCTGACCGTCACCCCCACGGCGAGGAAGATCCCGAGCGCGAGCAGGTTCTCGCCTTCGGAGATCGTGAACGTGTGGAAGGGCGGGGTGAAGAACCAGTTGACGAGGAGCGACCCACCGATCGCGGCCACGAGGGCGGGGAACAAGCCGCCGACGACCGCCACGACGACGACCAGGAAGAGGAAGATCAGCAGATCAGCCGGCAGCGAGACCGAATCTCGCATCTGCGCGAGCACCAACGCGAGCAGGGGAGGGCCGGCGATCGCGAGCACCCATCCGATGACGACCCGGCGACGCGGCAGGGCAGAGAGGCGGCGCCTCGAGCCCCGGCGCGGGAGGTCCTGCGCATCCGTGGTCGCGCTCGAGATCACGTGCACGTCGATCGGGCCCGACTGGCGGATCACCGAGTTGATGACCGATCCGCGCGTGAACTGGCTCCACCGAGATTGCCGGCTCGCGCCGAGGACGAGCTGCGTTCCGTTCTCCGCCCGCGCGAACCGCACCATCGCTTCCGCCACGTCCGCGCCGGCGACCTCGTGGTACTCGCCTCCGAGCTCGCTCAGCAGGCGCCGATTCTCGGCCAGCTGCTCGGTCGGCGGTCCGGCCAGCCCGTCGGCCGGACGGACGTGCACGCCGATGAGGTCACCCCGAGTCCGCATCGCCATGCGCGCCGCCCGCCGGATCACATCCGCGCCCGCCGGTGCCCCGGTGATCGCCACGATGACCCGCTCGCGGGTCTCCCACGTGCCGGAGATGCCATGCGCCGCGCGGTACTCCCCGAGTGCCTCGTCGACGCGATCTGCGGTCCACATGAGCGCGAGCTCACGGAGCGCGCCGAGGTTGCCCACGCGGAAGTAGTTCGCGAGCGCGGCGTCGACCTTCTCCGGCGCGTAGATGTTCCCGTGCGCCATGCGTCGTCGCAACGCTTCGGGCGTCTGGTCGACCAGCTCGATCTGCTCCGCCCGGCGCACGACCTCGTCGGGGATGGTCTCGCGCTGCTCGACGCCGGCGATCTGCTTGACCACGTCGTTCAGCGACTCGAGGTGCTGGATGTTCACGGTCGAGATGACGTCGATCCCCGCGTCGAGGAGCTCCTCGACGTCCTGCCAACGCTTCTGGTGCTTGGACCCGGGCACGTTCGTGTGCGCGAGCTCGTCCACCAGCACCTGCGCCGGCTTGCGAGCGAGGACCGCGTCGACGTCCATCTCCTCGAACGTCGTATCGCGGTAGGGCAGCGATCGGCGGGGGACGATCTCGAGATCACCGATCTGCGCTTCGGTGTTCGCCCGACCGTGGGACTCGACGAAGCCCACCACGACGTCCGTGCCGCGCTCGGCTCGTCGCCGCCCCTCGTTCAGCATCGCGAACGTCTTGCCCACCCCGGGGGCCGCCCCGAGATAGACACGCAAACGCCCGCGAGCCATGTCCCCAGCCTACGACTGGTATTGGTCGAGGGCGGTGTTGAGCTGCAGCACGTTGACACCTTGCTCGCCGAGGAAGCCGGCCGTCGGATCGTCGGTGTGATGCTCGACGAGCGCCAGCACCCGGCTGACGGGGATGCCGCGCACCCGCGCGACCCGGGGCGCCTGCAGCCGGGCGTTCGCGACCGAGATGCGCGGGTCGAGACCGGACCCCGACGCGGTGACCGCGTCGACGGGAACCTCGACCGCGGGCAGAGGCGGTTTTCCCTGCGGTACTCGAGCGCCCGTTCCTTCACCAGCGCGAGGAAGTCGGGATTCGTCGGACCGAGATTCGATCCGGCACTGGTGTCCTGACCGAGATCCTTCGGGTCGTTCGGCACGGTCCTCGTGGCGTCGTTCGGATCGGTCGCATCGGATCCGGTCGCGGCCGCGCCCGCGGCGCTGGGTCGACCGTGGAAGTACTTCGGCTGCGTGAACGTCTGGCCGAGCAGCTTCGAGCCGACTCGCTCCCCGTTCACCTTCAGGATCGAGCCGTTCGCCTGGTCGGAGAACACGCCCTGGGCGATGCCGGTGACCACCAGCGGGTACGCGATCCCGGTGATCACGGTGAAGACGATCAACATCACGATGGCCGGCAGCAGCTGGCGTCGCATCACTTCACCCCCAGCGCGGTGATGATCAGATCGATCACCTTGATGCCGATGAACGGCGCGACGAGCCCGCCCAGTCCGTACAGCAACAGGTTCCGGCGCAGGAGCTGCGCGGCACCGGACGGCACGAACTTCACTCCACGCAGTGCGAGCGGGATGAGCACCACGATGATCGAGCGCGTTGAAGATGACGGCGGAGAGGATCGCCGAGTTCGGCGTGCTCAGATCCATCACATTGATGCGGTCGAGCTGCGGGAACACCGCGAGGAACATGGCGGGGACGATCGCGAAGTACTTCGCCACGTCGTTCGCGATCGAGAACGTCGTCGAGCGACGCCTCGGGTGATCAGCAGCTGCTTGCCGATCTCGACGATGTCGATGAGCTTCGTCGGGTCCGAGTCGAGGTCGACCATGTTCCCGGCTTCCTTCGCCGCCTGGGTGCCCGTGTTCATGGCCACACCCACATCCGCCTGCGCGAGCGCCGGCGCGTCGTTGGTGCCGTCGCCGGTCATCGCGACGAGCCGGCTCCCGGCCTGCTCCTCCTTGATGTAGGCCATCTTGTCCTCGGGGGTGGCTTCGGCGATGAAGTCGTCCACCCCGGCCTCGGCCGCGATGAACCGCGCGGTGACGGGGTTGTCGCCGGTCACCATGACGGTCCGGATGCCCATCGCCCGCAGCTCGTCGAACCGCTCCCTCATCCCGGGCTTGACCGTGTCCTTCAGGTAGATCACGCCGAGCGCCTGCGCCACCGACCCGCGCTTCGTCGCGACGACCAGTGGCGTTCCGCCGAGCGAAGCGATGTCCTCGACCTGATCCATCAGCTCGACCGGCACCGTGCCACCGTGCTCCTCGACCCAGAGGCGGACCGAGTCAGCGGCGCCCTTGCGAATGCTGTGCCCGTCGTAGTCGACGCCGCTCATCCGGGTCTGCGCGGTGAACGGGACGAGCGTTGCTCCCGGAACCTCACGCGGGGAGATCCCGTACTGCTGCTCGGTCAGCTCGAGGATCGAACGGCCTTCCGGCGTCTCGTCCGCCAAGCTCGAGAGCAGCGCGGCATCGGCGAGCTCGCGCTCGTCGACACCCGGCGCCGGCCGCAGCTCGGCGGCCTGCCGCGCGCCGTACGTGATCGTGCCGGTCTTGTCGAGCAACAGCGTGTTCACGTCGCCGGCAGCCTCGACGGCGCGACCACTCATCGCCAACACGTTGCGCCGCACGAGCCGGTCCATGCCCGCGATCCCGATGGCGGAGAGCAGGCCGCCGATCGTCGTCGGGATCAGGCACACGAGCAGGGCGACGAGCACGACGACCTGCTGCTCCGCGCCGGCGTAGATCGCGAACGGCTGCAGGCTCACCGTGGCGAGCAGGAAGATGATCGTCAGCCCGGCGAGCAGGATGTTCAGCGCGATCTCATTGGGGGTCTTCTGCCGCTCCGACCCTTCGACCAGGGCGATCATCCGGTCGATGAAGGTCTCGCCGGGCCGGGCCGTGATGCGAACGACGATCCGGTCCGACAGCACCCGCGTCCCACCGGTCACCGCGGAGCGATCGCCACCGGCTTCGCGGATCACCGGAGCAGACTCACCGGTGATCGCGGACTCGTCGATGCTCGCGATGCCGTCCACGACATCGCCGTCGCTCGGGATCACCTCGCCCGCGACCACGATCACCTCGTCGCCGACGTCGAGCAGCGTGCCCGCGACTTCCTCGATCGATCCGTCGGGACGCCGTCGGTAGGCCATCGTCTCGGAGCGAGTGCGGCGCAACGTGTCGGCCTGCGCCTTGCCTCGTCCCTCCGCGACTGCTTCGGCGAAGTTCGCGAAGAGCACCGTGAACCAGAGGAAGGCCGAGACCAATGCGGTGAACACATGCTGGTTCGTGGTCGACGATCCGAAATCGGTGACGAAGAGGATCGTCGTGAGCACGCTGCCCACCTCGACGATGAACATCACCGGGTTGCTCATGAGGTGCGCGGGTTGAGCTTGACGAAGCTGTCGACGACGGCGCGCCGCAGGATCGGGCCATCGAGCAGCGACGTGGAGCTGCGCACGCGCTCGGCCTTGGTCTCCCCGGGCACCGCGGTGGGTTCGGTGATCGTCATCGCAGACTCCTAGATGCCGAGCTGCTCGACGATGGGACCGAGCGCCAGAGCGGGGAAGAACGTCAGACCGGCGACGACGATGACGACACCGAAGAGCAGGCCGGCGAACAGCGGCGTGTCCGTCGGGAACGTTCCGACCGACGCGGGGACCTTGTCCTTGCGGGCGAGCGAACCGGCGATCGCCAGCGTCGGGATGATCAGGAAGAAGCGCCCGATGAGCATCGCGAGGCCGAGCGCCGTGTTCATCCACTGGGTGTTCGCCGTGATGCCGGCGAACGCCGAACCGTTGTTGTTCGCCGCCGAGGTGAACGCGTAGAGGACTTCGGTGAACCCGTGTGGCCCCGGGTTGAAGATCGACACGTCGAGCACCGTCGGGGTGACGATGGCGATCCCGGCGCCGACCAGCACGGCGACCGGCATGGCGAGGATGTAGATCACGACGAGCTTGATCTCGGTCGCCTGGATCTTCTTCCCGAGATACTCGGGAGTGCGCCCGACCATGAGGCCGGCGATGAACACCGCGAGGAGCGCGAGCACGAGCACGCCGTTCATGCCGACACCGACCCCGCCGGGGCTGACCTCTCCGAGCTGGATGTGCAGCAGCGGCATCATTCCGCCGAGCGGCGTGAAGCTGTCGTGCATCGAGTTGACGGCGCCGGCTGACGTCCCGGTCGTCGACCCTGCGTACAGCGCCGAGGTCGGCGCGCCGAAGCGCAGCTCTTTGCCTTCGAGGTTGCCACCTGGTTGGCTCGAGGTCGTCCGTCTGGCTCACCTTCAACGCGTCGAGCCTCGGGTTGCCGTTGGCCTCGAAGATGGTCCCCAACCCGGCGACGACGAGCCAGATCGTGACCATGACTGCGAGCAGCACGTAGCCCTGCCGCTTGTTCGCGACGAGCTTCCCGTAGGTGTAGGTCAACGAGAACCGGATGACGGGGAGCAGGTAGATCTGGAAGAGATTCGTGATGCCGGTCGGGTTCTCGAACGGGTGCGCGGAGTTCGCGTTGAAGAAGCCGCCGCCGTTCGTCCCGATCTCCTTGATCGCCTCCTGGCTGGCCAACGGGCCGCCCGGGATCACCTGGGTGTTGCCTTCGAGCGTCCTGACGACCTCGAAGCCATGGAGGTTCTGGATCGTGCCCAGGCTCGACCAGCACGATCGCGACGATGAACGCGGCCGGGAGCGAACACCCGCAGCGTGGCCCGGGTGAGGTCGACCCAGAAGTTCCCGATCGTGTCCGAGCGCCTGCGGGCGAGACCGCGGACCAGCGCGACCATCACCGCGAGGCCGACGGCGCGGACTCACGAAGTTCTGCACCGCCGACCCGGCCATCTGGGTGAGGTGGCTGACGGTGCTCTCGGGGGCATAGCTCTGCCAGTTGGTGTTCGTGACGAAGCTGACCGCCGTGTTGAAGGACAGCGCCTCGGCCGACGTTCGGCACGCTCGTCGGGTTCATCGGCAGGAGTGTCTGCAACCGCTGCAGCCCGTAGAGGAACAGGGTGCTGACGACACTGAACGCGAGAACGGAGAACGCGTAGACCGTCCAGCGCTGCTCGCTGCCCGGGTCGATCCCGGCAGACCGATAGATCAACCGCTCGACCGGAAGGAAGACCCGGTCGCCCGGGGCCTTGCCGCCGCCGAACACCCGGGCCAGGTAGCCGCCGACGATCGGGATCGACACCGCGCAGTGCGACGAGGAGCAGGACGAGCTGCAGCCAGTCGGAGCGCTGCATCAGAACCGCTCCGGCACGAGGAGCGCGGCAACGAGGTACACCAGCAGCACCACGGAGAGGACGAGCCCGATCAGGTTCTCGGCGCTCACTGCGCCGGCTCGCTCGACGAGGCCGCGCTCGATGGCACCGGCGTCCCGGCGTCGTCACCGGAGCTCACGATGCGGTCCAGGCCGATGACGAGTGCACCGCCAGATCGCGAAGAACCCGACCAGCACGAGAACGAAGATCACGTCGGCCATCACGACTCCTGAGGTCGTTTGTCCATGAGGCGGTTGTACGCCCCGACCGGACCACCTACCAGAGCCTTGACGAACTCCTAGCGCGCCTCGCCAAGACCTTGACGAGCGCCTGTCGCCGCTCCGCGCACAAAGGCGCACACTCGGTTGCGAGACCATCCGGACCCTGGAGGTGCGCCGTGCGAGAGACCGAGACCTCGAACCACGACGAACGATTCGTCACCGTCGCCTACGCGATCGGCGGACTCGCCCCTATCGCCGTCGGCGCGGCCATGGTCAGCGTTCGCAGGGAGGTCGACGCGACGAACGTCGCGCTCGTGCTGGTGCTGATCGTCGTCGGTACCGCAGCATTCGGTGGACGCGGGCCCGGCGGCGCTCAGCGCGATCATCGGCGGCGGTCTCGTACGAGTTCTTCTTCACCCGGCCGTACACCTCGCTACGGATCGACAGCGCGAACGACGTCGAGACGACGCTGTTCCTGCTCGCGATCGGGCTCGCGGTCGGCCAGATCGCGGTGCACGCGCATCGCACCGAGCCGAGCCGTCAGCCGCGGTCGAGACGAGCTCGCGAGCATGCGCAAGATGGCCGAGCGGGTGGCCGCCGGCGCGAGCGATCAGGAGCTCATCGACGTCGCGGTCACCGAGCTCACCGCGCTGATGTCGCTGGTCGGCTGCCGGTTCGAAGTCGACGCGACGGGCCCGGTCCTCCCGATCCTCGAGCGTTCCGGCCGGATCGAGACCCCGTACCGCCGGGTCGGCGCGGACGGCGAGCTCGCGCTCCCGCCCGTCGGCGTCCGCCTGCCGGTCGTCGGCGGCGGGCACCAGGTCGGATCACTCGTGCTCGAGCCCGACCCGCTGATCGGCGTGACGCTGGAAGCGCGAGTGGTCGCGGTCGCGCTGGCCGATCAGCTCGGCGCTGCGCTCGAGTCGCGGGGCGAAGACCACCGGCGCGCCGGTAGACGCCGACAGCCCGGCTGACCGAGGCGACCGGTTGGCTAGTAGGCGGTGCCCGACGCGCCGGTCTGGGACTCGGCCGCCACGAACTGCTCCGACTCCTCGCCGAACGCGCCGCCCTTGCGCTTCGAGAACGCCACCGCGCCGATGAGCACCACCAGCGCGACGCCGGCGATCGCGAACCGGACGTCGTCGCTGCGCAGGCTGATGACCGCGGGCAGGATCAGCAGGGAGACGAGGTTCATCACCTTGATGAGCGGGTTCAGCGCCGGGCCGGCGGTGTCCTTGAACGGGTCACCGACGGTGTCACCGATGACGGCGGCGTGGTGGGCTTCCGAGCCCTTGCCGCCTTCGTTGCCGTCCTCGATGTACTTCTTCGCGTTGTCCCACGCGCCACCCGAGTTGCTCAGGAAGTTGGCCATGAGCTGACCGGTGAGGATGACGCCGGCGAGGAACGCGCCGAGCGCGAGGTAGTTGATGCCGAAGCCGACGATGACGGGCGTGAGCACCGCGAGGAGCGCCGGGGTGGCCAGCTCCCGCAGCGACGCCGCGGTGCAGATGTCGATGACCGGTCCGTAGTCGGGCTTCTTGGTCCCGGCCATGATCCCGCCGTCCGCGAACTGGCTGCGGACCTCCTGGACCACGACACCGGCGGTGCGGCCGACGGCGCGGATGGCGAGGGCCGAGAAGAGGAAGGAGACCGAGCCACCGATGAGGAGGCCGATGAAGACCTTCGGGCTGGCGACGTTGATCTGCGACGCCGCCGCGTTGAAGAGGCGGTTCCCGAGGAGCGGGAGGCCGTCCGGACCCTGCAGGCCGAGCTCGCTGCCGGCCGTCTCGACGAACGAGGCGAACAGCGCGACGGAGGCGATGACCGCGGAGCCGATGGCGAAGCCCTTGGTGACGGCCTTGGTGGTGTTGCCCACCGCGTCGAGGCTCACCATGATCCGCTCGGGCTCACCCTCGAACTCGCCGGACATCTCGGCGATGCCCGCCGCGTTGTCCGCGACGGGACCGAACGTGTCCTCGGAGACCACCACACCGGTCGTGGCGAGCATGCCCATGCCGGTGAGGGCCACCAGGTAGAAGGTGAACTGGATGTTGCCGTCGCCCATCGCGATCGCGACACCCAGCGCGGCGCAGATGGCGATGATGGCGTAGACGCTCGACTCGAGACCGGAGCTGATGCCGGAGAGCACGACGGTGGCCGGGCCGGTGCGCGACGCCTCGGCGATCTCGCGGACCGGTGCGGTCTCGGTCGAGGTGAAGTACTCGGTCAGGCGGCTGAGGCCCTGGGCGAGGATGAGCCCGACGACGACGGCGCCGAAGCACTTCCAGCCGGCGTCGGCCTTGTCGTTGCCGACGTAGCCGAACGCGACGATCGCGGTGCCGATGACCGTCAGGATGCTGGCGGTGAGGAACCCACGGTTGATCGGCGCCATCGCCGACTTGTCCTTCTCGGTCGCCCGCACCGCGAACACACCGACGATCGACGCGAGCACGCCGATGGCGCGAGCGGCGAGCGGGAAGATCACACCGAGCGCCGGGTTCATGCCGATCGAGGCGAACGCGGCGACGCCGAGGATGATCGAGGCGACCAGCGTGACCTCGTAGCTCTCGAAGAGGTCGGCGGCCATGCCGGCGCAGTCACCCACGTTGTCACCGACGTTGTCGGCGATCGTGGCCGGGTTGCGCGGGTCGTCCTCGGGGATGCCGGCCTCGACCTTGCCCACGAGGTCGGCGCCGACGTCAGCCGCCTTCGTGAAGATGCCGCCACCGACCCGGAGGAACAGGGCGAGGAGCGAGCCACCGAACCCGAACCCGATGAGGATCGCGGAGGCGGTGTTCTGGAAGATCATGATGATGATCGTCGCGCCGAGCAGGCCGAGGCCGACGGTGAACATGCCGGCGACGCCACCGGTGCGGAACGCGACCTTGAGCGCCGCCGGGAGCGATCCGGCCTTGGCCGCCGCCGCGGTGCGGACGTTGCCCCGGACCGCCAGGCTCATGCCGATGAACCCGGTGAGCCCGGACATGACGCAGCCGGCGATGAACGCGAGCGTGCGGAAGAGGCCCGACGCGACGAACGACAGGCCCGCAGACCCGTCGCTCGGTACCAGCCCCACCCGGGCGAACGGCACGACGCCCGGCTTCGCTACCTCCGTAGCGGTGGCGAAGACGATGATCGCCAGTGGGATGAGGATGACCGCGATCGTCTTGAACTGGCGCCGGAGGTACGCCATGGCGCCCTCCTGGATGGCCAGCGCGATCTCGACCATGGTCGGGGTGCCGGTCTCGGCCGCCAGGACCCCCCGCATGAGGAAGAAGCCCACGCAAATCGCCAACAGGGCGGTGCACACCGAGAAGATGAGCCAGAACCACTCAGCCCCTCCCAGTGTGAAGACCTGGTACCCACCTTCGGCCGCGAGGACGAGGTTCATCGAGCGCATATCTCCTTGAGTGCGTCTGGGCGCGCGTGAGGGGCGGCCCCGGAAAACAAGCCGATCCACCGTGTTTCGGGGACCGTCATGACCGAGACAATCTAGCCACCCCCCGCCGGACGTGCCTAACCGCTGGGGGGCTCGCCCTTCGGGGTCTTCGTCCGGGGCGCTTCCTCGACGTGATACGGGACGGACGTCACGACGGTGTTCTTGCGGAAGAGCAGGCGGCCCTTGAGGAACAGGGCGCTCTGGTTGTGCAGGAGCTGCCCCCACCAGGAGCCCACGACGAACTCCGGGATCACGATGGTCACGATGTCGTTGTCCCGCTGGGCGTCGAGCTCGTCGACGTAGCGCAGGACCGGGCGGGCCAGCTCCCGGTAGGGCGAGTAGAGGATCTCGAGCGGGATGTCCATGTCGTACCGCTCCCAGGCGGCCTCGATCTTCGCCTGCTCCTCTTCGTCGGAGACGACCGAGAGCGCGAGCAGCTTGTTCGGCCGCAGCGACTTCGCGTACGCCAACGCCTCGAGCACGCCGCGGTGCACCGATCCGACGAGCACGACGACCGTGTGGTTCATCTTGCGGACCTTGAAGTCGGGCGTGACCTTCAGCCCGTCCGCCACGGTCTTGTAGTGACGGTGGATCGCTTTGAACAGCAGGATGATCAACGGGATGATGACCAGGACGATCCACGCGCCCTCTGCGAATTTCGTCGTGGCGATGATGACGGTCACGACCCCGGTGGCGACCGACCCGAAGCCGTTGATCACCGTATTGCGCTTCCAGCCGCGTTCTCTCTCCTTGCGGTGGTGGCGAACCATCCCGGCCTGCGACAGCGTGAAGCTCGTGAACACCCCGACCGCGTAGAGCGGGATCAGCTTGTTCGTCAGGCCGCCGAAGGCGACGATCAGCACGCCGGCAGCTCCGGCGAGGAACAGCACGCCATTCGAGAACACCAGCCGGTCACCCCGGTTCGCGAACTGGCGTGGGAGGTAGCCGTCCCTTGCGATGATCGACGAGAGGCGGGGGAAGTCGGCGTAGGCAGTGTTCGCGGCGAGGGTGAGGATCGCCGCGGTCGCGAACTGGAGCACGACGTACACCGGCCCGTTGCCGAACACCAGCAGGCCCATCTGGGAGAACACCGTCTGGTCGTGGCTCGGGTAGGGCTGGGTGCGGTGGGCGAGCACCGACACCCCGAAGAACAGGGTGCCGAGGATGAACGCCATGACCATCAGCGTCTTGGCCGCGTTCTTCGACTCGTTCCGCTTGAACGCGGGCACCCCGTTGGAGATCGCCTCCACACCGGTGAGTGCGACGGCACCGGACGAGAAGCCCTTGAGGATCAGGAAGAGGCCGAGCGAACCACCGCTGAACGCGACCTCCGATTCCTTCGGGTTGAAGGGGACGTGCCCGAGGTGGCCGAAGAAGCTCTGGAAGAGCCCGATGCCCACCAGGAGCGAGACCATCAGGATGTAGATGTAGGTCGGCACCGCGAACACCCGGCCCGACTCCTTGATCCCGCGGAGGTTCGCCACACTGATGATGACGATCAGCGCGAGCCCGAGCGCCACGCGTTGATCAGCCAGGTCGCGGAACGCGGGGATGGAGACGATCGCGGCGACGCCGGCCGAGATCGACACGGCGACGGTGAGGATGTAGTCCACCAGCAGCGACGCACCGGCGATGAGCGAGGGCATCTCACCGAGGTTCTCGCGACAGACGACGTAGCTTCCACCACCGCTCGGATAGGCGAAGATCGTCTGCCGGTAGGACGTGACGACGATCGCCAGCAGGAACGCGACCGCGATCGCGATCGGGATGAGGACGTCGAGCCCGAGCAGCAGGCTCGACGAGCCGGCGGCGACGACGAAGAGGATCTCCTCGGTCGCGTACGCCGTGGAGGAGATGGCGTCGGACGAGAAGACCGCGAGCGCGATCGTCTTCGTGATCCGCTGATGTTCCTGATCGGCCGACGAGATCGGCTTCCCGACCAGGACCCGCTTGACGACGGACACATTCCTCGCTTTACGACGGTCCGCGCTGACGACTCTCTGACCCGCCGCCAGCCTGAGGCGCGTCAGTCTGGCACGTGGGGGTACCGCACTCTCGGGCTCAGCGACGCACTCGGGCGATAGGTTTCCCGGCCATGCGGGTAGCGATTGCGGGTGCGGGCAACGTCGGGCTCCATGTGGCCGACGCGCTGAGCCGGTCCCACCACGAAGTGCTCATCATCGAGCAGGACCGTGGTGTCGCGGCCCGGGCCGCGACCCACGAGGGCATCGAGTGGCACATCGGGGACGCGTGCGAGGTCGCCGACGCTCAAGGACGCGCACCTCGAAGCCTGCGATGTGATGGTCGCCGCGACCGGAGACGACGAGGACAACCTGGTGGTCTCGTTGCTGGCCAAGCAGGAGTTCGGGATGCCGCGGGTGATCGCCCGCGTCAACCACCCGAAGAACGAGTGGATGTTCAGCGAGAACTGGGGAGTGGACGTCTTCGTCTCGACGCCGCAGCTCATCACCGCGATGGTCGAGGAGGCCGTGAGCGTCGGGAAGCTGATCGAGATCCTGCGCTTCGAGCACGGTCTCGCCCGGCTCGTCGAAGTGACCCTCGCGCCCGACTCCCCCGTCGTGGAGCAGACGATCAGCGAGCTCGCCATCCCGCGGGAAGCGACGATCGTCGCGATCCTGCGCGAGAGCCACCTCGTGGTCCCGCGTGGCGAGACGGTCTTCGAGGTCGGCGACGAGGTGCTCGCGCTGGTGACCCCGGACTCCGAGGACGAGATGCGCGAGCTGCTGACCGGCGTCGAGCGACCTGAGCGGACCTCTAGCGGGGCAGGAATCGGTACCAGGGGTTGTAGACGAGGCGTTCGGGACCACGCGCCACCGCGACACCTTCGACGATCATCCGCTTGCCCGGAGACATCGCGGCGATCCGGCGACGCCCGAGGAACACCGCCACCAGCGATCCCCGACCGTCCGAGATCGTGACCTCGAGTGCCGGCGCTCCGGCTCGCGGCACGATCCGCACCGAGTTGATCTCCCCCGCGACCCGCACCGGTACCCGGAGGGGGAGCTCATCCAGGTGCGTGATCTCGTCCAGGTCGTCACAGAACGCGGCGAGCTGCTCCCGGTCCCGATCCTCGACCGACTTCGTGACCCGGTCGACCAGCTTCCGCAGCGGCATCGCCACCCCCTTGGTGCCCGGGAGATTAGTCGTACCTCATGGACGCAGATCGAGCGCAGCCGACGGCCCGCGCCCTCGTGGATCGCGCCAGTCGTCGGTCTACGATCGCGCCGGCACAGACCGAGAGCTGTGGAGCGCAGGGTGCATGTCGTCGTAGTGGGGTGCGGACGGGTCGGCAGCGAGCTGGCCGGCACTCTCGAGAAGCAGGGTCACACCGTCGCGGTCATCGACAAGCGCAAGGAGGCGTTCCGGCGTCTGCCCGACCGGCTTCGGTGGGTATCGGATCGTCGGCTTCGGGTTCGACCGCGACACGCTCGAGGAGGCCGGCGTCAAGGACGCCGGCGCGCTCGCGGCGGTGACGAGCGGCGACAACTCGAACATCATGTCGGCGCGGGTCGCCCGCGAGACGTTCGAAGTGGAACGCGTCGTCGCCCGCATCTACGACCCGCGTCGCGCGGCGATCTACCAGCGGCTCGGCATCCCTACCGTCGCGACCGTGTCCTGGACGACCGACCAGGTCATCCGCCGCCTCCTGCCGGGTGAGCACCCGGCGGACTGGACCGACGCCAGCGGCAAGGTCTCGCTCGTCGAGCGCGATCTCCCGGCCAGATGGGCGGGTCAGCGGCTCGCCAAGATCGAGGAGCCGGGTCGATTCATGCTCGCAGCCGTCACGCGGCTCGGCGCCGCCCGGGTCGCCGCCCCCGACCTCGTGGGCCAGGAGGGTGACGTGCTGCACTTCGCGGTCGACGCGACCGCGCTCGACGCGCTGCAGGCCCGCTTGACCGGCGAAGACGGCGCCGAAGGGCATCACTGATGCGGGTCGCCGTGGCCGGTGCCGGCAATGTCGGTGGGTTCATCGCGAACGCACTCGCCCAGAACGGTCACGAGGTGTTGCTCCTCGAGGGCAACCCGAGTGTGGCCGCGAAGCTCCAGACTCGAAGACGGCATCGAGGTCTTCGTCGGCGACGCGTGCGAGGTCTCCACGCTGAAGGAAGCGGGTCTCGATCGTTCCGAGGTGGTGGTCGCGGCAACCGGTGACGATGAGGACAACCTCGTCATCTCGTTGCTCGCGAAGCAGGAGTTCGCGGTGCCGCGGGTGATCGCACGCGTGAACCACCCGAAGAACCAGTGGATGTTCAACGAGACGTGGGGGGTCGACATCGCGGTGTCGACCCCGCACCTGATCACGTCGCTGGTGGACGAGGCGGTGAGCGTCGGACGCCTGGTCCGTCTCTTCCAGCTCGAGCGCGGTCAGGTGACGATCGTCGAGGTCACCCTGGCCGACGACGCCCCCGTGGTCGACCGTCCGATCCGTGATCTCGACGTCCCCCGGGACGCCACGTTTGTCGCAATCATTCGCGACGAGCACGTGGTCATGGCCCGTGGCGACACGGTGTTCCAGGCGGGCGACGAGGTGCTGGCGTTGGTCACGCCGGACTCCGAGGACGCCGTCCGCCAGATGCTCACCGGGCAGTAAAACCACCCTCCCGATCCCGGATCGGGGGTGGCCCAGGTGGCATCCTGGAAGGCTATGCCGTTCCCCGCGCCGGCCGCCGCGCGCCCTTCTTCGTCCTGATCAGCTCTGCTGGTCGTGGCCCTGCTGGGCTGCTCCGGCGGCGGTGACGCCAACGCGAAGAGCAGCCACAAGACCGACGCCCCCGCAGGGCAGCACGCTCGATCTCGAGTCGGGTGGCGTGCAGGTCGAGACCACCGGTGCCCCCGCCACGCTGCCGCGACGCGGATCGCGACGCGATCGTCGACACGGTCCGCAGGTACGTCATCGCCGCGACCATCGATCCCTTCCATGGGAAGCCGGTCGGCGATCTCTCGTCGCTCTTCACCTTGCCCGCCGTCGCCGCGCTCAACGGCCTGGATCGGGTCGCCGCGCTCGACGAGGGCATCCCGAAGGCGACCGGGACGGTCAAGGTCACGGCCGCGCCGATGATCCTCACCGCGTTCAGCGACCCGATGGGTGGCATCAACCTGGTCGGCACCTCGCTCTACATCGATGCCCGGGCCAATGCCGAAGAGCGGACCGGTACGGGTCAAGCGCACCGGCCAGCTGGTCCTGTCGCGTGACGCGGGCACCTGGAAGATCTCCAGCTTCAAGCTGGCCGCCGATCGCAGCGGCTCGGGACTCGGCACCACCACCACCTCACGCGCGACCGGAGACTCGACACCATGACCGCTGCCCTCCGCCGCCATCCCTTCATTGCCACGGCCGTCATCGTGCCCGTCGTCGTTCGCACTCGCGCTCGCCGGTGGGTTCATGCTCTGGCTCAACGGCGTGCGCCTGCCCTACGCGTCGGGTGCGGTGTGGTTCGAGGTGACGAAGACGGCCAGCGCGGACTACACGGCCGCTCCCGACAAGCCGGTGTTCATCCTGGCCCTGGGCAACGACGGCCGCCCGGGCGAGACCTCCACCCGCGGCGACGCGATCCACGTCATCGGCGTGAACCCGGCGACGCGCCAGGCGACGATCCTCGACTTCCCCCGTGACACCGGTCTGGCGATCCCGGGCCACGGCACCGACAAGGTGAACGCCTCGCACGTCTACGGGGGCGCCAAGCTCGAGGCGCAGACGCTCGCCAACACGATCGGTGTGCAGATCCCCTACGCCATCGACACGAACTTCCCGGGCTTCATCTCGATGGTCGACGAGATGGGCGGCTTGGAGGTCACCGTGCCGGAGGCGATGCACGACGCGAACTCCGGGGCGGACTTCGAGCCCGGCCCGAACCACTTCAACGGCCACCAGGCACTGTCGTTCGCCCGGAACCGCCACCAGTTCCCTACCGGCGACCTGAAGCGCTCGGAGAACCAGGCGTACCTGATCGTCTCCGCACTGGCCCAGCTGCGGGCGAAGAACACCGGACCGGTCGACACGCTGAAGCTGCTCGGCAACCTCGGCCGGCACGCCCAGCTCGACGGCATCGGCGTGGACGACCTCTACAACCTGGGGCGGCTCGGCCTTTCGATCGACCCCGCGAACGTCCGCAACGTCGTGGTCCCGATCAGCAGTGGCAGCGGCACGCGCTTGTCGCTCGGCGCCGGCGCCAGCTCGCTCTTCGCCGACTTCCGCGACGACGCGGTGCTCCAGTCCCACTAGTCCACCCGCTTGGCGTAGGAGTCCCACGGCGGTCGTAGGGTCGACGGCGATGGGAGACACCGGATCACCCGAGCGCGACGCGTGCGACACGCTGTCCGAGATCGCGGACGATCCGGACCTGCCCGGGCGGCTCGTCTACCGAACCGAGCTCCCGGCCCGGGAGGCCCGCACGGCGCGGCTGGCGCACCCGCTGCACGTCGACGTCGAACACCGCCTCTCCGTGCGGGGCATCCCCGAGCTGTGGACCCATCAGGTCGCGGCGATCGACCGGCTGCACGACGGTGGGCACGTCGTGATCGCGACGGGCACGGCGTCCGGCAAGTCGCTCTGCTACCAGCTGCCGATCGTCGACGCCGTCGTGCGCGGCGAGGCGGACACCGCCCTGCTCGTGTTCCCGACCAAGGCGCTCGCGCAGGACCAGCTCCGCTCGCTCCGTTCGTGGCTGGTGCCGGGGCTCCGAGCGGTGACCTACGACGGTGACACACCGCCCGACGACCGGGCGTGGGCCCGCAAGAACGCGAACGTGGTGCTCACGAACCCCGAGATGCTCCACCAGGGGATCCTCCCGTATCACCAACGCTGGGCGACGTTCCTGATGCGGCTCCGGCTCGTCGTGATCGACGAGCTCCACTCGCTGCGCGGCATCTTCGGGAGCAACGTGGCGCACGTGCTGCGTCGGTTGCAGCGGGTGTGCGCGCACTACGGCTCGAGCCCGTCGTTCTGCTTCGCCAGCGCGACGATCGGCAACCCGGCGGAGCTGGCGAGCGCGTTGTGCGGGCAAGCGGTGACCGCGATCGACGACGACGGCTCCCCGCAGGCCGCGCGCTGCTTCGGGCTCTGGCAGCGGCCGCTGCTCGACGAGCACACCGGTCGGCGCTCTTCGGCGAACGCGGAGACCGCGGACCTGCTGGCCCGCTTCGTCCGCGACGGCCGGCCGACGCTCGCCTTCACGCGCAGCCGCCGTGGCGCCGAGCTGGTGGCGAGCCAGGCCCGGCGCCGGCTCGAGCAGGAGAGCTCCGACCTGGCCGGGCGGGTCGCCGCGTACCGGGCCGGGTACCTGCCGGAGGAGCGCCGTGAGCTGGAGCGCCGGTTGGGCGACGGATCGCTGCTCGGAGTCGCCGCGACCAACGCGCTCGAGCTCGGGATCGACGTCGGTGGGCTCGACGCGATCGTGCTGAACGGGTTTCCGGGAACCCGGGCATCGATGCGGCAGCAGGCCGGGCGGGCGGGCCGGACCGGGAGGCGGGCGGCGGCGGTGCTCGTGGCCGGCGACGATCAGCTCGACCAGTGGTACGTGGCGCACCCGGAGGAGCTCCTCGGGAGTGCCGCCGAGGCCGCGGTCGTGAACCCGTCGAACCCCTTCGTGTTGAAGCCGCAGGTCGCGTGCGCCGCGCACGAGCTCCCGCTCGACCCGAGCGACGAGCAGTGGTTCGGGCCCGAGCTCGACGAAGCGGTCCGCGAGCTCGTCCTCACGGAGCAGCTGAAGCCACGCGCCGGCAAGATGTACTGGGCGACGCGCGAGCCGCCCGCACCGCGCGTGCGGGCTGCGGACCGGCTCGTCGGTCGAGTACCGGCTCGTCGGCCAGGACGACGACGGTGACGAGCGCCTCGTCGGCACGGTCGACTCCACCCGGGTGTTCCACGTTGCGCATCCCGGCGCGCTGTACCTGCACCAAGGACGCCAGTGGCGCGTCGAGCGGCTCGACATGGACGATCACGTCGCGTGGCTCGCACCGGCCGACGACGCAGACGAGTACACGCAAGTGCGCGAGGACACCGACATCTCGATCACCGCCGAGGACGAGCGCGTCCAGTGCGGGCCGGGCTGGGCGCATCTCGGGCTCCGTCGACGTGACGAACCACATCCTCGCGTTCCAGCGCAAGCGGGCATCGACGAACGCGACGATCGAAGTGGTGCCACTCGAGCTCCCGCCGCGGACGCTCCCGACTCGCGCGTGCTGGTACACGATTCCGCTCCCCGCGCTGATGGATGCGGGGGTGGAGCCACACCAGGTGCTCGGCGCCGTGCATGCGGCCGAGCACACGTTGATCGGGCTGTTGCCGCTGTTCACGATCTGCGACCGCTGGGACGTCGGCGGCGTGTCGATGGCCGAGCATCCGGCGACGGGCGAGCCGACGATCTTCGTGTACGACGGCTATCCGGGCGGCGCCGGCATCGCCGAGCTCGCGTTCGCGGCGCTGCACCGCCACATCACCGCGGCCGCCGAGCTGGTCACGAAGTGCCCGTGTGACGACGGGTGCCCGTCGTGCGTGCAGTCACCGAAGTGCGGCAACTGGAACGAGTACCTGGACAAGGACGCGGCGCGCCGCCTGCTGGAGGTTCTGGGCGGCGCGAGCCGGGACTAACCGTCAGACGTGAGCGGCGCAACGGGTTTCAGCGTCACCGAGAACGCAGAGTTCGCGGCCGGTGGCGTCGCCCCGAAGGCCTGCAACGAGACGATGTGCTCCTGGCGGTTGCACTCGAACGGCAGCCGCTTGGTCCCGCGTGGCTTGCTCGCGGTCTCGATGCGCACCCCGTCCACCAGGAAGGTGAGCGAGTCGGCGTTCGGGGCGAGCCACTCGACATCGATGCCGGTACCACTGGCGTCGTTCAGGCACTTGCCCGGCTTGACCATCCGGAAGTAGGTGATGGTCGGCGCACCCGACGATTTGGGGCCCGGGAGGGTGGTGACGGTGGGGCCGCCGCAGGGCACTGCCACGCCATCCGGGCCGGTCACGGAGCCGCTGGTGATGGAGCCATCCGGCTCGACCACGTTGCAGCGCTGCGCCCCGGTCTGGTTCGCACCGGTGAGGTCGGCATCCGTGAGGTTCGTGGTGAACATGAACGCGCGAGAGAGATTCGGCGTTGGTCAGATCCGCGCCGGTGAAGTCGGTGCCGCCGAGCGTCGTGTCGACGAGGTTCGCCCCGCTGAGGTCCGCACCGCGCATGTCGGCGCCGGAGAGATTCGCACCGCTGAGGTTGATGCCGCTCACCTGGGCATCGACGAAGCTGACGTTGCGGAGGTCCTGGTCGTGGCAGTCGGCGCCCGGCTCCACCGGACAGGTGCCGGCCTCATCCTTGGTCGCGGCACCACCGGAGCACGCCGCCGCCACGGCGACGACGAGAAGGATGGGGAGCACGCGGGCCCGGAGCAAGGGCGCGACCGTACCAACTCGGATCCCCGGGGCGAGTTCGCCCCAACCGAAGGTAATCTCCGCCCGTCGGCAGGGGGGATCGACATGCTGCGTAGGGCTGGCGTGATCGTCGTGAGCGCCGGACTCGTGTTCGCCGGACTCGCGACTGCAGATGCCGTGTTCGCGTACGGCAAGCAGGCCGTGGTCGCGAGTGGCTCGATCGCCTGCGACTGGGCTTCGGGGACCATCTCGATGAAGCCCAAGTTCGTCGACGGCGGAACGACACCGGGATTGGTCAAGTTCAAGGGCACGCTCGGGAACTGCCGTGACGACAGCGGCGAGAACGGTCCGGTCCCCTTCGGCATCACCGGCGCAAAGATCAGGGGGACGTTCTCGACCCTGACCAACGCCTGTACCACCGGCAATCTGATGATCGGCGCCCACGGCAGCGCCCGCATCAAGTGGATCGCGCCCCAGAAGCTCGTCCCGACCGAGTTCACCTCGACGGACGCGGGTTACCAGTTCGATGCGGACAGCAACTACTTCTCGTTCCCGGCCGACTACCAGCACCAGTCCGGGCAAGTGGCGGGTTCCTTCTCCGGGCCGGCGGCTTGACGGCCTCGCAGCTTCGGGACCGCCAAGGAGGGCCGCCGTCAGCGGCCTGCACACCGAGGACGAAGGGCGTGGCGGGTTCCGGGTGGGTTGAGGAAGCTCGCGCTGAACACCAGCCTGGCCCTCTTGCTCACGTCCCCCGCGGTACCGCCCGCCTAGGACGCGGGTGCGCACGATCTAGCGAGGTCGGAAGCGGCGCCACGTCGCGGCCATCGTGGCCCGCGGCTTTCCGTCAACCTCGAGCTCTGACCCGACCACGATCTCCGACTCGTCGATACTCGCTGCCGACGCGGTGAGCCGCACGGTCGGGCCGAGAGGCGTTGGACGCAGGAACCGAACTTCGAATCCTGCGGTGATGAAGGGGACGGGCGCTCCCGGCGCCGCATGCCATTCGCGTTGCGCGGCTTCCCACATCACGACCGCCGCACCGTGGCAGTCGAGCACGGTCGTGATGATGCCGCCGTTCAAGAAGCCGAAGCCGTTGTCGTGTTCGGGAAGGGGTGTGAACTCGGCGACGGTGAGATCTCCGTCGCGATAGCTGCGGAGGTGGAAGCCCTTCGGGTTCGCGTGCCCACAACCGAAGCACGTCAGCTCGGGATACAACGACTCTTGGATGCTCAGCTCGGCCATAGCGCCGCTCATCGTGCCTCGCGTGGCCGGGTCCGTGCAGCATTCGTGATGGCGCCGCGTTGCCTCGTACGTGTGCAGGTCAGGGCGCGATCCTCGGCATAGCGGAGACGTCGCGACTAGCAGTCGGCCGGGTCGGGGACGGCGAAGCATTCGAAGCGCACCTCGGCTCGGGCGCGGCCGGTGGCCTCGCCGACGTGGACCACGACACTCGGCTTCGTTCCAGCGCAGTCGCAGTGCTCGAGCTGGGCGCCGTTGCTCGTCGCGGTCTCGCCCGCCGCAGCTGCCGCGGAACCGGCACTGCCACCGCGGGCCAGCGACTCCGGCCGCGGCGAGTGCGGCGGCGTCGGCGGCGGTGTCGGCCCGGGCCCGGTCACTGGCCGCGTGGCCGAGGCGGGCCACGCCCAGGGCGAGCGCGACCGCAAAGACGACCGCGACCACCGAGAGGATCGCCGCCGCGCCGCGCTCGCCCTGCGTCAGCTCGTTTCGGGGCGCGTACGCGTCGCTCTGACGACGCGTACGCGCCCCGAAAGCAGTTTGGGGAGGTGGCGGATTCATCGTTCGACCCGCATCACCGCGTGCGAATGCAGGTCGGGATCGGGGAACAGCGCACCGACGAGCGGAAGGTCGGTGCGGGAGTGGTACTCGACGTCGACCGAGATCGATCCGCCGAGGCTCGGCCGCGCACCGACGTGCACCTCGGCGCGCGCCAGCACCCGACGGGCGGCCCGCACCGCCGCGTCCGGATCACGGTCGACGCTCGCGGCGCGGGCCGCTTCGCGCGCCGCGTGGATCACCGCGATCTGGTCCCGCACCACCAGCCCGACCTGCAGGATCGCCAGCATCCCGAACACGATCAGCGGCAGGACCAGCGCGAACTCGACCGTGGCCTGCCCCCGCTCGCGGAGGCAGGCCCGGTCCGGGCGCACGAAGCGACACCCGATCAGTCACCGGTTACCCGAGGACCTTCCCGATGACGGTGTCGAACAGCTTCGTGATCGCGTGCGACTTCGTCGCCCACGTGATGAGCAGGGTCGCCAGTGCCGCCGCGCCCAGGATGACGAGCGCGTACTCGGCCGTGGTCTGGCCGAGCTCGCTCGCGCCCGAACGGACGGCGGGAACAACGCGGCGCAATGCCGCGAGGAAACGCAGGAGCATGGGTCCTCCTTGGAGTCGCTCCGAGACGGTGAGGGGGAAGCTCGGGGGAACCGGAAGACCCGGACGGTCGCTAGGTGTGGGACGAGCGCGGTGAGGAGCGCCGGCACGACGGTGAGCAGCCCGAACGCGGGCAGCACGAGGAAGACCAAGGGGAACAGCAGCTTCACGGGGAGAGTCCGGGCCCGGGCCTCGGACCGCCGGCGCAGGTCTGCTCGCACCTCGTGCGCGAGCCGGGTCAGCGCGGGTCCGGCCGGCGCGCCGAGCCGGTCGCTCGCGACGAGCACCTCGGTGACGGGCGCGAGCGTCGGCGCGTCGGTCGCGGTGATCTCGAGCGCGTCGGAGAGCGCGCTGCCCACCCGAGTCGGAGCGCAGCGCCGCGCCGAGGACACCGCCCCCGGTCGGTGGTCCCCACTGCACCGCAAGCTCGAGGGCGCGGTACGGCGTCGCCCCGGCGCTCACCGCCACCTGCAGCAGGTCGAGGATCAACGGCAGCTCGGCGCGGAGCGCGTCGCTCTGCCGTCGAAGACCCGGCGCGTCGCCGAACCGGGCCACGAGCACTCGCACCGGCCCCGGGATCCATCGTGGCCCGTCGACCCGGGCGCGCGGACCTTCACCGACTTCGGTCCCGAGAACCCGGGCCCGGGCCAGCGTCGGGGTCCGGCGCGCCCGCACGCCGATCGGCACCGCGGCCAGCACTCCCCACGCCGGCGCCAGCAGCCAGACGATCGGGAGCGCCGGAAGACCGATCACGCCGTCCTCCGCAGCAGCGAGCGCATCCACAGCGCGGCGAGCGCTTCCAAGCGTGAGCCCGACGAGCAGGCACGCGCGGCCCGCGTTGGTGGAGCAGGAGTGCATCGAGCGAACCCGGATCCGCGACGCTCGCGAAGAGGAGGTAGCCCAACGGCGCCCCGCCGACCACGAAGGCCGAGAGCCGGGCCTGGGCCGAGAGCGCCTGGGCCTCTCGGATCGTCGCGTCGCGTGCCCGCAGCGACTCGCCGAGCCCTTCGAGCGCGCCGGCACACGCGCCACCGACGCTGACCGCGAGAGCCAACGCACCGGCGACGGCTCGCACACCCGGAAGCGGCCGCTCGCGTCGACCACTGTCCGAGCGCGTCGACCAGCCCGACGCCGAGCTGCATCCGCGCCTCGACCCGCCGGAGGTCCGGCGCGAGCGGGCTGGTGCTGCCGGCCAGGCCGCCGAGGCCCTCCCCGACCGTCGAGCCGGCGCGCAGACCCGGCGGCGACCCGGTCGAGCGCGCCCGGGAGCGCGGCCGCGACGCGACCGTCGCCGCGACCGCGGGCCCAGAACAGGCCGATCGGACCCGCGGCCAGGATCGCCAGCGCGACGGGGATCGCCGCGGCGGGACTGAGCGCGAAGCCCATCCCGGCGCCGACCAGCGCGGCGAGGAGCCAGAGTCGCACCGCATCGTCCGGCAGGAGATCGATGTCCCCGCGACTCAAGGCACTGGCCAGGCGGACGCTGGAGCGGCGCCGGCAACCGGAGGCGCGCCCGGGGCCGGAGCCGGCGGACGCGATCGACCGACGGGCGCTCGCCGCGCTGCAGTCGCGACCACCGCGGTCGCCAGCACGCCCGAGCACCACCAGCAGACCGGCGATCACGCGAACCACCGCGGATCGGGTTCCGGCGCGTCGCGGCGCCGGGACGGGCGGCGTCGGCGCCTGCCGAGCGCGGAGCTGATCGCCGGCAGCCACGAACAGCGGCTCGATCTCGATCGACGCCGGGCTCGGAGCTCACTTCAGCGATCGCGACGATCCGACGCTCACCGTTCCGCCCGCGCTCCACCTGCACCACGCCGTCGACCGCGGCGGAGACCTGCTCGCACACCGAGGCGAACGGCAGCGCCACACCGCTGAACAGCGCCAGCGTCGCGATGCGGCGCAGCGCGTCGACCGGACCGTTGGCGTGGACCGTCGAGAGCGCACCTTCGTGACCGGTGTTCAAGGCCTGGAGCAGATCGAGCGCCTCCGCGCCCCGCACCTCGCCGACCACGATCCGATCCGGCCGCATCCGCAACGCGGTGCGCACGAGATCCCGTACCGACACCGCGCCGGCGCCTTCGGCATTGGCCGGGCGGGCTTCGAGCCGCACGACATGCGGCTGCACCAACCGCAGCTCGGCCGTCTCTTCGATCGTGATGACCCGCTCGGCGGGATCGATCGCGCCGGACAGCGCGTTGAGCAGCGTGGTCTTCCCCGAGCTGGTGCCACCCGAGACGAGGAAGTTCCAGCCGGCGTCCACGGCCCACCGGAGGAACGCGGTCCCGCCGTCGCCGGCACCGAACTCCTCCAACCCGATCGCCCGCGCACCGAACCGTCGGATCGTGACGCACGGACCGTCGAGCGCGAGCGGTGGGATCACCGCGTGGAGCCGGGAACCGTCCGGGAGGCGGGCGTCGACCATCGGCGACGAACGGTCGAGCCGCAACGCGAGTGGGGCGAGGATCCGCTCGACGATGCGCAGGATCCCGGCTTCGTCGAGGTCGAGTGCCACGGCATTCGAGGCGACCGCCACGCTCGATGAAGCAGCCACCGGTTCCGTTCACCATCACCTCGGTGATCGACGCGATCCGCGAGCAGCGGCTCCAGCGGCCCGAGCCCGGCGACCTCGTGGGTGAGCTCGCCGACGAGCCGGGCGTGCCGGTCCGGTGCCGAGCAACGGATCGGCTTCGTGGAGCAGCGTGCCGAGACGCCGGCGCAGGTCCGGCTCCGACGCCCCGACCCACGACTCGACCGCCTCCGAGCCGACGAGCTGTTGGTGCACGCGGCGCCGCAGGGCACCATCGGCGTCGGGCGGCGTGGCGCGCGGAGCGGCTCACGCCGCCGCACCCCGCCGGTCGAGCAGGAGCCCGACCGCTCGCAGGGCTTCCGTCGCGGGGCGGGCCAGCACGTCGGGCAGACGATGCGCGAGGACGCCGGCGTCGACCGCGCGGGCCACCGCCTCCCGGGCCGGCACCCGGGCGATGACCGGGCGGCCCGAGCACGTCGGCGATCTCCCGGGCCCCGATCGCGCGTCCCGGCTCCTCCACCACGATCAGCCCGGATGCCCGGCCGAGCGCCGGATGGCGAACGGACCGGCGCAAGGTGAGATAGCAGCCCCGCACGACCACGAGCGTCACGTCCGACACTTCGAGCAGCGCTCGCGCCGCCGGGGCTTCGGCGGTGCCGGCGTCGACGAGCGTGGGCACCGGGCCGTCACGCAACGCCACGGCCAGCGCGGCGCCCGCTTCGGCTTCGGGACGGGGTGACAGGGCGGCGGGCGGATCGCCCGCCGGGATCAACGCGACGCCGGGGGCGGCCTCGATCGCCAACCGGTCGAGCGCATCGCTCGGCGCGCCGGGCCCGGCCTCGAGCCAGTCCGCGACGCCGGTGCCGGGTTCGGCGCCGAGACCGAAGATCGCGGGTTGGTCACCACCCAGATCGACCAGGCGGGCCCCCGGCCCACGAGCGAGGACCAGTGCGCAGGCCGCGGCGAACACGGAGGTACCGGAGCCACCCTTGGGTGACCAGAGCGTGAGGAGGGGCACTCCCTCTCCCTTCGGACGCGCCACGCGGAAGCGGGCGACAGAGATCCGGGGAGTGGAGAAGGGGAGGAGCCGACAGGGTGGCGGACGGATGCCGCGCTGTCAAGCGAAAGAACCCACCCGAACGTCGTCCGACGTTGTCACGACGCTGTCTGGGTCGCTGCGGCCTCCGCACTTCGTGCCCGCTCCGGCCTACGCTCGACCCGTGGCCATCGAAGCGGCGTTCTTCGATCTCGACAAGACGATCATCGCGAAGAGCTCGGTCCTCGCGTTCGGCAAGCCCTTCTACCGCGAGGGTCTGCTCTCCAAGCGCGCCGTGGTCAAGAGCATCTACGCGCAGATCGTCTTCATGCTCGTCGGCGCGGACGAAGCGAAGATGGAGAAGCTGCGCGAAGCGATGCTGGCGCTCACGCAGGGCTGGAACCAGCAGCACATCGCGGACATCGTGCGCGAGACCCTCGACCAGGTGATCTCGCCGATCGTGTTCGCCGAGGCACTCGAGCTGTTCGACCAGCATCACGCCGCCGGGCCGGCGCGTCGTCATCGTCTCGTCGGCTCCGCTCGAGGTGGTCGGCCCGCTCGGTGAGTTCCTCGGCGCCGACGAGGTGATCGCCACCCGGGCCGAGATCGACGACGACGGCAACTACACCGGCGAGGTCGCGTTCTACGCGTACGGGCCGTTCAAGGCCGACGCGATCCGCGAGATCGCCGAGCGCGAGGACATCGACCTCTCCTCTTCCTACGCCTACAGCGACTCGATCACCGACCTCCCGATGCTCGAAGCGGTCGGGCATCCCGTCGCGGTGAACCCCGACCGGGAGCTCGCGAAGGAGGCCCGCGAGCGCGAGTGGGAGGTGCGGTTCTTCCAGCGCCCCGTGCGCCTGCGCGATCGCGTGCCGGTGCCGCCGAAGGGTCCGACGATCGCGGTCGGGTTCGGTGCTGCTCACCGCGGGCGCCGGCGCCGCGGCGTACGCGATCTGGCGGCGCACGGCGGCCACGCCCGCCGGTGACGTCCCGGCCGGCGCTCGCGACGCTGCCGACCCCACTGGAAGCGATGGATCGCCTCGCCGCCGCGGTCGGTCGTCCGGCGCGGCCTCCTGGTGAAGCGCGACGACCTGACCGGGCTCGCGCTCGGCGGCAACAAGGCCCGCAAGCTCGAGTACCTCTGCGCCGAGGCGCTCGACCAGGGCTGCGACATGCTCGTCACCGGCGGCGGACCGCAGAGCAACCACGCGCGGATGACCGCGGCCGCGGCCGAACCGGCTCGGTCTGGACTGCCACCTCGCCCTCGCCGGCCGCGAGCCGCGCCGCCACGACGGCAACCTGCTCCTCGACGACCTGCTCGGCGCGACCGTCGAGTTCACCGGCGCCCGGGACTACTACGAGATCGAGGCCTCGATCGAGCGGATCACCGACCTCCTGATGGTCGAGGGCCGGCGCCCGTTCGCGATCCCGGTCGGCGGCGCGTCGGTGACCGGGGTCGATCGCGTACGCGCTGGCCGTCGACGAGCTGCGCACGCAGCTCGACACCGATCCCGACTGGATCTTCGTGGCCGACGGATCGGGCGGAACGCACGCGGGTCTGCTCGCGGGCCTCGGCGCGAGCAGCCGGACACGCGTCGTCGGGGTCGACGTCGGGACTCGTCCGGATCTCGACGCGGTGGTCCCCGCGCTCGCGGCCCAGGCCGCGCTTGCGGCCGGCCGCGTGGAGGAGCCGTCGCAAACCGTCATCGTCGATCACGACCACTTCGGCGAGGGCTACGGGGTGATCAACGACGCGACGGTCGACGCGATCCGCACCGTCGCGCGCGCCGAGGGAATCTTGCTCGACCCCGTGTACTCGGGGAAGGCGATGGTCGCGTTGCTCGCGTGGCTCCGCGACGGGCGCATCGGCGCGGACGAGACCGTGCTGTTCTGGCACACCGGTGGATCGCCCGCACTGTTCGTCGACAGCTACGAGGACGCGTTCACGCACGAGCCGTGACGCGAGATCGGACCCGCACTGCGGGCCCGACTCCGGTGTTGCTGTGTTGCGTTGTGGCCTCGGATCAGGCCTCGCGCACCTTGTACGCCACGGCTGCGCCGATGGCGAGGACGAGCAGGAGCAAGAGGAGCTTCTTCACGGGGGTGCCCTTTCGATCGCCTCGGAGTGAGTCGCCTGATGCTACCTGGGCTGCCTAGCCCCGCGACGGGTCGCCGCCAGGCCCCCACCACGGCGCCCAGCTCGCCGCCGTGACGTTGTCCGCGATCTTCGTCGGCGCCCCGTCCCCCACGCTCCAGCGGTAGAGGGCACGAGCACTGCTGCCCAACGGATTCCCCCGTTCCGGGGGAACGCGCCGCGACCGCGGCGAGCGCCAGGAAGTGCCGGCCGGTCGGGTCGACGACGAGCGAGGTGATCGGGCCCGGAGCCTCGAACATCCCGTTGCCCGTGACCAGGAGCGCTTGCTGTCCCACTTCACGCCGTCTGGCGCGGTATCAGGTATGACGCCCCGGCCCGATCGGCATCTCGTACACCACCGAGCGGCTCTCGGACTTCGCGACCGCGACCGCCAGGGTGTCGTCGTCGACGAACGCCATCGTGCTGACGTTCGTACCGCTCGGCAGCTCGACCACCTTGGTCTCGGACTGACGTACCGCGGGCCAGAGCCGGCCGACGTAGTAGTGCGGGAACGTCTCGCCCTGGAGACCAGGCGGTACAGCATGCGCTTCGAATCCGGTGACCAGCCGAGCACTTCGACGCTCTCGATGTTCGCCGACGTCTCGGTCTTCGTTCCGCCGAGCGGATCCGTCCGGTAGTTCTGGCCGGTCTCGAGATCCGTGAGGCCGAGGGCGGGGCCATCGCAGGTGATGCCGTAGGCGACGAACCGTCCGTCCGGACTCACGACCGGCGTCACCGCACCACCGACGATGCGCGTCGCAGGCATTCGTGGTGAGACTGAAGCGATCGATCTCAGGCGTGGGCTGATCGCCGCACGCGCCGCTCTGCCCCGTGTAGGCGAAGAGGATGTCCCTGCCCGTCGGCGTGACGCTCACCGCCGAGATCCCCGGGTACGTCCCGTACGACGTCTGCTCCGAACCGTTCGCCGAGGCAAGGAACGCGAGCCGGTTGCCGCCGACCGCCGCCAACAACGCGTTCGGCGCGTCGGTCGACACCGCCGGAGTCGGCGCGGAGTCGGGGATCCAAGCGGCGGCGACGATCCCCTGCGCAAGCTTCGTCGTCTCCTGCTCGCCTTCGCTCCAGCGGTAGAGCGAGACCGGGTCGTTCCCGGAGGTCATCAGGACGTGCGTGCCGGACTCGTCACTGCTCACGCTCGTCGATCGGACCTCCCCACGAGAAGAGCTCTCGCCGCTCCGTCCCATCCGGGCGCAGCGCGACGACTCGCGCCGGCTCCGAGCTCCCGCCCGCCGGGGCTCGCGTGCCGAGGAAGTCTCCGGTCGTACCGAGATAGCCGTGCCAGCCGTGCGCGTCCGACTGGTCGCACACGCAAACGGCGTCGTCGAGTGACGTGGCCGTCGTGGTGTCGAGAACGTAGGCGTAGCTCGATCCCTTCGCCCACTGGAACGCGAGGCGCCCGGAGTCCTGGGACCACGACAACCGCGAGATGACGCCCGTGGTCCCGGCGAACTCGTGGTGCTCTCCGGTGCGAGTGTTCTGAACACTTACGAGCGGTCCGCCGCGCCCGCACGGTTGGTCGGACTCCAGGGCCCTCGCGAGCCACTGGCCGTCCGGACTGATCGCGACAGAGCTCCCTCGACCCCAGTTCCCCACGGTTCCGCCGGCCACGTCGACGCGCAGGATGACATCGATCGCTCCCTCGCACGACGTGGCCGGGTCGGGCGGCAGCCGGCCGGTGAAGTAGATCTGCTGACCGTCGGGCGTTGGAGCAAGCTCGCCCCTTCCGCGGTTGACGGTGGTGCCGGAGGCGAGGGTCCGGATCCGCTTCCCGTTCGCGGCATCCACCACGACGAGAGCGCCCTGATCGGTGATCGCGGCTACCCGATCAGGCGCTGGGTCACGCGGCGGAGCAGCCGCGTCGGGGATCCAGGCCGCGCCGATCACGCCGTCCGCGATCTTCGTCGGCTCCGTCTCGCCTTCGCTCCAGCGGTACAGCGAGTGGTCGAGGACTATGAGGATGTGCCGGCCGGAGCGATCGGACACGACCTGCGTCGGCGCCTGCCCGGGGCCTCGGGGAAGCAGAAGAGCGGCCCGGGCGGTGAACGGTACCCCGATCAGAAAATCCGGATCACCACCGCGGCAGGGTTGGGCAACAGCGACACCACTCGGAGCGGCGGCGACTGGACTCCCAGGAACGCGCCGGTCGTGCCCCGGACGCCCAACCCAGCCCTGCCCGCCGCCGGCAATGCCGAGATCGCGTCCGGGCGCGGGCTCGCCGGCGACGACATCGATCTCACGAGCAGCCGCGGCGACGCGATCCTGTCGTACGAAGGTGTTCGACGAACACGTTGCGCGAGTCGGGCGCGAACTCCAGCCGGCTGATGAAGAACGCGCCCTCCGGCGCGGGCGTCACGCGCTCCTCACCGGTCGTGAGGTCACGCAGCACGATCTCGTCGGCCCGGTTGTCGCCCGGGAGGCAGTGGAGGTACGCGAGGTAGCGGCCGTCCGGGCTCACCGTTGGGTCCGTCGCCTCGGGTCGCGATCTGGTCGCCGCCGCGCGCTCCGGCGCCGACCGGCAAGCCGCAGGATCGAGTGGTCGGCGCAGCCCTCGTTGCCGTTGCCCTGGACCACGTAGGCGTCCTGGCCGTCGGGCGTCACGGCGATCTGGGTGCCTTCGGCGACGGTCGTACTCGTAGATCCCGTCCGGCTGATCGCCCGTCGCCGAGTCGAGAATCGTGGGATGCCCGTCCGAGTCGATCGCCAGGATGCGCGCCGGCATCCCGGCAGCCGGACCGGTCGAGACACGCGAGCTCTGGTCGCCGTCGTCGCGCACCACGAGCACGGCGACGAGTGCGACGACCAACGCGAGTGCGACACCGGCGAAGACCAACGCGCCGCGCGGCGACCGCGAAGGAGCTGAGCGGCTCGTCGAAGCGGGCCGAGATCTTCGACCACGAACCGGGCTCGGGCTCGATGGTGTCCGCGTACTCGTGCATCGCGTCGTGCAGTCGCTCTTCGATCTTCATGTCCGTCCCTCCAACCGCGCCGCGAGTGCCTTCAGGCCGCGATGCGAGTGCGACTTCACTGATCCGTTCGAGATGCCGAGCGTCGACGCGATCTCGGCTTCGGAGAGCTCGAGGTAGTACCGGAGCACCAGGCACTCACGCTGGCGCCGCGGCAGCGCGCGCACCGCGTCGAGCACCTCCTGCTGATCGGAGAGCAGCACCACGTGCTCCTCGGCCGACATCGCGGGCCGGACGACCGGTTCCACCCGTCGCCGGGCCACGAGCCGCCGTCGCATCCGGGACCGGGCCAGGTTCATCACCGTCGCCCGGAGGTACGTGAGCGGCTGGTCCACCTGGGCCCACGAGCGGTGGACCCGGACGAAGGCCTCCTGCACGACCTCCTCACCGGCACCCAGCTCGTCCAGCAGCACGCAGGCCAGCCGGACCAGGCTGCGGTAGTGGTCCCGGTGCAGGGCACTGAGCGTGGCGTCCCGATCCGCCGCCGCCAGTCCCGCCCGGCTGTCCCCCGCCGCCATGTCGGCCATCATCATCCGTACCGACGCTCAGCGGGCCGCCGAGGTTGTCCGGCGCCGAGAATGGGAACGCTGCGGGGCCCGAGGGCCGAGCCGACCCTTTACGCGCCGGGGGGACTGGTTAACCTCTCCGCGTCCACGAGTCGCCCGTTTTGTCGCGCCGCGCACAGGGAGCCCACACCAACATGGCAGAGGTGCACGGAGGCGTGAGCCGGGCCCGCCAGATGGTGGCCATCTTCCTCGTCAGCCTGGCCGGGCTGCTGCTCGAGGTGGGCTACACCCGCATCGTCTCGTACAAGCTCTGGTACTACTACACGTACCTCGTCATCGGCCTGGCCCTGCTGGGCATCGGGTCGGGCGGCATCTTCGTGGTGCTGTCGAAGCGGCTCCGAGAGACGGCCACCCAGCGGATCATCGCGGTGTGCTCGATCTTCGGGGCGATCAGCATCGTCATCGGCTACCTGGTGATCTCCCGGATCCCGGTCAACACCCTCTCGATCTGGGACTACGGCACCAAGGCGTCGTTCAAGAACCTCGCGATCGTCGGGCGTGATCTGCCTCGCGATCTTCGCCTCGTTCATCGCGCTCGGGATCATCGTCGCCACGATCCTCGGGCGCGCGCCGGACGGGCATCGGTCGCCTCTACTTCGCCGACCTGATCGGCGCCGGCCTGGGTTGCCTCGCCGCGATCCCGCTCATCTCCCGCCTCGGTCCGCCGGACGTGATCATGGTGTCCGCGCTGATCTTCGCCGGCGTCGGTCTGCTCGCGCTCATCTCGACGAAGCCCGGGCTGCTCATGGGCCTCGGCGGCGTCGGTCGCGGTCGTGCTGATCCTGATCGTGACGGGTGTGTTCGAGCTGCCCGACGTCCGCACCGAGGACACCAAGGCCGGGCCCGAGAACGCGGCGTTCTCCGAGTGGGGCCCGGTCTTCCGGGTCGACGTGCTCTTCGTGCCTCCGCCCGACGCGCGTCCCGGTGACGAAGCCGCGCTGCTCCTGCACGACGGGACGTTCGGGTCCCGCATGAACAAGTACGACGGCAACGCCAAGGCCCTCGACCCGCTACGACACCGAACCGCGGGCGCTGCCGTTCAAGGTGCTGGGCAAGAAGCCGGGCAAGGAGCTGATCATCGGCTCGGCGGCCGGCGAGGAGATCCTCGCCTCCCTGCACTTCGGCTCGAAGAAGATCGAGGGCGTCGAGCTGAACCCGGTCACGCTCTCGCTGCTCACCGACCACTACAAGAAGTACACCGGCGACCTCGAGCACCAGCCCGGCGTGAGCCTCCACCAGGCCGACGGCCGGACCTACCTGGCCCGCAGCAAGGAGAACTACAACCTCATCTGGTACGTCGCCCCGGACAGCTACGCGGCGACCAACGCCGCGTCAGCCGGTGCGTTCGTGCTCTCCGAGAGCTACCTCTACACCAAGGAGATGATCGCCGACTCGCTGCAGCACCTGACCGACGACGGGCTCATGGTGGTCCAGTTCGGCGAGCTCAACTTCACGGATGCGCCGAACCGCACGGCTCGCTACGTCATGACCGCGCGTGCGGCGATGGAGTCGATCGGCATCAAGAACCCGAGCGACCACATGATCGTGTCGGCGTTCATCACCAACGCGACCGGTGACCTGTCGACGATCATCCTCAAGCGGACGCCGATCACGCCGGCCGAGATCGCCCGGTACAAGGCGGCCGCACCGAAGATCCCGCTGGCGAACGAGGTCTGGACGCCGGGCGACGCGCACCGAGCCGACCACCTCGTGTCCCGCCTCGCCGCGGCCAAGACCGATGCCGAAGCCAACTCGATCGCCGCGACCTACCCCCGCGACATCAGCGCGATCACCGACGACGCGCCGTTCTTCTGGCACTTCCGTCGGCTTCGACGACGTGATCCGCAACATCACCCACCCGCTTGAGCGCGCAGGACCCCGAGGACTCGATCGGCGAGCGCGTGCTGCTGCTGCTCCTCGGCGTCGCCGTGCTCTACGCCGCGGTCTTCCTGCTGGCGCCGTTCTTCTTCGTCCGCCGGGAATGGCGGTCGCTCCCGGGCAAGGGCATCTCGGCCGTGTACTTCGCCGCGCTCGGTCTCGGCTTCATGTTCTTCGAGATCACGATGATCCAGCGATTCGTGCGCTTCCTCGGGTATCCGACCTATTCGCTGACCGTCACGCTGGCGTCGATCCTCGTGTTCACCGGGATCGGCGCCCTGGTGAGCAAACGGTTCGCGGACCGGCGCTGGCTCATGCCGGTGCTGCTCGGCGTCCTGGTCGTGATCACGCTCTTCTACGAGATGGGCCTGGACAACCTCACCGACTCGCTGCTCGACGAGAGCCTCGCCATCCGGGTCGATCGTGGCGCTGATCGTGCTCGCCCCGCTCGGGTTCTGCCTGGGCATGTTCATGCCGCTCGGCCTCGAGCCTGGTCGGCCGAGCTCAGCGACCACGCCGACGAGTACATCGCCTGGTCGTGGGCGGTGAACGGGTTCTTCTCGGTCATCGGCTCGGTGCTCACGACGATCCTGTCGATGTCGTTCGGGTTCAGCACCGTGCAGTACCTCGCGCTGGTGGTCTACGGGATCGCGGCGCTGGCGTACGTCCGCCTGAGCCTCGTCGCGAAGCGGACTCCGGTGCCCGCGGAGGCTCCCGAACCGCCCGCGGTCTCAGCGTCCGCGGTGCCCGCACCTGTCACCTAGCGCCCCGCGAGGTTCGACCGATGGAGGCATCACGCGTCACGGGTCTGTTCCGCTACCCGGTGAAGTCGATGCAGGGCGAGCCACTGGCCGCGCGCGGACATCGGGCCCGCCGGCATCGTCGGCGACCGCCAGTGGGCGGTCGTCGACCTCGAGACCGGGCTCGCCCTCACCGCGCGCCGCCAGCCGGAGCTGCTCTTCGCCTCCGCCGCCCTCGACGGCGACGACGTCGTCATCACGCTCCCCGACGGCACCACCACTGCCGACGACGCGGTGCTCTCGGCCTGGCTCGGCCACCCGGTCGCGCTGACCCGGGCCGACGCCGTCGACCACGGCACCTACGAGATCGCGCTCGACTTCGAGAACGAAGCCACGGCCGAGTGGTTCCAGTGGGAGGGCCCGACCTGGAGCTTCCACGACTCGACCAAGACCCAGGTGTCGATCATCGGCGCGGAGACCCTGGGCGGCTGGGACGTCCGGCGCTTCCGGCCCAACGTGCTGGTCGAGGGCTCACCGAGGACGGGTGGATCGGCACCAGTCGTCCAGGCTCGGCGGCGCCGTCCTGGACGTCGTGAAGCCGATCGACCGCTGCGTCATCACCACCCGGCCCCAGCCCGGCGGCATCGACCGGGACCTCGACGTGCTGCGGACCGTCAACCGCGACCGGGCCGGCAACCTCGGCGTCGGGCGCGCTCGTGACCACGCCCGGCCGCGTCGCCATCGGCGACGCCGTCACCCCCACCTGAGACCGCCCCCAACGACAAACTCGGCACGCTCAAGGGGCCCTGAGGCGCCTCAGCGTGCCGAGAATGAAGTTGTGAAGTTGGTGCGTTAGACGGCGAGCAGGTCGCGGGCGCCGGTGTCGGCCGACGGGTGGCGCAGCTTGCTCATCGCCCGGGCTTCGATCTGACGGATGCGCTCCCGGGTGAGGTTGAAGTACTCGCCCACCTCTTCGAGCGTCCGCGGCTCGCCCCGGTCCAGGCCGAACCGCAGCGCCAGGATCTGACGCTCGCGCTCGTCCAGCGGAGCCAGCAGCTTCTCGATCTCCGCGGGCAGCAGCGCGGTGGCCGCCACCTCGAACGGTGACTCGGCGGAGCGGTCCTCCACGATGTCGCCGAGCTCGGCGTCACCGTCTTCACGCAGCGGCTCGGAGAGCGAGAGGGGCTCGGCCGCGAAGCGCAGGGCCTCGGTGACCTTGTCCTCGGGCATCTCGACCTCGGCGGAGAGCTCGGCGAGCGTCGCCGGCCGACCGAGCTTGAGCTCCAGGCGCGAGCGGGCCTTCTGCAGCCGGGCGAGCGTGTCGCCCGCGTGGACCGGCAGCCGGATCGTGCGGCCGGTGTTGGCGATGCCGCGGGTGATCGCCTGGCGGATCCACCAGGTCGCGTAGGTCGAGAACTTGAAGCCCTTGCGCCAGTCGAACTTCTCGACCGCGTGCATGAGGCCGAGGTTGCCCTTCCTGGATCAGGTCCAGGAGGGGCAGGCCCGAGGCCTGGTACTTCTTGGCGATCGAGACGACCAGACGCAGGTTCGACTGGACGAACGTCCGCTGGGCGTCGTCGCCCTCACGGGCGGTGCGGCGCAGCTCGCGCTTCTTGGCCGGGGTCAGACCCTTGCCACCGGCCTCCATGTCGGTGCGCGCCTCGTTGCCCCGCTCGATCTGCTGAGCCAGCCGTACCTCGTCATCCTTGGTCAGGAGGGGGTACTGGCCGATATCGGTCAAATAGAGCCGGACCAGATCTTCTTCGTCGCGTTCAACGCGCTCCTTCGCCACGCAGGAAACACCCTCTCAGCAGGAAAAACACTCGTGTGATAGCCCTATAACGGGTGCCTGGCAGCAATTTCTTCCCAGCAACCCGCCCCATCCCCGTGCCTGTACGATACCGACCCCGTCAAGGAGCCTTATCCACAGGCCTGTGGACGTGAGACAGGCGGAAGTCGGACCTTCCGGGCACTGGAGGGGTACCCAGGTTACACGCCGCGGACCGGGGCCCCTCGACGTGGCAGCGGCCGGGCCCGCTCGTCCGTCCGGCATCGAACCCCGCGTAGGGTCAGAGATGGCGGCGCCGGGCGCGAGCGCATGAGCGAGATCCGCTACCTGCGGTCGGGCGGGCGGTACATCGCCTACCGGGTCGAGGGCGACGGACCGATCGACCTGCTCCTCTGCGACGAGATCACGATGGTCTCGATCGACTCGACAGCTCGACGAGCCCCATTGCCAGCATTTCCACGAGCGGCTGGCATCGTTCGCCCGGCTGATCACCTTCGATCGCGGCGGCATCGGCCTCTCCGACGACCCGCCGCCCGGGACTCCGCTCAGCGTCGAGGGTTGGGCGCCGATGCACTGGCGGTGCTGGACGCGGTCGGGTCCGAGCGCAGCCGCGGTGTTCGGCGTGTGCGGCGGCGGGATCCCGCTGTGCCTCGTGGGCGCGGGCACCGACCGCGTGTGTCCCACCTCGTCTTCTTCAACGGGTACGCGTACCTCAGACCCCGAGCGGCGGATCAGCCGTGGCTCCGGGACTTCGACGAGTGGATCGACAGCCACGACGCGGCGCCGAGCGCGAGCCGCCGACGTGGTCGACGACGTGGCCTACCTCGCTCCCGAGCCTGACCGACGACCCCAGCTTTCGTCGGTGGTGGAAGCAGGCCGGCCAGCGTGGCGCGAGCCCCAAGATGGCGGCAGCGCCAGATCCGGGCGCTCTTCGACGTCGACCTGCGTCACGTGCTGCCCACGATCGAGGTCCCCACCCTGGTCCTGTAGCCGACCGGACGCCGGCGCTCGACGCGCGCAGCACGAAGCCAGGTGCTGGCGGACGGGATCCCGGGCGCACGCGTCGTCGAGCTGCCCGGGCCGCGACTACTTCCCGTTCGCCGGGGATGCCGACGCGGTCGCCGACGAGGTCGAGGAGTTCCTCACCGGAGCCCGGGCGCCGCGTCCGGTGCAACGCGTGCTCACCACGATCTTCTTCTCCGACATCGTCGGCTCCACGTGCAGGCCACCCGACTCGGCGATCAGGAGTGGCGGACGCGCCTCGACCTCCACGATGCTGCGATGCGTCGACAGTTCGAACGGTTCGGAGGGCATGAGGTGAACACGACGGGAGACGGCTTCATCGCCAGCTTCGACCTGCCCGACCCAGGCGATCCGGTGCGGGCTGGCCGCCTGCGAAGCCGCTCGCCAGGCGGGCGTCGAGATCCGCGTGGGCATCCATCGGGTGAGATCGAGCAACGCGGGAACGACCTCGGCGGGATCGCGGTCCACATCGCGGCGCGGGTCCTCGCCGCCGCGGATCCCGAGCACGGTGTTCGTCTCGTCGACGGTGCAGGAGCTCGTGACCGGCTCCGGCCTGACGCTTTCGTGACCGGGACGTGCACGATCTCAAGGGCGTCCCGGGCGTCGTGGCGGCTCTTCGAGGTGGTGCGCATGACCGAGGACGTGGAGATCTGGGTCGTCGCCGGCCAGTTCCAGGCTCGCAGCGGCCGGGAGGCCGAGCTCGCCGGCGGTGCTCGCCAAGTACGTCGTCCTCACCCGCGGCGTCGACGGGTGCCGCAACGTGGATCTGGTGGCCTCGGCCGGCACGCCCGGGCAAGTTCCTCGTCATCGAGAAGTGGGACGACGCCGGTGCCCAGCGGGCCCATCTCGACGACCCGAGTCATGGTCGAGCATGGCGACGGCCGCGACCCCACTGCTCGCCGGACGCACCCGACCTCGATCTCTACGACGCGATCTCCGCCCACGACCTCGAGTAGCGCGCCAGCAGGATCGTCCGACCCGCACCGCGCCCGATGTCGGTGCGACTCAGCTGATGCGCAGGGTCTCGTTGCGCAGCGGCTTCCTCGCCTCGGGCCGCGGATCCGCCGCGGCGAGCCGGCTCTCGATCTCCTCGAGCTCGGCCCAGGACAGCGAGGTGGCACCGCCCCAGAGCCGCTCGTACTCGGCGTCGGCGACGTCGTTGAAGCCGCACCGGAGCCGGTAGGTGTAGCGCCGGCGGGGCTCGTTGATCAGGTAGCCGCCCTGCCGGTTCAGCCGGCCTTCGGTGTAGGTGTCCCAGATCACCCGCTGCCGCTCGCTGATCTCACCGTCGGGCGGAGCGTCCTCGAACCCGCCGTCGAGCCGGTCGCGGCCACGCAGGAACGCGGACGCCAGCTCCATCAGTGGAACCCTCGGGCGTCAGCATCGCCTGGTGCCTTGGAGTCCTCGAAGCTCCCGCCCGAGAACCAGAGCGACATCGTGCCGTCGCCGACCTCGACTGCCGACGCGATGAGCGGGTGCGGGCAGCGCCTCGTCGACCTCGATGTCGATCGCGATGCCGGCGGGGACACCGACGGCGTCGGCCGCGCTGCTGCGCGATCGCGAGCAGCTCGGCCGCGTCGAACTTGACCAGCGTGAACGCCTCGGGCGTCAGCGAGATGTCGTAGCTCACGCGGATGCGGCAGCCTCAGCGGACATCGCCCGCGCGTCTTCCTGCGCCTGCACCGAGATCTCCGAGATCTCGTCGATCTCGTCGGTGGTGAAGCCGGCCATCGAGCCCGCAGCTTGCGGGCGAGCTGGATCGGGTTCTCGTCGGTCTCGCCGCGGAACCCACCGAGGCTGAAGAGCTTGTCCACGCCCCGCTGGAACTCGAGCGCGTTCTCGCGCCGCTCCGGGTCGTTCTCGGTGAGCCGGCGCAGCCAGTCGGAGCCCATCTTCACGTGGGTGACCTCGTCGGCGAGCATCCAGTCCTCGCAGAACTCGAGCACCGGGTCGCCGGAAACCTCGCCGAACTCGCGCATCGTGTTGAACACGTCGATCGCGAGCCCTTCGAGCGCACGGTTGACGCCGCACAGGCGCAGGATCGGGTCCGTGGCGCAGGCGGCCTCGAACAGGAAGGTCGCCTCGGTGAACTCACCGATCTCGGTGCCCATCCAGTCGCCGAGCTTCACGGAGATCTCGACGTGGCGGCTCTCGTCCCAGCACTGCCGGGCCATGTCCAGCTTGAGTGCGAACGGCGCTTCGTCGTCGTCGAAGTCGAAGGTGGTGCGACCGGCGCCCTCGAGCGCCTGGATCTCACCGGTGAAGATCCCGTGCATCAGGTTGCGCGCCCGGTCGGCGGCGGCGGGGCGGCCCGGCTGGAGCTTGGCGGACCCGAAGTCCCGGTCGGCCAGCGCCTGGTTCCGCGGGTCCATGATCGCGTCCATGATCGTGGCCCGAACGAAGCGCGAGTCCCGGGCCAGATCGTCCGGCTGCAGCATCTTCTTCATTGCGTGTTCCCCCTGATACAGGTTGTCATCGAGGAGCTCATACGGTGGCTCCTTCCACCTGGGTCCCCGAGCTTTCAGGAACCTCACCCAGCGTACCCGGGCCGGCGATGCCGCCGGCCCGCAGCACGATCTTCTCGAGCTCCGCCTGGCGGCGGGTGGCCCGATCGACCTCTTCTTCGGTCTCGATCAGCGACTGGAGCAGCATCTCGCCCTCGGTCCAGTCGGCGTGCTCGTCCTGGAGGATGAAGCCCAGGGAGCGCTGCGTCGGGGCGTCCGTGATCTGGCTCGTGGCGTTCAGGTGGTACGTGTACGCCGCGATCTTCCGGGGGATCAGCACCCGGTAGACGCCGACCAGCTTCTCGATCGTCTGGTCCGGAGCCTCGGGCTCGCGCATCGCCTCGACGAACTCGGCCATCGCGTCGTTCGCCGGCACGGTGAGGCGCGTCGTGTTCATCTCGCGCAGCTCGGGGAGTCGCTTGTCCCACAGCTCGGCGTGCCAGGCGTGGTGGTAGCAGTGCCGGCCGAGGACGAGCTTCACGTCGAGCTCGGGAACCGTGGCGACCCATCCGCCGAGCGTCTCGAAGAGCCGCATCTCGAGCCACTTGTAGATGCCGACCCGACGGGCCGACTCCTCGACGTCGAACAGCCCGGGATCTCACGGCGGTCCCAGGGGGCGAACGCGGGTCGGGGCTTGAGCGGATCTGCCATCGCAGTGGATTCCCGGGTGCTCGACGAGGGGTTACTGGAGAGTCACTTTGCCTTCGACGCATTCTTCGCCGCACTTGACCGCTCGGTCAAGCGGATGTGCCGGGCGCCACTCCGTCCGCCGCCGCCGCTCGCCCGTGGGTCCCCCGCTCGGCCACGAAGATGCCGGCGAGGATGAGGGCGGCGCCGAGGTACCCGGTCGACCCCGAGCCGCTCGCCCACGGCGTACCCGACCACCCCGGCCACCACCGGCTCGAGCAGGTTCAGGATGCTCGCCCGGGACGCGTCGATCGTGCGCTGGGCCCAGGCCGAGAGCGCGAACGCGACCGCCGAGCAGCCGATCCCCGTGAAGATCACCGTGAGGATGACGCCGGTGTCGATCTGGCCGAAGCCGTCGACCATCACGAACGGGATGCAGACGAGCGGCGACGACCGCGAGCTGGACCGTGGTGAGCCCGAAGATGTCGAAGCGGTTCGCGAGCATCCCGGTCCGCACGTACCAGCAGCCGAAGAGCGACCGCGGTGAGCAGGGTGACGGCGTCGCCGTAGCTCATCGAGAGCTCGGCGCCGGTCAGCAGGAAGAGGCCGACGATCGAGATCGCGACGGCGAGGATGATCCCGCGTGCGGGGAAACCGGCGGTAGACGATCGCTTCGACGATCGGGGTGAAGACGGCGAAGAGCCCGGTGATGAACGCGGAGTTCGACGTCGACGTGTGCTGCAGCCCGATGTTCTGGAAGAGGTAGGCGAAGGCGGCGATGACTCCGAGCGACGCGCCGCCGAGCAGGAAGGTCCGCATCGAGTCGGTCGGCCGGCGCTCCGGACCCGCCCAGGAGCGCCGCAGCGCGAACGGGGCCAGCACCGCCGCACCGATCGCGAAGCGCATGAGGTTGAACCCCATGGGCGTCGTGTGATCGAGCGCGTCCTGAACGATCGAGAACGTGACGCCGTAGAGGAACGACGCCGCCGCGATCGCGAGCTCCGGGCAGATACCCGCGCACGCCCGGCGCGGATCGCACCCCGCCTCGAGGTCACGGGTGAACCATGACGCTCAGCCCGACCAGCGGTTGGTGATCGGCAGCCGCCGGTCCTTGCCGAATGCCTTCGCCGAGACCCGAACTCCCGGCGGGCGCCTGGCGCCGCTTGTACTCACTGCGATCCACGAGCGCGACCACGCGGTCCACGGTCTCCCGGTCGAAGCCGGCGGCTCTCGATCTCCGCGGCGGAGAGGTCCTGCTCGACGTAGCCCTCGATCACCTCGTCGAGCACGGAGTACGGCGGGAGCGAGTCGTCGTCCTTCTGGTCCGGGCGCAGCTCGGCGCTCGGCGGCTTCTCCAGCACCGACTCGGGGATCAGCACGCGTCCCGCGCGCTCGGTTGCGGTCCACGCGAGAGCGCGTAGACGAGCATCTTCGGCACGTCCTTGATCACCGCGAACCCGCCGGCCATGTCGCCGTAGAGCGTGCTGTAGCCGGTCGCCATCTCGCTCTTGTTCCCGGTGGTGAGGACCATCCAGCCGAACTTGTTCGAGATGGCCATCAGGAGGGTGCCCCGGATCCGGGCCTGGAGGTTCTCCTCGGCGAGGCCCGGCTGCGGTGCCCGTGAACGTCGGCTGGAGCAGGTCCGGGTGAACGCTTCGTGGGCGTCCTCGATCGGGACGGTGATCGTCTCGATCCCGAGGTTCGCGGCCAGCGCCTCGGCGTCGGTGATGCTGTGGTCGCTCGAGTAGCGCGACGGCATGAGCACACCGGTGACCCGGTCGGCCCCGAGCGCGTCGACCGCGATCGCCGCGACGAGCGACGAGTCGATGCCGCCGGAGAGCCCGATGAGCACGCGCTCGAAGCCGTTCTTGAGGACGTAGTCGCGGGTGCCGAGCGCGAGCGCCTCGTAGACCTCGTGCACCGGGGCGAGCAGCGGTTCGATCCGCGCCGGCTCTCGTGCGGGGCACCGATCTGCGCGTCGCTGATCGGCGTCTCGGGCAACGGCGGTGCGCTCACCCGGCCGCGCGGGTCGAGCAGCCGGCGACGGAACCCGGCGCGCACGTCGAGGTCGACGATCGAGCAGGTCCTCGGCGAACTGGTGGGCCCGGGCGACGAGCCGGCCGGTCTCGTCGAAGACCATCGACGCGCCGTCGAAGACGAGCTCGTCCTGACCGCCGACGAGGTTCACGTACGCCACGGGGACCTGCGCGTCCGCGGCCCGGGTCGCGAGCATCGTCTCGCGCTCGCGGATCCGACCGGCGTAGTACGGCGACGCATTGACGTTCACGATCAGCTCCGCGCCGCCCGCGGCCTGGGTGATGACCGGCCCGGTCGGGCTCCACGCGTCTTCGCAGATCGTGATGCCGACCCGCACCCCACCGATGACGAACAGCGGCCCGTCCACCGAGGACGGCGTGAAGTACCGCTGCTCGTCGAAGACCGCGTAGTTCGGGAGCAGGTGCTTGCGGTAGATCCCCTGCACCTTGCCGTTCGCGCACACCGCCGCCGCGTTGGCGAGATCACGCCCGGCTTCGGGGAACCCGATCACCGCGGCGAGCCGCCCGGTGCGGGCCGCCACCTTCTCGAGGGTCTCGGTGGCCTGGGCGACGAAGGCCGGCTTCAGCAGCAGATCCTCCGGCGGGTATCCGGTGAGCGCGAGCTCGGGGAACGCGATCAGGTCGCAGCCTGCTGCGTCGGCCTGCTCGTAGGCGTCGAGGATCCGCGCTGCGTTGCCGGCGAGATCACCGACGACGAGGTCGAGCTGGGCCGCCGCGAGGCGCAACCGGGGCATCGCCCAAAGGATACGAGGCGCGCCTCGGTCACGATCTCCCTCGGCCGATCGCACGACCGAACCGGACCCGCCGACCGCGGCGGGCCGAGGGCGGGCGCTCGCGCGACACTGCGGGCATGACGCGCCCGGAAGCCGTCCTCGACGCGCCGGTCGTCGCCCGAGCCCTGGCGCAGTCCGCTGACCCGCTCGGCGCACGCGCCGGTCCTGAGCCGCATCCTCGAGGCCCAGCCGGACCTGGCCGAGGAGATCCGCGACGACGACCTCGTCCGCCAGCGTGCTGATCGCGATCGCCTGCGCCTCGCGGTCACTCTCGGCGGCATTGACGCACCGACCGCACGCTGATCGAACCGCTGCGCGATCGCGACGGCTTCGCCTCGAGCGGAGCGTTCGCGTCGACGAGTTTCAAGAGTCGTTGGCCGAGGGCGCGGTCGAGGATCCTGACGGCGCTGCGGAACTGGAAGCGCCGCGAGTACTTCCGCATCGCGGGCACGGGACCTGCTCGGCGTCGCCGACCTCCCGGCCGTCGGCCGCGAGCTGGCGGCGCTGGCCGAGGTGTGCCTGGGCCGCGCCCTGGTGCTCGCCGAGCCCGACACCCGCCTCGCGGTCATCGCGATGGGCAAGCTCGGCGGCCACGAGCTGAACTACTCGAGCGACGTCGACGTGCTCTTCGTCCACGACGGCGACCCGACCGCGGCCGATCACGCGGCGCCGCCGCTTCCTCGCGGTGATGGCCGAGCCGTCTCCCGCCGGGATCGTCTTCCGGACCGACGCCGACCTCCGGCCCGAAGGCCGCGCAGGCCCGCTGACCCGGAGCCTCGAGTCCTACGCGGCCTGGTACGAGCGGTGGGCCGAGACCTGGGAGTTCCAGGCGCTGATCAAGGCCCGGCCGCTCGCCGGCGACACCGAGCTCGGCGCCGGCGTTCGCCGAGCTGGTCGAGCCGTTCGTCTGGCCGGACGTGCTCGGGCCCGACGCCGTCCGGGCCGTCCGCGCGATGAAGGCCCGCGCCGAAGGCGAGACCCACCGGCGCGGGCTCGACGACCGCGAGCTGAAGCGCGGGCGCGGCGGGATCCGCGACATCGAGTTCGCGGTCCAGCTCCTGCAGCTCGTCCACGGTCGCCACGACCCGACGATCCGGTCCGGGAACACGCTCGATCGCGCTCGGCCAGCTCGTCACCGCCGGCTACGTGAACCAACGGGACGCGGCGCCGTTCGACGACGCCTACCGGTTCCTTCGCACCGTCGAGCACCGCCTCCAGCTCTGGGACGAGCAGCAGACGCACACGCTGCCCGCCGACCTCACCGCGCCGCACCCGGCTGGCGCGCGTGCTCGGCTACCGCGACCACGGCCCGCGGTCGGCGGTCGAGCAGCTCGACGAGGACCACCGCGCCCATCAGGGCGCGGGTGCGCTCCACCCACGAGAAGCTGTTCTTCGGTCCGCTGCTCGAGGCGCTCGCCGGCCGGCCCGGGCCGCTCACGCCCGGCCGCGGCGGAGGAACGGCTGCGGGCCTTCGGCTTCCTCGACCTCGCCGCGACGCGCGCCGCGCTCGACGAGCTCACCCGGGGCTTCAGCCGCACGTCTCGGCTGCTGGAGCAGCTGCTGCCGCTGCTGCTCGAGTGGTGCTCCGCCTCCCCGATCCCGACCTCGCGCTGCTGCAGCTGCGCCGGCTCGCCGAAGGGCCCGCCCGCGCCGCGAACCTGGCGAACGTGTTCCGGGACTCTCCGGCAGCGGCCCAACGCACCTGTCGCGTCCTCGGTTCGAGCCGCATGCTCGGCGACGCGCTCCGCCGCCAACCCGAGTTCGTCCGGACCCTCGGCGAGGACGACGAGCTGGCCGAGCCGAAGCCCGCGCGAGCGCGCCGTCGACGAGGCGATCGCCACGGTGAAGTGGCGCGCCGAACGACGCCGACGCGCGGCGCAGCGGGCTGCGGCGCTACAAGCGGCGCGAGCTGCTGCGCATCGCGTCGCGCGACCTGCCTGAGCTTCGCCGACCTCGTCACGACCGGCCGCGACCTCTCGACCCTCGCGGAGGCGTGCCTCGAAGCCGCGCTGGTCGTCGCTCGCGCCGCAGGTGCCGTTCGCGGTCATCGGCATGGGTCGGTTCGGCGGGCGCGACCTCTCGTACGCATCGGACCTCGACGTGCTCTTCGTCTACGACGGCGACGGCCCGGCCGACTACCACGAGGCCGAGCGGGTCGCGTCGCAGCTGCTCATCGAGATCGGCGAACGCACGCGCGAGGGTCGCACGTTCGCGATCGACGCCACGTTGCGTCCCGAGGGCAAGCAGGGCTCGCTGACCCGCTCGCTCGCCGGGTTACCGGAACTACTGGGAGCGGTACGGGCTGACCTGGGAGTTCCAGTCGCTGATCAAGGCCCGGCCCGCCGCCGGCGACCTCGACGCTCGGCCGGCAGTTCTGCGACCTGGCCGCAGCCGTTCGTCTACCGGGACCCGTTCCCCGACGACGCGGTGCAGGAGGTGCGCCGGATGAAGGTGCGCATCGAGCAGGAGCGCATCCCGCCCGGCGAGGACCCGCAGTTCCACCTCAAGCTCGGGCGCGGCTCGCTCTCGGACATCGAGTTCACCGTGCAGCTCCTGCAGCTGCTGCACGGCGCGCGACCACGAGTCGCTGCGCACCCCCGAGACGATGACGGCGCTCGACGCGCTCGACGCCGTCGGACTGCTCGAGCCCGCCGACGCCGACGCGTTGCGCGAGTCGTTCGAGTTCTGCTCCGCGGCCCGCAACGCCCGCTTCCTCGTCACCGACTCCGAACGCGAGTCGCTCCCGACGCGACCTCGCCGAGGCCGAGCACGTCGCCCGGCTGCTCGGCTACGTGGACCGCCCGCAGGCGACGCTGCGAGACGACTACCGGCGGCTCACCCGCCACGCCCGGCAGGTCGTCGAGCGGGTGTTCTACGGACGCGAATAGTCCCGAACGGCGTCCCGCCCTCTACCCTTCGGCCTGCTCCGGAGGCGTGTGGCCCTGGAAGCATCAGGAGGATCTCATGGGTCGCAGGGTGTTCGTCGTCGGTGTGGGCATGACCAAGTTCGAGAAGCCGGGTGGTCGCGAGTGGGACTACCCCGACATGGCGCGTGAGGCCGGCAACGCGGCCCTCGAAGACGCAGGCATCTCGTACGACCTCGTCGAGCAGGCCGCGGTCGGCTACTGCTACGGCGACTCCACCGCCGGCCAGCGGGCCCTCTACGAGATCGGCGTCACCGGCATCCCCGTCGTGAACGTCAACAACAACTGCGCGACCGGCTCGTCGGCGCTCTACCTCGCCAAGCGCTTCGTGGAAGGTGGGCTCGCCGACTGCGCGTTGGCACTCGGCTTCGAGAAGATGGAGAAGGGCTCGCTCGGCATCAAGTACATGGACCGCGCGATGCCGATGCAGTGGACGTTCGAGAAGATGAACGAGAAGCGCGGCTTCACCCAGGCGCCGCCCGCCCCGCAGATGTTCGGCAACGCCGGGCGCGAGTACATGGAGCGCTACGGCGTGAAGGCCGAGTCGTTCGCCCGCATCGCGGAGAAGAACCACCGCCACTCGGCGAACAACCCGAACTCGCAGTTCCGTGACATCTACTCACTCGACGACATCCTCGCCGCCAAGATGGTGCACGAGCCGCTCACGAAGCTGCAGTGCTGCCCGACGTCGGACGGCGGCGCGGCGGCGATCGTCGTGAGCGAGGACTTCGTGCGCGAGCACGGCCTCGAGGACCAGGCGGTCGAGATCATCGGCATGTCGATGCACACCGACTTCCCGTCGAGCTTCGAGTCGAACAGCGACATGAGCTTCGTCGGCTTCGACATGAGCAAGGCGACCGCGCAGGACGTGTACGAGCAGTCCGGTCACGGCCCCGAAGAGGTCGACGTGATCGAGCTGCACGACTGCTTCTCGGCGAACGAGATGATCACCTACGAGGCGCTCGGTCTGTGCGACGAGGGTGGCGCGGGCGAGCTCATCGACTCCGGCGCGGTGACCTACGGCGGCGACGTCGTGGTCAACCCGTCCGGCGGCCTGATCTCCAAGGGCCACCCGCTCGGTGCGACCGGCCTCGCGCAGTGCGCCGAGCTCAACTGGCAGCTGCGGGGCACGGCCGACGCCCGCCAGGTGACCGACGCCAAGCTCGCCCTCCAGCACAACCTCGGTCTCGGCGGCGCCTGCGTCGTCGCCATGTACGAGAAGGCCTCCCTCTAGCTCACCCCCCGTTCGGGTCGTTCGCACGCCAGGCGGTCGATGCACCGAAACGGGGTGTGGGTCAGGCGATGGTGGCGATGCCGCCGTCGACCGGGAGGATCACGCCGGTCACGTAGGCCGAGCCGCGCGAGCGCGAGGTAGAGCGCGGCCGCGGCCATGTCCTCGGGCCGGCCGATGCGCTTCATCGGCGCGCTCTCCGCGATCGAGTCGCCGAAGCTCTCGAGCGTCGCCTTCATCATCTTGGACTCGAACGGCCCCGGCGCGATCGCGTTCACCGTCACCTTCGGCGCGAGCCGCTTGGCCAGGTGCCGCGTCAGCTGGTGCACCGCGGCCTTCGCCGACGAGTACGCGTAGGTCTCCATCAACGGCACCTGGATGCCGTCGATCGACCCGATGTTGATGACGCTGCGCCGGGTCGTCTTCGGTCGACGCGGCTTCGAGCTGCGGGCGGAGGAACTTCGTGAGGTGGAACACGCCCTTGACGTTGAGGTCGAGCACCCGGTCCCAGCGCGGCGTCGTCGTACTCGTCGAGCGGCGCGCCCCACGTTGCGCCCGCGTTGTTCACGAGAATGTGCACCTGGTCCTCGCGGCTGCTGATCTCGTCCGCCAGCCGCCGGCACTCGGCCTCGGTCGAGAGGTCGGCCGGGATCCCGATGCACTCGCCGAGCTCCGAGAGCGCGCGCTCGGTCTCGGCCACGACGTCTGCCTTGCGCGACGACACGTAGACCTTCGCGCCGGCGCGGACGTACGCCTCGGCGATCATCAGCCCGATCCCCCGGGTGCCGCCGGTGACCACGGCGACCTTCCCGCGGATCGAGAACAGCTCCTGGAGCACATCATCTGTCGGCATCGGCCCTCCTCGTGGCGCCGCGCACCGTAGACGCGAGCGCCCGCTTCCCGCCCGCCCGGCACCTACGATCCGGTCTGATGCTCCAGCTCCGAGATCGTGAGCCCTCGCCAGTGCACCGACGCACTGGTCCGCCTGCTGGTGGCGGACGACGGGGTCGTCTCGGTCGAGCTGCTCCGCGGTGCCGCGATGAAGCCGACGGACGGGGACATCGTGGTGGCCGACGTCCTGCGCGAGCACGCGAACGCCTTGGTGGAACGGATCCGATCGCTCGACATCGAAGAGCTGGGCGAGCTGAGCATCATCGAGATCCAGGCCACTCGATCCGAGCTCGCCCACCAGGCCAGCCTGCGATCACCGGGCGGGCCAGCGACGTCATCGTCTGGACGCTGCTGGAGACACGGGTCCATCAGGACGGCGTGCCGTCGATCGCGTTCTTCTGCTTCATGGCGGTGGCCGCGCTGATCGCGACCATCGGGATCATCGTCGATTCCGCGGTGCTGATCGTCGGCGCGATGGTGGTCGGTCCGGAGTACGGGCCGCTGGCCGCGTTTGCGGTGGCGGTCTACCAGGGGAAGCGGCGGACGGCTCGAGAGGCACTCCTCGTGCTGTTGGCCGGCCTGCTCGCGGCCGTCGCCACCGCCACGGTGGCGGCGTGGCTGTTCAACGCGCTGCACACCGACATCGTCGCTCCCGGCAAACCGCTTCTTCACGCGCTTCGTCACCCACCCCAACGTCTACTCGGCGATCGTTGCCTTCGCCGCGGGACTCGTCGGCGTGATGGCCGTCGGTCTCGGCCGCTCGGGCGCCCTCACCGGGGTCGTCGTCTCGGCCACCACCATCCCGGCCGCCGCGGCGATCGGGGTCAACGCGGCCGACGGGACCTGGGACGAAGCGATGCGCAGCGCGCTCCAACTCGGGATCAACGTCGTGTGCCTCACCGCGGGCAGCCTCGCCGCGCTCGTCGCCTACCGGATCGTGCTGCGGACGATGAGGCGCTGAGCGCCAAATCCGGAGGCGCGACCGGCGCGTCATCGGTAGCGTGCACGCCAGTGGATGACGAGCGCACGAGGGTTCCTGACCGGGAACCTCGCCTACATCCTCTGGGGGCTGCTCACCCTCTACTGGCACGAGCTGACCGGGCTCGACGCGTTCGGGCTGATCGCCTGGCGCATCGTGTGGTCGGTCGTCGTGCTCGTCGTGCTGCTCACGGCGATGAAGCGCTGGACCGCGCTGCGCGGCGTGGTCGACGCGGGAGCGCATCGGTCCGATCACGATCGCCGCGATCGCGCTCGCAACGAACTGGACGACGTACGTGTGGTGCGTCACGCACGGTCGCGTCGTCGAGGCTGCGCTCGGCTACTTCCTCGCGCCGATCGGTCTCGTGCTCGTCGGTGTCGTGATGTTCAAGGAGCAGCTCCGGCGCGCGCAGGTCGTCGCGCTCGTGCTCTGCGGCGCTCGCGGTCGTCGTCCTGGCGGTCGGCTACGGATCGCCGCCGTGGTTCGCGCTGCTGATCGCCGGTGTCGTGGACGATCTACGGCGTGTCGAAGAAGCGCGGTGCGCTCCCGCCGCTCGAAGGGCTCGCAGCCGAGACGCTCGCTGCTCGCACCGATCGCCGTCGTGCTGCTCGTCGCGATGCAGGCGGACGGCAATCCCGAGCCTCGACGGTGCGAGCACGCTGCAGCTCGTGCTCGTTCCGTTCACCGGTCTGGTCACGACGGTTCCGCTGCTGCTGTTCGCCTACGCGGCCCGGCGGGTCCGGCTCGCGATGCTCGGCTGGCCGCAGTACTGGGTGCCGACGATCAACCTGGTGCTCGGCGTCGCGGTCTACGACGAGTCGATGCCCGCGTCGCGCATCGCCGGCTTCGCCCTGGTCTGGATCGCGCTGGCGCTCATCACCGATCGACGGCTGCCACGCATCTCGCGCACGTCGGCCGGACCTCGCCACCCGTCGAGACCGAGCCCGTCCCCCTCGAGGGCTGATCCCTAGAGCAACGCCTCCAGGCGGGCCGCGACTTCGCGGTACCTGCTCACCGGGATGAGATGCACGCCGTCGAACGCGCCGGATGCGCGGATCGCCTCGACCAGATTGCACGCGACCTCGACACCCACGGATCGATCGCAATCGATGCGCTCGATCATGTCGTTCGGGACGGCGAGCTGCGGGATGGTGTCCGTGAGCTTGCGCGCCATCGGCGCGCTCGCGATCACCATCACGCCCGCGTACACGGGCCCCGCGAAGTCGACGGACTCGCGCCACGCGAGGAGATCGTCGAGCGAGAACGAGACCTGGACGAACAGCGCGTCAGCGTCCTGCTTCCAGTGCCGGGAGCGGCCGGAGACCCGACGTCACTCCGAATCGGAACGGTCCACTCGTGCCCGCGTGACTCTCCGAGAATGCACGCGCTTCGCGGATCATGGAGCGGACCGTCAGGTCGTCGGAACGAGCGCCGGATTCGGTGCGGTCTCCGTACACGAACAGGAACTCCTCGACTCCGTACGCAGCCGCGGTGAGAAGGTCGCGCCGGAAGCCGAGCAGGTTCCGATCACGCGCGTTGAGGCACGCGATCGCGCGGCCACCCATCTGCGCGACCTCGTGCGCCACCGCGATGCTCGAGACGGTGGCGCGGCCGATGTGATTGTCGGGGATCAGGAACGCGGAGGCGACCTTGCTCAACACGCCGATCTGATGGCGAACGAGCATGAGATCGGGTTGGGTCGCCGGCTCGACCTCGCAGATGACCTCGAATCCCGGCATCGCTCGGCACGCGGCGAGGCTACCGACGGCCGGTCGCGGCGAGCCCGGGATTCCAGCACTCGCCTTGACAGGCAAGTATTTACTTGCCTATTATCTCGGCATGGCGCAGACGACGACGAGGGGATGGCCGGGGTCTTCAAGGCCCTCGCGGACCCGACCCGCCGGCGCCTGCTCGACCGGCTGCACGCCGACAACGGCCAGACGCTTCGTGGCCTCTGCGAAGACCTCGCCATCACGCGTCAAGGCATCACCCAGCACCTCGAAGTCCTCCAGGCCGCGGGTCTCGTGACCACGGTCAAGCAGGGCCGGGAAAAGCTCCACTACCTGAACCCGGTTCCGCTCCACGAGATCTACGAGCGCTGGATCGCGAAGTTCGAACAGCCCGACCTCAAGGCCCTGAGTGGCTTGAAGCGTCAACTCGAAAAGGAGAACACCATGGAGAAGCCGAGCTACGTCTACGCGACCTTCATCGCCAGCACGCCGGAACGAGTGTGGGAAGCACTGACCAATGAGGACGAGACCGCGAAGTACTGGGGCCACCGCAACGTCTCCGACTGGACCAAGGGTTCGTCGTGGGAGATGGTGCGCGATCGACGGCAGCGGCAGTCGAAGGTGGCGGCACGATCGTCGAGATCGATCCGCCCCGCCGCCTCGTCCACACCTGGGGCTGCGAGAACGGCGGCGGTGCTGTCACGCGTCACCTACGACCTCGAGCCCGTCAAGGGCGTGGTGAAGCTCACGATCACCCACGAGAACCTCACTGCCGACGAGTACGCCAGCATCAGCCAGGGATGGCCGATCGTGCTCGCGAGCCTGAAGTCGTACCTCGAGACCGGCACACCGCTGCGGACCCTGCGTCTCGCGAAGGCCCGCGACGCACGCGCCGCCGCCAACGCCTGAGCCACCCACGCTGTTTCGAGGCGCGGGCACGTCGCTCGGGCGACGCGTGCGCGCCCCGAACCGGTCAGCGCTCCAGGTCGCCGATGAGGTCAAGGGTCGGTGGAGCTGACGCCGCCGTCGGAGACGTGCTCGCTCCACGCGTGACCGTCCCAGTAGCGGTGCTCATGGCGTCCGGTCGGGTCGGTGCCAGGCCGGCGGCGGCACCTGGGCCACCGGTGTCCCCGGCGCCGCCGGAGTCACCGGAATGATCGGCAGCGGCGCCGGGCCTTGGGTGAGCCGGGCCGATTCCGCATCGACCGGCTGGCCGTTCGGGAGCACGCGGTCGATCGCCCCGAAGATCTCGCGGATGTCCCGGGCCCGCTGGCCCCAGTCGACGAGCTGGAACTTGTTCGCCACGACGAGATCGACGCGGGTCCACTCCGCAGTCTCGGCGCGCACCGTCACGGTGAGGTTCTCGCCCCACGTCAGCAGGTTCATCGACGACGAGATCTGGATCATCCCGTTGCGGGCATCGACCGAAACGACGCGGTACTTCGTGCCGGCCGACGGGATCGCGCGCGCGACATAGTCGAACACGGCCAGGTACGCGTACGGATAGCGGCGAGCAGCCTGCTTCGGCATGCCCAGACTCTAAGGAACCGACGGACCCGAGCTGGGGGATGGCGGGCATGTCTTCCTCCTGCGGCCGTGACGATCACCGCGACCGGATCCATCAGCCGTTCCGCCGGATCTCATCGTGATCAATGTCGCGGACATCGACGCGCACCACGCCCGGGCCACGGCGGCGGGCGGCGGGCGGCGGAGCGACAGTCGTCGTGCCTCCATCCGACGCGCCCTGGGTCGCGAGTTCAGCGCAATAGTGTCCGGTGGGTGCCTGAGGCAGATCACGTTGCGGCGGCCCGAGCCGTGTACGACTCGTCGGCCGAACGGTACGTCGAGTTCGTCGGCACCGAGCTCAGCTCCGCGACGGAGGCGCCGGTCGACCGTGCACTGCTCACGGCGTTCGTCGACCTCGTGGCGGCCGGCTCTGCGCTGCGCGTCGCCGATGTCGGATGCGGACCGGGCCGGGTGGCGGGCTTGCTGGCGGCGCATGGCCTCGACGTCGTCGGGGTAGATGTGTCGGCGAAGATGCTCGCGGTGGCGCGGTCCGCCCATCCCGGTGTCGAGTTCATGGAAGGACAGCTCGATGACCTTCCATTCGAGGAGAGATCGTTCGCCGGTGTCGTGGGTTGGTACTCGATCATCTACACGCCCCCCGAGTGCCTTCGTGACGCGTTCGTCGAGCTGGCTCGGGTGCTCTGCCCCGGGGGCGTGCTGTTGCTGGCCTTCCAAGCCGGTGGTGGTGAGCCGGTGCAGCGGACCGACGCCCACGGGACGGGCCTCTCACTCACCAGCTATCGGCACCGCCTCGGCGACGTGACCGGTCGCCTCCAGCAGGCCGGGCTCGCGGTGCGCGCCACCACGCTCCGCGAACCCGACTTCGATCATGAGGCGACCCGGCAGGCGTTCGTCATCGCGCGCCGTCAGTAGCTCGCGCGCGCCAACCGACGAGTCGTAGCGAGTGGAAGTCCGCTTCTCCGACCGTCGGTCAGTGTGTCGTGAGACCGAACCGTTCCGCGAGGCCGAACAATTCGAGCACCAGGCGGACGCAGCGAGGCACCGCTGTCACGCGGAACTCGATGCCTCGTTCCCGTGCGTGGTCGAACGCCGCGATCAGCGCAGCGACTCCGGAGCTGTCCATGAACGTTACGTAGCCGAGGTCCACCACCACGCCACGGAGCGGCAACGCCAGCACGGCAAGGATCTCGTGGCGCAGCTCTGTCGCGGTCGCGATGTCGATGTCGCCGCGGACACCCACGACCGCGCGTTCCTCGAAGTAGGCCACGTCGCAACGAAACTCGACGGCCGAGGGAAACAACAGCGGCGACTCGAACAACTCGTTCGATGGTACGCCCGCATCGTCGGGCCAAACTCCCATAGCCAGAACCTCCGGGGTCTGGAGAGGTCACCAGGTGGGGCTGTCAAGCTTGAACACTCTTGCCGGAAGTTTGGACCCGTGAAACACGACGGACAAGCAGCTTCCTGGTTCTCCGTCCCGCGGCGCGCGTCGGTAGACCCGCCAAGTATCCACTGGTTACCCGCGGTGCTCGGCGGACCGCAACATCGTCGGGCAGGTCGAGATGCCTCCACCCGAGGTGGCGGGTGTTGTTCAGGTCACCACGATCGTGAACGTCTTGAACGCGTTGTGCTTCACCGCTCGCTGATGCTTGACCTTCGTCTTGTAGCCGGCTTGCACCGTGACCGTGAACGTGCCTTTCTGCTTCTTCGGCGTCCCCGAGATCAACCCGGTCTTGGTGTTCAGCTTGAGTCCCTTGGGCAGCTTGGTGAGCTTCTTCCACTTGTAGGGCGCGACCCCGCCCGCGGCCGTGAGGGTCTTCGCGTACGCGGCACCGAGATGACCGTTCGGCAGGCTGGTCGTGGTGATTCGGAATCCGATCGCGGTCTGGTCGTCGTTGATGATCGTGACGACACCGAAGCCGGAGCCGCCGATCGTCCCGTTCGACGGGTTCGCCAGCGCGATGCGGAAGGTCTCGTCGGCCTCGACGGTCGTGTCTCCGTTCACCGTCACGGCGATGGTCGTGGTGGTCTGGCCGGGCGCGAAGCTCACCGTCCCCGAAGCGGCGGCGTAGTCGCTGCCCGCGGTCGCGCTTTGGTTCTGCGTGCTCCAGGCGGCCGACACGCTCACCGCGCTGGGTGCCGACAAGGTGACCGGGACCATCACCGTGTGCGTCCCCGAGTTGCCTTCCGCTCCCGCCGTTGCACCGGCGGTGATCACCGGCGGGACCGGTGACCCGGCCACCAGGTTCCACGTGCTCGCCGACGTCGAGATGATGGTGAGGCGAAGGTCTTGGTCATCGAGAGGCGACGCGACTCGATCGGTGACGCAGGCCGTCAATCCGACCGGGACCTCCGTCTCGCCGAGGCAATCCGGCACCTGCGCGCCGTCCTTGAGGAACGTCACGTCGCTCCACGACTCGTTCTCCACGAAGGTCGAGTCCACGTCGAACACGAGCACGAGCGGCGCGGCCGCCGACGCGGGCGGCGCAGTGATCTGGAACTGCAACCCGAGCAACGTGTAGCCGGACGGCGTTGGCGTCGACACCACCCCGGTCGCCAGGCTCACCGTCCCCGCATTCGGGGTGGTCACGGTCGCCGTCAGCGGGGCCAGGGCGGTCGCGCCGACGCCACCCGGATCGGTGGACACCGACCCTCCCACACCCACGGACGCGGACGCCGACGTCGGCGCGAGAACCGTGTACTGCGCCGACACGTGGTTCACCTTCCCCGCGGCATCGGTCGCCGTCAGGTCGTAGGTGAACACGCCGGGCGTCGAGGTGTCCACCAGCGCGCCGTTGGCAGTCGAACCAGCACACGACACCACTGCCGCAGCCCCGGGGCTACACGAGAAGCTCGCCGGGACCGTCTGTCCGACCGCATAGAACCCCAGATGCTTCGGCGTCGCGATCGATGCCAGCGGCGCGTTCGGCAGTCCCCGCACGAACGCGTCGTCGTCGCCGTTCGTGTCCCCGGCCACGAGATCCGGGGCGCTGGATGCGAAGGCCACCACGGACCCGTCCCCCGTGATCGCGATCGTGTTGTCCCCTCCGCTCGCCCCGCTGTAAAGCGGGTGGGACTCGGCGCCGGTGCTGCTCACGCTGACCCGCTCGGTGCTCTGGCTCACGAGGTCCCGCACGAACACGTCTTCGGCGCCGTTGGTGTCGCCGGCAACGACGTCCGGCGAATACGAACGGAACACGACCTTGCGCCCATCGTCGCTGATGGCCGCGTAGCCGTCGGTAAGCCCGGCCGCGCTGCCGCTTGTGGTGACGCTCGCGAGCTTGGTCACGTGCAAGGTGCGGTCGTAGACGTACACGTCTGGATAGCTGTCGGTGTCCTCGGGTACCAGCGAGGCGCCCGTTCCGAAGGCGACGAATCGCCCGTCGCCGGAGATCGCAAAGTGGTCGGAGATCCCGTTGCAGGCGAAACACGGCCACACACATTCTGGTGAACCGCAACCGAGCCCAACGCGTTCGGTGGTCGCGTTCTGGCGGTCCCGCACGAAGAGATCTTCGACTCCGTTGGTGTCACCGGCGACCAGATTGTCCGCATTGGAGGCGAAGGCCACGTACCGACCGTCACCCGAGATCGCGACACCGGAAGAGGCCCCGTCACCCTCCACACCGCCGCTGCTCACGCTGACCCGTTCGTTCGTCGCGGTCACCCGATCCCGGACAAAGACGTCGTCAGCGGCGTTCGTGTCGCTTGCCACGACGTTCGACGCTGATGACGAGAACACGATGTAGCGGGCGTCATCACTGATGGCCGGCCCACCCCCGGTGGTCGGGACGCCGCCGCTCGAGTAGCTCACGACCTCGGTGGCGCTCGCAACTCGATCCCGCAAGCCGACGACGCCAAGCGCGGTGAACGCGACGTAGCGGCCGTCACGAGTCATCGCGTGCGAACCGGAGGAGTATTGCGTCGCCCCGTCGACGCTGACCATCTCCGTAACGCCCGTATCACGGTCCCGGACATATTGGGCAACCATCGAGAACCCGGGAAGCACCGCGCCAAAGGCGACGAAACGGCCGTCGGACGACACGCTCGGACCGGACCCGAGATAGCCCTGAACCCCGGCGCTGTTGACGCTGACCCGTTCCGTGACCTGCGCCGGGTCGGCTGCAACCGGAGCCACGCTGACCGCAACCGGAACCACCACGGCCGCCAGCAACCCAACGACCCCACCCACCACCACCGAACGCACCCGCAAACGCTGGACCCGGGTCTTGACCATGCCCTGCTCCCAACCGCCCTGCCCGGGCAGCGCCGACCACGAGAACCGCACAGACGCGGCTCAAGTCAGGATCTCGCCTTCCCACCGTTGCACCGTTCCACAACCAGCGCAACCGGTTCGCCGCACTTCGGGCGCCCGACCCTGACAACGAACCCGCAGGTCAACGCGCGCCGAACGCCCCTAGATGTCGTAGTAGAGGTAGAACTCCCACGGGTGCGGGCGGAGCTGCACCGGGTCGATCTCGTTCGTGCGCTTGAACTCGATCCACGTGTCGATCACGTCGGGCGTGAACACGCCGCCGGCGAGCAGGTACTCGTGGTCCTCCTCGAGCGCGTCGAGGCTCTCGCCGAGTGAGCCCGGCACCTGCGGGACCTTCGCCAGCTCCTCGGGCGGCAGGTCGTAGAGGTCGCGGTCCACCGGCGTCGGCGGCTCGGTGCGGTTCGCGATCCCGTCGAGGCCGGCCATCAACATCGCGGAGAACGCGAGGTACGGGTTGCAGCTCGGGTCCGGGAACCGGCACTCGAGGCGCTTGGCCTTCGGGCTCTTCGAGTACAGCGGGATGCGCACCGAGGCCGAACGGTTCCGCTGCGAGTACACGAGGTTGACCGGCGCTTCGTAGCCCGGCACCAGCCGCTTGTACGAGTTGGTCGTCGGGTTGGTGAACGCGCACACCGAGGACGCGTGCTTCAGCAGGCCGCCGATGTACCAGCGGGCCATGTCCGAGAGCCCGGCGTAGCCCTTCTCGTCGAAGAACAGCGGCTCGCCGCCCTTCCACAGCGACTGGTGCACGTGCATGCCCGAGCCGTTGTCCTGGAAGATCGGCTTCGGCATGAACGTCACCGAGTAGCCCCGCTGACGGGCGACGTTCTTCACCACGTACTTGTAGAGCATGAGCTTGTCGGCCATCACCGAGAGCTCGTCGAAGCGCATGTCGATCTCGGCCTGGCCGGCGGTACCGACCTCGTGGTGCTGCACCTCGATCGAGATGCCGACCTGCTCGAGCACCCGCACCATCTCCGAGCGCAGGTCCTGGAACGAGTCCATCGGCGGAACCGGGAAGTAGCCCTCCTTGTACCGCGGCTTGTAGCCGAGGTTGGGGCTGCCATCGAGCTCGAAGTCGCGACCCGAGTTCCACACGCCTTCGACCGAGTCGAGGAAGTAGTAGCCCGAGTACTGGTTCTGATCGAAGCGCACGGAGTCGAAGATGTAGAACTCGGCTTCGGGACCGAAGTACGCGGTGTCCGCGAGCCCGGTGCCCCTGAGGTAGTCCTCCGCCTTCTTGGCGATGTAGCGCGGGTCGCGGCTGTAGCTCTCGCCGGTGACCGGGTCCTTCACGAACGCGTTGATGTTCAACGTCTTGTGCTCGCGGAACGGGTCGATGACCGCGGTCTCGGGATCCGGGATCAGGAGCATGTCCGACTCCTGGATCTCCTGGAAGCCACGGATCGACGAGCCGTCGAATCCGAGGCCGTCCTCGAAGACGTCCTCGCTGAGCTCGTGCGCCGGAACCGAGAAGTGCTGCATCAGGCCGGGCAGGTCGCAGAAGCGGATGTCGATGACCTCGACACCCTCGTCCTTGACCAGCTTCAGAACGTCGCCGGGTGTCGCCACGGTGCTTCCTCCTGGAGAGACAGTCAGGCCAGAGACGACTGTTGCCCACGCAGGAGGGCGCGGGCAACAGTCAGTACTGGATGACGCGCCACGGCTCAGCCGGCGAGTGCGCTGCAGACGGTCTCCGTGATGAGCCGGGTCACGACGTACGGGTCCATGTTGGCGTTCGGCCGACGGTCCTCGATGTAGCCCTTCTTGTCCACCTCGACCTGCCACGGGATCCGCACCGAAGCGCCGCGGTCGGAGACGCCGTAGCTGAACTCGTGCCAGGGCGCGGTCTCGTGGCTCCCGGTGAGCCGGTGCTCGATGTCCGCTCCGTAGCCGGCGACGTGATCGGCCGCGTTCTTCCCGAGTGCCTCACACGCCGCGATGATCGGCTCGTACGACTCGCGCATCGCCTCGGTCGAGAAGTTGGTGTGCGCACCGGCACCGTTCCAGTCGCCCTTGACCGGCTTCGGGTCCACCGTGGCGGTGATGCCGAACTCCTCGGCGATCCGGTAGAGCAGCCAACGCGGCGAGCCACATCTGGTCCGACACGTCGAGCGGGCTCAACGGGCCCACCTGAAACTCCCACTGACCGGGCATCACCTCGGCGTTGATGCCCGAGAGGCCGAGGCCGGCCTCGAGGCACGCGTCGAGGTGCGCCTCCACCACTTCACGGCCGAACACCTCGTCGGCGCCGACGCCGCAGTAGTAGAAGGCCTGCGGCGCGGGAAACCCGTTCGGCGGGAAGCCGAGCGGTCGGCCGTCCTTGAAGAACGTGTACTCCTGCTCGATGCCGAAGAGCGGCTTCTGGTCCGCGTACTTCTCCGCCACCGGCCGCAGCAGCGCGCGCGTGTTCGTGACGTGGGGGGTCATGTCGGTCAGCAGCACCTCGGACATCACGAGCACGTTGTCCCCGCCGCGGATCGGGTCCGGGCACGAGAACACCGGCTTCAACACGCAGTCCGAGTTCGCACCCGGCGCCTGGTTCGTACTGGAGCCGTCGAAGCCCCAGATGGGGAGCTCGGCCTTGTCCGCCAGGACCTTCGTCTTCGACCGCAGACGAGCGGTGGGCTCGGTGCCGTCGATCCAGATGTACTCAGCCTTGTAGCTCACTGCAGCTCCTCGTCCTTCGATCGGTCGGGGCAGTCTTGCCGAGACGGCGTTTCAAAGTCTTTGCCCAAGTGTGAACGGGGGATGAACGTGGCCGCCCCGGCGGAGATGCCATGGGGAGAAACCCTGCTCAGCCTGCCAAACTGGCCCCCATGGAACGCCAGCTCGAATACGTCCTGCGCACGGTCGAGGAACGGGGAGTCCGGTTCGTGCGGCTCTGGTTCACCGACGTGCTGGGCTCGCTCAAGGGATTCGCGATCACCCCGGCGGAGCTCGAGGGGGCGCTCGAGGAGGGCATGACCTTCGACGGGTCGGCCATCCAGGGCTACAGCCGGGTGCAGGAATCCGAGATGTTGGCGGTCCCCGACCCGAACACCTTCGACATCATCCCGTGGCGCGGCGACGACGCCCCGGTCGCCCGGATGTTCTGCGACGTCCAGAACCTCTCCGGTGACCCGTTCGACGGCGATCCGCGGTTCGTGTTGAAGCGCAACCTGGACCGCGCCCGCGAGAAGGGCTTCACCTTCTACGTCGGCCCCGAGATCGAGTTCTTCTACTTCGAGTCTCCGACGAACCCGGTGCCGCTCGACTCGGCCGGGTTCTTCGACCTGACCCAGAGCGACATGGCGAGCGAGCTGCGCAAGCGCACGATCCTCACGCTCGAAGCGATGGGCATCCCCGTCGAGTACTCGTTCCACGAGAACGGCCCGAGCCAGCACGAGATCGACCTGCGCTACACCGACGCGCTGACGATGGCCGACAACGTCATGACGTTCCGCACGGTCGTGCGCCAGGTCGCGCAGGACCTCGGCGTGCACGCGACGTTCATGCCGAAGCCGATCTCGGGCGCGTTCGGCTCCGGGATGCACACGCACCTCTCGCTCTTCGAAGGCGACGTCAACGCGTTCCACGACCCGGGCGACCCGTACGGACTGTCGAAGGTCGGCAAGTGCTTCATCGCCGGTCTGCTGCGCCACGCGCACGAGATCACCGCGGTCACCAACCAGACGGTCAACTCGTACAAGCGTCTGATCGAGGGGTACGAGGCGCCGACGTACATCTGCTGGGCCCGGAACAACGAGTCCGCCCTCGTGCGGGTCCCGCCGGCCAAGCGGGGCAAGGAGAGCAGCACCCGCATCGAGTTCCGCTCCCCCGACCCGGCCTGCAACCCGTACCTGGCGTTCTCGGTCATGCTGGCCGCCGGCCTGGAGGGGATCGACGAGGGGTACGACCTGCCGACCGAGGCCACGAACAACATCTTCGAGATGACCGCCGAGGAACGCGCCGTGGAGAACATCCAGGCGCTCCCGCAGTCGTTGGCCGAGGCGCTCGACGTGATGGAGCGCTCCGAGCTGGTGGCCGGGGCCCTCGGCGAGCACGTCTTCGACTACTTCATCCGCAACAAGCGCACCGAGTGGGACTCCTACAAGGAGCAGGTCACGCCCTGGGAGCTCGACCGCTACCTCGGTTCGCTCTAGGCGATCTCGGAGACCTGGGCAGCATGCACATGGATGAGACGACGCGAGACCGGAGCCGGGATCGAGCCCGTCCTGGTGTTCCCCGACCCGCCGCCACCGCTGCTCGCGCAGACGCTCGACCTGTCGACGTACCCGTGGAAGGCGGTCGAGAACTCCGCGATCGCGGTGCAGCACGAGCCGCGCGAAGGATGGTCGGGCGCGGTCGTCGTCGCGGACGAGGATCCTGAGGGCGCCTTCGGCATCTGCCGCGCGCTCCGCAAGCGCGACGCGCCGCTCGAGCCGGTGCTGCTCCTGATCAGTGGCGCGCAGCTCGCCGAGCTCGAGCTCCGCGAAGACCTCTTCGACGACTTCTGCCTCACGCCCTTCCACCCGAAGGAGCTCGAGGCGCGGATGCGCCACCTGTTCTGGCGCTCCGGCCGAGGCACGCGACCCGAGATCGTGGAGTACGGCGACCTCATGCTGAACCTGGAGACGTACCAGGCGGCGTTCGGCCAGCGGCCGCTCGACCTCACGTACATGGAGTACGAGCTGCTGAAGTTCTTCGCGACGCACCCGGGCAAGGTGTTCACGCGTGAGCAGCTGCTCTCCCGGGTCTGGGGCTACGAGTACTACGGCGGGGCGCGCACGGTGGACGTGCACGTGCGGCGCCTGCGGGCGAAGCTCGGCGAAGAGCACGCCAACCTGATCCAGACCGTGCGATCGGTCGGCTACCGCTTCGGCCAGCCGCGCGGGTTGGTGGGGCGCTAGCCCGACAATCGCTCGCCGGCGACGAGCGTCTTGTGCTCGTTGATCGCATCGATCGGGAGCCCGGACGCGTCGGGGACCAGCGCGTGTGCCGCTTCGCGCACGCCCGTCGCCTCGATCACATCCCAACCCGAGGCTGTCGACGAGCGCCGCGGCCTGGGGACGGTCAACCGTAAGCCTGACTATCTCGCCACTGCCGGACCGGGCGAGACGCTGGAGCCGCAGCTGCCGCTGGTCTCGCGCCGTCCCGGCGTCAGGTGGCGGAGAGAAGTCCAGGGTGATCCGACTTCCCACTGCGCTCGATTGCGCCAGCTCACCGAGCTGGTCCCGAAGGACCGCCTCCTCGAGATACATCGTGACCCCTTCCAGGACGAAGAGGGCGCGTCGTGATGCGTCGAGCCCACGGTCATGGAGCGCTTCCGCTGCACTCTGGGCGGTCAGGTCGGCTTCGACGTACGTCGGCCCCGGCGCCGGTGCCCGCCGGCGCTTGTCGCGCTGAGTCGCGGCGTGATCCAGCTCGAAGAATCGCACGCCGTCGCGGCGAAACCGCCACGCTCGACTGTCGTAGCCGGCTCCGATCACCGCGATCTGCTGGATGCCGGCGTCGAGCGCCGCCGACCAGCTGAGCGTCGTGCCACAACACCCGCGCCGCCAGGCCCGCACGGGCCACCGAGCCTGGTCGTACCTGGCCCGGCCAGTGCTGCACGACGCGCGACGAATGCCGTCCATGGACGGGGTCGAGCATCCCTCGAGCGAAGGGATCGGACGAGCACGCCCATGTCCGCCAACACCGCGCGTTCGGCAGCACGCCCTGCGCGGTCCTCGATCGCTTGGCCCGGCCCACGACGAGAGCCGATCTAGGCGGGCTGACCTTCGGCGCGTTGGTCGGCGTCGTCACCGACGAGCCAACCGATCAGGGCGCTCCACACCGCGCCGCCGAGCATGACGGCGATCGGTCCCACGACGACGAGGGCCAACACGATGAGCACCACTCCGAGCATGGGGTCAGGCTATCCGTCGACCGGTGCGTAGACCCAGGACTCGATCTCGACCGCGGCGCCGAGCGGCAATGCAGCGACCTGCACGGTCGACCGGGCCGGCTTGTGGTCACCGAACGCTTCGGCGTACACCGCGTTCACCGCCGCGAAGTCGCCGAGGTCGGTGACGAACATCGTGGTCTTGGCGACGTCGGCCAGCGTCGCGTTGCAGTCGCTCGAGCACCGCGGTGATGTTGGCGATGACCTGGCGGCACTGCGCACGCGGCATCGCCGTCGACGAGCTTCCCGGTCGCGGGGTCGAGCGGGATCTGGCCCGCGAGCACGAGCCAGTCGCCGGCGCGCACGGCGGCGGAATACGGCCCGGCGACGGGCGGTGCGTTCGGAGTCGGGACCGGCTTGGGTGCGCTCATGCTTCCCGCTCCGCCGCTCGGGGCCGCTCCGGTCTCCGCACTTCGTGCCCGCTCCGACCTGCGCTCATGCTTCCCGCTCCGCCGCTCGGGGCCGCTCCGGTCTCCGCACTACGTGCCCACTCCGACCTGCGCTCATGCTTCCCGCTCCGCCGCTCGGGGCCGCTCCGGTCTCCGCACTTCGTGCCCGCTCCGACCTGCGCTCATGTCCGGAGCATACGAGCGGTGCGGGTGGAGTGGGCCGGGAAGCTCTCCGGCCGCGTGCCCTCGGCCCGGGCCAGCGCGTTCCACGCGGCCGCGGCGACCGCGCCGAACACCGCGTCGCTCGATCGGGCGAGCGGCGGGCCCGGATCGTCGACGACGGTCACCTCGATCCGCGGCGTGTCCTTGGCCCGGATGATGCCGAACGACCGGATCGTGAGGTCGTGGACCTCGCCCGTCTCCGGATCCACTGCGAGCCCTTCGGTCAACACCCAGCCGAGCGCCATGTGCGCCGCACCGATCGCGTACGAGCGGAGCACCACCTCGTCGAGCGGATCGCCCGCGGCGACCCGCACCTCGACCTGCTCGAGTGCGCCCGTCTCCGCATTGATGACGACACGCGCGCCGGCACTCGATCCCGCATCGGGGACCGTGACGACGTTGTCGAGGAACACAGACTCGGTGCGCGCATCGGGCAGGTGCGCGGCGCGGTCGAATCCGGCCGCATCGAGCGCACCCTCCTGCAGGACGCGCATCTCCGCGAACACGGCGGCGCGCGGCTCGCGGGCGGTCGGTGGGCCGAGCACCGCGGTGCCGGTGACGTGGCCCTCCACCGCGAGGCCGGCGTAGTTCGGCGCGCGGAGATCCGTCGCGGTGACCTCGCCGGCGAAGACGCCCTCGACGTGCAGCACCCCGTCCCGCAGGACCGCACTCCCGGCGAACGGGGGCCGCTTGGCGCCGAGCCGGACGACGTCCTCACGCGAGAACAGCGTGCGGACGGTTCGTCCGTACCGGTCCGCGAGCTCGCGGGCCGCCGCCGCCACTGGCGACGCCGCCTTGCCGCCGAACGCCCCGCCGTTCGCGAGTGGACTCGCCGGATCTCCACCCGGAGCGCACCACGACGCGTCGGGCTCCAGGTACGCGGGCTCGACCCAGCTCGTCGCGAGGCGCACACCGCCGTCCGGACGCACCGGGAGGGCGATCGGCGGCGCCGGCTCGACCGTCGTGCGCCGGCCCTTGCACCTTGCCGGCGAGCTCGCGGGCTTCGAACAGCGACGCACCGATCACCCACTGGACCCCTGCCGCCTCGACGCTCGGCGCACCACTGCCGGGAGGTAGCGGCACCGCGACGAGCGCGTCGCGAGGCGCGGTGTCGTCCGCGAACCCACCGTGCCCGAGCACGACGTCCGCGCCGACCCGTTGCGCGACACCACCTTCGAGCTCCGCCCGTTGCGCGGCGGCGGAGAACGATCGTGACGGTGTCGGCGTCGCCGCCGCCGACTCATGCGGGCTGACCGCGTCGACCACCGTGCGCCACCCGGTGCAGCGGCAGAGGTGGGCGGCCAGCGCCCGGTCGATGCCGACCGGCGTGGCCTTGCCCTTCGACTGCAGCGCGGCCGCACGGATCACGAGCCCGGGAGTGCAGAACCCGCACTGCGACCCGCCGGTCGCGACGAAGGCAGCGGTGAGCCGGTCGCGCTCGCCCGGTCGCCAGGCCGTCGACGGTGGTGACCGAGCGGCCGGCGATCCGGGCCGCAGGGGTGACACACGCCACCCGCGCGTCACCGTCCACGAGGACCGTGCAGCAGCCGCACTGGCCCTGCGGCGCGCAACCGTCCTTGACGCTCATGATGCCGAGCCGCTCGCGCAGCACCGAGAGCAGCGTCTCCCCCGGCGCAATATCGACCTCGACCTGCGCGCCGTCACACACGAACTGCACCCGACCCGACATGGCGACCTCCGGCGCGGGAGGATAGGTGGCATGCACTTCGAATCGATGAGCCGCCGCGCGTTCCTGGCCGTGGGCGGCGGTGCGATCCTCCTCGCGGCCTGCGGATCCTCGTCCGGGGACAAGAAAGGTGCGGCGGGTGCGACGGGGGCGAAAGGCCTCAGCGCATTCCGCATGGAGATCGAGCCGTACGTCTCGAACGACCCGCAGCGGTTCGCGTTCATCCTGATCAAGAACAGCAACCAGGACTTCGCCGGCGGACCGAAGGCCGGGCTCTCGATCGCGCCGCCGGGCGGGTCGTTCGGCCCGGTGATGCCCGCGACGTATCACTCAGAAGGGCTGCCGCAGGGACGCGGCGTCTACGTCGTGGAGCCGACGCTCACCAAGCCCGGGAACTGGCGCGGCACGGTGACGATCGAAGGCCAGCCGGACGCGGAGCTCGCGTTCCCGGTGAGTGCGAACCCGGACACGCCGACCGTCGGCGAGATGGCGCCGGTCGTCCCGTCACCGACCGTCACGAACCCGATGGGCGTCGATCCGTTGTGCACGCGCACCGACGACGGCGAACGAGCCGGCCCCGTGCTCGTTCCACCAGACCTCACTGGACCAGGTGATCGGGAAGGGCAAGCCGGTGATCGCGATGTTCGCGACCCCGGCCCGGTGCCAGAGCCGCTACTGCGGGCCGGTCCTCGACCAGCTGATCGCGCTCGCGCCGGGCTACGGCGACGCGATCACGCCGATCCACGTCGAGATCTACAAGGACCTCACGAGCAACGACCTCGTGCCGGCGACCGACACGTGGCTCGGGATCAGCGGTGAGCCGTGGGTCTTCGCCATGGACGGGACCGGCAAGGTGATCGGCCGGCTGAGCGGCGCGTTCGCAACCGACGAGATCCAGGCTCTGATCGACCAGGCCATCGGCTGATCTCAGCTTCTCGGCACGTTCAAGGGGCTCAGAGCCCCCTCAGCGGGCCGAGAACGGGGTGGGTCTAGGAGAAGGACTCGCCGCAGCCGCAGGTGCGCTCGGCGTTGGGGTTCGTGATGTGGAACCCGGCTCCCTGGAGCCCGTCCTTGTAGTCGAGCGACCCCCCGGCGAGGTGCTGGAACGACGCGGGGTCGATCACCACGGTGACGCCGCCGTGCTCGTTCTTGATGTCGTCGTCCGCCTGGTCGGCGTCGAAGTACATCTCGTAGCTGAACCCCGAGCAGCCACCCGGGCGCACAGCCACTCGCAGCGCGAGGTTCGGGCGTGTCCTCGGCCTCGATGAGGTCCTTCACCTTGGCCGCCGCGGCGTCAGTGAGGGAGAACTGCTGCCGGGCGTCGGTCAGGCTGAGACTGGTCATGTGGTTCGGCCTCCGGGGGTGTTTCGGGACTTTTAGGTTACCGCGACGACGACGTGGCACGGATCCGGCTCGTACAACGTCGAGAACCCCGTAACACTTCCCTCGCCGGCCTGATCCACCACGCCTTCGCACAATCCCCGGTGGAGGTTGCACACCAGCTCGGGGTAGGCCTCGGCGAGCTCACGGAACGGGCAGTGCAGGAAGTCGATGCGGGCCGTCCCGTCGGGGCCGATGTCCTCGTCGGCGGCGGGCTCGAATCCGAGCCGGTCCAGCTCGGTCGCGAGCGAGTCCAGGCACGAGCGGCTCCGGGTGCGCTTCCCGGCTTCCAGACCCCAGGCCCGACCGGTGGCCTTGGCCGCCTCGGCGTCGGCGCCCATCTGCTCGGCCATCGCCGCGAGCAAGCCCGCGAGCAACGCGTGCGCCGGCGGGTCGAAGCCCAGACCCGGGAGCCCCGGCCGCGAGCGAGTAGAGGTGCTGCGGCCGACCGACGGTTCCCCGGTGGATCGCCTCGACGTCGACCAGGCCCGCGTCGCGCAACCGCTCCAGGTGCAACCGGACGGTGTTGGCGTGCAGGCCGAGTGCGTCGGCGAGCTCCTGGGCGGAGAGCGGCGTGGTCGAGGTGGCCAGCTCGCGGTACATCGCGAAGCGCGTCTCGTCGCCCAGGGCCTTGAGGACCTCGAGCTCCATCGGTTGACCGTACAGTGAGGCAGGGCATATTTTCAAGACGTAGGCTGTTTTTATTCAGCACATGGACACCGAGCCGGTAGACCCCCGTGATCCCGAGGTGTCGCACACCTCCGCGGCGCCCTCTCCCGAGGACGTCCGCCGCATGCTCGCGGGCGTGATGGACCCGGAGCTGCACGCCAGCATCACCGATCTCGGCATGGTCGATGACGTGAGCGTCGAGCCCGACGGGAACGTCGTCGTCAACATCGCGCTCACCACGCTCGGCTGCCCGCTGCGCGCCGAGATCAAGAAGGAAGTGCAGTCCAAGGTGCGCGGCCTCCCCGGCGTCGCCGACGTTGCGGTCCACTACGTCGAGATGACCCAGGAGCAGCGCACGGCGGCGATGCAGGCCGCGCGGTGGAACGCGCGACGAGAACGCGCCGACCACGGAGATCGCCGCCACGACGCGCGTTCTGGCGATCGCGAGCGGCAAGGGTGGCGTCGGCAAGAGCTCGGTCACGGTGAACCTCGCCGCAGCGCTCGCGGCGCGTGGTCTCACCGTCGGCATCCTCGACGCGGACATCTGGGGCTTCAGCGTGCCGCGCATGCTCGGCGTCGAAGGCCGGCTCACCGGCGAGGACGGCAAGATCCTCCCCAACCGGGTACCGGTTCCCCGCTCGGCGCGCGGCCAATGCGGAGGGCGCCGAAGCGGACGGCAGGATCGAAGTGGTGTCGATGGGGTTCCTCGTCGACGACGAGTCGACCGCGCTCATGTGGCGGGGCCTCATCCTCACCAAGGCGCTCGAGCAGTTCCTCACCGACGTGCGCTGGAGCGAGCTCGACTACCTGCTGGTCGACATGCCGCCGGGCACCGGTGACGTGCAGATGGGCCTGGCCCGGCTGCTCCCGCAGACCGAGATGCTCGTGGTCACCACGCCCGCGCTCGCCGCACAACGCGTCGCGACCCGCGTCGCCGACATGGCCCGCCGCTCGTACCTCAAGGTCGTCGGCGTGGTCGAGAACATGAGCGAGTTCGTCGCGCCGGACGGCCAGCACTTCGCGGTCTTCGGTTCCGGTGGCGGCGCCGCGCTCGCCGCGGAGATCGGCGCACCGCTCGTCGCGTCGATCCCGCTCGAGCCCGCGCTCTCCGAAGGGTCCGACGACGGCACGCCGGTCGCCTGGGCCCACCCGGACAGCCCGGCGGCCGCCGCGTTCCACGAGCTCGCGGCGCGCATCGTCCGCGACCTCCTGCCGCCGGTGGAGATGGCCGGCTGCACCGCGCGCATCTTCGAGCTGGCGACGGCGAACCTCGCCGAGCTCGACGCCGCTCGCGCCCAGTCGTAGCGGACGGGCGCCGGCCCGACCCTGGTGCGGCCTACGCGACCTTCCAGAGCGACTTGGCATCCCGGCCCGCGACCTTGCCCTCGGCCCGCAGCTTGACGAGGTGGGCGTGCACCTGGTTGCCGGCGACGGGCAGCAGCGGCTCGGGCGTGTCCGGGTAGAGCGTCGCGACGATCTCGCTGATCTTCGCCGGACCCTTCTTGACGATGCCGAGGATCTGCTTCTCCCGCTGCTTGCGGTGCTTGAGGTACTCGTCGATCCGCGCGCGCGGCTCCTCGATCACGTCGCCGTGACCCGGCGCGATCTTCGAGAGTCGCATCTTGCGCAGACGCTCGAGCGTGGCCATGTACTGCGCCATGTCGCCACCGGTCTTCGGCGAGACGACCGAGTACATCCCGTCGAGGATCGTGTCGCCGGTGAAGAGCATGCGCTCCTCGTCCAGGAAGAAGCACAGGTGGTTCGGCGCGTGGCCGGGCGTGTGCAGGACTTCGAGCCGGAACTCGGTCCCTTCGATCACGTCACCGTCGGTGATCGCCCGGTCGACTGCCAGGTCGGGCTCCTTCTTGTTGAAGGCGAGCACCTCTGCGCCCGTGGCCTTCACCAGTGCCGCGGTAGCCGGAGAGTGATCGGGATGCGTGTGCGTGAGCAGCACCCACCGGACCCGCTCCTTCATCGACGCGCCGACGATCGCGCTCACGTGCTTCGCGCTGTCCGGGCCGGGGTCGATGACCGCGACCTCGTCGATGCCGACGAGATAGGTGTTCGTGCCGGGACCGGTCATGTGACCCGGGTTCGGCCGCCACGATCCGGCGCACGAGCGGCGAGAGGGCGCTCGGCACCTCGGGAACCATGTCCGCCATCAGGCTGCTCCCGATCCGGCGCTCTCGCCGTAGGCCGCGTCGAACGGGAGCAGCAACCGGATCCCGCCGTGGTCCGACACGACCCGGGGCCGGTCCGGGGACGGGACATCGGTCGCCGCGGTGACCGCGGCCGAGCAGGTCCGCGGCATGCGTGAAGCGGCTCAGCACCTCGAGGCTCTTGCGGGTCGGGAAGATCAGCTCGAGGTCGCCGCGCGTCCGAGGCGACGAGCGCGTCCGCCGGCCGCAACCAGTGCGAGGCGACGGTCTCGGTCTCGTCGTGGAGGTACGCGTGCCCGTCCGGCGCGGCGGCCAGGAAGAACCGGGTGTCGTACCGGCGGGGCGCGCCTTCGGGCGTGATCCAGTGCGAGAAGGCATGGAGCCCGGCGACGTCGAGCACGAGGTCCTCGGACTCGATGAGGTCCTGGAACGTGATGGCGCCCGCGTTGAGCTCGTCCCGGAGCTTCGCCAGGCGCGGCTCGGCCGGATCCACGAGCTCACCGGTGGCCGCGGTCCGGGCCAGCAGCACGCCCGCTTCCTCGAAGGTCTCGCGCACGGCGGCGACCCAGTAGCCGAGCCCACCGGCAGCGCTGGCCGAGCTGCGCACTCGCATCGGCGTCCGTCGCGGTCAGGACAGCGAGCCAGCACCGCAGGATCCCGGTCGCCGGGATCCACTGCGCCGCCGGGGAACACGTACGCGCCGCCGACCCACTCGGAGTTCAGGTTCCGCCGGAGCATGAACACCTGCAGGTCGGGGTCGTCCCGGACCAGCATGACGGTGGCGGCTTCGCGCAGCGTCACCACAGGCAACGCCGACACGCGAAGAATCGAGCCACCTCACGGAGTCTACCGGCGGTCCGAGGCGCCCCTTCTGGGCGATTCCGGGCTCTCAGCTGGCGCGAATGCCCAGGAGCTCGCGGCGTTCGTGCTCGTTGAGCCCGCCCCAGATGCCGTGCGGCTCCCGGATCTCGAGCGCGTAGTCAAGACAGGCCTGCTGCACCGAGCAGTCCGCGCAGATCGACTTGGCCTTTCGCTCCCGCGCTTCGCGTTCTTCCTTGCGCTCGCTCGCGGTCGGCGGAAAGAACATCGTGGATTCCGGACCGCGGCAGGCGGCACGCAGCTGCCAGGTCTCGTTGGCCGTTTGAACGCCCACGTAGGCCCTCCTCGGGGCTCGGCCCCCCTCCAAGAGCGAAACTACTCCTGGGTCGTCCGACCCACAAGGGTCGAGTTTTCCCAGGTCAGAGCGCTTTTCGCGCGCTCCGTCAGCGGCAGGCCGCGGGCACGGTGGCCTCGCCCAGGGTCGCGACCTGGCAGTAGCTGCGCCGCGAGACGAGCCACCGGCCGGACTCGCGCACGGCCTCGCCCGGGAGGTGGTCGAGCACCGGGGTCGGAGCCGAGCAGGATCGAGTACACGACGTTCACGTGATCGTCGTCGACCGCGCTCATCGAGTCGATGCGCACCGTGACCTGGTCGACGACATCCTTGATCGCCGGGTCCTCGTAGCGGGCGATGAAGGACTCGCGGAGCTGATCGGCGTCCTGGAGCGACGTGAGCCGGGACTCGATCGCGCCCCCACCGTTGAAGACCGTCTCGAAGCTCGTGGTGACCGCAGCGGCGGTCTCGGGATCGACGGTCCGGGTCGCGAGCCGTCGTGGTGGTGGTGCTGGACGACGACCCACCGACCGGTCGGGCCTCGGCCCGATCGCGGGCCGTCGTGACACAGGAGATCGTCGCCTGCACCCCGGTGTGATCGGACGCGAAGACGAGATCGTCCAGCGGTGGCGACGCCGGTGCCGCGGCGAAGAGGCCGGAGGACTCTGCCACCGAGCACTCCCGTCGCGGTCTTCAGCAGGACGAAGTCGATGCGTTCGGTCTCGCGGCTGTCGGGGTTGGTCAGGTCCGAGAGATCGGCGTCCTGGCGTCCGCTCGTGCACCCCGTACCGGTCGTCGGGATCGCACGCGGGGTTGTTCGCCTCGACGAACGTGTCGAGGAAGCCCTGCGCCTCCAACGCGTTGATCGTCGGGTCTCCGGGTTCGGCGTTCAGGTCCCCGACCAGCACCCCGACCGACTCGGGCGTCAGGTGGCTCGTCAACAGTGCTCGCGGCCTGGCGGCCCTGACAGGTGTTCAGCGTGTCCTGGGAGTGGCACGGCGGCGGGCACGTCTCGGAGTCGCACGGGCGGTCGTCGCTCCCGCTCGCGAGGTGCGTCGCGACCACGTCGAGCGGACCGAGTGCCGCCGCGACACGCACCCAGAGCGCGGTGCGCAACGGGCCGGCCAGATGCGTCCGCTCCTGGCTCGAGCACCGGCAGGGTGGTCAGGACCACCTCACGGTCGATCGACGGATCGTCGGCTCCCACGACTTCGTAACGCCCGCGGCAGATCATCGCGCGCCTGGTCCTGCAGCAGCCCGGCCATGACCGGGTCGGCTTCCTCGACGCTCACGACCTCGGGGCACTTCGCCTCGACCAGCTGGCGGGCGAAGAGCTCGACCCGTTGAGGGAGCTTGCACCGGTCGGTGTCGGTCGGGCAGGCGATCCCGTGCAGCAGGTTCTGCGCGACGACCGTGACCGCTTCGCGCGTCGAACGGCCATCCTTCGAGTCGGTGCTCTTGTCGTCGCAGCCGGTGAGCGCCACCGCGAGCAGCAACGCGACCAGCACGATCGCGCCCCCCGCACGTCGCACAGTGCGGAACGTAGTGCAGGACGGATCAGGTGTCTTCCGGCGTCTTTCGGGGCCGTCGCTCCCGGTAGTCCCGGGCGGCACCGGTCTCGGGCTCGACCTCGAGCACCAGTCCGTCCACCTCGATCACCCGGATCTGGTCGCCGGCCTGGACCGGCGTGGCCCGGTTCGTGCGCGCCCGCCAGCGCGCGCCCCGGACGATGACGACACCGTCCGGTGCGACGTCCACCGCGGCCTCCCCCATCTCACCGATGAGCCCCTCGCGGCCGATCGTCGGCGTGGAGAACCGGGAGCGCACCGCGACGGGCATCGCACCGACCATGAACGCGATCGTGCTGCCGATCATGATCACGAGCAGCCACCAGGGAACATCGAGGTTCGACGAACCGCCGTAGAGGAACAGCGATCCGACGATGAGCATGACCGTGGCGATCACCGTCCACGCCAACGGTCGACCCGCCTGCACGTCGATCGCGTACCCGAACATCGCGACGAGGATCAGGCCGAGGGCCCACCACGTGACGGGGAGATGGGAGAACCCGACGAACGCGCCGATCAACCCGATCGCCCCGGCGCCGCCGGCCAGGCCGACGCTGATGGTGAAGAACTCGAAGACGATGAGCGCGAGGCCGATCACCAGCAGCAGGTAGGCGATCGACGGGCTCGTGAGCGTGTGGATCGCCTGGCCGACGAGGTCCAGCTTGCGGAACCGGATCACCTGGTCGGGCTGGCGCCGGCGGTCTGCACCCGAGCCCGACCACCTTCGCGGTCGAGAGCTTGACCGGGCCGTGCGCCGTCGGGACGGTCTTCCCGTCGAGGTTGACGATGAAGTCGCCGAGCGTCGGGACACCCCGGTACGTCGGGACACACCCGGTTCGTCGCGCCGAGCCGCACCGCTTCCGCCGACGAGAGCTTGCGGCTCACCATCGCCCGACCGCCGGCCGCGCTGCGCCCGTTGCGTTCGTTGAGCGCGCCCATCTCGTGGAGGTACGCGGAGCCCGCGTTCGGTGTCGTCGAGCCGCAGCGGATCGGCCGGCCCGATGGTCGAGTCGTTCGACACCGCGGACACCGACGCCGCGGTGGCGAGCAACGCGGCGATCCCCTTCGCCTTGCCGCCCGCCGGTCCGACCCAGACCGCGACCGGAACCCGCGAGGCGCGGATCGCGCGGACGAGCGGGCCCGGGTCGACATCGACCGCGCCCCCGGAGGCGAACTTGATGACGAGCAGCGACGTGGGCCGGATGTTGGCGTCGCGGATCGAGTCACGGATCAGCGCGGCATTCGGCGGATCGATGAGCCCGTCTACCTGGATGACCGCGATGCCCGCCTTCGCGTTGTCCCGGGTCGCACGTGGCAGCGCGCCCGCGAGCGCGTCGGGAGCAAGCAGGGCGAGGCCGAGCACCCCGAGAACGACCGCCAGCAGCACCCTCCGCGCGCGCCGCGCGACTCCACTGGAGTCGGGCGAACTCAAACGGTGCATCACGGCTCCCGTAGCATCGGGGCAATGGAGCTTGCGCAGTTCTGCTCCACTTCCCGGGTCATCATCGTGGCGGGCAAGGGGGGTGTCGGCAAGACCACGGTCACCGCGACGCTCGCGGTCGCGGCTGCTCGCACGGGCATGAGCGTGCTGATCGTGGAGGTCGAGGGCAAATCGGGGCTCGCGGCGGCGTTCAATCGCCCGAATCTCGGCTACGAGGAGAGCGAGCTCGCCGACGGGGTCCGGGCCCGGACCTTGACGCCGGATGCCGCACTGGTCGACTGGCTCGAGGGCAACGGGCTGAAGCGGATCTCCAAGCGGCTGGTGCAGACCGGCGCCCTCGACATCGTCGCCACCGCCGTCCCCGGCATGAAGGACATCCTCGTGCTCGGCAAGGTGAAGAGCCTCGACGTCCAGCGCACCGCGGACCTGATCATCGTGGACGCCCCCGCCGCCGGCCACGCGATCACCTTCCTCACCTCGGCCCAGGGGCTGCTCGACGCGGTCTCGGTCGGGCCGGTGCGCAAGCAGGCCACGGACGTGATCGAGCTGCTCGGCGATCCCGACCGGTGCCAGGTGCTCCTCGTGACGATCCCCGAGGAGACCCCGGTGAGCGAGCTCGTCGACACCGCGTTCGCGATCGAGGACCGGACCGGCGTGTGCCTCGGCCCGGTGGTGGTGAACGGCTGCTACGAGGATCTCGGCGACGTCGACGGCGCGACGGTCGCGGGCATCGCAGCAGGACGCGGAGCTGTTGGACGTGTTCGTGTCGGACCGCGAGGCGCGGGATCTCGCGCGCGCCGCGAGCGTTCCGTTCCGAGCGGGCCGCGATCCAGCACCATCAGGCCGACCGACTCGCGCAGCGGCTGCCGCTGCCGCAGATCCGCCTGCCGTTCCTCTTCACCGCGGATCTCGGACTCACCGAGATCGAGCGGCTCGCGGACGCGTTCGAGGCGGGAGTGAAGGCGCTGTGACCCGCACGGTCGCCGAAGTCGTCGAACGTCGGTCACGTCGTCGTGTGTTGCGGCAGCGGCGGCGTCGGCAAGACCACCAGCGCCGCAGTGCTCGCGATGGAAGGGGCCCGCCGCGGCCGGCGGGCCGTGGTCGTCACCATCGATCCCGGCCAAGCGGCTGGCCAACGCCCTCGGGCTGGACGAGCTGTCCAACGAGCCGCGGGAGATCGCGACCGCGCGCTGGGATCCGAAGGGTGAGCGGGTCGAGGGCGGCGCGCTCTCGGCGATGATGCTCGACACGAAGTCGACCTTCGACGGTCTCGTCACCCGATACGCCGCGTCGGACGAGCAGAAGGACCGCATCCTCGAGAACTCGCTTCTACCGGAACATCTCCTCGGCGCTCTCGGGCACGCAGGAGTACATGGCGATGGAGAAGCTGCACGAGCTGCACGAGGAAGGCGGCTTCGACCTCATCGTCGTCGACACCCCGCCGAGCCGCCACGCGCTCGACTTCCTCGACGCGCCGCAGCGCCTCCTGCGCCTCCTCGACAACCGCATCTTCCGGTTGCTGATGGTGCCGACGCGCACCGGGCTGCGGATCGCGGGCGCGGCGGTGCAGGCGTTCCTGCGGACCATCTCGCGCGTCGTCGGCTCCGAGGTCGTGAACGACATCGTCGCGTTCTTCCGTGCGTTCGAAGGGATGGAAGAAGGCTTCCGCGAGCGGGCCAAGAAGGTCGTGACGCTGCTCGGCGAGCCGACGACCCGGTTCGTGCTCATCACGTCGCCGCGCCGCGACGCGGTCGAGGAGGCGCGCTTCTTCGCCGAGAAGATCGGTGACCACAACCTCGCGGTCGACGCGCTCATCGTGAATCGGGTGCACCCACGCTTCGGCACCGAGCACGCCGCCGGACTGCGGGCCCGCGCCGCGTCGCTGCGCGAGCTGAAGGTGCACGGCAAGGACGCGGTCGCGGCCCGCGGTCGGCTCGCGGCGCAGTACGACAACCTCGCCGACTTCAACGAGATCGCCGAACGCGAGGAGAGCCACCTCGAGACCGTCCGGGTGCGGGTGGGCTCGGCCGCGGTGGCGTTCGTCCCCTACCTCGCGCACGACGTGTACGACTTCGACGCCCTGGCCGGCGTCGGGCGGATCCTGTTCGGCGCACCGGGCGACGCGGATCCCCTGGAAGCGGCGGCACCACTCGAGCCCGGCGCCGCATCCGCCGACGGCTAGCGTTCACCGTCGTGGACACCATCCTCGTGGCAGCCGAAGCGTCGTGGATCCGGGACCAGGTGCAGGTCGCGTTCGTCGAGCCCGGTCAGCGGGTCATCGAGGTGCAGCGGGGCCAGGACGTGCGGGACGCGGTCGTGCAGTACGAGCCGAGCGTCGTGATCCTGGACATGCAGATCGGCAACATGGGCGGGATCGCCGTCGCGCTGGACCTCCGCCTCGAAGAGGGCGAGGGCCGGAGCCCGGAGACACAGATCCTGCTGCTCCTCGACCGTGAGGCGGACCGGTTCCTCGCCAAGCGGGCCGACGTCAACGGCGTGCTCGTGAAGCCGGTGGACGCGGGCCGCCTGCGCCGGGCCGTGAAGAACCTGCTGAATGCCGCGCCGGCACCCGCACCGGAAGCGTCGGAGGCCTAGCGGAGGAAGCCACGGCGAGCCGCTCTCCGTCCCCGGCCTCTCCGACTCACGGCACGGAGGGAGACCTTCGGAGGCGGAGCACTACACTCGCCTGCCTTACGGGATGTGGCGCAGCTTGGTTAGCGCGCAGCGTTCGGGACGCTGAGGCCCCGGGTTCAAATCCCGGCATCCCGACCAACCCTGCAGTTGGTCGACCGCATCGGTTCGACCTCGCCGGGTTCAGTCGGCCCAGGCCCAGAGGGCCGCGCGGGCCGCGTCCGGCAGGCCGTAGCGGAAGGCCGCGGCCGGATGGGCGAAGCCGTGGGCGCGGGCCCAGGCGACGATCTCCGTCGCGTGCTCGAGCCAGTAGGCCCGTCGCTCCACGTCGCTCTCGAACCACGAGGGCTCACCGAGATCATGGTACGGACCGCCAGCCACATGACCGTCGATCAGCTCACGCGCCTTGCGCACGTCGAGCACGGGTCGGGACAGGAGCTGGCTCACCATGCACTGGGCTTACCAATCGTGCGGGTTCCCGAACACCTGGCGAGCGATGTTGTGACTGCGGTGAGGAACGAGAGCGCCAGTGCGCTACTAGGCGATCAGGACCTCGGCCATCTGGACCGCGTTCAGGGCGGCACCCTTGCGCAGGTTGTCGCCCGTGACCCAGAGGTTCAGCGAGTTCGGCTGCGACGGGTCGTTGCGGACCCGACCCACGAGCACCGGGTCGATGCCGGCACCTTCGAGCGGCGTCGGCGCGCCGTCACCGTCGTCAACCAGCACGACGCCGGGCGCGGCGCCGAGCAGCTCGACGGCGCGGGCCCGGGAGATCGGGTCGTGGAACTCGAGGTTCGCCGTCATCGCGTGCCCGACGTACACCGGCACCCGGACGCAGGTGGCGCTGATGCGGATGGCGTCGTCGTGGAGGATCTTCCGGCTCTCGTGGACGAGCTTCCACTCCTCGGACGTGTAGCCCTCCTCCTTGACCGAGCCGGCCAGCGGAATGACATTGCCGGCGATCGGCATGGGCCAGACGTCGCCCGGGACGAGCAGACCGTCGACCGTCGCCGCGCGCCGCAGCTGGTCGGTCGCACCATCGAGCTTCGCCCACTGACCTTCGAGCTCCTCGATGCCGACTGATCCCGGCCCCGGAGACCGACTGGTACGTCGACACGATCATGCGGTCGATGCGCGCCTCACGGTGCAGCGGCGCGAGCGCGGTGACGAGCACCATCGTCGTGCAGTTCGGGCACGACGCGATGCCCTTCGGGAGATCGCGCAGGTCCTGCGGGTTGACCTCGGCCACGACGAGCGGAATCTCCGGATCCATCCGGAAGGCCGCGGAGTTGTCGATCACCCGCGCGCCGGCGGCTGCCGCGACCGGCGCCCACTCCAGCGCGATCGGGTCGTCGACGTCCACGATCACGAGGTCCAGCCCGTCGAAGCATCCGGGGGCCAGCAGCTCACAGGTCGCCTCGCCCCCTGCGAACGGGAGCCGCCGGCCCTCGGACCGCGCCGATGCGTAGACCCGCAGCCGGTCCACGGGGAACGAACGCTCCTCGAGGATCCGCAGCATCTCCTGGCCGACCAGCCCGGTGGCCCCGATGACGCCGACGTTCACACCCATGTCCGGTCACTCCATCGTTCGCACTGCGTGCCCGCTCCCGACTGCGCTCGGCCCATCAGACCTTCTCCAGCTCGAACGCCGAGTGCAGCGCCAGCACGGCCTTCTCGACGTCGGATTCCTGCACCACGCACGAGATCCGAATGGAAGACGTGCTGATCATCTCGATGTTGACGCCTTCACGCGAGAGCGTCTCGAACATCTTGGCCGCGACGCCCGGGTTCGTCTTCATGCCTGCGCCCACGAGCGTGACCCGGGCGACACCGGCGTCATGCGCGAACCCGCTGGCCTCGATCTCGGCCGCCACCTTCTCGACGACCGCGAGCCCGCGGTGCAGGTCGTCACGCGGGACCGTGAAGGAGATGTCCGTGTGACCCTTGGTCGAGACGTTCTGCACGATCATGTCGACGTTCACCGATTCGTCGGCCAGCGCGCGGAACAGCGACGCGGCGACACCCGGCCGGTCAGCCACCTGGGTGATCGTGATCTTCGCCTCCGAGATGTCGTGCGTGACCCCGGAGATGATCGCGTCTTCCATGTCGTCGTCCTCCTCGACCACCCACGTGCCCGGCTCCCAGGTGAAGCTCGAACGGACGTGGACGGGAACGTTGTAGTTGCGCGCGAACTCGACCGAGCGCAGCGCGAGCACCTTGCCGCCGGTCGCGGCCATCTCCAACATCTCGTCGAACGAGACGCGTGCGAGCTTGCGCGCTTCCGGCACGACGCGCGGGTCAGCAGTGAACACGCCCGACACGTCGGTGTAGATCTCGCAGACCTCGGCGCCGAGCGTCGCGGCCAGCGCGACCGCGGTCGTATCCGAGCCGCCGCGACCGAGCGTCGTGATGTCGCGCTCGGTGGAGATTCCCTGGAACCCGGCGACCACGGCGACCGCGCCGTTCGCCAGCGTCTGGCGGATCCGGTCACCCTTGATCTCGAGGATCTTGGCCCGGCCGTGGTCGGTGTCGGTGACGATCCCGGCCTGCGAGCCGGTGAAGCTCACCGCGTGGACGCCGTGATCCATGATCGCCATGCAGAGCACGGCCATCGAGATCCGCTCCCCGGCCGTGAGGAGCATGTCGAGCTCCCGGCCGTGAGGGTTCTGGGCCACGTCGTGGGCGAGCCGGACGAGATCGTCGGTGGTCTTGCCCATGGCCGAAACGACCACGATCACCTGGTTTCCCTGGCGATGAGTGCGGGCGATGTGCTCGGCGACGGCGCGGATGCGGTCGGGATCCCCGACCGAGGTTCCGCCGTACTTCTGGACGATGACCGGCACGGAACAAGGCTAGGCGCGCGCTCCGCGCGGACTCGCAGGATATGAAGCGCCGGGTTCTGTCAGAATGCGGCGTCCGGTACCGGGGGGAGCGTTCTAAATGCGCAGTATGCGGCCGATTGCGGCATATCGTTGCCGTCCTGATGGGGGTTGCGCTCGTCCCGCAGGTTCCGGCAGGCGCGACGACCCGACACACCAGCTCGGACGTGTCCTTCATCGTGCGCGGGAGCGTCCACCAGGTCCACGTGATCGGCGCGCCGGCCAACACCGGGCTGGAGCTGCGCCGCAAGGGCCGCACCGTCGCGCGCGCGGCGACCGATGATCTCGGTGGATACCTCTTCCGCAACGTCGAGCGCGGCTGGGGCTACACGGTCGGGCTCCGCGGCACGCGCCAGCAGTCGCGTCCGGTCCGCGTGCTCGACGCGGACGAGGTGCCGCCGCAGTCGCTGTACACGGACCAGAAGCTCGTGACCGACAACATCAGCGCGACGAGTGGCTACGGCTACCTCACGACGCGCGACGGCACCACGCTGTCGGTGAGCGTCGTCCTCCCCGGCCCGGCCGACCAGGGTCCGTACCCGGCCGTGGTCGAGTACTCCGGCTACGACCCGTCGAGCCCGAGCACCGGTCAGCCGCAGTTCAAGCTCAGCGCGCCGGCGCTCGGCATGGCCTGGGTCGGCGTGAACATGCGCGGCACGGGCTGCTCGGGCGGCGCGTACAACTTCTTCGAGAACCTGCAGTCGCTCGACGGCTACGACGCGATCGAGACCGTCGCCGCGCAGCCCTGGTCCACGGGCCGGGTGGGCATGGTCGGCATCTCGTTCGCCGGCATCAGCCAGCTCTTCGTGGCCCGCAGCCAGCCGCCCCACCTCGCCGCGATCACGCCGCTGTCGCCGATCGACGACACCTGGCGCGGCACGCTCTACCCGGGCGGGATCTACAACAACGGCTTCGCCAAGGGCTGGGCCGAGGAGCGCCTCGAGCAGAACAAGTGGCCGAACGCAGATGCGCCCGGTTGGGTGAAGGAGCGGATCGCCGGCGGCGACACGACCTGCGCCGACAACATGCGCCTGCGCGGCCAGAACGTCGACCTGCTCGAGCAGACCGAGGCGCACCCGTACTTCTCCGCGCTCGACCCGCAGTTCCGCTACGACTTCCCCGAGGGCGGCGACTCGCTCGCCCCCGGTTCGTTCGTCAACCGCATCAAGGCCCCGGTGTTCATCGCCGGCGCGTGGGAGGACGAGCAGACCGGTGGTCGGTGGGCGGACCTGCTCGACCGGTTCGACCCGAAGACGACCGTGCGCGCGGTCGGCCAGAACGGCGTGCACACCGAGTCGCTCGACCCGGCCGTGCTCGCGGAGATGATCGAGTTCCTCGACTTCTACGTCGCGCAGAAGGTGCCGACGATCCCCACGTACGTGCGCATCGTGGCGCCCCAGATCTGGGCATCGATCACCGGCGTCTCCGGCCTGACGCTGCCGCCCGACCGCTTCGATCCGAACATGGACTTCAACACGGCGCTCGCAGCAATTCGAGGCCGACCCGCCGGTGCGCATCCTCTGGGAGACCGGCAGCTCCTCGACCAACATCCCGGGCGCGCCCGTGCCCGCGGCCGAGACCCGGTACGCGGCCTGGCCGGTGCCGAACGCGCGGGCGATGTCGTGGTTCTTCCAGCCCAACGGCGGCCTCGCCCGGCGCCTCGCGTCCGGACCGGGCAGCGTACCGGCCCGACCGCTACGTGAACGACCCCGAGGCCCGCCCCGCGACGAGCTACACCGGTTCCGGCGGCGGGATCTGGAGCGCCGACCCGGCCTACGACTGGAAGCCGGTCGTCGACGGGAAGTCCGCCGCGTACATCTCGGCACCGCTGCGCAAGACGGTCTCGATGGTCGGGCACCGGCAGCGTCGACCTCTGGGTCTCGTCGAGCAAGCCCGACGCGGACCTGCAGGTGACCCTGAGCGAGGTCCGGCCCGACGGCACGGAGCGCTACATCCAGAACGGCTGGCTGCGCCTGAGCCACCGCGCGCTCGACCGGGAGCGCTCGACGGCGATCGCGCCGTTCCACACCGACACCGAGGAGGACGCCCGACCCGGTGCCGCGCGGCCGCTACGTCCGCGCCCGGGTGCAGATCTTCCCGTTCGCGTACTCGTTCCGGGCGGGCAGCCAGATCCGGGTGACCGTCCAGGCGCCCGGCGGCGACCGGCCGCTGTGGAAGTTCGACGTCGCCGACCGGGGACCAGGTGCCGACCGTGCGGATCGCCCACGATCGCGTATCACCCGTCGCGCGTCGTCCTGCCGGTGCTCGACGAGAACCCGGAGCCTGCCGGTCACGCCCGCGCCCTGCCCGTCGCTGCGGGCCGAGCCGTGCCGGACGTACGTGGCCCCGGCCGCGGCCGGGTCCTGATCACGCTCGGGGGGGCACGCGTCGTGACCGCTCCCGTCGACGCTCCTAGACTCCGCCCTCGTGTCCAAAGCCAACAAGCGGGAACGTCAGCGCCAGAACCGTGAGCTCGCGAAGGTCGAGCGTGATCGCCTGATCAAGCGGGATCGGCGGATGCGCTCACTGCGCGAGCCTGCTCTTCGTGCTCATCCCGGTCGCGATCCTCTTCGTCGTTCTCTACTTCCTGAACAGCAAGGACGACAACGCCAGAGAGCTCCAACAGCGCGGTGGACAAGATCAGCTGCGAGAAGGTCCCCAAGAGCAAGAAGATCCCGAAGAAGGACACCGCCCAGACCGCGCCGGCGATGACCATCGACCCCGCGAAGACCTACACCGCGACGATGGACACGACCTGCGGGACGATCACCCTCGAGCTCGACGCGAAGACCGCGCCGATCTCGACGAACAACTTCGTCGCGCTCGCCCGTTCGGGCTTCTACGACGGGCTGCCGTTCCACCGCGCCGCCCAGAGCTTCGTGATCCAGGGTGGCGACCCGGCAGGGTGACGGCTCCGGCGGACCGGGCTACACCGTCGTGGGCGAGCTGCCGACCGACAGCTACCCGGTGGGCTCGCTGGCCGCGGCGAAGTCCGGCCAGGCGCCGAAGGGCGACTTCGGCTCGCAGTTCTTCATCGTCACCGGCAAGAACGGCGCGCAGCTCCCGAACGACTACGCGCGGTTCGGCAAGGTGACCAAGGGAATGATCGTGGCGAAGAAGATCGAGTCGCTCGCGCCGAAGCCGGCCAACGGCTCGAAGTTCGGTGACGGCCCGCCGACCCAGCGGGTGCTCATCAACACGGTCAACATCACCGAGAGCTAGAGCCGCCTCGGGCCGAACCGCCTCGGCCGTCAGCCCACAACCCGGCGGCGGAACCGCCGAGAGAGATCTTCGAAGCTACGGGAGATCGAGGCCGGTCGCGCCGGCGCGGAGCTCCAACGAGGCGCCGTCGGAGTAGACCGTGACCGCGCCGGCACCTTCCACGGACCACTTGGGCCCGGGCAGCCGGAGCAGCGCCGTCTCCTCGTCGATGCCGACGAGGACCGCGGAGTCGGGGAGCAGGTCGATCGACCGCTCCCGGAGGTGGTCGGCGGCGCTGCCGTGGTACGGGAAGATCGCCAGCCCCTCCACGACGCCGAGGCCCAACGCGTACGCACCGCCTCGCGGGTCGACCATCGGGTCGCAGAGGACCGTGGCTCCGGCTCCGGACGCCGCGAGCACCGCGCCGCTCCGGTATGCCGCGAGGAGCGCGGCGAAGAGGGCCGAGCCCTTGAGCACCGAGCGCAGGTGCAGCGGGGATCCGTCGGCGAAGTACACGAACCGCGCGTCGCGCACGGCCTCGGAGATGTCGTCGCTCTCGGCTTCGGTGCGGTGCAGGACCGGGAGGGTCCGCACCTTGGCGCCCAGCTTCGAGAAGTGGGCCCGGGCCCGTTCGGCGACCCGCTCGGGATGCTCATAGGCCGACGCGGTCGGGAGGACGAGGACTTCGTTGCCGCCGCTCGTCTCGAGCAGGAGGGCGTCCAGATCCCGGGTGCCGTCCCGCCACTCGCCGCCGCCGACCAGCGCGAGCGTCCCCGCAACTTCGGTTCGAGAGGTGGCCATCGGCGGCACACTAACGCTCACTCCCGTCGCACCCCACCTGGCGAGTCGTTCGTACCCATCGGTAACCTGCGCTCCGCATACGTCGGCTGTACAAGGGAGTCCGCCATGGCGGTCAAGCGTCTCGGAGTCGTGGGCTCGGGGATCATGGGGTCCGGCATCGCCGAGGTGGCGGCCAAGGCCGGCATCGAGGTGGTCCTCCGGAGCCGCTCGCAGGCCACCGCCGACGCGATGGTCGCCGGGCTCGAGAAGTCACTGGCCAAGCAGGTGGACCGGGGCAAGCTCGAAGCGGCCGACCGGGACACCGTCCTCGCCCGAGTGCGGGCCGTCAGCGACCTGGGCGAGCTCGCCGAGTGTGACCTCGTGCTCGAGTCGATCGTCGAAGACCTCCCGACGAAGAAGCACCTCTTCAGCGAGCTGGACCGCATCGTGCAGGAGGGCGCGATCCTCGCCACCAACACCTCGACGCTGCCGGTGGTCGAGATGGCGATGGAGACGGGCCGGCCCGAGCTCGTGTGCGGGATCCACTTCTTCAACCCGGCGCCGATGATGCCCCTGGTCGAGGTGGTGCGGGCGATCACGACGAGCGACGAGACCGTGGCCGCCGCCCGGACGTTCGCCGAGACCTGCGGCAAGGGTCCCGTCGAGGTGAAGGACCAGGCCGGGTTCATCGTCAACGCGCTGCTGTTCCCGTACCTGAACAACGCAGTGAAGCTGCTCGACTCCGGGGTCGCGACCCGCGACGACATCGACGCCGCCATGAAGGGCGGGTGCAACTTCCCGATGGGTCCGCTCGCGCTGCTCGACCTCGTCGGGCTGGACACGAGCCTGGCGATCATCGAGGCGCTGTACGCCGAGTTCCGGGACCCGAACTACGCCCCGGCACCGCTGCTGAAGCGCATGGTGAGCGCCGAGCGTTACGGCCGCAAGAGCGGCCAGGGCTTCTTCGACTACCGCAAGTAGGCGCGCCCAGCGTGGTCGGGTTGTGACATCGCGCCGCGTCGCGGGGAGAATGGCGCCGTGACCGAACGCGATCGACCGTGGGTGATCCGGACGTACTCAGGCCACTCGTCGGCCAAAGCGTCCAACGAGCTGTACCGCAGCAACCTCGCCAAGGGCCAGACCGGCCTCTCGGTGGCGTTCGACCTGCCCACCCAGACCGGCTTCGACCCGGACGCGCTGCTCGCCCGCGGTGAGGTCGGGAAGGTCGGCGTCCCGGTCCCGCACCTGGGCGAGATGCGGACCCTCTTCGAGGGCATGCCGCTCGAAGAGATGAACACGTCGATGACGATCAACGCGACCGGCGATGTGGCTGCTCGCGCTCTACATCGCGCTGGCCGACGAGCGGGGCGTGGACGTCTCGCGTCTGGCCGGCACGACCCAGAACGACATCGTGAAGGAGTACCTCTCCCGCGGGACGTTCATCTACGGGCCCGAGGCCAGCCGCCGCCTGACCGTCGACCTCGTCACGTACACGGTCAAGAACATGCCGCGCTGGAACCCGATCAACGTCTGCCCGTACCACCTGCAGGAAGCCGGCGCGACCGCGGTGCAGGAGCTCGCGTACGGGCTCGCCACCGCGGTCGGCGTGCTCGACGCGGTGCGCGACTCCGGTCACGTGACCGCCGGAGGAGCTGCCCGAGGTCGTCGGCCGGATCTCGTTCTTCATCGACTCCGGCATCCGGTTCGTCGAGGAGATGTGCAAGATGCGCGCGTTCACGCGCCTGTGGGACCGCATCTGCCTCGAGCGCTACGGCGTGGAGGACGAGAAGCTGCGCCGGTTCCGGTACGGCGTGCAGGTGAACTCGCTCGGGCTCACCGAGGCGCAGCCCGAGAACAACGTGCAGCGCATCGTGTTGGAGATGCTCGGCGTCACCCTCTCCCGCGACGCGCGGGCGCGGGCCCTGCAGCTGCCGTGCTGGAACGAGGCGCTCGGGCTCCCCCGTTCCTGGGACCAGCAGTGGTCGCTGCGGATGCAGCAGGTGCTCGCGTACGAGTCGGACCTGCTCGAGTACGGCGACATCTTCGAGGGCTCGAAGGTCATCGAGGCGAAGGTCGACGAGCTGTGCACTGCGGCCTGGGAAGAGCTGCAGTGGGTGCTCGACGGCGGTGGCGCATTCGGGATGATCGACGAGATCAAGGGCCGGCTCGTGCAGTCCAACACCGAGCGGGTCCGGCGCATCGAGTCGGGCGAGACGAAGGTCGTCGGCGTCAACAGCTTCACCGAGACCGAGCCGTCGCCGCTGACCGCGAGCCTCGAAGGTGAGTCGCACATCCTCACGCTGGACCCCGAGGCGGAGGCCAATCAGATCGCCCTGCTCGAGCAGTGGCGGGGCCAGCGTGACTCCGAGGCGGTGGAGCGAGCGCCTGGCCGAGCTGCGCACGACCGCGGCGACGACCGAGAACCTGATGCCGGCGACGATCGAGCTGGCCAAGGCCGGTGGAACCGTCGGCGAGTGGGCCGACGCCCTGCGCGACGTGTTCGGCGAGTACCGGGCCCCGACCGGGGTCGGTGGCATCGGTGCGAGCGTGGCCGAGGACATGCTCTCGGTCCGTCGCCACGTGCAGGAGGAGTCGGTCGCGTTGGGCGGGCCACCGAAGATCCTGGTCGGCAAGCCCGGCCTGGACGGTCACGCCAACGGCGCCGAGCAGATCGCGGTCGCCGCCCGGGACGCGGGCATGGAGGTCGTGTACCAGGGGATCCGGCTCACGCCGGCCCAGATCGCGGCCGCGGCCCTCGACGAGGACGTGGACGTCGTCGGGCTCTCGATCCTCTCCGGCTCCCACCTCGAGCTCGTGCCGGAGATCATCCGCCTGCTGCGCGAGGCCGAGGTCGATGCTCCCGTCGTGGTCGGCGGGATCATTCCGGAATCCGATCAGGTTCTGCTCAGATCGGGTGGAGTCGCCCGGGTCTACACCCCGAAGGACTACCGGCTCGCCGTGATCATGGGCGATCTGGCCGAGCTGGCACTGGATCATCGACGGAACCGCACAAAGCACTCCACCCCGGCGCATCGCCAGCCGATGGAGTGAGCGTGATTGACCGCCGCCTGGCTCTCGCAATCGGTGCCGGCTTGCTCTCGCTCGCCGTCGGAGTGGTCGTCGGGGTGCTCGGGATTCCCGAGCTGGGTGTCCTCGCCGGCCTCTTCGGGCTGCTCGCCGCCATCTTCGCCACCGCCCTCGGCGCCCGCGCCCGCACCGCCGAGGAGCGCCTCCACGAGATGAGCGTGGACCGGGCCCGGCTCCGCCGGGAGCTCGACGCCCTGGCCGCGATGTTCGCCGAGGAAGCCACCCGCCGGAACAACGCCGAGGAGCAGTTCGCCGTCGACTCGGTCGACGGGGAGCAGCTCGTCGACCCGGTGTCCGGTCTGCTCGACCAGCAGTTCTTCAAGGTGATCGTGCAGCAGCGGGTCGCCGCCGCCCGCCGTCAGCTCCAGCCGGTCTCGGTCGTGATCTTCGAGCTCGACGGCATCGGCCAGGCCGAGGACGGAGACCCAGAACCAGGCGCTCGGTGTGCTCGGTGCGGTGGTGCGCCGGACCCTGCGCGAGTGCGACGCGGCGTGCCGGATCGGCGACACGATGGCCGCCGCCGTCCTCGAGGACACGGCCGAAGCCGGCGCCGTGTGGGCCGCCGAGCGGGTCCGCGGGACGTTGCACGGCAGCCCCGTCGGTGACTCGCTCACCATCTCTGCGGGCATCGCCTGCTACCCGTCGCACGCGTTGAACGCCCCCGAGCTCGTGGACCAGGCCGGCCGCGCCCTCGAAGCCGCCCGCTCCCGCGGCCGCGACCACGTCGAGATCGCCCAACCCGACTGACCCAACCGGTCTTCGGGGTTGCTGTCCCACCCGGCGGCTTTCATTGGCCCATGACCCACCGGAACGGTGTGTATCGGTCCATTGAAGCGTTGGCGTCGACCCAGTTCGGCGTGTTCTCGCGCGCCGAGGCCAGAGCGCTCGGCGCCACGCTTCGAGGGCATCAGTGGGGACCAGCTGCATGTCACGGTCCCGGCCGAGCCGGCACCTTCGTTCGGACCTCGTCGTCGTCCACCGCGTGGCGTGATCTCCTGCCGGCTGACCTCGGTCGGGTGGGGCCGATCGCGGTCACGTCGGCCCTGCGGACGGCGATCGATCTCGCCGGTGTCGTCGACGCGGCGGAGCTCGAAGTGGCAATCGAGTCGGCCCTGCGGCGACGGCTCTTCTCCGTCGGTCAGCTGCGCTGGCGATCCGAGCTGCTCGATGGGCACCGGCCGCCCCGGCTCCACTGCGCTCCGCCAGCTCCTGGAATCGCACGACCTGGGCGAGACCGAGAGCAGTTGGGAGGTGCGGACCGCACAGGTGCTCGAAGGTGCCGGCCTCGGCCGGCCGGCCCGCCAGCGCCACATCCGGGCGAACGGCAAGACGATCGCCCGCGCCGATCTCGCGTATCCGGAGGCCCGTCTGGTCATCGAATACGACAGCGACCGCTGGCACCACGGCGTCACCCGTCGCCACGACGACGCGGCCCGCCGCAACGCGCTGCGCACCCACGGCTGGACGGTGCTCGAAGTCACCTCCGCGCAGCTCCGCCGCCCCGCCCAGCTCGTCGAGCAGATCCGCCTGCTCCTCGCGGCCTGACCAAACCCTGGTCAGCTAGGTGTAGAGGGCTTCGATCTCGCGGAGGTACTTGGCGTAGATCCCGCGGCGCTTGAGCTTCATCGTCGGGGTGAGCTCCTCGGAGTCCGGCATCCACTCGTCGTGGAGGATCTTCACCTTCTTCACGCTCTCCGCCTGGTTGAACGTCTCCATCGCGACGCGGACCTCACGGTCCACCTCCGCCTGCGACCTCAGGATGGTCGGCCAGCTCCAGGAGGCTCGTCGCCTCGATCCCGTGCTGCTTCGCCCACCCGGGCGCGACCTCCGCGTCGAGCACGACGAGCGCCGAGATGAACGGTCGCGCGCTCGCCGATGACGCACGCCTGGCCGATCAGCTCCTGGGCCTTCAGCGCGGCCTCGAGGTTCGCCGGCGAGACGTTCTTCCCGCCGGCGGTGATGATCAGCTCCTTCTTGCGGTCGACGATGCGCAGGTAGCCGTCGTCGTCGAGGACCCCGATGTCGCCGGAGTGCAGCCAGCCGTCCTCGTCGAGCGCCTCGGCCGTCTTCTCCGGATCGCCGAGGTAGCCCCGAAAGACGTTGCCGCCCTTGCAGATCACCTCGCCGTCCTCGGCCAGGCGCACCTCGCAGCCGGGGATCTCGGGACCGACCGTGCCGGCCTTGATCCGGAACGGCGCCCAGGTCATCGGGCCCGACGACTCGCTCATCCCGTAGATCTCCGAGATCGGGACGCCGAGCGCCCGGAAGAAGTCGAACACCTCGACCGCGATCGGGGCGGCGCCGCTGATGGCCGCGATGCACTGGTCGAGGCCGATGAGCGAGCGGACGAGCGCCAGCCCTTCTGCGTCGGCCCGTTCCCACTCGGCCTGCAGGTCCTCGGGCAGCTCTTCACCCCGGGCCCGGGCATCGGCGGCCTTGAGCCCGACGCCGAGCGCCGCGTCGAGCTGCTCCTTGCGCGCCGGGTCCGCGCCGGCGATCGCCATGATCCCGGAGTGGAGCTTCTCCCAGACCCGGGGGACCGCGAAGAAGATCTCGGGCCGAACCTCGGGCAGGTACTGCGCGACCCGACCGCCCTCGGGACACGTCGAAACCTCGTACCCGAGCGCGAGGCCCTGGTAGTGCGACGTCATCCGCTCGGCGATGTGCGCCATCGGCAGGTACGACACGACCCGGCGCCCCTCGACCGCGACGTCGCCGAGGCACAGCTTGAGGCACTCGATCGTCCAGCAGATGTTCTCGTGGTCGAGCACGACGCCCTTGGGCGGGCCGGTCGTGCCCGAGGTGTAGATGACGGTCGCGATGTCGCTCGGCTGCGCGGTCGTCGCCGCCTCGTCGAGATCGAGCGGCTCGGCGGCGAGCAGGTCGTCCCAGGCGAGCACGCCGGCGGGCCGGCCCCCGGCGGGCTCGTCGATCGTGATCAGCTCCCGCAGCGTCGGCAGCTGGTCCCGCACCTCGAGGAACCGGGCCAGGTAGTCGCCGTCCTCGACGATGGCCACCGAGGCCTCGCAGTGGCCGGCGAGGTACTGGACCTGCTCGGGCGCCGAGGAGTTGTAGATCGAGATCGGCGTCGCCCCGAGCAGCAGGACGGCGACGTCCGCGATGTGGAACTCGGGCCGGTTGCGGGTCATCAGGACGACCCGGTCCCCCCGAGCCACGCCCAGCGCCCGCAGGCTCGCGGCGAGGCGGGTCGAGCGCGGCCGCGTAGTCCGTCCAGGTCAGCTCCTGCCACGCGTCGCCGACCTTCCAGCGCAGCGCGACGCCTTCCGGCTTGGTGCGGACGGTCTCGGCGAAGAGCTTCGGGACGGTCTGGCCTCGGACCTGGTCGGCCAGGTCCTCGTTCGTGATGCGAGCCACGATCTCCCCCTCGGTCGCGACCCAAATTCGTAGCGCATCCAGCCGGGCCGGGAAACGGGCGTCTTTCCCCAGAACCGCCCGCATATCCACAAGTTGTCCACAGCGGGCTCTGGAAAACCCTTGCCGCCGTGGTGCAGAATGTCCGACAGCGACGTCCCGAGAAGAACGTTGGGGCCCGGCCGCAAGGTCGACTCTCTACTCCGACTCTTCTCGGGGCGTTTCGCGTCCGGTGGGCTTCGGGTCCCGGGGCTCCCAGAGGTCGGCCATCACCGCGTCGGTGTCGGCACCGAGGGCGCGTCCCGCGTGACGCACCGTGCCCGGTGTCTTCGAGAACCGGGCCAGCAGACCCGGCATCCGGACACCGTCGACCTCGATGACGGAGTGCCGGGCCACGACGTGCGGATCCGCGAGCAGGTCGGCCATCGAGTAGACCGGCGCGATCGCGGCCTCCTGGGCCTCGAACGCAGCAAGCACCTCGTCGCAGGTGCGCGCGCCGACCCAGGCCGCGACGATCGCGTCGAGCTCGGTGCGGTGCTCGACCCGGCTGTCGAAGGTCGCGAAGCGTGGGTCGTCGGCCACGCCGAGCAGCTCCATCACCCGGGCGGCGATGGACTCGGCAGACGTCGAGATCGCGACCCACTGGCCGTCGGAGCACTGGTACGTGCCCCGGGGGACGGTGTACGGGATCCCGCTGCCGAGCCGCGGCTGGAGGTAGCCGAGATGCGCGTTGGCGCTGGAGAGCGCCCCCATCAGCTGGACCATCGTCTCGAGCAGGTTGAGGTCGATGACCTGCCCCTCGCCGGTCTGGTCCCGATGCCGGATCGCGGCCATCACCGTGAACGCGCCGGCGAGCGCGGTGACCTCGTCGGTCAGCGCGATCGGGGGCAGGAGCGGTGCGCCGTCGGGCTCGCCGTTGATCGCGGCGAAGCCACTCATCGCCTCCGCCATCGTCGCGAAGCCCGGGCGATGCGGAGTACGGCCCGTCCTGGCCGAAGCCGGTGACCCGCAGGACGACGAGACCGGGATTGCGTTCCAGCAGGTCGACGGGGTCGAGGCCGAGGCGCTCCAGCGTCCCGGGGCGGAAGTTCTCGATCAGCACGTCGGCGGAATCGAGGAGCCGGCGCATCGTGTCGAGGCCCGCGTCGGACTTCAGGTCGAGCACCGCGGCGCGCTTGCCCCGGCCGAGGAGCTTCCACATGAACGACTCGCCGTCCCGGGGATCGATCCAGCCCATGCGCCGGGTGCCGTCACCGGCCGGGCTCTCGACCTTGACCACATCGGCCCCGAAATCGGCGAGATACCGGGCTGCTCCGGGCCCCGCGAGCACGGTCGCCATGTCCACGACCCGGAGTCCCGCGAGTGCCTGCACCACCGACAGGATAGAAAGCGCTTCGCATGACCTCGCCCACGAGCGCTCCCACCCTCTTCACTCCGCTGCGCATCGGGCCGGTCGAGTCCCGGAACCGGATCGTCGTCGGCGCGCACTTCACCCAGTTCACCGAGCCCACGACCCCTGGCGAACCCGGCTTCTACGGGACCCGCTACGCCCGGTACCTCGGCGAGTTCGCCCGCGGCGGCGCCGGCGTCGTGATCGGCGGCCAGGCCGCGGTCCACCCGACGACGGCGTACCAGATGCCGAACAACGCGTGCGCCTGGGATCCGGCCGCGGTGCCGGGGCTCGCCGAGGTGGCCGACGCGGTGCACGCCCACGGCGCGCTCGAGCTTCCTGCAGCTCGCGCACAACGGCGGGGTGAACGGCGGCGCGTGGTCGAAGCTCCCGGCCTGGGCGCCGTCGCTCGTCGCCAACTACCTGGAGCCGCCGAAGCCGATCGAGCACCACGAGATCGCGGAGGTCATCGACGGGTTCGCCCGCTCCGCGGCCAACTGCGCCGCCGCCGGGCTCGACGGCGTCGAGATCCACGCCGCGCACGGCTACCTGATCCACGAGTTCCTCTCGCCCCACAGCAACCTCCGCACCGACGAGTACGGCGGCGACCTCGACGGGCGGATGCGGTTCTGCGTCGAGGTGCTGCGAGGCGGTGCGCGCCGCGGTGGGTTCGGCGCTGGCCGTCGGCGTGCGGCTGGTCGGCGACGAGGAGACCCGCGACGGCTCCGGGCTCGGTCCGGACGACGCGGCCGAGATCGCGGCCCGGCTGGAAGCGGCGGGACTGGTCGACTTCGTGAACGTGAGCGTCGGGACCTCCGGGATGGGCATGGTCCGGCCGCTGTACTCCAAGCACCTGTTGGGGGTCGCGGCGACGCGGACGGTGCGCGCCGCGCTCGCATGGCACGCCGGTGTTCGCGGTGCACCGGGTGCTCACACCGGACGAGGCCGAGGGGATCGTCGCGGACGGCGCGGCCGACGCGGTGACCATCGTGCGCGCGCTGATCGCCGATCCGGAGTGGCCGACGAAGGCCCGGACCGGGCGGGCCGACGAGATCCGCCACTGCACCGGCTGCAACCAGGGTTGCTACGGCAACCTCACCGACGGCCTGCCCGATCACCTGCGTCACCAACCCGGTGATCGGGCGCGAGGCCCGGCTCGGCGGGCCGCTGGAGCCGGCGGCGGTCTCGAAGCGGGTCGTGGTGATCGGAGGTGGGCCCGGCGGGCTCGAAGCGGCCTGGGTCGCGGCGGCCCGGGGCCACGCGGTCACGCTTGCTCGAGCGGGCATCCGGAGCTCGGCGGCAAGATCCGGCTGGCCCAGCAGCTCCCGGGCCGGGGCGAGCTCACCGACTTCGCGGACTGGCGGATCGCGGAGTGCGGGCGGCGCGGCGTCGACATCCGGCTCGGGGTGGAGGCGACCGTCGAGTCGGTGCTCGCGCTCGGCGCCGGACGCGGTGATCGTCGCGACCGGTGGCCGGGCCACGACGACCACGCCGAGCAAGTGGCACCCGCTCCCGGTCGGTGGCTCGGACCAGCCGTGGGTGCTCGATCACGAACGGGCGCTGCTCGAGGTGCTCGCCGACCCGGGCGCGCTCGGCGAGCGCGTCGTGATCCTCGATGCGGTCGGTGACATCGCGGCGATCGGGATCGGGCACGTGCTCGCCGAGGCCGGGAAGCAGGTCACCACCGTGAGCCCGCTGCCGAGCCCGATCCTGGTGGACAACGAGACGAACTCCCGGGCGCTGCCGCGTGCAGCGCGGGCCGGGATGGTGTGGCGACCCAACACCGCGATGGTCGACATCGGCGACCACACCGTCACGATCGCCGACGCGCTGACGTACCGGATGGAGACGCTCGACGCGGACACCGTCGTGATCCGCACCCACGGCGAGCCCGCCGCCGATCTCTACTTCGCGCTGGCCGACCAGGTGCCCGAGGTGGTCCGCATCGGCGACGCGGTCGCGGTCCGCTGGGCCGACCGGGCGATCTTCGACGGCCACCTCGCCGCCCGCGCCCTCTAACCCCCGTTTTGGCGTCAGCAGGGCACCACGTACGGGTCCCTACTGACGCCAAAACGGAGAGACTCGTGGGGTTACCAGGTCTGGGTGAAGGAGCGGTGGTCGAGCCGGCCCAGGGCGTAGGCGCGGTAGAGACCGGCGAACATCGGGCCGCGTCCGCTCGGTCCACACCAACGCCGCCGGGGCCGAGATGCGGCGGACGATCTGGGTGAAGCCGTCCTCGTAGATGCGGTACTCGGCCCACACCCCCGGGTAGTCCTTGGTGCAGCTGACCTCGACGAACGGGACGTGCCGGGCCCGGGCCGAGCGGCGGATCCGGTTGCGGTGCGTGTGCCCGGCGAAGTAGCCGACGATGTTCTCGTGCGCCGCGACGACCGCACCGAACGCCTCACTGTCGTCGGGGTTGATGCCGAAGTACTCGGCGCTGCGCTCGGTCGCGTCGAGATCCCACTGGTGGTGGTGGCCGAACACGAGCACCGGCCCGGTCGTGGACGCCCGCGAGCTCGTCGCAGCCAGCCGAGCTGCGGGCGTGTGATCTGCCCCCGCTCGCTGCCGGGCTGCACGGTGTCGAGCACCGCGAGCGTCACGCCGTGCAGGTCGACGGTGAACGGCGCGCCCTCGAGCGCCATCGTCGGGTCGAGCATCGCGTCGTGGTTGCCGCGCACGTGCCGCATCGCGGTCCCGAGTCGGCCGTACGCCGTCGAGGAACGCGGCGTACTCCTCCTCGGTGCCCAGGTTCGTGAGGTCGCCCTTCACCAGCACGACGTCGGGATCGAGCGCGATCGATCTCGGCGATCGCGCCGCGGTTCATCGTTTCCGGGTACGGCGGCTCGCCCGGCAAGCGCCCGGAGCACTGGCCCCAGCTCCTCGTCGTCACTCCGTGGACCGGCCGCACTCGAACTCGCCGAAGTGGACGTCGTTGACGGTCGCCAGCGTCGCCGAGCCGCTTCCCCTTCGGAACGGCGAGCGTCGCACCGAGGCGGGCAGGAACTCGTCGGCCGGCGCGCCGTCGACCGTCACCGGGTACTCCGTCGACGGATCGAGGCCGGTGAAGGTGGCGAAGTGATGCGGCCCGACCGTCGTGACCTCCTGGTCCCCGACCCGCGACGTCACCGTCTCGCCGGGGTCGGTGACGAACGTGACGACGACCTCGTCCGTCCCGACCGTCATGACCTCGGCCTCGCGGACGGTCGGGGTCACGCGCGGCTGCGGCGACCGAGGCGGCCGGAGAGCCGCCACTCGCCGCGGGAGTAAGCCACCGCGCCGGGCCGTGATCCGCGCCGCCTGCACCCACATCGACGGCTCGCTCGCAGCTGCGCGGCTGCCGCCTCGGTCCGCGCCGCGGCCAGCGACGTCGCGATCGCCGCGGTGATGGCGGCGATCTCCTCCGGCGTCGCGTCGGGAGACACCGACCGCAGCTCGAACCGACCCGCACGAGCGCCGCTCCCACTAGAGGGGGACGTTCCCGTGCTTGCGCTGGGGCAGCTTCTCCTTCTTCGACCGCAGCATCTCGAGCGACTCCACCAGCACCCGGCGCGTGTCGCGCGGGTCGATGACGTCGTCGACGTAGCCGCGCTCGCCCGCGTTGTACGGGTTGGCGAAGCGCTCCGAGTACTGCTCGACCAGCTCGGCCTTCTTGGCCACCGGGTCGTCCGCGGCGTCGATCTCCCGCCGGAAGATGATGTTGGCCGCGCCGTTCGCGTCCATCACCGCGATCTCCGCCGACGGCCAAGCGAACGCCAGGTCCGCGCCGATCGACTTCGAGTTCATGACGACGAACGCGCCGCCGTAGCCCTTCCGGGTGATGATCTGCACCCGCGGCACGGTCGCCTCGCAGTACGCGTAGAGCAGCTTGGCGCCGTGGCGGATGATGCCGCTGTACTCCTGGTTCGTGCCCGGGAGGAAGCCGGGGACGTCGACGAACGTGACCAGCGGGATGTTGAACGCGTCGCAGGTCCGCACGAACCGGGCCGACTTCTCGGACGCCTCGATGTCGAGGCAGCCGGCCAGCACCTGCGGCTGGTTGCCGACGATCCCGACGACGTGCCCGTCGACGCGGGCGAACCCGCACACGATGTTCATCGCCCAGAGCGCGTTCACCTCGAAGAAGTCACCGTCGTCCACGACCTCCGCGATGACCTTCTTCATGTCGTACGGCTTGTTCGGCGCGTCCGGGATGAGCTCGAGGATCCCGTCGCAGCGACGCTGCGGGTCGTCCTCGGGCTCGAAGTACGGCGCATCCTCCAGGTTGTTGGAGGGGAGGAACGACAACAGGTAACGCACCTGCTCGAGGCACGTCTGCTCGTCGTCGAAGACGAAGTGCGAGACCCCGGACTTCGTCGCGTGCGTCATCGCGCCGCCGAGCTCCTGCTGGGTCACGTCCTCGCCGGTCGCGGCCTTCACGACGTCGGGACCGGTGATGAACATGTACGACGTGTCCTTCACCATGAAGACGAAGTCCGTCATCGCCGGCGAGTACACCGCGCCACCCGCGCACGGACCGAGCACCACGCTGATCTGGGGGATGACGCCGGACGCGCGGACGTTGCGGTAGAAGATCCCGCCGTACGAGGCGAGCGAGACGACGCCCTCCTGGATGCGCGCGCCGGCGCCGTCGTTGAGGCCGATGAACGGCGCCCCGACCGACTCGGCCAGATCCATCACCTTGTGGATCTTCTCGGCGAACACCTCACCGAGCGCGCCGCCGAAGACCGTGAAGTCCTGGGCGAACACGAACACCTTGCGACCGTCGATCGTCCCCCAGCCCGTGACCACGCCGTCGGTCAGCGGCCGGGAGTTCTCGATGCCGAACCCGTGGGCGCGGTGGCGGGCGAGCATGTCCAGCTCGACGAACGAGTCCGGGTCGAGGAGCAGCTCGAGCCGCTCCCGCACGGTGAGCTTCCCCCGCTCGTGCTGGCGCTCCACCGCCGCCGGGCTGCCCGCGTGGAGCGCCTGCTCCCGCAGGCTCGCCAGCGCGGCGAGTCGCTCCTCGATCGGGTGGGGTACCGGTGCGACGGGCGGCGCCGTAGCGGCCCCCTCGCCCTGAATGTGCTCTTCTTCGACGGCCATTCGGCCCAGGTTACGAGCCGCGCATCACCAGCGCCGGTTCCGGTCCCCGAAGCTCAGCGACTGGGTGCGAACAGCATGACCAGACCGCCCGGCGAACGTGACCGCCACCCCGTTGTCGATGACGTCCCAGAGGTTCAGACCGGTGCCGAGCCCGCGGTCGGTGGTGGTCAACCAGTCCTGTTGCTGCAGGGCGTAGACGCAGCACACGAGGATGATCACGAGGCCGAGGACGCGGCGCACGATGCCGCCGCCCGAGATGAGCGAGACGACGGCCCCGACGACGGCGAGGATCACGATCAGCCAGCCGAGCGCGAAGCCGGTGTCGGTGAGGTTCTGCCAGCCGGTGAGGAACCGCACCGGGATGCCGAACGCATCGACCTGGAGGCGGTTGGCGACGGTCTGCTGCCACGGGAGCGCGGCGCCGAAGATCGCGATGAGGGCGCCGAGCGCGCCGACAAGCGGACCTCGCCCGAGCTGCACCGAGCTCATCTGCTTCTCGACGACGACCGTGCCCGGCGCCGGCGGCGGCACCGGCATGTGACCGACCGCGTCCGGTCCGACGGGCCGCTCCGCGATCGGGGTCATCACCCCGGCGCCGGCGAGCTGCGAGCCGTCGACCCAGCCGTCGAGCCCATCGGCCTGCACGTGGACCCACGAACCGCGCCGACCGACGATGACCAGCTCGAAGCCGGCCGGAAGCTCGGCGATCGGGGGCTCGGTCGGATCCGGATCGGCCCAGACCGGGATGCCACCGACGGGGACCAGGCGGATCTCGGCCCGCCCGATCGGCGGTCCGCCGGGGGGCATCGCCGCGTCATCCACACCAAGAAACTACCGGCTGTCGCCGGCCCGGCCGGCGACCGTCCTACTCCTGGACCAGCTCGATCAGGGTGCCGAACGCCGTCTTCGGATGGACGAATGCGACGGTGGTGCCACGACTTCCGGGACGGGGCTCCTCGTCGATCACCCGGTGTCCTTCGGCCTTCACCCGGGCCAGCGTCGCCGCGACGTCATCGACGCGGTACCCGATGTGGTGGAGGCCTTCACCCTTCTTGGCGATGTACTTCGCCACCGGAGAGTCGTCCCGGGTCGGGGTGAGCAGCTGGACGTAGGAGTCCGCCACCTTCAGCAGCGCCTCTTCGACCCCGTCCGACTCGACGACCTCGCGATGGGCGACGGTGCAGCCGAAGGTCTGCTCGTAGTACTCGATCGCCGCCTCGAGGTCGGTGACGGCGATGGCGACATGGTCGATCTCGGTGAGCTCACTCATGGCCGGGATGGTACGACGTGCGGCCGCACCGGGCCCACGTCAGGCGCACCGTCGGCGCCGGCTTCGGCCTCCGCCTCGGAGATGTCGTCGTCCAGGTCGGCGATGGCCAGCTCCACCGCCTTGACGGCATCCGTTCCGGCCAGCGACTCGGCGGGCGCGCAGCTTCCGGGCCTTGACCAGACCCCAGACACCGGCCCCGAGGGCGGCGACCGCGCCGACGGCCACGCCGTAGCGCGGTCCGATGTGCTCGCAGATCCAGCCCACGATCGGGCCGCCGATCGGGGTGCTGCCGAGGAAGACCATGGCCTGGAGCGCGAGCACGCGGCCCCGCATCATGGGGTCGGAGCGGATCTGCACGATCGCGGTCGACGCGGTGAGGAACGCGATGCTGCCGAGCCCCACCAGCAGACGCGACCGGGAACGCCAACGCCGCGCTCGGCACGAAGGTCATGACGGTCATCGCCGCGCCGAAGCCGAGCGACGTCATCGCGACCATGCGCACGTCGATCGTCTTGCGCCGCGCGGTGGCCAGCGCACCGATCAGCGCACCGACGCTCGTGACCGAGAGCAGCAGGGTGAAGGTCGTGTCGCTGCCGCCGAGGCTGCGGGTGACGAACAGCGGGAAGACGGTCTGGAAGTTGTACGCGAACGTGCCGACGACCGCCATCATCACGAGCGGGACGAACAGGTCCGGGACGCTGCGCGCGTAGCGGAGACCCGGCCCGGACCTGACCCTTGGCCCGCTTCGGCCACCGGCGACGGCCGGAGCTCGGACTTGCGCATCATCGACAGCCCGATGAGCACCGCGATGTAGGACAGGCCGTCGACCAGGAACGCCCAGCCGAAGCCCACAGTGATCACCAGCAGGCCGGCGAGCGCGGGGCCGAAGATGCGGGACGACGTCATCGCGGCGCTGTTCAGGCTCACCGCGTTGTTCATGTCTTCCGTGGGGACCATCTCGACGACGAACGCCCGGCGGGCGGGGTTGTCGAACGCCACGGTGAGGCCGCCCACGAGGGCGACGGAGTAGATCGCCCAGAGCGGCGGGTTGCCGCTGAAGGCCAGCCCGGCCAGCACGAACGACTGCGCCATCGCGATGGACTGCACGATGATCAGCAGCTTGCGCTTGTCCGAGCGGTCGGCGATCAGGCCGGCCCACGGACCGATCAGGAGCACCGGGCCGAACTGCGCGGCGGCGAGGAAGCCGATCGCGACGCCGTTGTCCGTGAGCTTCAGGACGAGCAGCGTCAACGCGACCATCGTCAGCCAGTTGCCGATCTGCGAGATCAGCTGGCCACTGAAGAAGAGCCGGAAGTTGCGGACGTGCAGCGACTTGAACGTGTCCGATGCAGCGGTGCGGAACCTCAGCTTCATCGGAGCTCCGCGGCCAAGGTGTCGAGCGTGTCGAGCGCGTCGGCGAGACGGGCGCGCTGGTTCGCGTCGAGCCCCTCGAGCCGCATGGTCAGCCACTCGGTCTTGCGCCGCCGCGACGTACCGAGCAGCGCCTTGCCCTTCGCGGTCACGAGCACGCGCGTCACCCGTCCGTCATCCGGGTCGGGCTGACGGGTCAGCAGACCGTCCGACTCGAGCTTGACCACGACGCGCGAGATGGTCGGCGGGGAGACCTGCTCGTGGTCGGCGAGCTCGCCGAGGGTCAGGGGACCGTGACGCTCGACCATCGCCAACGCGGAGAGCTGGCTCGGGGAGAGCCCGGTCTGGGCCTCCTGCCGCAGCCGGCGGGCGAGGCGGGTGGCGCTCAGGCGCAGCCGGCCCGCGATCTCCTCTGCGGTCTCTGCGGAGGTGCCGGTCATGGGGGTCATCGCCATGACCGAAGTGTACCAGATATTTAGCGGTCCTAACTAAATAATCCTGGAGCCACGGACCGCTCCCCGCGGCCCCGATACCGGGCGGTCAGCCGTACTTGCGGAACAGCGTGATCTGCGGGCAGGAGGCGCTCCCGCATCTCCGGGTCGGTCACGCCCAGACCCTCTTCCGGCGCGAGGCACAGGATGCCGAGCTTGCCCTCGTGCTGGTTGTGGTGCACCTGGTACGCGGCCTCGCCGGTGTCCTCGAGCGCGAAGACCTTCGAGAGCGTCGGGAAGATCTTGCCCTCGGCGATGAGCCGGTTCGCCTCCCACGCCTCGCGGTAGTTCGCGAAGTGGCACCCCTTGAGCGTCTTGAGGTTCATCCAGAGGTACCGGTTGTCGTACTCGATCATGAAGCCACTCGTCGCGGCGCAGGTGATGATCATCCCGCCGCGCTTGGCCACGAACACCGACGCGCCCATGGTCTGGCGGCCGGGGTGCTCGAACACGATGTCGGGTCGGTGCCGACGAGCTCGCGGATCTTCTTGCCGAACCGCCGCCACTCACTCGGGTCCTGGTCGCCCTCGTCGTTCCAGAACTTGTAGCCCTCTTCCTTGCGGTTGATCACGGCTTCGACGCCGAGCTCGTGCAGCAGCGCGGCGCGCTCGGGAGAGGACACCACGCCGACGGGCGTTCCACCGCCGTTGAGCACGTACTGGCACGCGTACGCACCGATGCCCCCGCTCGCGCCCCAGATCAGCACCGTCTGGCCCTGCGTCATCTGCGAGCCGTTCGGGCTGACGATCATCCGGTAGCTCGTGGAGTTGGTCAGCGCGTTGACCGCGGCCTCTTCCCACGTGAGGTGCGCCGGCTTCGGCATCAGCTGGTTGGCCTTCACGATGCTGAGATCGGCGAGGCCACCGAAGTTCGACTCGAAGCCCCAGATGCGCTGGTTGCGCGGCCATCATCGCGTCGTCGTGGCTCGACGGGTCCTGGTCGTCCACGTAGTTGCAGTGCACGGTGACCGCGTCGCCCGGCTTCCAGTTCCGGACCGCGGAACCCGTGCGCAGCACGACGCCGGACGCGTCGCTGCCCATCACGTGGAACGGCTGGTCGTGGCGGGCACCCCACACGCTCTCCTTGCCGAGCCGCTTCAGGAAGCCGAACGTCGGCAGCGGCTCGAAGATCGACGTCCACACCGTGTTGAAGTTGATCGAGCTCGCCATGACGCCGACGATCGCCTCGTCGGGTGCGATCTCCGGGAGCGGGAAGTCCTCGACCCGCGTGGACTTGCGCGGGTCCTTCTGCTCCGACGGCATCCCGTCGAACATCGTCTGGTCCTCGGCGCGCACCAGCGCACCCCGGGCCGATTCGGGGATCGGGAGGGCACCGAGCTCGTCGCCGGGGGCGCCTTCGAGGATCGCGGTGCGGATGGCATCGATCGCAGTCGTCATGAGCGGCGACCGTAGCGGCGCGCACCCGGCGCGCGCATCCTCGGAATCCGGCGCCGAACCAGGAGCCGCGGCCTGGACGGAGGGTGTCGGGGCCGGGCTACCATCCCAAGTGACCAGCGGGTAACCAGCTGCTTGAGGAGTCACCATGCCCGGTTCTGTGATCGTCTCCACCGCCCGCACGCCGATCGGCAAGCTCTCGGGTGCCTTCGCCTCGATGAGCGCCATGGACCTCGGCGGCGTCGCCATCCGCGCCGCGCTCGAGCGCGGCGGCGTCGGGCCCGACCAGGTCGACTACGTGATCATGGGTCACGTCCTCCAGGCCGGTCAGGGACAGATCACGGCCCGCCAGGCCGCCGTGAAGGCCGGGATCCCGATGAGCGTTCCCGCGACCACGATCAACAAGGTCTGCCTCTCGGGCATCAACGCGCTGTACCTCGCGGACCAGATGATCCAGGCGGGTGACGCCGAGGTGGTCGTCGCCGGCGGCATGGAGTCCATGACGAACGCGCCGTACGTGCTGCCGAACGCCCGCGCCGGTTACCGGATGGGCAACGGCGAGCTCCTCGACTCGCTCATCCACGACGGTCTCTGGTGCGCGTTCGACATGGAGCACATGGGCACGGGCACCGATACCTACACCGGCAACTTCGGCGGGATCACCCGCGAGCTGCAGGACGAGTTCTCGGCGAAGAGCCACGAGCGCGCCGCCGCGGCGATGAAGGGCGGGAAGTTCTCGGACGAGATCGTCCCGGTCCCCGTGCCGCAGCGCAAGGGTGACCCGGTCCTCGTGGAAGAGGACGAAGGCGTGCGTCCGGGCACGACCGGTGGAGTCGCTCGGCAAGCTGCGCCCGGCGTTCACCAAGGACGGCACCATCACCGCCGGCAACGCGTCGCAGATCTCGGACGGTGCCGCGGCCCTGATCGTCACCAGCCGCGAGAAGGCCGCCGAGCTCGGGCTCGAGCCGATCGCCGAGCTCGTCGGGTACGGCATGGTGGCCGGTCCGGACCCGTCGCTGCTGACCCAGCCGTCCCGCGCGATCAAGCGGGCGCTGGACGCGGCGAACCTGCCGCTCGCGTCGGTGGACCTGTTCGAGCTCAACGAGGCGTTCGCCGCGGTGGGGCTCGCCAGCATGCGTGACCTCGGGATCAGCGACGACGTCGCCAACGTCAACGGTGGCGCCATCGCCCTCGGTCACCCGGTCGGCATGTCCGGCACCCGCATCGTGATGACGCTCATCCACGAGCTCGCCGGCGGGGTGGTGGCCTCGGTGCCGCGGCCCTCTGCGGCGGTGGCGGCCAGGGCGACGCGGCCATCATCCGCACGCTCTAAGCCACAAGCGAGAGCCGGGGAACCGCCTCCTTTCGAGGCGCGACTGCACCGCTCGGGACGACGGATTTCGGCCGTGAAACCTGGCCGATCGTCGCGGCACAAATCAACCATTGCCGCGTTCTTGCCGACAAGCATCGGTAACGTCGATCCGTCCCGTGCCCTCACTGAAAGGGGCGTTCCATGTCCCAGGCTCCTCCGCCGCCTCCTCCCCCGCCGCCGCCTCCGCCGGGTGGCTACGTCCCCGCCCCGGGCGGTGCGGCCGCGTTCAGCGTCGGCGACGCCGTCGGGTACGGCTGGAACGCCTACTGGAAGAACGTCGGGCCGATGCTGCTGATCACGATCGTGATCATCGCGGTCCAGCTCGTCGTCAACTTCATCGGCTCGGCCACTCGCAACATCGCCATCCAGCTGATCTTCACGATCATCGGCTGGGTCGTCTCGATGATCCTCTCGATGGGGCTGATCCGCGCCGCGCTCGCCGTGGTCCGGGGTCAGACTCCCGAGGTCAACATGCTGTTCGAGACCGAGGGTCTCGGGTCCTACATCGTGGCCGCGATCATCTTCGGGATCTGCTTCGGCATCGGCCTGATTCTCTGCATCATTCCCGGGAATCATCATCGGCATCATCTGGATGTTCTACGGCTTCCTCATTGTCGAGAACCCGACGCTCGGTCCGACCGATGCGTTGAAGAAGTCCCAGGAGATGACGAAGGGCAGGATCGGCGAGCTGTTCGTCTTCGGTCTCGCTCTGTTCGGCATCAACCTCGTCGGCGCGCTGCTCTGCGGTGTCGGCCTGCTGTTCACCTACGGCATCACCGCCATCGCCGTCGCGTACGCCTACCGCACACTGAACGGCGAGTCGGTGGCGCCGGTCCAGTAGCCAGCGCCACTTCGAGAACGACGACAGGAGCGGCCTGCGGGCCGCTCCTGTCGCGTCCGGGTGTTGCTGCTAGCTACCGGTGCCGAGCCAGTTGAACGGGGCGATCGGCAGGTTGCGCAGCACCCAGAACGCGAGCGACGACCACGAGTGCGACGCGCGTCCACGCGGGTGAGACCGAGACGCTGCGCCAACGGGGCCCGCCGAGCATCGCGGTGAGCGACACGAACAAGCCCCAGGCAATGAACGGGAACGCGAGGACGGCGAGCACGTTGTAGTCGAACGCCACGCCGAGATGGCCGGTGAAGCAGCTGGTGCGCGGCGCGGGTGCCACCACAGCCCGGGCAGTCGAGCCCGGTCACGGCCTTGAACGGGCACAACGGTGGACCGTGGGTCGGGTCGACGACCGCGAGACCGACGCAGCCGGCGAGGAGCAGGCCGCCCGCGACGTAGGGAGCCGCCTTCGAACGCGCCGCGAGGGTCGTTGCCGTCACGCCGTCAACGCTAGACGGACCGGGGGTCAGACGTGCGTACCGCCCGTCGCTTCCCACCGGTCGTTCATCGCGTTCTGGACCTTGACGATCCAGATGATAGAAGCCGACGAGCGGGATGAGGTTCCAGAAACCCGGTCAGTCCGGTGACCGGCTTCTCGAGGCCCTCCTGCGCGTACATGTTGCCGATCTCGGCGGGCAGCAGGAAGAGGTTCACGATGCTGATGCACAAGCCGAGCAGCAGGCCGATGGCGCCGCCGACGCCCTGGCCGGTGCGCTGCTTCAGGTCCTCGAAGACCCGGTACTGCCAGAACAACCCGTAGATCCCGAGCGTCACGAGCCACAGCAGGATCACCACGATCGGCGTGCGCATCTGGCCCGGGGGACCGGCCGCCGCGGGAACCGGGCTGTCGGGGGGCGGGGGCACGGGAGATCCGGGGGAAGTCATCGAGGGATCATCCTCTGGGCGTCTGCCCTGGTCAACGACCCTCCGGCGCAAAAACCGACTTGACGGGTCGGGAATTGCGCTCGTAGCGTCGGAGGGCCACGACGCCCGCCGATCCGAGGAGCCCACCATGTCCGACTGGGGATTCGAGACCCGTCAGATCCACGCCGGCGCCGAGCCCGACCCGACCACGGGTGCCCGAGCCGTCCCGATCTACCAGACGACCTCATTCGTGTTCCGCGACACGGACCACGCGGCGGCGCTCTTCGGGCTCGCCGAGCTCGGCAACATCTACACGCGGATCATGAACCCGACCCAGGCCGTGTTCGAGGATCGCGTCGCCGCGCTCGAAGGTGGCGTCGGCGCGCTCGCCGCCGGGAGCGGCATGGCTGCGCAGACGATCGCGTTGCTCAACCTGGCCGAGAACGGCGGTCACATCGTCGCGAGCGCGTCGCTGTACGGCGGCACGTACAACCAGCTGCACTACACGTTCCCCAAGCTGGGTGTGGAAGTCACCTTCATCGACGACCCCGACGACCTCGACGCGTGGAAGGCCGCGATCCGGCCGAACACGCGCGCGTTCTACGGCGAGAGCATCGGCAACCCGAAGGGCGACATCCTCGACTTCGAAGGCATCGCCAAGATCGCGCACGACGCGAAGATCCCGTTCGTCATCGACAACACGCTCGCGAGTCCGTACCTGCTCAACCCGCTGCAGTGGGGCGCGGACATCGTCGTGCACTCCGCCACCAAGTTCATCGGCGGTCACGGCAACTCGATCGGCGGCGATCATCGTCGACGGCGGCAAGTTCGACTACGTCGCCAGCGGTCGCTTCGCCAACTTCACCGAGCCCGACCCGAGCTACCACGGCCTCGTCTTCTCGGAGCTGCCCGAGCCGCTGCGGCCGGCGCAGTACATCCTGAAGGCTCGCCTCCAGTACCAGCGCGACATCGGCGCCGCGCTCTCGCCGTTCAACTCGTTCCTGTTCCTGCAGGGCCTCGAGACGCTGAGCCTGCGCATGGAGCGGCACTCGCAGAACGCACTCGCGAGTGGCGAAGTGGCTCGAGGCGCGAGACGAGGTCGAGTGGGTCGCCTACCCGGGTCTCGAGTCGAGCCGGTGGAACGACCGGGCGAAGAAGTACCTCCCCAAGGGTCAGGGCGCGATCGTCGCCTTCGGGATCAAGGGTGGGCTCGAAGCGGGCCAGAGCTTCATCAACGGCCTGGATCTCATCAGCCACCTCGCCAACGTCGGCGACGTGCGCACGCTCGCGATCCACCCCGCCAGCACCACGCACCAGCAGCTCGACGTGGCCGAGCAGTTCGCGACCGGTGTCACGCCGGATCTCGTGCGGCTCTCGATCGGCCTCGAGTCACTCGATGACATCCAGGCCGACCTCGAAGCAGGGTTCCGCGCCGCCAAGGGCGCCTAGCGTGACGGGGCGCATGACGCCCTCCTCCGATCTGTCCCGTCACCGGCGCCTGGCGCGAGGGCGATCCCCCGGGTCGGCGTCAGTTCGCGACGCTGTTCGAAGCGCGTTCGCACGTGCTCGAAGCCGGTGGTCAGCTCAATCGAGTGACGGTTGCGTACGAGACCTGGGGAACGCGCGATCCCGCGCGCAACAACACGGTGCTCGTGCTGCACGCGCTGACCGGCGACAGCCACGCCGCCGGGCCCTCCGGCCCCGGCCACCGCCAGAAGGGCTGGTGGGACGACCTCATCGGGCCGGGCAAGGCGATCGACACCGACCGGTTCTTCGTGGTGTGCCCCAACGTGCTCGGGGGCTGCCAGGGCACGACCGGTCCCGCGTCGCTCGACCCCGCGACCGAGAAGCCCTACGGATCGCGGTTCCCGAACGTGACGATCCGCGACCAGGCCGTCGTCGAAGCCGCCCTCGCCGACGCTCCTCGGCATCCCGCAGTGGGCGTGCGTGATCGGCGGATCGATGGGCGGCCAGCGCGCGCTCGAGTGGGCGGTGTCGTTCCCCGAGCGCGTGCCGCGCGTCGTCGTGCTCGCGGCCGGCGCGCGCGCCACCGCGGAGGAGATCGCGCTCAGCTCGCTGCAGATCCGGGCGATCCAGATGGACCCGCGCTTCCGGAACGGCGACTACTACGACGCCGCGCCCGGCGAAGGTCCGTGGCGCGGGATGTCACTCGCCCGCGGCATCGGCCAGGTGAGCTACCGGTCCGAGGAGGAGTTCGACGAGCGGTTCGGACGCGGCCGCCAAGCGGACGAGCAACCACTCGAGGGCGGGCGCTACCAGGTGGAGTCCTACCTCGAGTACCACGGCGAGAAGCTGGCCGACCGGTTCGACGCGAACACGTACATCGTGTTGTCGCGCGCGATGAACCATCACGACGTCGGCCGCGGTCGGGGCGGGATCCAGGCGGCGCTCGGCTCGCATCACCGCCGACGTCACGATCGCCGGCATCTCGTCCGACTGGCTCTACCCGCTGCGCCTCCAGCACGAGCTCGCGGCGCGCATCCCGCGGAACTCCGGGGTCGAGGTGATCCAGTCGATCTCGGGCCACGACGGCTTCCTCACCGAGACCGAGGCCGTCAGCAAGGTGATCACCCGCGCCCTCGCCGACATCTAGCCCGCCGCCCCACCCTCCGTCTGTGCCGTCAGGGTTCCCGGCGCACCTTCACGGCACAAACGGGAGAGCTGGTTAGCCGTCGACTTCTCGCCGGCCTTCGAGCGCGCGGCCGAGCGTGACCTCGTCGGCGTACTCGAGGTCGCCGCCGACGGGGAGGCCGCTGGCGATGCGGGTGACCTTGAGCCCGAGCGGCTTGATCACCTTGGCGAGGTACATCGCGGTGACCTCACCGTCGCTGTTCGGGTTCGTGGCGAGGATGACTTCCTTCACGCCCTCGTCGGGAATGCGCTGGAGCAGCTCCTTGACCCGGAGCTGCTCAGGGCCCGATGCCTTCGATCGGCGAGATCGTTCCCTGCAGCACGTGGTAGCGCCCGCGGAACTCCTGGGTCCGCTCCACCGCGACGATGTCACGCGGCTCTTCGACGACACAGAGCAACGTGTCGTCGCGCCGCGTGATCGAGGCAGTAGCTGCAGAGCTCGCCTTCGGCGATGTTGAAGCAGCGCCGGCACCACGAGATCTTCTCCTTCACCTCGATGATGGCGCCGGCGAGGCGGCGCGCGTCTTCGGGCGCGATCTTCAGCAGGTAGTACGAGATCCGTTGCGCCGACTTGGGGCCGATGCCGGGTAACCGGCCCAGCTCGTCGATGAGCCGCTGGACGGGCCCTTCGTAGAGGGACGCCAAGACTCGGCTTAGCCCAGACCGAACGCGCTGAGGTCCAGGCCGCCGGTCGACGCCGGCCATCTGCTCGGACTGGAGCGCCGCCGACGCGCGCATCGCCTCCGACACCGCGGCGACCACGAGGTCTTCGAGCATCTCGATGTCGTCCGGGTCGACGACGTCCGCCGAGATCGAGACGGACCGCAGCTCGCCGCCGCCGGTCATCACGGCCTTGACCATCCCGCCGCCGGCACTGCCCTCGACCTCGAGCGCCGCGAGTGCTTCCTGCGCCGCCAGCATGTCCTCTTGCATCTTCTGGACTTGCTTCATCATGTTGTTGTTCGCGACCGGCTTCTGCTTTGCCACGGCAGGCTCCTAGTTCCGGGGGAGTTCCTCGACGACGGTTGCGCCGAACGCGTCTTCGAGGCGAGAGATGGAATCTACCGTCGGCGGGGCGCCGACCGGCGCGTCGAGGATGTCCTCCTCGTGCACGAGATCGATGTGCGGCTCCTCTGGGCCGGGGTCATCGTCGGCGGCCGGCGGAGCTTCCTCGACCGCGTTGCCGCGGGCCGGGCGCCGCTTCGCCCCGGGGCCGTTCCCGGTCCAGGCGTGCACCGTGAACTTGAACCGGGGCGGGGTCCCGAGCTGCTCGATGAACTTCTCGCGGATCTCGTGCGCATCCTTTTGGAAGCGCGGCTTCACGTTGTCGATCTGGGTCTTGGAGACCCCGAACGTGATGACGTTGCCCTCGACCGAGAGCGGCTGCGCTTCGTGCACCGCGGCCTGCAGCGATCGGGGCAGGGAATCGAGCACCGCGGCCCACGCGACGACCGCGTCGTCGAGGTCGAAGGTCTTCTCGGGTCCGTCGCTCCCGGCGAGAGTTGGGCTCGCGGCGGCCGGGCTCGGTGACGGTGGGGCCGCGCTCGGCGCAGTCGCGAGCTTCGGCTCGGCGGTCGCCGCCGGCGGCAGGTCTTCGTGCTCGGGCGGAGCGGCCGGGGGCGGCGCCTGCTTGAACGCGCCGAGCGCGGGCTTCTTGCCCGATGACTTCTTCGGTGCCGGTGCGGGCGCCGGCGCCGGCATGTCCACGGCCGCGGCGGCGCCGCGCTCGGCGCGGCCCCCGCGCCGGAGGCGAGGCGCTGCTCGAGCCGGTCGACCCGATCCGCGAGCACCTGCATCGGCCCACCGGTGTCGCGGCGGGCGAGCCGCACGAGCGCGATCTCCAGCACGAGGCGCGGGTCCGCGGCGTCGGTGCCGCGCATGTCGACGACACCCTGGCCGAGCGTCTCGAGCGCGCGCACGAGCGTCGCGTTGCCGAGCGCCTCGCCGACGCGACCGCAGTCGCTCCTGCTCGTCTTCCGGCGCGTCGACGTGCACCTGACCCGCGTCCGGCCGAGAGCAGGAACGCGTCGCGCAGCGTCCGGAGCAGATCTTCGGCGATCCGGCGGGCGTCGTGCCCGGACTCGAGCAGGCCGGCGAGCCCGGTGAGCGCGCCGGCCACGTCTTCGGCGGCGATCGCGTCGAGGATGCCGATGCGGGCGTCGAAGGACGGAGCCGCCGAGCACGGATTCCACCCCGGCCGCGGTGAGCGGCCCGGTGGCGTGGGCGAGCGCCTGGTCCAGCAGCGACTCCGCGTCACGAGCGGACCCGGCGGCCGCCCGGGCGATCGGGCAGCAGCGCCTCGGGCTCGAACTCGACGCCCTCGCGGCGCGAGCAGATCGGTGAGCAGCCCGGTGATCTCGTCGATGGACAGCAGCGTGAGCTCGAAGTGCTGCGTGCGCGACCGGATGGTCGGGAGCACCTTCTCCGGGTTCGTGGTCGCGAGGACGAACACGACGTGACCCGGCGGCTCTTCGAGCGTCTTCAACAGCGCGTTCGATGCCGCGGTGCTGAGCATGTGCACCTCGTCGACGAGGTACACCTTCGTCTTCGACGTCGCGCCGATGCCGAGGCTCACCCGCTCGACGAGGTCACGAATCGCGTCGACGCCGTTGTTCGACGCGGCGTCCATCTCGACGAGGTCGTTGAAGTTGCCGGCCGCGACCGCGACGCAGTTCTCGCACGTGCCGTCCGGCTCGCCGTCCGCGCCGAGGTTCAGGCAGTTGAGCGCCTTGGCCAGGATGCGGGCGGTCGTGGTCTTGCCCGTGCCCCGCGGTCCCGAGAGGAGGTAGGCGTGGCCGACCCGGCCCTCGCGCACGGCGTTGCGCAACGCCGTGGTGACGTGCTCCTGGCCGACCAGCTCGCCGAAACGCTGGGGTCGGTACTTGCGGTAGAGCGACTGGAAGGCCACGTTCCGACCTTAGAGGAGCCGGAGCGATCCCGAAGACCAGTTGCTGCAAATGCGGACCGTGCACCCGCTGTTGACCCGACACCGATGGGCGCGGAGTTCGCTTCCGGCTCAGATCAGGCAACCCTGCGGCACACGGGAGGGCCCGCTGAGAGCTGCTTCCTTCCGGACCTGACTCGGTTCACGAGATCCCGTTGCGCAGGACCCGACCATCTACACCTTCGGCGAGTCGCATTCCCAACGGCGGCTCGGGCCTCGAACGGGGATTCAGCCCCCCATAACGTGGATTTGGGGTACAGGGCACCACGGGCTCCCCGCCTAGCACGGTCCGCGGGCGCAGGGTATCAGGGCCTCCGCCTGTACCATCCACGGCTTCCACCGCCCGCGGCTGCAACGTGCCGCGGACGGACCCGGAGGGATGCGAGAGCGGCCGAATCGGCACGCTTGGAAAGCGTGTGTGGGGCAACTCACCGTGGGTTCGAATCCCACTCCCTCCGCCAATCTGTCACCGCACTCTTCTCGCTGGGGGTTCGATGGCGGTCATCGGGGAACACTGCGTTCATGTATATCGGTGGTGGTGTCCTCGTCCTGATCCTGATCATCCTCGTGGTCGTGCTCCTCATGCGCCGCTGATCTTCGCGGCGGCCCCGCCGAACCGCCTACGGGAGGCGGCGAGCGAACGACCCTCTCGCGTGGCCGAACCGGGCCAGGGAGTGCCGGACCGAACGTGCGGACCTGCGGGGTGGGTGAGCACGTAGCTGCGGGCGGCGGCCATCGGGACGTGGACGGCCTGGTACGCGAGGGCGGAGCCGGAGAAGCGGGAGACGTAGCCGGTCGCGAGCTCGGTGTCGCCGGTCTTCAGCGTGTCCTTGTAGCCCTCGTCGCCCCGGGCCAGGTCGACCCATTCCACGCCCATCTCGAACGCGGCCTCGACCGTGCGCAGCGTGCGGATCGAGCCGGGCGACCAGGCGCCGTACTCCGGGTCGTGCGCGCCGAACCAGCCGGCGAAGACGGTCTCCGACGCCAGGCTGAGATCCGTCGCGATGAGCTTCCCGTCGACCCGCAGCGACGACGCCACAGCGCGCAGTCCTTCCTGCGCGTCACCGTTGGCGAGCAGGTCCAGGAGATCGACGACCCCGCGGCGGGCGAACAGGTTCGGCCAACCACTGCGCCCGGTACTGGCTGCGACTTCCAGGCGATCAGCTGGCGGAGCTGGGCCCAGTCCTTGGCCGGCCCGGACTCGAACACGACGTCCTCGAACTCGCGCCGCAGCTTGCGTTCCTTGTAGAGCGTCGTCTTCACGTGCTTGCGCGGTGCGGATCCGGGCCAGGTACGCGTCCCAGCCCTCGCTCGTGTCGATGACCGGCGACGGGACCGCCTCCAGCGACCGGCGGCGGTCGGACTGCGGGCCGACCAGGTCGCCGACCTCGAGCACGTCGAGGTCCGTCGCCGCGAGCAGCTCGGGCCACGACCAGCGCAAGCCCGGGCTCGTGCACGAAGGCCTGGCGGTTGCTGAGCTTGCGGCCGATCGGCGACGGCGATCCGCTGCGACCGGAGCTCGTAGGCGAGGAAGCCGACGATCGTCGGCCCGTCCTCGACCACCGCCACGCGGGCGCGGTCCGAGATCGGTGCCGACGGCGCGGGCGAACGCGCTCGAGACGAACGGGCTCTGCAGCTCGAGCGTCGCGAGCTGCAGCTCGCGCCAGCGGCGGAGCTCGGGCTCGCCGAGATCGTCGGGTCGGATGACCGACGCCTTCACGTAGCCCTCCTCCGTGATCTCGCCGGCTCGGATGAGCCGGTCCGCTCCTGCGTTTCGCGGCTCGGCTCACCCACGCGTCGACCGCGTCGGTACCGTACCAACCGCGACCCGCGAATCCCCTGGCGATCGGAGAAATTGATATGGCTGTGCAGGTGCGCCGACCACGTCGATCACTCGCGGCCGAGGCCGACGGCGTCGGTTCGCCGACCCGAGTCCGCGTGCGCGTAGCCCGTGGACGCGAGCCGGCATCGACGCCCTGATGACCGTCGCGCTCGACGAAGCGCGCGCGGCGCTCGAGCACGACGACGTGCCGATCGGTGCGGTCGTCGCCCGCCTCGACACCGGCGAGGTGATCGCCCGCCGGCACAACGAACGCGAGCATGCCGCCGACCCGACGGCCCACGCCGAGGTGCTCGCCCTGCGCGACGCGGCGGCCGCGCTCGGGCAATGGCGGCTCGACGAGTGCGCACTCGTCGTGACGCTCGAGCCGTGTCCGATGTGCGCGGGCGCGGCGCTCAACGCCCGCATCGGGCTCGTCGCCTTCGGCGCGGCGGATCCCAAGGCCGGTGCGGTCGGCAGCCTCTACAACCTGGCCGTCGATCCGCGCCTGAACCACGAGATGACGGTCGTCGCCGGGGTGCAGGCGGATGCGTCGGCGACGTTGCTCCGGGACTTCTTCGCCAGCCGGCGCTAGGTGCTCCGTCAGGTCGGGGCACTGTGGGTCGGTACAATCACGCCCCGCTCGGCGTTGCTCCCTCGGAGGAGCGCCTCGCGAACCTGGAGGGGTGCGAGAGCGGCCGAATCGGATGGTCTCGAAAACCATTGTGGCGCAAGTCACCGTGGGTTCAAATCCCACCCCCTCCGCCACCGAGCACGCAGGTCAGGGCCAGGGTCAGTCGGATCCTGGCCCTCCTCGCGCCGCCGGGGATCGGGCAGGATGGGCCGCGCATGACGACAACGCCCGCCTGGATGAGCTGGAGCAGCGGCAAGGACAGCGCCTTCGCACTCCAGGCGGCGCGCGTCGATCCGTCGCGTCGATGTGCAGCGGATTGCTCGTGACGCGTCAATGCCGAGGCCGACCGCGTCGCGATGCACGCGGTGCGCCGGACCCTGTTGGAGGCGCAGGCGGAACGACTCGACCTACCACTGCACGTCGTCGAGATCCCGTCGCCGTGCCCCAACGACGTGTACGCGGCCGCGGATGGCGAGCCGCGATGACCGCGGCGAGCACAGCGCCGGCATCGGGCGATGCGTGTTCGGGGACCTGTTTCTCGCAAGACGTGCGCGCGTACCGAGAGCAGCAACCTCGGCCGGCACCGGCATCACGCCGGTGTTCCCGCTCTGGGGTCGACCCGACCGACTGTCTTGGCCCGCGACATGCTCGCCGTCGGGCGTGCGCGCGGTGCTCACCTGCGTCGACCCCGAAGGTGCTCCCGTCCGAGCTTCGAGCGGCCGCGCCTTCGACGAGACGCTGCTCGCCGAGCTCCCCGAGCACGTCGATCCCTGCGGCGAACGCGGCGAGTTCCACACCTTCGTCTGGGACGGTCCCGGCGTTCAGCTCGCCGATCGACATCGAGATCGGTGAGACCGTCTCTCGTGACGGCTTCGTGCTTCCGCGACGTCCTCCCCGCGTCCCGCCCTGTCCGTCTCGCAGCCGGACCGCGTCCTGAGCCGAGGAGCACCCGCGGCTACCGGGGCAGGACGGTGTCCAGGATGCGCTCGAGGAGGTCGTCGTCGATCGGCAGGCCGTAGAGCGCGTGGTGCCAGATCAGCGCCGGGCAGCGACTTCGGCGATGAGCTCGACGTCGACGTCGGCCGGGAGCTCGCCGCGCTCGACCGCCGACGTCGACGAGGTGCCGGAGGTGCTCGCGCTTCTTGCCGATCACCGACCGGTTGAACTGCTCCTTGAGCTCGGGGTCGCGCAGGCGCTCGAGCGCGAACGTCGACGAGGAGCTGCGCGTCGTCGCCGCGGAGCCGGTCGATCAGCGGCTGCATCATGCTCGTGAGGTCCGCGCGGAGGTCGCCGGTGTCCGGCAGCCAGTCGTCGAGCTGCGCGCCGCAGCGCACCGCCTCGACGACCAGCTCGGCCTTGCTCGAGTAGCGGCGGTAGATCGTGGCCTTGCCGACTCCGGCACGCGCCGCGACCCCGTCGATGCTGACGCCCGCGTAGCCCTCCTCGGCGAAGACGTCGAGCGTGGCCTGGAGGATCGCCGCGTCACACGCGGGATCGCGCGGGCGACCCGGCGCGGGCCTGGACGTCCTCTTCGCGGATCGCCATCAGCCGACCCCGACCGGCTCCGGCGCTCGGCTCCGGTCGACCTCGCCCGGCCGTGCCGATCTCGTCGCGGGCCCGGGCCGGGAGGAAGAGCCAGACCCCGAGGGCGGCGAACAGCGTGATGCCCGCGGCGACGAGACCGATCATGTGCAGCCCGCTCACGAACGTGTCGTTCGCCGCGGTGACGATCTGGGCCGAGAACCGGTCGCGCGGCCGGCGACTCCTTGGCCACGCCGACCGCCTGGCCGACGTTGTCCTTCACCTGCGCGAACAGCTGCGGCGGGCAGGACCGACCCGAGCTTGTCGGTGATCGTGGAGTGGAAGTGGCTGGCCATCAGCGAGCCGAACACCGCCACGCCGACCGCGCCACCCATCTGGCGGGTGGTGTCGTTCACCGCGGAGCCGACGCCGGCCTTGGCCCGCGGCAGCGAGCCCATGATCGAGTCGGTGCACGGCGCGAGGACGTTGGCCATGCCGAGGCCCATGACCACCGTGACGCCGATGATCGCGAGCACGCCGCTGTCCGGCGTCCAGGTCTGGAACAGGACGAACGACGTCGCGACGAGCACGAGCCCGACGGTGACCACCTTCTTGTTGCCGAACTTCTGCACCCACACGTTCGAGAGCGGGGCGAAGATCATCAGCGTGATCGCCTGCGGCAGCAGCACCGCGCCGGCCTCGACCGTCGAGTAGCCGAGCACCGACTGCAGGTACTGCGTCAGCAGGAACAGCGTGCCGAACAGCGAGAGGAACACGAGCGTGATCGCGCCGCTCGCCGCGCTGAAGCGCGGGTTCTCGAAGAAGTGCATGTCGAGCATCGGGTGGCTCGAGCGCAGCTCCCACACGAAGAACACCGCGAGCACCGCGAACCCGACGACGAACGCGCGCGAGGATCTCGGGCGCACCCCAACCGTGGCCGGGCGCTTCGATCACGGCCCACAGCAGCGTGCCGAGCGCGACGATCGACAGCACGCGCGCCGACCGGGTCGAACGCCGCGTGCGTCGGGTCCTTCGACTCGGGGACGAGCATGAAGCCGAGCACCAGGCCGACGATCACGATCGGGACGTTCACGATGAAGATCGAGCCCCACCAGAAGTGCTCGAGCAGGACGCCGCCGGTGATCGGGCCGAGCCCGATGCCGAGCGCGGACACGCCGGCCCACACGCCGATCGCCTTGCCCCGCTCCTTGGGATCGGTGAAGACGTTGGTGATGATCGACAGCGTCGACGGCATGATGAACGCGCCGCCGATGCCCATGAGCGCCCGGGTCGCGATCAGCGCGTTGGCCGACGGCGCGAACGCCGAGAGCGCCGAGCCGACGCCGAAGATGACGAGGCCGATGGCGAGGAAGCGGTAGCGGCCGAACCGGTCGCCGAGGCTCCCGGCGGTCAGCAGCAGGCCGGCGAACACGAGGACGTAGCCGTCGACGATCCACTGCAGCTGGCTGGCCGTCGCGCCGAGCCCGCCCTGGCTCTCCGGGTGGGCGAGCGTCGGGATGGCGACGTTCAGGATCGTGTTGTCGAGCGTGATGACGATCAGGCTGATGCAGAGCACCAGCAGGGTCAGCCAGCGCCGCTGGTAGACGAGATCAGGGTTTCTGCAGGGCTTTTCGCATCCCGAGATACTAGACAGACGTCGTATCGGAACACAACCGTCTCGTTTGTGACGCTTGTCCGCGGACGGCGCCGGCGTGCCGGGCGCTCAGCGGGACGGCGCCGACCAGCTCCGGCTCCTCGACCGGCTCGGCGGCCGGGCTCGGGCGCGCCCTCGAGGTCGAGGTGCGGGAGCAGGCGGTCCAGCCAGTGCGGCAGCCACCAGTTCGCGTCGCCGAGCAGCTCCATCGTCGCCGGCACGAGCACCATCCGGATGATCGTGGCGTCGACGAACACCGCGGTCGCGAGACCGAGTCCCATCATCTTGACGGTCGGCTCGTCGACGAGCACGAAGCTCAGGAACACGCAGATCATGATGAGCGCGGCCGACGTGATGACCCGGGCCGTCGCCGCGAGCCCGGTCGGCACGCTCGCGCGCGCGTCACCGGTGCGCAGCCACTCCTCCCGGACTCCGCGAGAGCAGGAACACCTCGTAGTCCATCGAGAGGCCGAAGAGGATCGCGAACATCATCATCGGGATGAAGCTCACGATCGGCAGGCTCTGCTCGACGCCGAACAGCCCGCGGAACCAACCCCACTGGAACACCGCGACGATCACGCCGTACGCGGCGCCGATCGACAGCACGTTCATGATCGCGGCCTTCAGCGGAACGAGGATCGACCGGAACACGACCATGAGCAGCAGGAAGCTCAACGCGATCACGGCACCGATGAAGTACGGCAGCCGCGACGCGATGCGGTCCGAGATGTCGATGAACGCCGCGGTGGAGCCACCGACGTAGACCTTCACATCAGTGCCGGCGACCGCGGTCGGGATGACGTCGGCGCGCAGCCGCGACACGAGGTCGGCGGTGCCGGGTGCCTGCGGTGACGACTTGGGCAGCACCCGGATGACCGCGGTGTTGCCGTCCGGGTTCATGCGCGGCACGCCGACGGCCGCGACATCGGCGATCGGCGGCGACGGCCTGCTGCGAGCCCGGCGAGCGCGGCGGCATCACCGGAGGGAACCTCGGCGACGAGCAGCATCGGGCCGTTGAAGCCCTTGCCGAAGCCGGTGCCGAGCAGGTCGTAGGCCCGGCGCTGGGTCGACGACGTGGAGAGCGTGCCCGCGTCGGTCTGGCCGAGGCGCATGGACAGCGCCGGGGCGGCGAGCGCGAGCAGGACCACCAGGCTGGCGATCAGGTAGCGCCACGGGCGGGCGGCGACGTGCTCGGCCCAGCGGACCCACATGCCCTGGCGCACCTGGTCGGGGTGCATCTCGGCCTCGACCTGGTTGCGCTTCACCCAGGGCAGCCGGAGGCTGTTGATCTTCGTGCCGGCGAGCCCGAGCAGCGCGGGGAGCAGGGTGATCGCGGCGATGACCGAGACCGCGACCACGACCGCGGACGCGAAGCCCATGGTCGTGACGGTCGGGATGCCGGCGACGACGAGCCCGCAGATCGCGATCACGACGGTGGTCCCGGCGAACACGACCGCCATGCCGGAGGTGCCGTTGGCGTGGCCCGCGGAATCGGCGACGCGTCATGCCCGCCGCGATCTGCTCGCGATGTCGGGTGACGACGAACAGCGCGTAGTCGATGCCGACTCCGAGCCCGATCATCGTGGCGATCGTGGTGGCGATCTGGGAGATGTCGAAGAAGTTGGTGAGGACGGTGACCGTCGAGAGGCCGACCGCGAGGCCGACGAGCGCGGTGCCGATCGGCACGCCCATCGCGACGACGGAGCCGAACGCGATCAGCAGGACGATCATCGCGGCGATGAGGCCGTAGATCTCGGTGCTGCCGAGGTCCGGACGCTCACCGGCGCGCGCGACCTCGCCGCCGAACTCGACCTGCATGCCCGGCGTCGCGCGCCGGGCTGCATCGCGGCCTCGAGCCGGGTCGAGGTCCTCGGGCTTGATCTCGTTGCCGGGCTTCGCGTAGTTCACGACCGCGTACCCGATCTCGCCGTTCTTCGAGAGTCCGTTGGCGCCGGTCTCCGTCGGGCTGACCACCGCGGTCACGCCGGGCAGCTGCTCGACCTTGGCCAGCGCGGCGTCGATCGCCGCGGTGTTCGCGGGTCGGTGAGCGTGCCGGACTTGGCCCGCAGCACGACCTGCGCGGTGGCGCCGGCCTGCGTCGGGGAACCGCTCCTTCAGCAGGTCGGTCGCCTGCTGGCTCTCGGTGCCGGGGATCGTGAAGCTCTCGCTGTAGCCCTTGGCGCTCGCCGCCAGCATGCCGACCACGACGGCGACGAGGATCCACGCGCCGATCGTGCGCCAGGGGTGACGGGCGCACCAGCGTCCGAGTCGTTCGAGGAAGCCCGACATGTCCCGCTCCTTGTCGACGATCCGCTCCGAGTGGAGCGGTGCGTGGCCCCCCGACCACGATCGCACCCTACACGAGAAGTGGCACACTATGCCAGATAGGCAGGTCGTGCCTCTTGTCACATTGCGCCACTCCAACCCGGGTTTCATGGCACTCTGTGCCACATGCCGGTACCGTCCGAAGTCGTGACCGGGGCCGGGGAGACCACCCTCGGGCTGCGCGAGCGCAACAAGCTCCGCACCCGCCAGGAGATCGCCGACGCCACCATCCGCCTCGCCGCGGAACGCGGCCTCGAGCACGTCACCGTCGAGCAGATCGCCGCCGCGGCCGACGTCGCACCGCGCACCTTCTTCCGCTACTTCGACTCCAAGGAAGAGGCGCTGCTCGCCGACCATCCGGAGCGGCTCGCAGCTGCTGCGCGAGAAGCTCCGCAGCCGGCCGGCGTCCGAAGGCCCGCTCACCGCGGTGCGCACCGCGATCCTCGACGTCGCCGGCGATCTCGAGGATCACCGCGAGCTGATGCTCTGCAAGGTGCGGCTCATGGAGGACAACCCGACGTTGCGCGGGCGCAGCCTCGAGATGATGGGCGACCTCGAGCTGATGATCGCCGAGGCGATCGCGGAGCGGACCGGCGTCGACCTCGAGCAGGACTTCCGGCCGCTCGTGATCGCGGGCGCGGTCTGCACCGCGATGCGCGTCGCGATCGACCGCTGGGGAACGACCGGCGGTACCGGTGATCTCACCGCGATGGTCGCGAGCGCGCTCGACGTGCTCGACGGCGGCCTCGACCACTCCATCTAGCTCGACCTCCCGCCGTTGCGCCATGAAGGTCCCAGGACCTGACGGCACAACGGAGGTGTCGGTCGGGGATGCGGGGTCGCGGTCAGGGTCGCGGTCGGGGGGCGGCCGATCTCGACCGGGCGGGGCTTCGGCGGCGCGACCGCGTTGCGGAGGAGCTTGCGGGCTTCGGCCACCTCGTCGCTCGCCGGGGCGCCCGAGCTCGCCTCGAGGTGCTCGGCGGCCGCGTCCTCGACCGCGCACACGATCGCGTCCCAGTCGGCGTCGGGCTCGCGCGTGATCGTGACGAAGTCGTTGACGCCGAACACCGACGCGACCCCGTCGAACGCGAGCACGGCCTGCGCGAACTCCGAGTCCATGCCTTCACCGCGGGTCGTGTCGATGCGCTCCGGCGAGCGTCACGTCGAGCGTGAACTTCATCGCGTTCGGGTTCGGAGTCGTCGACGGTCGGACGGTGGCCACGTCCGCGAGGCTACGCCGAGGCTGATCGCTCCGACCGCTCGGACGCGTACGCCGCGAGCCCGTCGACGCACCGCTGGATGAACGAGCCGAGGAAGCGCCGGAAGATCGGCCCGGTGCCGGGCAGCTTGGCGTGGAAGCTGCTGTGCCAGTGGATCGCGGTCCCGCCGTCGCGCGGCTCCAGGTCGACGTCGGCGCGGTAGCCCCGCAGCGGGAGCCCGGCGAGCAACGCGTAGCTGAACCGGCGGTCGGGCTGGAGCTCGACGATCTCCTCGTGGCTCGTCGCCCGGCCGGTGCGGAAGATCCGGATGGCGCCGAGGCTCTCGCCCCCGTCCGGACCCTCCCGCTCCAGCTCGAACGAGTCGAGCGGTGACCACTCCGGCCAGGTCGCGCCGGCGCGGAGCAGCCGGTAGACCTCGGCCGGGCTGGCGGCGGTCCAGCGCTCGGGTCGAGATGTGCTGCTGTCCCATGGCTACCTCCACGACGTTCGGTTCCCGTACCACCCGGTACATGTACCATATGGTACACTGATCGGCCGTGAATGCAACCGCGACGAACCTCGAGCCCCGGGACCGCCTGCTGCACGCCGCGGTCGACCACATCCTCGAGCACGGTCTGGGCGACCTCAGCCTGCGCGAGCTCGCCACCGCGATCGGCACCAGCCACCGGATGCTGATCTACCACTTCGGCTCGAAAGCAGGCCTGATCGTCGCGGTCATCCAAGCGGTCGAGGAGATGCAGCGCGAACGCCTTCGCCGCGCTCGACACCGAGCCGCTCTCACCGGCCGACACGATGCGCGCCATGTGGAAGCGCTTCACCGACCCGAGCCTCGGGCCGCAGGAGCGCCTCTTCTTCGAGATCTACGGCCAGGCGCTGCAAGGTCGTGCCGGGCGCCGTCGACCTGCTCGACGGCATCATCGACAACTGGGTCGAGCCGGCCGCGCAGTACGCGATCGAGCGCGGCACGGAACCCGACGCTCGCGCGGACCGAAGCCCGGCTGAGCGTCGCCGTGATCCGCGGGTTGCTGCTCGACCTGCTGGCGACCGGTGACCATCGCGCGGTCGACGCAGCATTCGAGCGCTACCTGGCGCTCGCGCTTCCGTAGCCTGGCGACGCATGACCGATGTGACGCTCCGGCCGGCGCGCCGAGACGAAGCGGCCGCGCTCACCGAGCTCGCGCTGCGCTCGAAGGCGCACTGGGGTTACGACGACGCGTTCATCGACGCCTGTCGCGACGAGCTCACCGTGGCGCCGGGCGACCTCGAGGCCGGACGCGTGGTCGTCGCCGAGGTCGACGGGACGGTCGCCGGCTTCTCGACCGCTCGTCGGCGCCCCGCCGGTCGCCGAGGTGGAAGCGCTGTTCGTCGAACCGGAGCACATCGGAGGCGGCGCCGGGATCGGCATGACGCTGTTCCTCGCCCTCTGTGCAACGGCCCGAGCCGACGGGCTTCACCCGATGTGCTGATCGAAGCGGATCCGAACGCGGCCGGGTTCTACGAACGCTACGGCGCGATGAGGATCGGCGAACGGCCGTCGGGGTCCATCCCCGGGCGCGCGCTCGCCGCTGCTCGAGCTGGATCTCGCCGCTTCCTGACCCGCGTTAACGGCCGGTGTCGCCGTCGATCAGCTCGCGGAGGATGTCTGCGTGCCCGGCGTGGCGAGCAGTCTCTTCGAGCAGGTGCATCAGCACCCACCGCAGGTTGACCGGCGGCGCGTCACCGACGTTGCGGCACCACTCGTCGAGGCCGGCCGCGCCGCTGATCGCGTCGACGCGAGCCCAGGTCGCGCGATACGCCTCGACCGCTGCGGCGATCGTGTCCTCCGGTTGCACGGCGTCGTCCGGCACGACGCTCGCGTCCTCACCGGCGAACCGGTGCTGGATCCAGAGCGTCTCCGCGGTGGCGAGGTGCTTCACCAACCAGAGCAACGTCGTGTCGCTGCCGACCAGCCGGCGTCGGGCCGCATCGTCGCTGATGCCTTCGACCTTCCGCACGACGGAGTCGCGGTGGTACTGCATCAGTGCGTGCAGCGTCTCCCGTTCCTTGACCGACGAGTCGCGGCGGTCGCTGGTCGGTCACTCCTCCCGCCACGGTCGCCGGAGCACTCGCTCGGTCTCGACGGCGCCGCGCTCCATCAGAGCACGGCGGCCGCGCGGGCGAAGAAGTCGAGGGCGGCCGCGCGCTGGTCTTCCGCGGCAACAAAGTGCCGCGAGGCTCAAGCTCGCGAACGATCCTTCGTTCCAGAACTCGCCGTCGGGCGCGGCCCACGGCGTCACGTACAGGTACGGCAGGTCGTGCGCCGCGTCGCCGGGCGACGCGCCGTACGTCGCGCGGCGGCCGGCCGACTCATCGCCGAAGTCGACCGACAGGTCGAAGTGCTCGGGCCACAGCTGCACCCGCGCCGGCGCATCGGAGTCCGGTCGAGCCAGGCGCAGCTCCTCCAGCACGGACGCGCCGAAGCCGAACCAGTCACCGATGAAGCGCGCCGCGTGCTCGTCGACCCGAAGCGTGCGCGTCGGGATCGAGCGGAGTCGTCGGCGTGTAGACCTCGGTCGGGGCACCAGGCTCGATCCCGATCTGCCGCGCCACATCGGCCGGCGTCGTGAACGGATGCACGACAACGTCGTCTCCGCGAATCACTGCGACGCCATCTGCCGCGACCCGGACCTGCTCGTCCGCACCGAAGAACGGCGTACCGAAGCCGGCGCGCGTGAACCGCAGACCGATCTTGCCGTTCGCGTGGTAGCGCGCCGGGCGCCACGACGTGCTCGGCGAGGACATGCCAGGACTCGCGGGTGCGGTTGAGGGCCGCGACATCGGCGGGCAGCGCCAGCGGTCGCCACGCGCCGAGCCAGCGGTCCGCGCACCATTGGGCCAGGTCGGGTTCCGATCCGGCGAGCTCGTTCCAGGTCGTCGCGCCCGGCCGCGGCACCGGCGCGACCACCGGCAGGTCGCGTCAGCTCGTCGTAGCCGGCGCCGGTGACGGGATCGTCGGCGAACCACGGCGCGTCGGATTGCGCGGGCGGCGACGGCTCGAGCACCAGCGGGTCGAACCGTCCCGCAACACGTGCTTGCGCCTCGCCGCGCGGATTGACGACGTGAAGCTCTTCCGTCACGCTGCCATCATGCCGCGTGACGGTCAGACCGAAAGCGCGAACCACTCCACCACCGCAACGTCGCGACTCCTGGAGCGACTGCTGCAGCCGCGGTACGAGCGCGGCGCGGCGGCGTTCGGCGTCGCGTTGATGCGCGCGGTGGCGGGTTTTCTCCTCGCGAGCATCTCCCTCGGGAAGTTCCTCGATCACGCCGCGGAGGCCGTGGACTTCGAACGGTACGGCGTGCCGATTCCGGGCTTCTCGGTCTACGCGGTCGGAACGATCGAGCTGATCGGCGGTCTGCCTCCTCATCGTCGGCCTCTTGACCCGTCCGGCCGCGGCCGCGCTCGTCGGTGACCCTGATCGGAGCAATTGCCACCGCGGGAAGGGTGGAGGGCGGCGCGTTCAACCTCGGCCTCGCTCCCGCGCTGCTCGTCGTGATGCTGCTGCTGCTCTGGGTGGGATCCGGGCGGCCGGCCCTGGATCTGCTCCTCGCGCGGCGTCTCCGAGTGTGACAAAGGGCAATCCGCAGGATGGGTAGCAACGAATACTGGGTACGGTTGCCGACACCACGACGAAGGGAGTCCCCGTGCTGCATCACGCACTCACCCACCACTTCCAGCTCGGGTCGATCCGCAACGAGGATTGGGTCAACGCGCAGTTCGGCTACCGGTAGATGTTGGCTCCGGAGCGAGTCCTCACCCTCGGCGACGCCCGCCGCTTCGTCGCCGAGCGCGGCTTCGTCCCCCCGGTTTCGCCCACCGCCCCGCCCCGTCTCGGCATCGAGATCGAGTGGCAGACGGTGTGCGCCGACGATCCGTCTCGCGCCGTCCCCTTCGCCAGACTGCAGTCCGTCGCCTCGGCGATCTCCCTGCCGGGCGGCAGCCGGCTGACCTTCGAGCCGGGAGGGCAGGTCGAGCTCAGCTCCCTGCCGTTCGAGAAGTTCGATGCCTGCACCGCGATCCTCGCCGACGCGCACGCGCTCACCAAGGGCCTCGCGGACGCCGGCATCGGGCTCGTCGGGCTCGGTCTGCTCCCCGGCGACCCACCGCCGCGATCCATCCGGACTCCCCGCTACGACGCGATGGAAGCGCACTTCGACGCATCGGGTCCCGCGGGACGCACGATGATGCGCCAGACCGCGGCGATCCAGGTGAACATCGACCTCGGACCCGAGGACGACATCACCCACCGGTGGCGCACCGCCCACAATCTCGGACCGTTGCTCGGCGCGGTGTTCGCGAACTCTCCTTTCCGCGACCGGGCACCCTCCGGTTGGTGCTCGAACCGGCTCGCGGTCTGGCTGGACATCGACCGGGGGCGAGCGGTGCCGGTCGACTCGCACGCCAGCCCCGCGTCGTCGTGGGCCACGTACGCGCTCGGCGCACCGGTCATGTTCATCCGGGCATCCGAGGATGACTTCGTCGCCCCGAGCGAGCCCTTCTCGTTCGCGGAGTGGATCCTCCGCGGCCATGAGCTCGGTTGGCCGACCCAGGAAGACCTGGCGTACCACCTCACGACCTTGTTCCCACCGATCCGGCCCCGCGGCTGGCTCGAGCTGAGAATGTTCGACGCGCTGCCGCTCGAGTGGTCGGTGGTGCCGGCGATCGTTGCCTCGGCCCTGCTCCGGGACCGCGTCGCGTCGGAGCGCGTCGCCCCCGTGCTCGAGCCGATCGCCGATCGCTGGGAGGACGCGGCGCGCGACTCGCTCCACGATCCCGACTTCGCGGTGGCGGCGCGGGTGTGCTTCGAGCCGCACTCGACGCGCTCCCGAGACTCGACGCGGCGAAGAACATCATCGACGTCGTCGAGCGCTACCGCGACCAGTACGTGGCCCACGGGCGGTGTCCGGCCGACGACCTGGTCGACGGGTGGAGTGCGACCGGTCGCCTCGTCCCCGAGCCGGAGCCCACCAGGCCGTCCGTTCTGTGACCTGCTCCGTCGTCCTGGTTCCCGGCGCCTGGCACGGAGCCTGGTGCTTCGACCGCGTGCTCGCGGCGCTGGAAGCTGCCGGGATCCCGGCCGTCGCCGTCGACCTGCCGGGGCACGGCGACGATCCCGGCCCGCTCTCCGATCTGCACGGTGACGCCGCCCGGGTCCGGGAAGTGCTCGACGGCCTGGACGGCAGCTGCGTGCTCCTCGGCCACTCCTATGGCGGGGCGGTGATCACCGAGGCCGGCGCCCACCCCGCGGTGCGTCACCTCGTCTACCTCTGCGCGTTCGCGCTCCAGGCCGAGGAGTCATGCATGGCTGCGGCGATCGATGAGTCCGCGACGCTGGCCATCTCCTACGAAGGTCGCCCGAACCTGGCCGACGCCTTCATCGTGCACGACGACGGAACGTGCACCCTCGAACCGACGCTGGCCGCCGAGTGCCTCTACAACGACTGCGACGCGGAGACGACCGAGTGGGCGCTGAGCCGTCTCACTCCGCAACCGATCGCGACGCTCGGCGATGTTCCGACCACGGTGGCCTGGCTCGATCGGCCGTCGACCTACGTCGTGTGCGACCAGGACCTCGGCGTGCATCCTGACCTGCAACGGGCGATGGCCCGCCGCTGCACGACCACCGTCGAATGGCCCACCAGCCACTCGCCGTTCCTCTCGGCCCCCGACCGCTTCGTGAGCCTGCTTTCCCCCTTGGTGGTCGACCCCTAGGCTCCCCCGCACGCGTCGGTCGGGGGGCTGGGCAATGACAACGACGGAACCACGAAGCACCCCGGTGCTCGAGGACTTCGCTGCCCGGACCGGCAGGTCGGCCGCGTCCGAAGCGCCCGCACCACGCGACGACCTTCGGGACGCTGCTGCGCTGGTGCATCGCCGGACTGATGTTCGGCGCCGCCGGAATCCACTTCGCCATGATGGGCGAGCACGCCGGTGTGTCGTGGACCCACGGGCTGTTCTTCGCCGGAGTCGCGTGGGCCCAGATCGCGCTCGGCGCGGCGATCCTGTTGCGGCCGTCACGGGCAACGGTGCTCGCCATCATCGCGATCAACGCGGCGACGATCGGGGTGTGGGTGCTCACCCGCACCGTCGGGATCGCGATCGGCAGCGACGGAACCCCCGAAGCCTGGGGAACCGTCGACATCGTGTGCGCGACCTTCGAAGGGCTCGCGATCGTCGCGAGCGGCCTGCTGCTGAACCGAGCGGCTCGCGCGGCGACCGGTCAGCGCGGAGGTCGGTGGCGCGAGCGCGGCCTTCATCGGCCTCGTGGTCGTGGTGGTCACCGCATTCGTGTTCAGCCCCGCGTTCGCGGATGGCGGAGGCGGCGGCACCTCCGCCGACGGTCACAACCACGGCGCCCCGGAAACCGTCAGCGCGGGGGCGGCCGGGCATGCGCACACCCATGACGCTCCCGTCGACGACAAGGGCCTCGGGCTGCTGCACAACGGTCACCACGCGGAGATCAAGGCCGAGCAGCCGTTGAGCGCCGCCGACCGGGTCGAGCTCACCCGCCAGATGAACGCGACGATCGAGGTCGCGCGGCGCCTGCCCACACCGGCGGCCGCAGTCGCCGCGGGCTACCGGAAGACCGGTCCGTACATGCCGGGCATCGGGGCCCACTACATCAAGATCGGGGGACCGACGCTCAACGCGTCCGGGGTGATGAGCGACGAAGCACTCGCCAACCCACTCGCGATCATCTACGACGGGATCCAGCCGGACTCCCGCATCGCCGGCTTCATGTACTACTCGATGAGCAAGGACGCGCCGGCGGGCTTCGCCGGGCCGAACGACCAGTGGCACTTCCACACGTCGCTGTGCATCAAGTACGGACCGGACGGCCTCGACCTCCCGCTGGGCTTCGACCGGGAGATCCCGGCCCAGCAGTGCAGCGGCGATCGGCGGCAACCTGCTGCAGCAGAGCCAGTGGATGGTGCACGTCTGGTCCGTGCCCGGTTGGGAGTCGAGTCAGGGGCTCTTCGGCGAGGTGAACCCGGCGCTCGCCTGCCCCGACGGCTCGTACTACCAGCGGCCGATGAAGGAGTGGATCGCCCACCCCGACAACGCCTGCAAGTCCGCGTAATTCTCAAGATCTCCTGCGGCCGAGGTGCCCCCGTGATGTGGCCGGAGCCGCAGGCGTCTCTGAATCCGGCGGCCAGCCAGGCGGGTTCCCGCCGGCGTTCGCAGGCTACTCGTTGCCGAGGCCCAAGCCGTCGTAGATCTGGCGCGTCGCGGTCGAACGGTTCAGCGTGTAGAAGTGCAGACCCGGCGCGCCGCCGTCGATCAACGCCCGCGCGAGCTTCGTCGCTTCCTCGACACCCACCGCGAACACCGCGTCGGGATCGTCGGCCACGGCTTCGAGCTTGTCGGCGAGCCACCGCGGGAAGTCGGAGCCCTGCAGCTGGGTCATCCGCTTGATGCTGCCGATCGTGGTCGCGGGCATGATGCCCGGGATCACCGGCTTGTCGACCCCGTGTTCGTGCAGGCTCGCCACGAGATCGAAGTAGTGCTCGGCGTCGAAGAAGAACTGGGTGATCGCGAAGTCCGCCTGCGCGAGCTTCTCCGCCGTGTGGCGCCGGTCGCTCTCCCGGTCCGGTGAACGCGGGTGCGGCTCGGGGTGCGCCGCGACGCCCACCGAGAAGTCGCCGACCCCACGGATGAGCTGCACGAGCTCGACCGCGTGATGCAGCTCGCTCGGCGGCAGCTCCAGATCCGGCGGCGGGTCACCGCCGAGCGCCAGGATGTTCTCGATCCCGGCTTCGCCGTAGCGGGTGACGATCGCTTCGAGCTCCGCCCGGGTATGGCCGACGCAGGTGAGGTGAGCCATCGGCGTCATCGACGTGTCCCGCAGGATGCCGGTGACGATGTCGTGCGTCTTCTCGCGAGTCGATCCACCGGCGCCGTAGGTGACCGAGACGTACGACGGGCCGAGCGGCTCGAGCTCCTCGAGCGCGGCCGTGAGCGCGATCTCGGCGGCCGGGGTGCGGGGCGGGAAGAACTCGAACGAGTAGCTCGGGCCCCGGGCGAGGATCTCGGCGATCTTCATGGTGGGCAGAGGGTACGCGACACTCCACCCGGGTGACGCGACAAATCCCGGATCCCGGAAGACGAGGGCTGGGCCACGCAGGGTGGGCACCACGGTGGTCACCGTCGAGTCGCGACGATCATCGCCGGCGTCACGCCCCCGATCGCGTACCTTCTCCGCTGCATGGACTTCACCCTGAACCAGGAGATCGCGGCGCCGCTGGACGCCGTCGAGGCCGCGCTGGTGGACCCCAGCTTCCTCGCGCGCATGGCCGAGCTCCCGAAGCTCGGCTCCGCGGACGTGCTGCTCAACGAGCGCGACGGCGACACGGTGAAGCTCCAGGTCCGCTATCTCTTCCAGGCCGACCTCTCCGCCTCGGTCACGCGCTTCGTCGACCCGAAGGACCTGACCTGGGTCGAGGACTCGACGGTCGACGTCGTGCAGCACCACACCGGCTGTGAGATCAAGCCCGACAACTACGCCAACCTGTTGTCGGGAAGCTACGAAGCGCGACTCGTCGCGTCCGCGACCGGCTGCCTGCGCACGGTGAGGGGAATGATCAAGGTGCACGTCCCCCTGCTCGGCGGCAAGGCCGAGAAGGCGATCATCGGGGGACTCTCCGAGAACGCCGACGCGCAGACCACGTTGCTGAGCGAGTTCATCAGCTCCTGAGGTTCGCTTCCATCCACTCCACTCCGAACTCGAGGACGTCGCGCGCGTCGATGAGCTCGCTGCCGGCCCGACCCACGATTCCGGTTGCAGCACGACCGGTGGCGAGGTACTCGCGCAGGATCACTTCGAAGTAGTCCTCGCCCGGACGGTCGACGATCCCGTCGCTGTCATCGAGGCAGCTGACGACGCGCACCACCGGTCCGTCGTGACCAACCACGACCGTCTGACGCTCGACCCTGCGCTTCTCCGGGAGCGCCGCGAGGTACTCGGCGAAGTGCAGCAGCGTGAGCGTGTCCGGGTCCGCACCGAGTCGCACGACTCGACCGCCGCGCTGCACCAGACGGTCCAGCGGTGACCCCGGTCCGTAGTAGTCGTCCCACGGGACCTGCTCCACTAATGCGTCGGCGAGCTGACCGGACGCGCCGAACCGGCCCTCGGGGTGATCGCTGACTCTCGTGCGCGGGCGGGTCCGGAACACTTCCGCCAAGGTGCCGACGTCCGGATCCGCGCGAGTGGTCCGCCAGTCGAAGGGCGACCCGTCGTCGTCGGCCCCGAGCGTCATGAGCAGGGTCCCCGTCGGTCCGACGGCCGCTTCGAGCGCGTCGATGACTCCGTCTGCGCCACCGACCACCGGCCCGACCGCGCGCAGCGACGCGTGCACCATGAGGAGATCCCCCACGGCGATGCCGAGGTCACGGAGATCCGCGACGAGATGTTCGACCGACCAGCGTTCCGGCTCCACGCGACGCATTGTGCCGCGCCCAAACGATCCGCCCACTCGTTTCGGCGTGAGTTCGCGTTGCTCTGACAACGCGAATCCACGCCGAAAGGTGCGGGTGGCGGGGATTCGTCACCACAGGCCGGGGTGAACTCGCCCGTGGCCGGTGCCGCGTTCGCGAAGGGTCAGCGGGCGCCCTTGAAGCGGCGGAGGCGGAGCGAGTTCGTGACGACGAACACCGACGAGAAGCCCATCGCGGCCGCGGCGATCACCGGGCTCAACAGGCCCACCGCAGCCAGCGGGATCGCGGCGACGTTGTAGGCGAAGGCCCAGAAGAGGTTGCCCTTGATGGTCGACAGCGTCCGGCGGGACAGGGCGATCGCGTCGGCCGCGGCGCGAAGGTCGCCGGACACGAGCGTGAGGTCGCTGGCTTCGATCGCCACGTCCGTACCGGTCCCGATCGCGATCCCGAGATCGGCCTGGGCGAGTGCCGGAGCGTCGTTCACACCGTCGCCCACGACCGCGACCCGGTGACCCTCGGCCTGGAGCGCACGGACTACGTCCACCTTCTCGCTCGGCATCACCTCCGCCACCACCTGGTCCACGCCGACCGACACCGCGACCGCATCGGCAGTCGCCTGACGATCGCCGGTGACCAGGACCGTCTCGATCCCGAGCCCGTGCAGCGCGTCGATCGCGTCGCGGGAGGTCGGCTTCACCGCGTCGGCCACGACGAACGCGGCGCGCACCTGACCGTCCCAGCCCGCGAACACCGTGGACCGACCCTCGTGCTCGGCAGTCGCTTCGACGGCGAGCAGCTCCGGACCCGGCGACGCCGACCCAGTCCCGGCGGCCGACCTGGACTGCGGTCCCGTCGATGACCGCCTGCACACCCTGGCCGGCGACGTTCGTGAAGTCGGTCGGCGCCACCAGCTCGCCGACCCGCTCGCGCACACCACCGGCGATCGCGCGGGCGATCGGATGCTCCGAGCCATCCTCCGCGGAACCCGCGAGCAGCAGCACTCGCCGCTCGTCCTCACCCGGGGCGACGACCGCGTCCACGAGCGCCATCTTCCCGGTGGTGATCGTTCCGGTCTTGTCGAGCACGGCGGTGTCGACGCGACGCGTCGCCTCGAGCACCTCGCCGCCCTTGATCACGATGCCCAGCTGCGCGGCACGACCCGTGCCCACCATGATCGCGGTGGGCGTGGCCAGGCCGAGCGCGCACGGGCAGGCGATGATCAGCACGGCGACCGCGGCCGTGAACGCTTGGTCGGCCGGGTGACCGGTGAGCAGCCAGACGGCCAGGGTGCCCAGCGCGATCAGGATCACGGCCGGCACGAAGATGGTCGAGATCTGGTCCGCGAGCCGTTGCACCGGGGCCTTGGAGCCCTGCGCCTCGGCGACCAGCCGCCCGATCTGGGCCAGCGCGGTCTCGCTCCCGACATGGGTCGCTTCCACGACCAGCCGGCCCGACGAGTTCACCGTCGCCCCGAACACCGAGTCCCCGACGGTCACGTCGACCGGGACCGACTCTCCGGTGAGCATCGAGATGTCGACCGCGGACGCACCGTCCACGACCCGGCCGTCCGTCGCGATCTTCTCGCCCGGACGTACGACGAAGCGGTCGCCGACGGCGAGCTGGTCGATGGGGATCTCGTCGCCACTCTCGAGCCGGGCCGTCTTCACGCCCAACGCGAGGAGGGCCCGGAGCGCGTCACCCGAACGCCGGCGCGAACGCGCTTCGAAGTACTTGCCGAGCAGGAGCAACGTGATGATCGCGCCACCCGTCTCGAAGTAGACGTGCGCGTCGCTGCCACCGCCGCCGGTCATGGACTCCATGCCGGACGCCGCCGCGTCGAGGAACACGAGCGCGACGACCGACCACAGCCATGCTGCCGTGGTGCCGAGCGACACGAGGGTGTCCATCGTGACCGCGCCGTGGCGGAGGTTGGTCAAGGTCGCCTGGTGGAACGGCCAGCCGGCCCAGAAGATCACGGGCGTCGCAAGCACCAGCGCGACCCACTGCCAGCCCGAGAACATGAGCGCGGGCACCATCGAGATGAGGATCAGCGGGACGGTGAGCACCGCGGCGACGACGAGACGCGGCCCGACGACTTCTGTCCCGAATCCGCTGTGGTCGTGCTCGTGGCCGCCGCCGTGGTCGGAGCGGTCCGGTACCGAGTAGCCGAGGTCATGCACCTTCGTGCGGAACGCGTCGGGCCCGGTGGCGTGCTCGTCGTACAGGACGGTGGCCGTCTCGGTGGCCAGGTTCACCCGGCATTCGCTCACGCCGTCGAGCCCGCTCAGGCCACGCTCGAGCCGGCCCACGCAGGACGCGCAGGTCATCCCCTGGATCGGGAGATCGACCCGCTGCGTCTCGGGATGTGCTCGGGCATGCGGTGCGGCCATCACGTTCTCCTCGTTTGCACTTCCACTCCGGTGAACGTGGGTTAGTATACCCCCCTACCCTATTTTCGACAACTGCGGAGCATTCCCGTGCGCGGCTACTCGATGCACAAGGACGACTACCGGAAGCGCCTGGCCCGCATCGAGGGCCAGGTCCGGGGCCTGGCCCGGATGATCGACGAGGAGCAGTACTGCATCGACGTGCTGACCCAGATCGCGTCGGTGACCCGGGCCCTGCAAGGCGTCGGGCTCGGCCTGCTCGACGAGCACCTCGGTCACTGCGTGCGGGAGGCGTCCGAACGCGATCCGAGCGAAGGCGACGCCAAGATCGCCGAGGCCGTCACCGCGGTGGAGCGCCTGCTCCGCGCCTAGCCGTACTCGGCTCGGGCGTCTGGTCGCGAGCGGGATCAGTCGTTGGCGATGAGCGCGATCGCGATGCCGACGCACACGAGCGTCACCAGCACGATGTGGATCCACGCAACGATCTGCGCGGCGCGCACCAAGCCCTCACCGGTGAGTCGTCCGCCGGACGCGTCGATCTTGTTGCCCGCGGCGTGGGCGAGAGCGAGCGCGACGACCGCGAGGATCATCGGGCACAGCACCCAGGAGCCGATCGAGCAGATCAACGCGGCGATCGCGGTGCCCTCGGTGCGCGGCGGCGTGTAGGCCCCAGTGCCCGGCGGCGGACCCCATTGTGGCGTTGCGCCTGGAGGCGCGGGCGGAACGTACGACATGGTCCTGCTCCCCTAGCGGGTGATGACGAACACGATACCGAGCGCGCTGAGCGCGATGGAGATGATCGCGATCACCCGCGCTGCGGTGACGAAACCCGAACCGGTGAGGCGGCCGCCCGAGGCATCGATCTTCTGCTGGGCGTTCTTGGCCAACACCAACGCAATGATGCCGGTGAAGATCCCGCACACGAAGATCCCGACGATCGCGACGACGAATGCCGCGATCGCGCTTCCCTCGGTGCGCGGCGCGGAGTACTCGTATCCGGGCCCGCCGTACCCGCCCGCGCCGTAGCTCGGCGGCGGGGGCGGTGGCTGGCCGTATCCGGGCGTCCCGTACCCGGGCGGCGCGTTCCCGGTGGCGGCGCGTATCCCGGCGGCGGCGCGTATCCCGGCGGAGGGGGAGGCGGAGCGGCCGGCGGGGCCGGCGGTGGAGGTGGCGGCACCGCGGGCGGCGCGTCCGGGGGTGTGGCGTCGGGAGATGCGTCCGACGGTTGAGCGTCCGGCGGCGGCTCGTCGACCATCGCGCCAATGTAGGTCGTCGCGTCCACGGGGCGCGCCCCCTCCGCTCTTGCTCTTCGCGGACCCCACGGGCTCGTGACAGACTCGTCGGATGCCGCCCGAAAAGCTCTCCTGGAAGCACCTCTACGACGAGGTTGTGACTTCGGGTCTTTGCACCGGATGCGCGGGCTGTGTCATCGCCTGCCCCCACGACGTGCTGTCGTACAAGGACACCGAAGGCACCTACAAGCCGTTCCAGATCGAGGACTACGGCGGGCCGGCGGACTGCTCGCACGGGGACAAGGCCTGCACTTCCTGCACCCGCGCCTGCCCCCGGTTCCGGGCCTGGGAGCCCGAGGTGGACGAGTTCCTCTTCGGGCGCACCCGCGAGCCCGAGGAGCTCTCCGGCATCTACAAGGACATCGTCCTCGCCAAGGCGTCCGACCCGGTGCTGCACGAGGTCGGCCAGGACGGCGGGCTCGTCTCGGCGATCCTCCTGTACTGCCTGGAGAAGGACATCATCGACGCCGCGCTGGTGTCGTACCTCGAGGGTGACGGCTCGACGTGGAAGGCGATCCCCGGCGTCGCCAAGACGAAGGAAGACATCATCGCGTCGGCCGGCAGCCGCTACACCTACTCCGCGAACCCGATGGCCTACACCGAAGCCGTCGAGGGCGGCGCGGAACGCATCGCGCTCGTCGGGATGAGCTGCCAGAGCTCGATGCCCCCGATCATGAAGCAGCGCAAGGCGGGCAAGGTTGCACGGCGACTGTCGCTCAACATCGGCCTGCTGTGCTCGAAGACGTTCGACGACGCGATCTTCGAGGAGCTGTTCGAGGCGAAGTACGGGTTGCACAAGGCCGACATCAAGAAGATGAACATCAAGGGCGTCTTCCAGATCTGGATGCACAACGGCGACTACCACGAGGTGCCGCTGAAGGAGTGCCACGCCTGGACCCGAGAGGGCTGCAAGTCCTGCCCGGACTTCGCGGCCGAGCACGCGGACATCTCCACCGGGGGCATCGGCAAGTTCAACGACTGGACGCTCACCATCGTCCGCACCGACCTCGGCCGCGAGATCATGGCCGGGCTCCAGGACGAGGGCTGGATCGACGTGCGCCCCGGCGACGACGACCCGGACGCGATCGAGCTGATGCACAAGCTCTCCAAGCGATCCCGCAAGCGGTGGCCCGAGTTCGCCGTCGCTGCGCCCCGCCTCATCGGCACCTGACCGCGCGCAGTTCCTGACCCAGGAGTTCCGAGATGCCCCAACCCGATCCGAACGTGCTGAAGTCGCTGGAGGACGTGCTGCAGGCCGAGATGGCGGCGATCAACAGCTACTTCATCCACGCCAAGCTGCTGGCCAACTGGGGTTACACGAAGCTCTCGACCAAGGCCTACGAGGAGTCGATGGACGAGATGCGCCACACCGAGCAGCTGGTGGACCGCATCGTCTACTTCGACGCCATCCCGAACCTGAACAAGATCGGGCGGATCAAGGTGGGCAAGACCGTGCGGGAGCAGTTCGAGCTCGCGCTGGAGCTGGAGAACCTGCAGGTGGGCCGGATCAACGCCGCGATCGCGGTCTGCACCGAGGCCGGTGACGACGGGACCCGCCTGGTGCTGGAGCCGATGGTCACCGCCGGCGAGGCGTCGGTCGACTGGCTGGAGACCCAGCTCGCCGCGCTGGCCGCCCTGGGCGACAGCGCCTACCTCGCCCAGCAGCTCTCGTAATTCGGGTCGCTGCGGCTTCCGCATCCGTTCCCGCTCCAACCTGCGCTCTCCGTCTGACGAAGTACGGAATCAGGCGGTTCGGGCGCGTAACCTCTCGCCATTCCCCCGGAGTCGAACCACCCAGTGACTGATCCCCGCTCCTCGTCCTCTCTTCTCCCGCGCCTCGAGGCTGCCGCCGACCGCCGCCGGTCGATCACCTTCGTCACCGGGGCGACCGACAGCGCGGCGTACACGACCGAAGCCGTCGAATGGGCTCGCGTCCACGACGACGCCCGCGCCATGGCGGCCGAGCTCCAGGCCCGCGGCGTCCAGCCCGGCGACACGGTCGGCCTGATCGGCCCGACGACGCGCGACCTCGTCACCGCGATCCAGGCGATCTGGCTCACCGGTGGCGCGCTCGTCATGCTGCCGCTCCCGATGCGCATGGGTTCGATCGAGGAGTTCATCGACCAGACCCGGGCGCGCATGGCGAACGCGGAGTGCCGGGTCGTCGTCGCCGACTCCCAGCTCCTGGCGTTCCTGACCCCCGAGCCCACCGACCCACCGCTGGTCGCGCTCGACGACCTGCGCGCCGCGGTCACGACCCGCGGCGCGGACGCCTATCAGCGTCCGGCCGATGATCCGAGCTCGCTGGCGATCCTGCAGTTCACGAGTGGCAGCACCGCCGCGCCGAAGGGCGTGATGCTCCCGCACCGTTGTGTCACGGCGAACATCGATGCGATCGACGCGGCACTCGAGCTGGACTACGACCTCGACCGCGCCGCGTCGTGGCTCCCGCTCTACCACGACATGGGTCTGATCGGGATGCTCATGATCCCGATGACGACCGGGACAGACCTGGTCCTCGCGGGGCCGCAGGACTTCCTCGCCGCCCCCGCGCGTTGGGCGCAGTGGATCTCGGACTTCAAGTGCTCGATCACCGCGGGCCCCAACTTCTCGTACGCGCTCTCGGCCCGCGCGATGCGGCGGGGCGGCGACCTGGACCTGAGTCAGTGGCGGGTCGCGCTGAACGGCGCGGAGCCGATCGAGCCCAGCTCGGTCGAGGACTGGCTCGCCGCCGGTGCACCCCACGGCCTCCGGGTCGGGACCGCGTTCTGCGCCTACGGCATGGCCGAGTCCACCGTCGGCATCACGTTCCCGAAGCCGGGTCAGGGGATGATCACGGACTCGGTGGACGGCCGGGTGCTCGAGACGGACAACTACGCCGCCGAGGTGGACCACACCGCGCCCGGTGCCCGGCGCCTGCCGTTCCTGGGGAAGGCGATCAAGGGCTTGGAGCTGCGGGTGGTGGAGCCCACGACCGGCCTCCCGCTGCGGGATCGGGAGGCGGGCGAGCTCGAGGTGCGCGGCACGTCGGTGATGCCCGGCTACTTCCGCAACGAGCGCGCCACCGCCGAGGTGTTCCACGACGAGTGGCTCCGTACCGGCGACCTCGGATACCTGGTGGACGGCGAGCTCATCATCTGCGGCCGGCTGAAGGACGTGATCATCGTCGGCGGGCGCAACGTGTTCCCCGAGGACATCGAGCGCGCAGCAGCCGCGGTCGAGGGCGTGCGCGCCGGCAACGTGATCGCGTTCGGGACTCCCGGGCGCCGGGGACGCGAATCGGTGGTCGTGGTGGCCGAGACCCGCGCGGACGACGCGGAGCCGGTGCGCGATGCCGTGTCGGTTCGCATCACCGACGCGGTCGGTGTCTCCGCGGAGGTCGTGCTCGTGCGGCCGGGCTCACTGCCCAAGACGTCGTCGGGCAAGCTGCAGCGCGCGCTGTGCAAGACCCGCTACCTCGACGACATCCTCGAACCCGTCGCCCAATAGCGCGCCCGTCCGCCTTTCGGGGCGCATACGCGTCGCCATGGCGACGGCGGCACGCCCCGAAACGTCAGTCCGGCGCTAGACGAGGGGCCAGGGGACGTGGTGGTAGCCCTCGTCCGGGATCGGGAACGCGCCCACTCGCAGCAGGTGCTCGGTCCGCCACTGCAGCGCGTCCAGCTCGGCTCGATCGAGGTACGGCTCGAGTCTCGTGCGCAGGGGACCGTGCAGCGTGTCGAGCGCGCACTCGAGCGTCGCGATCAGGTCCGCGGGAATCGGCTCCCCGGCGAAGTCCCAGATCACCGTGCGGAGCTTGTCCTCGATGTGGAAGGTCAGGCCGTGGTCGATTCCCCAGATGTGGCTGTCCTGCTTCGCCCGGAGGCAGTGACCACCTTTGCGGTCGGCGTTGTTCGCGAGCACGTCGAACACGGCGAAGCGCTTGAAGACGTCTTCGTGCGCCTCCAGCAGTGTGAAGTAGTGCTCTTCGGGATCGTGGTCGATGAAGCGCTGCACCATCCCGATCCCGTGCGGGCCGTCGCGCAGAACCGTCTCGGGCACCAGCTCCCACCCGAGGCCGTCGGACAGCTCCCAGGACGCGACCTCGCGGTTGCACAACGTCCCCGTGGGGAAGTCCCACAGCGGACGCTCGCCCCGCTGCGGCTTGTAGACGACAGGCATCTCGATGTCGTCGAGCGTGGTGGTCGCGAGGAACGTCGCGTTGGACGACCACGCCATCCGACCGAGGAGATCCATCTCCCCGGTCCGCAGCACCTCGGATGCGCGGGGCGGATCTAGCTCCACCGCGCGGTCAGTTCCAACGGGGGCAGATGTGACCGGCCGGGTCCATCGGGAAGTTGCAGAGCTGGCAGAGGGGCCGACCACCCGTCACGGACTCCGCGCCGCGGGCCGCCATGGCCCGCACCTGCGCGCGGGTGGCGAAGATCCGGGCGACGAACCCCTCTTCGGGGAGGACCGTCCTCCGTCGGGACCCCGGTCTCGTCGTCCTCGTCGTCCTCGGCCCGCTCGCGCAGCTCGAGCAGGACGAGCTTGCGGTCCGGCTCGAAGCCGAGGCCGATCATCCGGGCCCGGAAGAGCGGAACCGCGGGCTCGGTGACCTCCGCGGCGCTCGGGTGCAGCGTCGCCGACTCGGCCGGCTCCTCCGGGTAGTCGAGGCCGATGCGATCGAGGAACGCGACCGCTTCCTCGGCGAGCAGCGCGACCTGCTCCTTCTCGACCACCACGGTGAGTCGCACGTCGGACTTGTCCGCCTGGATGTAGAAGACGCGCGCGAACCGGGCTCGCCGATCGCACCTGCACCGAGGGAGTCCACTCCGTCGAGCTCGATCACGTTGTCGGTCACGTCACGTCCTTCACGGCATCCTTGACCGAGCCGGCGTCCGTCGCTTCCGTGTCCGGCTTGGGGATGAGCTCGTCGAGACTTCCGGTGTCGTTGCACTTCACGAGCGACGCGCCATACGCGCCGAGCTCGAAGACCGTGACCGACGCCGGCGAGACGATCACTCGCTGGAAGAGATCGAGATGCACACCGGTGAAGTGCGCGATCGCCGCCTTGATCGGATCCGCGTGGGACACGACGACCACCATCTCGCCGGCGTGCGCCGCGACGACCGCTTCGAGCGCGCTCACCATCCGACCTTGCATCTCGGAGATCGACTCACCCCCGGGGAAGCGCGCCCGCGACGGCGCGAGCTGCACGGTGCGCCAGAGATCGGTCTTCGCCAGCTCCGCGATCGTGCCCCCGGTCCATTCCCCGTAGTCCGCTTCGATGACGCCGGGGAGCTCCTGGACCTCGAGCCCATGATGACCGGCGATGTGCTCGGCGGTCTGACGGGTCCGCTCGATCGGGCTCGCGTACACGACCTTCACCGGCAGCGCCGCGAGCCGAGCGCCGACGGCCTGGGCCTGGCCCACACCTTTCTCGGACAGGTCGATGCCCGGGGTGCGGCCCGAGAGCAGCGGACCCGTCTGCGCGGTCACGGCATGGCGAACGAGCAGCAGCGTCGTGCTGGGTGGGTGCGCAGGCTTGTCGCCGTTGGGAGTGGCCGGGGCGGCCGGATCAGTCACAGCGCCGATCGTACTGGCGCAGCCCGCCCCCACTTCCAGCGAACTTCTGAGCGCTACGGGCCCCGAATTGCGGTGGGGGCCCGATAGATTGCGCGCGTGACCGACAGACCAGTAGGGATCCATCGCGGCGGTCCGCCCGAGACCGTCCTCCCGGACCCCCCGGCCGAGCTCACCGCCGCGCTCGCGGCCGCGCTCGAGCAGCCCGATCCCGATCAGCGGCGCGCCGCGCTCACCGCGGTCGTCGCGGGCTCGCCCCGCTTCCTCGACGGCTGGGCCCGCCTCGGTGAGATCGCTCGCGACCCGATCGAGGGATACGCGTGCTTCCGCGTCGGCTACCACCGCGGTCTCGACCAGCTCCGCCAAGCCGGATGGCGCGGGAGTGGATACGTGCGATGGGAGCACGAGACCAACCGTGGCTTCCTCCGGTCGCTCGACGGGCTGCGCAGCATGGCCGCCGCCATCGGCGAGACCGACGAGGAGCTGCGCTGTGCCGAGTTCCTCATGCAGCTCGACCCCACCGGTCCCTGGCGAGGCCAGCCCGCGGACCGGCAGTAACCTCGAAATCGCTCGATCGAAAGGACGCTCATGAAGCGCGCGCTCATCACCGGCATCACGGGCCAGGACGGCCGCTACCTGAGTGAGCTCCTGGCCCAGAACGGCTACCTGGTCTTCGGGCTCATCCGCGGCCAGGCGAACCCGAAGGCCCAGCTCGTCGTCAACGAGAACCCGGGCGTCGAGCTCGTCGACGGCGACCTGCGCGACCTCGCGTCGCTCATCGCGGTGATGGAGCAGGTGCAACCGGACGAGGTCTACAACCTCGGCGCGATGTCGTTCGTGCAGCTGTCGTTCAAGCAGGCGGAGCTCACCGCGGAGATCACCGGTCTCGGCGTGCTGCGGATGCTCGAGGCCGTGCGCATCGTGGGCGGCGTCGAGAACAACCCCATTCGCTTCTACCAGGCGTCGTCATCGGAGATGTTCGGCAAGGTGCGCGAGACCCCGCAGAAGGAGAGCACCCCCTTCCATCCGCGTTCGCCGTACGGGGTGGCCAAGGTGTTCGGCCACGACATGACCGTCAACTACCGCGAGGCGTACAACCTGCACGCGAGCTCCGGCATCCTGTTCAACCACGAGTCGGAGCGCCGCGGGCTCGAGTTCGTGACCCGCAAGATCACCAACTCGCTCGCCCGGATCAAGCTCGGGCTCCAGGAGCGCATCAGCCTCGGCAACCTCGACTCCGCCCGCGACTGGGGCTACGCCGGGGACTACGTCAAGGCGATGTGGATGATGCTCCAGCAGCCCGAGCCGGACGACTACGTGATCGCGACCGGCGAGACGCACACCATCAAGGACTTCCTGGACGTCGCGTTCCGGATCGCCGGCTACGAGAGCTGGGAGCCGTACGTCACCCACGACAACCGCTTCGACCGCCCGTCCGAGGTCGACCTCCTGATGGGCGACGCGAGCAAGGCGAAGGAAGTGCTCGGCTGGACGCCGTCGGTCACGTTCGAGGAGCTCGTGCGCCGCATGTACGAGGCGGACCTCAAGGCCGAGCAGACCCAGCTCGAGTCCGGTCAGCGCTAAGAAGCCGGCCGCCGGAGGGCCCGGCTTGCCCGCAGATGGACACCCGCCCTCCGGAGATCTTCAACGGCCGCCGGAGGGCCCGGCTTGCCCGCAGATGGACACCCGCCCTCCGGAGATCTTCAAGGCCGCCGGAGGGCCCCGGCTTGCCCGCAGATGGACACCCGCCCTCCGGAGATCTTTAGAGGGACGCGGCGGCGACCCGAGCGGCGACGAGCACGGGGTCCCAGACGGGGGAGAACGGCGGCGCGTAGCCGAGGTCGAGGTTGATGATCTCCTCCACCGTCATCCGGTTCCAGAGACACGCGGCCAACACGTCGACGCGCTTCGCGGCGCCCTCGCGGCCGATGATCTGCGCGCCGAGCAACCGTCCGGTCCGTTGCTCGGTCACGAGCTTCACCCGGATCGGCGTGGACTCGGGGTAGTACCCCGCTCGGGTCGTGCCGTCGATCGTGGTGGGATACGCGTCGAGGCCGGCTCGCTCGCGCTTCGTTCTCGGTGAGGCCCGTGCGGGCGACCTCGTAGTCGCAGACTTTCGTGACCGCGGTGCCGAGCACGCCGGGGAACACCGCGTCCCCACCGGTCGCGTTGATGCCGACGACGCGACCTTGCTTGTTCGCGTGGGTACCGAGCGCGATCGCGACCGGAGCACCGGTGACGAGATGTCGCGTCTCGACGCAGTCACCGGCGGCGAAGACGTGTGGGGCTGAGGTGCGCTGGTGATCATCGGTCGCGATCCCGCCGCTGGGCCCGATCGTGATCCCGGCGCTCCGGGCCAGCGTCACGTTCGGACGAGCACCGATGCCGAGCACGATGAGGTCCGCCGGGTAGGTGCCGCTCGCGGTCTCTGCGGCAATCGCCCGGCCGCCCTCGACCGTGAAGCCGTGCACTTGCTCGCCGAGGTGCAGGACGATGCCGAGCCCGCGCAACGCGTCGGCGATCTCTTCCCCCATGTCCGCATCCAGCGTGGTCATCGGGGTCGGCTCCGCGCAGAGCATCGTGACCTCGAGGCCGCGCCGGAGCAGGGCCTCGGCTATCTCGATGCCGATGTACCCCGCCCCCACGACGACCGCATGCTTCGGCTCTTCGCGGTCGACGACCCCGCGCAGGACGATGCCGTCGTCGAGGGTCTGGACGCCGTAGATCCCCGCGGCCTCGATGCCGGGGAGCGCCGGTCGCGTCGGCGTCGCCCCCGTCGCGATCACGAGCTGGTCGTACGGCTCGATCGAGCTCCGCGTTGGGGCCCGACGGCGCGTTGAGGTCGCGGACCGTCACGGTGTGCGCGTCGGCATCGATCGCGATCACTTCGTGCTGCATGCGCACGTCGATGCCAGCCGGCGGTGCTCCTCCGGTGACCGCGCGACCAGGTCGTCGGCGTCGTGCACGAGGTCGCCGACGAGGTACGGGATCCCGCACGCGGCGAACGACGTGTGCTCGCCCTTCTCGAACGCGACGATCGCGAGCTCGTCGACCGCTCGCCGGCGGCGCGCGCCCGCGGCCGCACTCATCCCCGCCGCATCCCCGCCGACGACGAGCAGCCGCTCCGTCACGACGGCCCCCGACCCACCCGTCGTTCGTGCCGTGAAGGTCCTCTGGGAACCTTGACGGCACAAACGGAGGGAGACGAGGAGGCGCGGAGGCCGGCGAGCGCGTCAGTCAGGCGGGTCGTCACTGTCGTGACGCTAACGTCTCGTCGTGGCCACCGGTGCTCCGATCGTCGGCGTGATCATGGGCAGTGACTCGGACCTGCCGGTGATGCAAGGCGCGATCGACGCGCTCGACGAGTTCGACATCACCTCCGAGGTCCGGATCATCTCGGCCCACCGGACGCCTCCCGCGATGTACGAGTACGCCCACACCGCCGCGTCGCGGGGGCTGCGGGTCATCGTGGCCGGCGCGGGCGGCGCGGCGGCGCTCCCGGGGATGGTGGCGTCGATGACTCCGCTGCCGGTGATCGGGGTCCCGGTCCCGCTCAAGCACCTCGACGGTCTCGACTCGCTGCTCTCGATCGTGCAGATGCCCGCGGGCATTCCCGTCGCGACGGTCGCGGTGGGGAACGCGCGCAACGCGGGCCTGCTGGCGGTCCGCATCCTGGCCGCGTCGGACGACACGTTGCGGGCGCGCATGGAGGACTTCCAGGAAGCACTCGCGGCGATGATCGCGGAGAAGGACGCGCGCATCGCCAAGGAGTTCGGCGGCTAGCAAGAACGCGGTGCGGCCCGAGCGGCCGGCCCGGAGGGCCGAGAGTGGAGGATACGTGAGGTACGTGGAGTACGGCGCGCTCGACGGCATCCCGAACATCGTGGTCGACGGATCCGCGCACCCGGACTCGCTGCTCACGCTCTCGCACTGGCCCGGAACACCGACTCCGGAAGTGCTGCAGGACGACCTCTCGGCCCAGATCACCTTCCGCTACCTGGACCATCCCGAGCTGCACGTCCCGGCCGAGGCGGTCTCGAACAACCACTTCGACCAGGACGGGCTCATGTGCGTGTACACGCTCGTCGACCCGGAGGGTGCGCAGTCCCGGCGCGAGCGGGCCATCGACGTCGCTCGCGCCGGCGACTTCGGTACCTACGTGGACCGTGACAGCGCCCGCATCGCGTGGACGATCGCGCGGCTCGGCGAGGACGTCGGGGACGACGCCGATCCGTATGCCGTCGTCCTCGAACGCGTGCCCGAGCTGCTCGACCATCCCGAGCGGTTCCGGGACCGCTGGGCCGACGAGGATGCCCACCTCGAGGCGAGCGAGGCCGCGATCGCCTCCGGAGCCGTGCAGATCGAAGAGCTCGAAGCCATCGACCTGGCCATCGTCACGTTGCCCGAGCAGTGGACGCGCAAGCCCATCCACCGCTTCACCCGCTCCGAATCGCAAGCCGTGCACCCGGCCGCGCTGAACAATGCGACGGACCGATTCCGGCTCCTCATCGCGCGTGGCACCGAGTACGAGGTGCAGTACCGCTACGAGACCTGGGTCCAGTACCGGAGCCGCCGGCCGCTCGGGCCGCATCGACCTGAAGCCGCTCGCCGCGCAGCTCAGCGCCCGCGAGCCGGGACCCGCGCAGTGGACCTTCAACGGCGTCGAGCAGATCGCGCCCGCTGCTGCGGCTGACCGGTGCCGGCGACGACGCGAGCAGCGCGATCCCGCCCGAGGAGTTCCGGGCGCTGGTGGTCCAGGCGCTGACCGACGGCGACAGCGCCTGGGACCCCTACATCTGACCCCGAAACCCCGCTTTGGCGTCAGTAGGGACCCGTGGAGGGTCCGTACTGACGCCGAAACGGGAGATCTGGGAGAGCTAGTCGGTGGAGATGGCTTGGAGCACGTCGAGCTTGGCGGCGCGGCGGGCCGGCAGGATCGCGGCGAGGATTCCGAACAGTGCGGCGACGAGGAAGATCACGACGAGGCGTGTCGGCGCGGCGCGGAACTCGCTGATCCCTTCGCTGCTCAGCGCGTTCACGATGACCCAACCGAACACAACACCGATGACGATGCCGAGGATCGCCCCGAGCAGGGCGATGATCACCGACTCCCACCGCACCAGCGATCGCACCTGCCGGCGAGTCATTCCAACCGCCCGCATGAGCCCGAGCTCGCGGGTGCGTTCGATGATCGACAGGCCGAGCGTGTTGGCGATGCCGAAGACCGCGATGAGCACGGCGAAGAGGAGCAACGCGGTGACGAACGTCAGGAACCCCTCGATCTGAGCCGACTGCGCCGCCTTGAACTGATTCCGATCCTGGAGCTCGCCCACCGGGAACTGCTTCATCGTCTTCTCGAGCGCGGCCCGGTTCTGCGGTGTCGGGCCGCCCTGAGTCTGGATGTAGACCGCGAGGTCGAAGACGTTCGGGTAGTTCGCGACGAACGCGTCGGTGCTGATGACGTAGTTGGGGACCGACGGCACCTGGTTCTGGTCGAAAATTGCCCGGACGGTGAAGGTGTGCGGGCTGCCTTGCGGGAAGAGCACCCGGACGTCGTCACCGACCTTCAGCTTCTTCTCATCGGCCGTCTTCTTCTGCACCGCGATGCCGTCGATGCCGAGGGTGGAGAGCGAACCGTCGGAGACCTTGAGATCGAACAAGGAGTCCACGACCGCCGGATCCACCCCAAGTGCGTTGTTGACGTCGGAGCCGACCTTGATCGGGCCGTACTGCGTCCCCGAGACCTGCTCGACGCCCGGCGTGTCACGCAACGCGGTCTCGAGTGTGCGCGGAATCGTCCCGAACCCGAACCCACCCGAGTTCACGAGGTAGTCGGCCTTCATCGACTGATCGATGCCCGCCCGGACGGAGGCACGCGCCGATGCACCGAAGATCGTGATCAGGCACACCAGCGCGACGCCGATCATGAGCGCGGCGGCGGTCGCCGACGTGCGCTTCGGGTTCCGCTTCGCGTTCTCCTCGCGCGAGCAGTCCCGTGATGCCCTTCACGGACTTGATCGGCCAGCCGAGCACCGCGCTGATCGGCCGGGCGATGGTCGGGCCGAGGATCGCGACACCGATGAAGACCACGAACGCGCCGAGCCCGACCGTCGGGAGCCCGTTGTCGCTCGACAGGCCCGCCACCAGCAACCCGATTCCGAGGAGCGTGATGACGATACCGACGGTGATGCGCTTCCACGACCCGGCCGATTCGTCCGAGCCGACCTGCTGGAGCGCGGCGATGGGCGGGATGCGCGAGGCGCGGATCGCCGGGAACACCGCGGCGACGACGGTGACGAGGATCCCCACCACGAGCGACGTGATCAGGGCGCTCGGCGGAACGGTGATCCCGGCCGTAGGAAGGTCGACCCCGGTGGCGGCCAGCACTGCCTTGACCGCGGACGCGAGCAAGACCCCGGCCACGAATCCGAGCACCGACGCGACGACCCCGACGAGGAGCGCTTCGAAGAGCACGGAGCGGATCACCTGGCCGCCCTTGGCGCCGATCGCGCGCAACAGCGCCATCTCGCGGCTGCGCTGGGCGATGATGATCCCGAACGTGTTGAAGATGATGAAGGAACCGACGAGCAACGCGATCAAACCGAAGACGAGCAGGAACGTGGTGAAGAATCCGAGTTGCTTCTTGACGTCGTTCTGGCTCTCTGAGGTGATCTGAGTCCCGCTGAGGACCTCGATGTTCTTCTGGCCGGCCAGCGTCTGACGGATGTTGCGTACGAGCTCCTGCTCGGATACGCCGGAGTCGGACTTCACGCCGATCTCGTCGACTTTGCCGTCAGCCTGGAAGACCCGGTTCGCGGTTGCCGGGGTGAACAGGACGCTGGTCGCGCCGAGCAACCCGTCGGCATCACCGAACTCCGCGATCCCCACGAGCTCGTACTTGGCGACGCCAGTGCCGGCGCTGACGCTGACGTCGGTGTCGCCGAGCTTGTAGTTCGACTTCTCGGCGGTTGCCTTGTCCATGACGATCTGGTTGGCGCTCCGCGGCCCGTGACCGTCAATGAGGTGGAACGGGCTCAGGTCGCGGGACTTGACCCACGCGAAACCCAGCGCCGGTGGACCCTGGGTGGTCTTGTTCAGCACGGTGCCGTCGCGCTTGATGACCCACGCGAAGCTCTGCAGGGTGCCGTCGGCCTGGGCGACGCCTTCGGTGCGCCGGACCTCGGGCACGAGCGACCGATCGATCCGGCCGCGAGCCGGCCCGGTGTCGGCGCTGAAGGCCTCCTGCTGGCGAACCACCGCGTCCGTGTTCGCGTAGATGTTGGTGAAGAGCCCGTCGAACGCCTTGTTGATCGTCGCGGTGAAGACCAGCGTCCCGGAGATGAACGCGACGCCGAGTATGACGGCGACCCCGGTCATGACGAAGCGAAGCTTGTGGGCGAGGATGCCCTTGAGCGTGACCTTGACCATCGGGCGCTACTCCCCCAGGCCCTTCATGCGGTCGAGGACGCGATCCGCGGTGGGTTGCAGCATCTCGTCGACGATGCGGCCGTCAGCCAGGAACACCACCCGGTCTGCGTACCCGGCCGCGATCGGGTCGTGGGTGACCATCACGATCGTCTGACCGAGGTTCGACACCGCGTCACGCATGAACGTGAGGATCTCGGCCCCGCTGCGCGAGTCCAGGTTGCCGGTCGGCTCGTCGGCGAACATCAGGTCCGGGCGTGACACCAGCGCCCGTGCGACGGCGACGCGCTGCTGCTGGCCACCCGACAGCTCGTTCGGACGGTGCTTCAACCGGTCCTTCAGGCGAACGGTCTCGACGATCTGGTCGAACCACGCCGGGTCGGGCTTCTTGCCGGCCAGCGCCATCGGCAGCGTGATGTTCTCTTCCGCGTTGAGCGTCGGGATCAGGTTGTACGCCTGGAACACGAACCCGATCCGGTCCCGGCGGATCAGCGTGAGCTCCTTCTCGCTCGCACCACTGATCTCGATGTCACCGAGGAAGATCTGGCCGCTGCTGACGCGGTCCAGGCCGGCGAGGCAATGCAGCAACGTCGACTTCCCGGACCCTGACGGTCCCATGATCGCGGTGAACTGGGCGGCCGCGAAATCGACGTTGATGCCGTCGAGGGCGCGCACCTCGGCTTCGCCGGAGCCGTACACCTTGTAGACGTTGACGGCGCGGGCGATGCCGGGCTGCGGCGGCGCGGAAGTCGGGGAAGGGGCAGTCACAGCGGGTCTCTCCTGGTCGGTTCGACGGGGGGCCGCGAACGGCCGAGAGCGCAGCCTACGCGGAGTCGGGTGGCGCGCCCGAGGAAGAAATCTCGGAGCCGTCCTCGACCGGGACGCGTTCCACCGGTGTTCCGTGCCTACCGAGCCACAGGTACGCAATCAGCGCGCCGATGAACACCCCGATGCTCACCCACGCGTTGAGCCGGAGTGGTCCGATGGTGTGCGCCGGATCGATGCGCATCTCCTCGAACACGAGGCGGGCCCCCGTGTAGCCCATGCAGTACAACGCGAAGAGCTGGAACTTCTTCAGCGTGAAGTGGTGGTCGATCCAGATCAGGGCGAGGCCGAGCGCGAGGCAGTACAGCGACTCGTAGAGGAACGTCGGCTGGAACGTCGCGTATTGGAGGTAGCCGTGCGGTCGGTTCGCCACATCGATCTCGAGGCCCCACGGGAGCGTCGTCGGCGCGCCGAACAGCTCCTGGTTGAACCAGTTGCCCCAGCGACCGATCGCCTGGGCGAACACCAGACCCGGTGCGATGGAGTCGAGCAGGTCACCGAGATCGAGGTGCCGACGACGGGTGAGGATCACGGCGGCGATCGCGCCACCGACCACTGCGCCCCAGATGCCCAGGCCGCCCTCCCAGATCTTGAACGCCTTGAGCCAGTCGTCGGTGAAGAGCTGGTAGTCCGTGATCACGTGGTACACCCGCGCGCCGATGACACCGGCGACCACGATCCAGATGACGACGTCCGAGAACTCCTTGGAGGAGTGACCTCTCCGCACCCAACGCGTCTCGGCGACGCGGACTGCGACGAGGATCCCGATGGCCAGCATCAGCCCGTACATGTGGAGCGGAACCGGGCCGAGGTGGACGATGTTCTCGCTCGGGCTCGGAATCGAGGCCGGTGCGGCGAAGGTTTCGAGGATCACTTCGGTCACTCTACGGGCCACCCCTCAAGCAATTCCCGCGCTGGTCGATACCTCTTCGCCGAGACCCGGCGGTGGCTGCTCAGACCCGACGGTCACCGCCGAGGTCGGCGTAATTCCCGCTCTCGCGACTTCGTCGCAGGCCGCTCGGGCCCCGCTCGGGCGATTCGCGGCTGCGCGCTCGAGCGCGGTGCCCTCGCTTCGGATCTCGGCACTTCGCTTCGGAGCTACTTGACCAGGCGTGACATGCGCCGATCGGCGAGCACTTTGCCGCCGGTCTGGCAGGTCGGGCAGTACGTGACCTCGTAGGACTCGTACGAGACGCGGCGCATCCCGTCGCCACATTCCGGACAGGGTGTGCCGGACCGGTTGTGCACCCGGAACCGCTCGCCCAGCCGGGGCTCGGACAAACCACCCGTCCGTTCGCGTTCCCCGGCCAGGGCGTCCGCGAGGGTGGTGCGGATCGCGTCGAGCAGGCCGGCGCGCTGCTCGGCGGAGAGCGATGCGAGGGTGGCATACGGCGAGACGTGCGCGCGATGCAGTGCGTCATCGGCATACCCGCGCCCGATCCCCGCGACCGTGCGCTGGTCCCGCAGGATCGTGTGGATCCGCCGCTTGTCCGTACCGTTGCGGATCAGCTCGCCGAACTCGTCGGAATCGGGCTCCGGTCCGAGCCGTTCGAGCGGCCCGTCGTCGCCCGGAGCCAGCACCCACCACGCGGCCTTGCGCTCCGTCCCGTGCTCGCGCACCAGGAGCGCGCGCCCGTTGTCGAAGCGGATGCGTACCGCGGCACCTTTCGGGCGCGTCTTCTTCGGTGGCTCCTCGATGTCGAGCCGACCCGCCTGGGACAGGTGCAACAGCAGGCGGTTGCCGTCATCGAGCTCGAAGATCAGGTACTTCGCCCGGCGACCGACACGCTCGACGTGATGTCCCACCATCGAGTCCGGCGCGGGGATCACCGTCTTCAACGCGGCGAATCCCAAGGGCTCCACCGATTCGACTGCCGCACCACCGACGGCCGCTTCCAGCCGTTCGGACAGCGCCTGCATCTCCGGTAGCTCGGGCATCGCTACTTCTTCTTCTGGTGTGCCTGCATGCGCTTGCGGATGGTCTCACGACGTTCGCGCACCTGGGCGTACGTGAGCGTGTCACCCCATTCCGGGCCGATGCCGAAGCCGGCCTTCACCGCTTCCAGGTCGAAGTCGATGCGCTCGGTGGGATCCATCCCGAGCTGCACCGCGATCTGCTCTCCGTAGTGCTCTTGGAAGTACATGTACACGTGCGCGACCTCACCGAGGATGTCGAGGTCCGGCGCGAGGTTCGCGGTCGCGCCGTCGAGGAACATCATGTTCTTCACGAAGAGCATGAGCTCCTTCGGCGCGCGGGCGCCGTAGCCGAGCAGCTTCTTCGTCAGCTCGCGCAGCTCGCTCACCAGCTCGTCGGCGGACATCGCGGTCGGGTCTTTCACGGGTCCGTCGAGCCCGAGATCCACGACGACGGCTTCGAGGTCGGTGTCCGGCGGGAACGCGCCGAGGTCGCGCAACGCCGCGAGCTGGCTCAGCACGTCCCCGCTCGTGCCGAACACGAGGAGCCGGAGAAAGGCCAGACGTTTGGCTTCGTTCAGCCGACCTGTGATCCCGAAGTCGAGAAGCGCGGTGCGCCCGTCGGGCATCGCGAACAGGTTCCCGCCGTGGAGGTCACCGTGGAAGACGCCGTGCAGCAGAGCCCCTTCGAGAAAGGAGATCAGGCTCGAGCGCAGCAGCGCGTTGGTGTCGATGCCCGCGAGCCGCATCCCTTCCGCGTCGTCGAAGTTGAATCCTGAGAGCCGCTCCATCACGAGCACCCGCCGGGTCACCAGCTTCGGGTGCGGACGCGGCACGACGGTGTTGCGGATCCCGGTCCGCGTGAGCACGAGAGCGATGTCGAGCATGTTCTCCGCTTCGAGGCGGAAGTCCAGCTCCTCGACGATCGTCTCCGCGAAGAGCTCAACGAGCGCGGGCGGGTTCGCGAGTGCCGCAACGGGAATTCGTCCGACCATCCGTGGCGCGAGCCACGCCATCGCGGCCAGGTCCTGGCGCACGAGCGTCGCGATGCGCGGGCGCTGGACCTTGACCACCACCTCTTCGCCCGTGCGCAGCGTCGCCGCGTGCACCTGGGCAATCGATGCGGCGGCCAGCGGGACCTCGTCGAAGCGGGAGAACACCGCATCGATCGGTTGCCCCAGCTCGGTCTCGACGACCTCGCGCACGGAATCGAAGGACTCCGCCGGCACCTGGTCCCGGAGCAGCTTGAACTCCTTGACCAGCTCCTCGGGGAAGAGCCCTTCGCCGCCCGAGACGATCTGGCCGAGCTTGATGTAGGTGGATCCGAGCCGCTCGAACGACTTCCGCAGGCGGCGGGAGATCCCCGCTCTGGAGCCGGGCGTGCCGCGCTCACGGACGTACCAGAGCCCGAGCGCCAGGCCGACCGACGACGGTCACCCGGGCGAACCGCCCGATCGGTGGGATGCCCCGGGGCGTCGCGAGCACGGGAGCCTCGGCCCGCACCCGGGCCCGCAGCGCCTCCAGCCCTCGCCGCCACACCATGGCGTCGGGATCGACGATCCAGGGGGCGACGTCGCTGAACGCGCCGATCGCGAGATCCGCCGGGCCCGCGTCGGCGACGCTCTGATCGGCCCCGCTCAGGGGCGCACTGGGGTCGGGCGGGTGGGCGGTGATGCTCCGAACGCTACCCGTAGTGTCGGCAGCCCCAGCCCGAGAGGCCGTAGCGCGCGTAGACCCGCTCGGCCACGACGATCTGCTGCTCGCGGCTCGCCATGCCGGCGTTCGGGGCGAACTCGCGCCCGCCGAAGCCGCTCCAGGTGCTGTTGGCGAACCCGACGCCGCCGGAGAACCTCGAGCCTTGCATGTGCCAGTTCCCGCCGGTCTCGCACGCGGCGATGGCGTCCCAGTCCACGCCGGTGCGACGGGCGAGCTTCGCCGCGTTCGCGGCGGCCGCGGCGGCCGCGGCGCGCAGCTGCTCTTCCTGGGTCGCGGCGTGGGTCAGCAGGACACCTTCGACCGGGCGGGCGATGGCCGCCCGCTTCGCCGCCAGGTTCTCGGCCCGGCTGAGGTCCACCGGGCGGGTCGACGCCCCGAACGCGGCGGTGGGCCGAGCCGACGGCGATCCGATCGGGCGGGCCACGAAGATCGCCGCGCTCACCATGATCCCGAGGACCAGAGCGCCGGTGGCAATCCGGACCTGGCGGCCGATCCTCCGGGCCGCTCGCCGCTGGGCTCGCGTGCCCGTGCTGGTCAGGGCCGGTTTGCTCCGCCTCACGATTGCGGGCGCGCCCGCGCGTTGAACCGTCATCCAGTGCCTCCCGAAACTCCGCCAGTGGTTCCGCCCCCCTCGGGACGCGCGCGTCGAAGCGCACGAGAAGGGGGGAGGGGTCGAAAGCCGCGAACTCCGGCTTTCAGGACTGCGACGGTACCGAGACCGGATCGCGGCAGGGGAACCGATTACCAGTATCTGTCAGGTCGGAAGATTTCTCCGCGGTGTCCGGTGGACACCAGCCAGCCTGCCGTCAGGGACCCGATCGGCTACGAGGGCGAGGCTCCGGCGGGAGACGTGTCCCTTTTCACAACCCGTCGCCGACCCTCGCGACGCGCCTCGATCACACCAAATGGGGTGACCATCACTCCCGTCAGCGTTCGTTCCGCATGGTGCATTCGCAACGACAGCAACCGTTGCGCGTACGCGAGCACCGTCGATGCATACGCGGGATCGTCCGCGCGGTTCTCGAGCTCGTCCGGATCACGTTCGAGGTCGTAGTAGAGCGGCGGCATGCCGGTGAAGTGCACGTACTTGCCGCGCGCGTCGCGCAACACCGCGAGCGAGCACTCGTCGATGTCGAGTCCGAACATCGACTGCGTGAGTCGCCCGGTCGGATCGCGGAAGTCCCACTCCCAATGCACCGCGTCGCGCCATGTCGCCGGCTCTTCACCGTGCAGCAGCGCGAGCAGTGACGAGCCATCGCACTGCACGGGTGCGTTCACACCGATCCACTCGAGGATCGTCGGCATCACGTCGATGTTCTCGGTGAAGCGGTCTTCGACGAGCCGACCACGCGTCGCGTCGGACTCAGCGCGCGGGTCGCGCACGATCAACGGGATGTGGTAGCTCTGATCGAACCAACCGAGCTTCTCGGTGAGCCAATGGTCACCGAGCTGCTCGCCGTGATCCGATGTGAGCACCACGAGCGTGCCGTCCCAGGCATCGCGCTCGCGCAAGCCGTCGATGAGGCGGCCGAGCTGCGTGTCGACCTCGGTCATCATCCCGTAGTACGTCGCCCGCAGCTGCCGGAGCTCGGCTTCGTCGTCCGGGCCGTGCAGGCCGGGGATCTGCACCACGCCGGCGAGGAGCGGATGCGCCGCGCCCTCCTCCTCGAACGTGGCCCGGCGAACGGGGAGCGGAACGGTGTCCGGGTCGTACATCGAGGCGTACGGCTCCGGCGCGACGAACGGCGGATGCGGCCGGATGTAGGCCGCGTGCACGAACCACGGCCGGCCCTGCTGCTCGTCCACGTAGGCCAGCAATTCATTGGTCAGGAACGCGGCCTCGGAGTGCTCGGCCCGGTACGCGACGGGAGCGCCGAGGTCGTCGGAGATCGGGTCGTACATGCGCGCCACGTCGTCGGGCACGTCGTAACCCAGCGTGCGCAACCACGCGCCCCATGGCTCGAGCTGCTCGTTCAGGTCCACCACCGCGCGAAAGCCGGGGAGCACACCTTCGTACGTGAGCAGACGCGGATCGTCCGCGGCGAGCACACGCGGGTCGGGCGACGCGTCGGTGTAACCGAACAGCACCGGGTCGTACCCACGCGAGCGCGCTTCGAGCGCGATGTTGGTGAAGCGCGAGTCGAGTGGCGTTCCGTTCAGCACCGAGCGGTGGTTCATCAGGTACTGGCCGGTGTGCAGCGACGCGCGGCTCGGTCCGCACGGCGCAGCCTCCGCGTAGTGCCGGCGGAACAACACACCTTCCGCCGCGAGCCGGTCGAGGTTCGGTGTCTGCACGACCGGGTGCCCGACGACGCCGAGGCAGTCACCGCGCCACTGATCGACCGTGATGTAGAGCACATTGCCGGGAAGCTCACCGCGACCGTCACAGGTCGAGCGTAGGCCGGAGTGGAGCGTGGTGCGGAGGCCCGGGCCGAGCCCGGAACCGATGCTTACATCCGGCCCGCGGCGATCACCCGTTGCAGGAACTGCGCGGTACGTGGGTTCGTCGGCGCGTTGAAGATCTGGTGCGGCGGGCCGATCTCGGCCATCACCCCCGCGTCGAGGAAGCACACGCGGTCCGAGACCTCGCGCGCGAACGACATCTCGTGCGTCGCGAGCAGCATCGTCATTCCCTCTGCCGCGAGCTCGCGCACGATGTCGAGCACTTCGAAGACCAGCTCCGGGTCCAGGGCGCTCGTGACCTCGTCGAGCAGCATCAGCTTCGGCTGCATCGCCAGCGCCCGCACGATCGCCACCCGCTGCTGCTGCCCGCCGGACAGCCGATCGGGGTAGTCGTCGTGCTTCTCCCACAGGCCGATCCGCTCCAGGAGGGCTTCGGCCCGGGCGTTCGCGTCCGCCTTGGAGAGCTTCAGCACCTTGCGCAACGCCAGCGTGACGTTCTCGAGGACCGTCATGTGCGGGAAGAGGTTGAAGTTCTGGAAGACGATGCCGACATGGCGGCGCAGCCGGTTGAGGTCCACGTCGAGGCGGGTGATCGGGAAGCCGTCCACCGCGATCGCTCCCTCGTCGACCGCGACGAGCCCGTTGATGCAGCGCAGGAGCGTGGACTTGCCCGAGCCCGACGCGCCGATGACCGAGATCACCTCGTGCTCGGCCACGTGCAGGTCCACGCCCTTCAGCACTTCGTTCGTCCCGAAGCGCTTCGTGACCGAGTCGATGGTGAGGAAGGCGGGCATCAGCTGTTCGCCTGCGTCCGCCGTTGGTCCCGGCGGACGAGATAGTCCGTGAGCCGGGTCATCGGGACGGTGATGACCAGGAAGCAGATCCCGACCCCGACGATCGACGAGAGGTTCGCGCGGTTGCTCGCGTAGATCTTCGCCCGGTTGAACGCCTCGAGCACCCCGATCACCGACACCAGCGCGGTGTCCTTCTGCAGGCCGATGAAGTCGTTGAGCAACGGCGGGACGACCCGGCGGACCGCCTGGGGGATGACGACGTACCGCTGGGTCTTCGCGTACGACAACCCGAGGGAACGGGCGGCCGCGACCTGGCTCCAGTGAATGCTCTCGATCCCGGCGCGGTACACCTCCGCGACGTATGCGCCGTAGACGAGCACGAGCGCGAGCACGCCGCGTTGGAAGACCGTGAGGTGGCCGAGGATGGGCCAGTCACCGCCGGCGATCGGCAGCCCGAAGCCGACGAGGTAGATCGTCACGATCGCCGGCAGCCCGCGGAACACGTCCACGTAGACGACCGACAGGAACCGCAACGGCGCGGCGAGCCGTCCGGGGAGGTTGCGGGCGACCGCCACCACCATGGCCCAGGGGAGCACGATCGCCTCCGCGACCATGAAGAGCTTCACGTTGATCCAGAAGCCCTTGAGGACCGTCGGGAAGCTGTCCTCGATGAACTGCCAGTTGAAGAAGACGACCCGGACCTTCTCCAGCCCGTCCTGGGACGCGACGATCGCGAGGACCAGGAAGACCGCGACGCCGAGGAAGAAGCCGACGGTGGCGATGATGCGAGCCGATTCGATCCGCTTCTCGATCGGGCCGCGGTCAGCCGGGTGGCTCCGGCGCTCCGCGCGCCGGGCGAGCCAGAACGCCACCAGCGCCGGCACCACCACCGGGATGACGCACGAGACGATCGCGCTCGTGAACGCGGCGCTGGCGCGGCGCGCGTTCGTCTCCGGAGGATCGAACTCCGACGGGTCCTCGATCGGCGGCGGCTCGGACTCGACCAGCGCGGTCATGCCCTCACCGCCGATCGCGTCCAGGGGTACCTGACGATTCCTAGAAGGGAATCGCCGGGACTTGGCTCGGGTCGCCACCGAACTCGGGCTTGAGGTACTTCGCCGAGAGCCGGTCGAGCGCGCCACTGTTCTTGAACCGGGTGAGCAGCGTGTTGATCGTGGCCAGGTTCTTCGAGCCCTTGGGCAGCAGCGCGCCGTAGACCTCACCGGTCTTGAACTGGCCGACGACCTCGGTGTCCTCGTACCCCGGCTGCTTCGACTGCGGCAGCACGATCACCGTGTCGAGGAGGACCGCGTCGATGTCCTTCGCGAGCAGCGCGGCGAAGAGCTCGGTGGTCTGGCCGTAGGAGCGGGCTTCCTTCTCCGGCTTGATCTGCTCGTTGAGGAAGGTCTCCGACGTGGTGCCACTCTGCACGCCCCACTGCACGGCCTTGGCCTGGTCGAGCGTCGACACCTCCGTGCCCTTGTTCACGAGCACACCCTGGTCCGAGCCGAAGTAGCCGTCGCTGTAGTCCGCGACCTTCTCGCGGTCGGAGTTCTTGGTGATCTGGGACAGGGCGACATCGAAGTTCGAGGTCGTTCCCGCGACGAGCGCCCCGAAGTCGACGTTGTCGACCTTGAGCTCCAGCCCCAGCTGCTTGGCGAGCTTGCGCGCCATCTCGTACTCGTAGCCGCCCGTGAGCGAGCTCGGGTCGTCGCCGTTCCAGAAGCCCGGCGCGGGAAGTGCCGTCTGCACCGTGAGCGTTCCGTCTTTGACCGGGGTGAATGCCAGGCCACTCGGGTTGTCACTCGACGTCTTCGACTTCTTGTTGTCGCTCGCTGCTGCAGGACACGAGTCCGACGGCGAGCATGGCCACGACGACTGCAACGACGAACTTGCGCACGGGCGCTCCCTCGATCAACGGCCGGTGAAGAATTCGACCCTATCGGGTCGAGCCGCCAGCGCCTAGGGAACGGACACTCCCAACTGTTGCGGTCGTGTTACGGAAGCGCGGCCACGCCGCGTGCGATCTTCACGCCGGCCCAGTACGGCCCGCCGGTGGCGGCCGGCGGCCTGGCGTTGCCTCCAATGCCGAAGGCATGCATTCCGCCGTACGCATCCAGGACCCAACCGCCGCTCCCGTCCGGCGCAATCGTCACGCCGCGCGCGACATCCTGGCCGGGCCACGACGGCACACCGGCACCCGCCGCCGGCGCGCCGCCGAATGGGTGGAGACCACCGGCCGCGTCCAGCACGTACCCGCCGCCACCATTCGGGAGCAGCGCGACACCGCGAGCGAAGTCCTGACCGGGCCACGACGGCACGCCGGAGGGGACCTTGGGCCTGACGCCGGTACCGAGCTTGAACGGGCGGAGGCGACCGGTGCGATCCACGACGAAGCCACCGGTCCCTTCGGGAACGACCGCCACCCCTCGGGCGTAGTCCTGGTTCGGCCACGTCGCGTTGCCCGAGACCGCCATGCCGACGGTGGTGCCGTCACCGATCTTGAACGGGTGCAGCCCACCGAACGCGTCGAGCACCAGCCCGCGCCCGCCGGGGAGCACCGCGATGCCGCGCACGATGTCCCAGCCGGGCCAGCGGGGGCTTCCGGTCGCGCTCACCGGCTTCGTCGCGCAGCCGGCGGAGAAGCCGAACGGCGAGCCGTACCCGTCAATCACGTAGCCCTGCGCGGGTCGGGGCGCGGTTGACGCGTCGCCTTGGAAGCGGAGCAGCGCGAGCTGGCGCGCGCCGCCGGTGTGCAAGCTCCCGACGACGAGCACGCGCCCGTCGGATCGGACCGCGAGGTCCCCGACGATGGGTCGTGATCCTGCATCGGACAACGAGACCCCGCCGATGCCGAAGCTCTGGTCGCGCTTTCCGTCGGCCTCGAGCCGCAGGACCAGCACGTCGTTGTCCTTCGCGACCGTCGAGTTCCCCGCCACGACGATCTTCCCGTCGCCGCGTACGACGACACCGGCGGCCTCGTCATCGAGGCCGAACGCCCGGTCGACGTTCTGGAAGCCCATGTCCCGGGACCCATCCGGGTTGTAGCGCCGCACGATCGTGTGGCTGCTCCCCGCCGCGCCATGGCCCGCTCCGACGGCCACGATCTTGCCGCCACCGTCCAGCGCGAGTCCGGTGACGTAGTCGTAGCCACCGAGATCCGCGCGCACACCCGATGGGCCACCGAAGCCGGCATCGGTGCTCCCGTCCTGCTTGAGCCGCATCAACGCGAAGTCGTTGCCCGCCCGACCACCGATCACGATCTTCCCGTCGGGTTGCAGGACCATCGCCTGCACCGTCATGTCGATCCCGGTGCGGCGACCGTCTCCGTCGAAAGCGGGGTCCGGATCGCCCGCGGCCGTCAGGCGCGCGACCGCGCCGGTCGAGCCGGCAGTCGCGCCGACGAGGATGTAGCCGTTCGTCTGGACCTGGACGGACGAGATGCGATCGGCGACCCCGAGGTTCATCACCAGGCGGCCGGAGCCGTGGAACGTCGGATCGAGCGCGCCGTCCGTCGTGAACCGCGCGACGAGCGAGTCGACGCTGCCGCTTGCCGTGCGCGTTCCCGCGGCCACGACCTTGCCATCCGACTGCCGCGCCAGCGCCATCACCGTCGCGTCGTCACCGACCGCGAACGAGCGCTTCCCGCCGACGCCGTACGTCGGGTCGAGCGCGCCGCTGCTCGTGAAGCGCGCGACGAGCGCGCGAGTGCCGACCGATCCCCCGACGAGGTAGCGGCTGCCGTCGAGGATGACGCTCATCGCCTCACCCGTCTGACCCTTGGTGATGTCGACCCGTCGGAGCCCGCAGCTGCCGAAGCTGCCGTCGGGATCACCCGGCCACGCGCCGGCCGGCGCCCCGCCGATGACCAGCGCCGCGGCGGTCGACGGCCGTGGCGGTGGCGCAGGCGGCCGCGAGCACCCGCTGGGTGACTCGGCGATGTCGGTGTACCGGAAACGTCGGACTTCCCCCTCGGGCGCTTCGACCTCTTTGTCTCTTCGGCGCCCCAACGTCCGGTTCTTGAAAATCTCCAGCGCGGCGGCGGGCGACTCCGGGCTGGTCGTCGCCGGCGCGACGGCGGAGCCGACGGGGCGTCGTTAGCCTTGACCGATGCCCTCCCCCCGGCGCACGCTCGTTGGCTTCGTCGCGCTCGTGGTCCTGCTCGCAGCCTGCGGCGGCGGGGACGGCAAGGAGAGCGCGAGCTCGACATCGTCGTCCCCCGTCAACCTCCGCGCCGGCCAAGTCCAACGTCGACGGCACGCTCATCCTCGGTCAGCTCGCCCCGCTGACCGGCGAGCTCACGTCGATCTCGAAGTCACTCACCGCGCCGGTGCAGATCGCGGTCGACGAGATCAACGCGGCGGGCGGCTTCAACAACAAGCAGGTCGGGCTCGCCGTCGCCGATGCCGGGAGCGGCACCGACGCAGCGGTGGCGCGGGCCTCGCTCGACTCGTTGCTGAAGACCAACGGCGTGGATGCGGTCATGGGCCCGCCGTCGTCCGGCACCGCACTCGACCTGCTCGACACGGTTCGCCGGTCCGGGACCCTGCAGTGCTCCGGGTCGAACTCCGCGCCGGAGCTCGAGCACCGCGGACTCGGGCGGCTACTACTTCCGGACCGCGCCGCCCGACCGGCTGCAGGCCACGGCGCTCGCCCGCGTCGCCGTGGCGGACGGCAAGCGCAAGCCGGCGATCGTCGTCCGCAACGACACCTACGGGAACGCCTTCGTCCCGGGGATCCGCCAGGAGCTGCAGCGGGGCGGCGCCACCGCCGCCGGACCCGTGATCCGCTACGACCCGGCCACGAAGGACCTCGCCCGGGTCGCGGCGCGGATCAAGGCCCGCCAGCCCGACTCCGTCATCGCGATCGCCGCGAGTGACGACGGTGCCCGACTCCTGCAGGCGATGGTCGCCGCCGGTGTCGGCCCGAACCAGCTGCCGATGTACACCGCGGACGGCATGCAGAGCACGAGCCTCGCGGCGAACGTCGATCCCGCCGCGCCCGGCCTCCTGGTGGGCATCAAGGGAACCGCGCCCGCGGCCGCACCCGCCGGGATCGTCAGCCCGTTCTCCGATGCGTTGCGTCGCGCGGGTGTGCTCCCGATCTTCTCGGCCTACTACTACGACTGCACGATCCTGACCGCGCTCGCCGCGGTGCAGGCCGGTTCGGACGACCCCGCGAAGATGAAGGCCGCGTTCGCGAAGAGCCTCCGCGGCAAGACGGACTGCGCAACGTTCACCGCGTGCGTCCAGGCACTGACCGCGGGGCAGACGATCCACTACCGCGGTGCGTCGTCGCGCTTCGATCGTTGGGACCAGTTCGAACCGGGTGAGGGCGCGTACGACGTGTGGGCGTATGGCGGTGACGGTCGGGTCGTGACCGCGCCCCCACAGAGCCAGGTTCACGTGCCCTGAGCAACTGCTGAGCAGTTGTCCTAAATGTCCGGGAGAAGGGGCGCGATCTCCCTGCCGCAGACGCGCAGTTCTCGTCGCGAACGCGCATAGATTCCGAAGGTCACTTCGACCAGGGAGAACACAGATGCGCCGCAGCACCCACACGACGCTCCGCCGAATCGCCGGCGCTTCGATCGTCGTAGCCGCCACCGTGCTCCCCGCGGGAGCTGCGATGGCCGCCGACTATCCGAACCCTCCGGCCCCGGAGGTGAACCCGCAGACGAAGCAGCCCACCGTCGCGGCGGAGAGCCAGCAGGCCAGCACACTGCCGTTCACCGGTGGCGACGTCGCCGGACTCGCGGCGATCGGCGTCGGCGCGGCACTCGCCGGCACGGTGCTCGTTCGCCGCTCGCGCCGCAGCGCGACGTCTCTGAGGATCTCCGGAGCGCACACGCGGCTCGCATCGGGACCGCGCTCGTCATTCCCGAACCTCGGTGACCGGAACGACTTCGACGGTCGGGCGAACCGGCGTCGTCTCCGGATAGAACCAGCGGAACCACAGGCGTCCGCGCGGGTGGCCCTGGGTGGCGACCCAGTTCGGGTGACCCGGGTCGCGCGCCGAGACGACGACGACCCAGGAGCCGTCGTCCTGGTAGTGGACCTGGCCACCGTTGATCGTCACCCGGTCGTAGTCCGCGTTGTAGATGTGCAGGAACGGGTTCCAGAGGCACAGGTTCCAGAACGCGCACTCGGGTGACCGACCGCGGATCACCAGCGCCTGGTCGTCCTCGAGCTCGTACGTCCCCATCGCGTAGGCCGCGTCGCCGGCGGCCCAGCCGAAGGTCGTGGTGGGCACCGGATACGGCTCGTCGACGACGTTCGCCTCGCCGAGCGCCAGCGGTGTGATCTTCGCCTGATCCTCGATCCAGGTGCGGACGGCACGGAACTTGGCCGCGAGGCCCTCGTCGGTGAGCAGCGGCTCGTTGTCACCGTTCAGGCACTCGATCTGCCACTCCATGCGCCGGCTCGTGTCCGGCTCGATCAGGTAGTCGCGGGTGATGGCACACACCGCGTCGGGTTCGAGCCTGATCCACGGTTGGGGATGCTCGTCCGGCGACAGGATGATCTCGATCGTCCCGTCAGCGTCCATGGTGACGTCGCGGTCGCTGACCGATCCGACGATGCGCTCCGAGTAGCGCCCGTCATTCGGACCGCCGTAGATCGTCAGCGAGTAGTAGATGGCGTCGGCGCGGCGCGCCCGGACGCGATACGTCTTCGTCGGATCGATCGGCGCGTACTGGTAGAACGCGTCGGAATTGTCACCGCCCCACTTGTTGTACCGACCGACGATGTCGACGAAGTGCGGCCGTTGCGCGTCCGCCCACAGGTGCGCCTGCATCCCGACATGCACGATCGTGAAGATCCACCGGTAGCTCTCCAGCACGGATTGCTCGTCGACCAGCGCGGGGTCGCCGGCGCTGAATCGCTCCTCGAACCCACGCATCAGCTCGAGCAGGTCACGGACCGCAGCCGCGGTCTCCACGCCATAAGTTTGCGGTATGTCGTCGGTCATGACGGCGCACGATAGGGGGGACCGATGACCACCGCACGACCGGCGCCGGCACACATCGACGACTACGCGAACCCGCGCTTCTCGGCGGACGTGCTGGCGATCCACGAGGCCGTCGCGCCGATGGCGGCCGAGCTCCGCCTCGAACCGGAGCCGATGCTCGCCCAGGCGCGGGCCGACACCGGATTGAGCCATGGCCTGGAGGATCCGGGGTTCCTGGAGCGGCTCGGCGTCCTGCTCACCGGCCTCCGGGACGAGGCCGGACTCTCACCGTTCGGCGTCCTGAGCGACCACACCGTCGTCGCCGGCCTGCTCCGGAGCCGGTTGCTCATCCAGGACCTGCTCGATCGGCACCCCGAGATCCTGGACATCCCCATCACCGCCCCGATCGTCATCGTTGGGCTGCCCCGCACGGGGACGTCGCACCTGCACAACCTGATCTCGTCGGACCCGGCCCTGCGGTCCCTGCCGTACTACGAGGCGCTCGAGCCGGTGCTCGCGCCGTCGGCCCAGCCTGCGCCGGGCGAGCCCGACCCCCGCTTGGCGAACACCCAGGTCGGGCTCGACATGATCGCCGCCGCGGCGCCGCTGTTCGAGCGGATGCACGAGATGACCGTCGACAACGTCCACGAGGAGATCCAGCTCCTCGCGATCGACTTCTCGTCGATGCTCTTCGAGACGATGGCGGTCATGCCGACGTGGCGGGACTACTACCAGAGCCACGACCAGACGCCGCACTACCAGTACCTCAAGCAGGTGCTCCAGGTCCTGACCTGGCTGCGCGGCGGTGAGCGCTGGGTGTTGAAGTCGCCCCAGCACTGCGAGCAGATCCGTCCACTGCTCAACGTGTTCCCCGACGCCACCTTCGTCGTCACGCATCGCGATCCCGTGTCCGTCACCGCGTCGGTCGTGACGATGCTCACCTACGCGGCGCGGATGAGCGTCGCGCACCCGGACCCGAAGGTGTACGGCCCCTACTGGTCGCAACGGGTCGAGGATCTGCTCCACGGCTGCGAGCGTGACCGCGACCTCATTCCGGAGGGTCAGGCGATCGACGTCCGCTTCCACGAGTTCATGGCGGACGACTTCGCGATGGTCGAGCGGATCTACCAGGTCGCCGGCCAGCCGATGACCGCCGCGGCCCGGGCCGGCATGGCGGCGTTCCTCGCCGACCATCCGCGCGGCAAGTTCGGGACCGTCGTCTACGACCTCGCCGACTTCGACCTGGACCCGGCCGAACGCCGGGCCGCCCTCCAGACGTACGGGGAGCGTTTCGGGGTCCACGACGAGTGGGCGCCGGGGTAGCTCCGGCTCGGCGCACCAGGCAGAAGAGGCCAGGACGGGCCGACTTCGGGATCCGGACCACGATTCCCCTTTCGTTGACGCCCTTGGACGCCGAGAACTGGCGTATGGCAGGGCGTTGGGCTCCTGATGCACCGTCGCGTGGGTCGCGGCCGGGATTGCCGGCGCGGCCGCGTTCGGCGTGATCGCGGTGACGGCAACCGCGGACCCGATCTACGCGGTCACGCTCGCCGTCATCGAGGCGCTCATCGCGGCGATGTGCGCCGTGACCTGGCGGTCGCGGCGCGGCGCGATCCTCGCGTTCGGTGCGCTCACCTGGGCCGCGGCGCTGCTCGTCACGATCGTGGTCCCCCGAGCCACGGACCCGGACGTGCTCACCGCGGCGTCCGGTTGGGGACCGGTCCTCGCGGTGCTCCTCCTCGGCGCGGGCGCGTTCCGCTTCGCTCGGCCGGCCCGACGATCAGACCTCGCTGCGCTGTTCGTCGATGCCGGCGCGGTGTTGGTCGCTCTGGTTTGGTTGCTCTGGAGAATCCAGCCCGGACCCGTTGCCCAGTGGACCAACGACGCCGCGCTGGCGCTGGCCGGGGCGTTCATCGCGGCGCTCGCGCTCGCGCTCGTCGCCCACGCGCCGATCACGCGCCCCGGATGATCAGCGGCGGAGTCTTCGCCGTCGCCTTCGCGGGCGCGGCCCTGGTCGCGGCGAACCCCACCAACCTGCCCGGCTGGTGGATCATCCCGTGCACACTCGGCTTCGTCCTCGTCACCTGCGGCGCGCTCGCCGGGAGGGTGCTCATCCCGGACCGGCGCACGAACCCCCGGCTCTGGGCGCAACTCCTCCCCGTCGCACCCGCCGTCATCGCGGTCTGGGTCGCGCTGACCCACGACGACCGCATCACCCCGTTCGGGCGTTGGCCGCTCGTGACGGTCATCGCGGCGGCGCTGCTCCGCCAGCTGGTGGTCAGCACGCGCGGCCACATCCGGCTCCGTTACCTCGAGCGGACGCTGGGGTCCTTTCGCCATGATGCCGAGCACGACCCGCTCACCGGGCTGGCCAACCGCGCCCTGTTCAACCAGCGGATCGACCGCGCGCTCGAGGTGGCCCGCCGCCGATCCCTCGCCGTGTTGTTCCTCGACCTCGACGACTTCAAGACGATCAACGACACCCTCGGCCACGGTGCCGGCGACGAGCTTCTCGTGGCCGTGGCCCAGCGACTCCGGGCCACGGTGCGGGCCCAGGACACCGTCGCCCGCCTGGGCGGTGACGAGTTCGGCATCCTGCTGAACGGTCTCGACGGACTCGAGGACGCGGAACGTTCCGCCCAACGGATCCTTGATGCTCTCCAACCACCGTTTGCGGTCGGTGGGTCCGACATGCGGATCGGTACGAGCATCGGGCTGGCGCCGGTCGCGACGCGCTCGACCACGAGCCAGCTGCTCCGCGAGGCCGACATGGCGTTGTACGACGCGAAGGGGCATGGCAAGAACCAGTTCCGCTGCTTCAGCTGGACGATGCAGCGCGACGCGAGGGATCGCTTCGAGCTCCAGGCCGAGCTTCGGCGGGCGATCGACCGCGAAGAGCTGCTGATCTACTACCAACCGATCGTGGACCTGCCGAGTGGTCGGGTGGCGGGGTTCGAAGCGCTCGTCCGTTGGAATCACAGCACGCGCGGCGTGATCCTCCCCGACTTGTTCATCCCGCTGGCCGAAGAGCTCGGCGCGATCCACGCGCTCGGCCTCGTCGTCCTCCGCGCCGCCTGCGCGCAGCTCGCGGCGTGGGACGCCACCTTCCCCGACGCGCCCAACTGGTACATCGCGGTGAACGTCGCAGTGCAGCAGTTCGACAGCCCGGACCTGCTCGCCGACGTGACCCAGGTCCTGAACGAGGCGAGCATCGATCCGGGCCGCGTCGTCCTCGAGGTCACCGAGGGCTCCGTGATGGAGGATCCCGAGCACGTGCTCCTCGTGCTGCAGCAGCTCCGGGAGCTCGGCGTGCAGGTTGCGCTCGACGACTTCGGGACCGGCTACTCCGCGCTCCAGTACCTCCGCCGCTTCCCGCTCGACGCGCTGAAGATCGACAAGAGCTTCGTCGGTGATCTGGAGCTGGGCACCACGAGCGCGACGCTCCTGGCGGCCATGCTCGAGCTGGGTCGGAGCCTGGGTCTGCGCACGGTGGTCGAAGGGGTCGAGAGCCTCGCGCAGCTGCAGGCCGTCCGAACGCTCGGCTGCGATCTGGTGCAGGGCTACCTCCTGGCGACACCCGGACCGGCGCGCGACGTCACCGGGTTGCTCCGCGGTGCCCAGTCGCGCAACTGGGTCCTCGTACGAGGCACCGAACCTCGGACTGCGGTCGCCACACCTCACGGATAGCGTCGACGGTTCATGACGAACCGGCGTCCGGTGCCGCTCGATCTCGGTGCAGCCGCGCTCACACTCGCGTGGGGTGTGTTTGCCCACCTGGCGCTCCCGGAGCGCGCCCGCGCCACCGCGAGCCTCGGCGGGGCACTCGCGCTCGCCGCGCTCGCACGCACGGTCGGCGCGGACGCGCGCGATCTCGGCTGTGACACCCGCGACCTTCCCGCCGGTTTGAAGCTCGGCGCCGCCGCCGCCGGCGGGATGGTCGCCGCGACGGCCGTGGCCCGGGCGCTCGACCGCTCGGGCACCGCGTTCCGAGATGCCCGGGTGTCCGAGGCTTCGCGTGCCCAGGCCGCGGCGCAGGTCCTGGTCCGGATCCCGATCGCCACTGCGCTCGCCGAAGAGCTGGTCTTCCGCGGGGTGATCCTCGGGCTGGGGATGCGCGGCGGGGACCGGCGGCGCGCGCTCGCGGTCAGCTCACTCGCGTTCGGGTTGTGGCACGTCGGGTCGGCCCTGCATCCCGAGCGCCGGCGGGCCACCGCCGGCGTCGTCCGTCACCCCTTCGGGCCCGCGGCACTGGCCGTGCTCGGCGACGTCACCGCGACCACGATCGGCGGCATCGGGTTCGGGTGGCTCCGTCTGGCGTCCGGGAGCATCGCCGCCCCGGTGATGGCGCACGCCGCGCTGAACGGCAGCGCGTACGTCGCGACCCGGCTCAGGCGCGGCGCGGGGAGCTGAAGATCTCGCGCACGAGCGGCTCGAAGTGCTCGAGCGGCGGCGTGTCGTATTCCGGGTCGAACGACATCTGGTCCCACTCGTCGGCGAAGCGCTCGGCGAGCTCGTACGCCGGGTGGTCGACGTACTGGCGGCGAGCCTCGGGATCCTTGCCCATGTACCCGTAGTAGTGCCGACCCTGGAAGTCCTGGTGCACCTCCACCATCCAGACCACGTCGGGCCGGAGGTACGGCTTGAGCAGCGCGGCCGCGACCGCCGGGTGGTTGGGCTCCGAGACGGCCTTCGCGATGTCGTGGCACAGCGCCGCGACGATCACCTCGGGATCCGCACCCGCACGCTCGGCCCGGTCTGCGGTCTGGCAGACGTGCGTGAGCTGATCCACCGCGAATCCGTTCGTGATCCCGGAGAGCGCCCGGAGCATTCCGAGCATCCGGTCGGGGACGTTGGCCCAGTCGTCGACGGACTCACGGGCGATGTGGTCCCACTGCTCGCGGGTGGAGACGTCCATGCTCGGGAACGAGGTCGTCGTCGCTGTCGTCGTGGTGTCCGTCATTCGTCGATCTCCTGGAGCCGGAGCGATGAGTCACCGGGCGTGCACCAGTCTGTCACCCCGCCCCGTTGGTCGCTCCGGTCGTCGAGCTCGCGATCGGGATCTCCGCGCCGCCGGCGGCGCCGAACTGGCCCCCCGCGACCTCGGCGACGATCTGGGCCAGCCGCTCGTCCGCGTCGAGGCCCTGCTCGTGGAGATCGCGCATGGCTTGCTCGATCACCGCGGCCGCGAGGCTCTTCCCGGTAGCCCCGTGCGCTTTGATCCACTCGCTGCGCGCCAGCTCCTCGCGCTCGAGGTAGCCCGCGATGTCGCTCAGCTGTTCCTCGGTCGCGTCGAAACCGAGCGCGGCGTGGAAGAACGGGAGCAGGTCGGCGCGGTAGTCGTGACCCTTCGCCGCGAACTTGCCCGGCACCACGGTGGCCGAGTTCTTCATGTCGACCAGCACCTGGAAGAACGCGGTCGTCGGCATCCATCGCATGCCCTTCGGGACCGAGGACGGGCGGGTCTCGGGAGGGCCGAGCCACGGCGGGGCCTGGATGGCGAGCTCGGGGCCGAAGACCGCGACCCCGTCGTCGTGGTGAGTGATCATCACGTACCGGACCCGGGCCCGCTCGTCGTCGGGGAGCGCGTCCCACTCGCTGATGTTGTTGAAGACCCGGACGGCCGCACCGTCGACGTCGGGCCGGCCGTCGAACAGGATCTGCTCCTTCCACTTGCTGAAGTGCGGGGTGCCGATCCAGATCGCGTGGTCGATGCCGGTCTCGACGAGACCTTGCGTGCCCCGGTCGACGAACGGGTCCTGGCTCGTCCAGGCCCCGAGGCTCTCACCGAAGAGCACGAACTTCGGCCGTTCGGTCTCGGGGATCGTGGCGAGCTTCTCCCGCAGCGTGTCGAGCAGCAGCTTCGCCTGCTTGCGGCCTTCCTTCACCCGGTCGAGTGACAGGACCGACGGTCGCGCCGCGTACTGCATCGCCACCGTCGCACAGTCGCCACGCGCCAGCAGCTCGAGCGCAGTCACCGCCGCGTAGTTGACGTAGCCAGTTCCCGTCGGCGACGCGACGAGCAACCATTTCCGGGCGAACGCGCCGGTGCGCTCCAGCTCGTCCATGACCAGCTGGACGCGCGCCTCCTCGGTGTCGGCACTGGCAAGTCCGACGTAGACGCGGATCGGCGGGAGGGCGGTGTCCTCCTTCATCACCGCACGAATCGTCTCGGGTGCGGTGACGGTCCACAGGTAGCGGCGACCCTGCTTCGAGCAGGTGTCAAAGTGCACGTGGCTCGCGACGCTGCCCGAGACGTACGGATTCGGCGGCGGGATGTCGAACGCGGACTCGACCGATGTCTCCTTGTGCTCGATCCCCCCGAAGGCGTGCTCGATCAGGTACCTGCTCCCGCTCCCGACCACCGCGAGTGCGGCGAGGTGGCCCAACGGCCGCGCCACCTCTTCACTGATCGGAAGCACCTTGGCCGCGGCGCGGGCGATGGCGTCGGCGAACACCCGCTCACCGACGGCCAGCGTCGACACCCCCGCCGCCACGGCCACCCCGAGCCCGAGCGCCTTGAGCGGTGCGATCACCGCGCCGTCGGGCGGCAGATCGGCGTCGAGGCGCTCGGCCCTCCGCCTCCGGAGCTCGAGCATCGCGGCAAGGATCCCGGCGGCGGGCACCACCACGGGAACGGTGTTGGGCTTGCGCCCGCCGAACACGCCCACTGCCTCCTGCAGGCCGCCGATGATCGCGCCCGCGGCCCCCGTGGTCGTGAGCCAGAAGCCGCCGGTGCGAAACGCCGCGCGCGGGAGTGGCTCGCGGTCCCGCTGACGGAACCCCCGTTGCAGGGCGATCCCCGCTCCGATCGCGACGGCGTCGAGCGCCACCGAGGCCCGGCTCCAGCTCGTGGTGTTCGAGCTCGCGCTGCTGCGCCGCAGGGCTACCAGCGCCGTCGCCTGGATGCTCTCCTGGATCAGCGAGACCATCGCATGGTTGGTCGCGATCGAGAGCCCGGTGACGATCGCCTGGTCCATCGTCGGACGTGGCATGAGCGTGCGCTGGAACGTGAGCGGCACGTTCGCCGCCGCCAACAGCATCCCGGACTGATCCGCCCGATGACGGAGTGACTGGACATAGCGGCGGGACATAGGTGCCTCCGGTTCGGGCCGGGCGAGAATTCCGCTCAAGGCGGTTCCGCCGACGATCGATACGCGAGACAAGGTACCGAGCGCGCGACCTTGACCGGAGGGAGCAACGCGGCGGACCGGCCCGACAGGAGGGCGCCGTGACCTACGGAGTAACCGTCCAGACACTCGACCGCCATGACGGCAACGGCATGACGATGCTCCTCATCGAGGCCGCGACCCCGGGAGCCGCGGAGAGTCAGGCCCGGCTGATCGCCGAGCACAAGTTCGCGTGCACCGTGCTGGTGGACCATGCCGTGCCCTGCCCCGGCTTCGTCCCGAGCGCCCAGACCCTCCCGGTCTGACCCTGGCTCGTCGACCTGGGCCATCACAAGATCCTCACGTACCCATCGCTCAGAAATCATCTCGGTAATCTGAGATTCCGGGTGAATCGTCGGGGCAGCGGTCCCCGGCACCACGAGGGGGACGAGATGCGGAAATTCCTGATCGCGACCGGACTGACGTGTGCCCTGGTGGCACTGCCGATCACCGCTTCCGCCGGTGCAGCCGGCCCAGCCAGGTTCAAGGGCAAGGGGTCGGGCACGCTGACCCTCTCGGGGAGCAGCGCCTTCTCGATCGACGGCACGGTCCACGTGGCCAAGGTCGGCGCCGTCGCGTTCCACACCGCGGGCACGACGAACGGGGCGAAGGTCGCCTTCACGACGACGTTCACGGCCGGCAACGGCGACACCGTGACGACGGCCTCGACCGGTACGGCGCGCCGAACGAAGATCGGTCGGATCTACACCACCCGGGACACGGTCACCGGGGGGACCGGACGCTTCGTCGCGGCGACCGGCGCCGGTCGGACCGCCGCGAAGGCGAAGCTGGCGGCGCCGAACGCGACCACCGGCACCGTGAAGTTCGTGTTGGCCGGCAAGATCACGTACTGACCGGCACCACCGTCAGGGGAGGACGACCTCCCGGCTGAACTCTTCGAGCAGCACGAGCGGGTCTTCCCCCGCGAAGAACCGCTCGGTGAACTCGGCCCACCGCAACGCGGGACGCATCTCGATCCGGAGCCGCACCGGGTCTTCGGTCGGGTTCCACGCCAAGTGGACGGTCCCGGGGGGAACCACGACCACCTCCCCGGGACCCGCTTCCTGCTCCCGGCCACCCTCGCCGCCGAATCGGAACGCCGCCCGGCCCTCGCGGACCTCGAACCGCTCCTCCATCTGCGGATGGATGTGCTCGACGGCCCGGTGGCCGGGCCGGGTCCAGCGGACGTCCATCGCCAGCAGCTCCGGCGTCTGGACGACGAACTCGATCTGCTCCCCGGTGCGGGGGTTCTCGATCATGGGCCGAGCGTACCGAGAACGTTCTTCGTGATCCGCCTGCTCGGCCGGCCGCCGAGCAGACTGCCCGCGTGACGAAGCGCAGCATCGGCATCGACCTCGGCGCGTCGACGATCCACTTCGTCGTGCTCATCGGAGCAAGCGGGGCGCCGGGTGTCGTCGCCGAAGCGCACACCTTCGCGGCCGACGACATCGAGTCGGTCGTGGCGCTCGCGGTCGGTGCGGTCACGATCGCGATCGATGCCCCGGCGGAGCTGAGCACCGCGCCGCATCGAGACGACACCACCATCTCGAACAAGTTCCGGACCGCCCGGTGCGGGGAGATCGCGCTCGGGCAGGCCGAGAAGATCTGGGTGCCCTGGGTGACGCCTGATGACGAGGCGAAGGTGCCGAGCTGGATGCAGGTGGGCTTCGACTTGTGGAGCGCCCTACGGACGGCGGGTCACGAGCCCTTGGAGGTCTATCCCGCCGGCGCGTTCCGCGCACTGGCCGGCGCGCGCGTGCCGTCGAAGAGCACCCGCGCCGGGCTGCAGGTGCGGATCGCGCTGCTCGCCCCCCACGTCGAGCGGCCCGATTGGATCGAGATGTGGTCGCACGACGGGATCGACGCGCTCGCCGCCGCAGTCACAGCTCGCCAGGCCGGCGCCGGAACCGCTCGCCGGATCGCCCACACCGACCCCGGCTGCGACCGCTCATCGATCTGGCTGCCCGTCCGGGTGATGCCGAGCCCGTAACCAGCGCGATGCTGGAGCCATGTACCGCGAGCGCGCCTCCGCCATTGCCGGCGCGGTGCTGTGGACGACGACCGCCGCCTCTGGAGAGCACCGCGTCCTCCCCGACGGTTGCATCGACCTGATCTGGGCGGACGGCGGGCTGCTCGTCGCCGGTCCCGACACGCAGGCCCACCTGGCGGCGCAGTCGGGTTCATACACCGGGTTGCGGTTCGCGCCCGGCACCGCACCTGAGGTGCTCGGGATCCCCGCGCACACGCTGCGCGACCAGCGGATCCCGTTCGCGGGGATCTGGGGCGGGGCCGAAGCGCGCCGGGCCACCGATCGGGTGCGCCAGGCGACCGATCGCGGACGCGCGCTCGAGCAGATCGCGATGCGCCGGCTTCCCGACGGCCGGCCACCCACCACGGAGATGACGCAGGCGGCGCAAGCCCTGCGGGCCGGCACCCGGGTGAGCGTGGTGGCGGATGCACTCGGCCTGAGCGCCCGCCAGCTGCACCGCCGGTCGCTCGACGCGTTCGGCTACGGCCCGAAGATGCTGACCCGGATCCTGCGCATGAACCGGGCACTGGCCCTGGCCCGGACCGGAGCTCCGTTGGCGGAGACCGCGTACCGCGCCGGGTACGGAGACCAGTCCCACCTCGCCCGCGAGGTCAAGCAGCTCGCGGGCGTGTCGCTCACCGCGCTCGGTCCGGAGCGGAGCTGAACGGCTGCTACTTGGGCGGTAGCGGCGCGAACAGATCGACGCCGTGGCCGTCCGGGTCGTGGACGGTCGCGTACCGCTGGCCCCAGAACGCGTCCCACGGCTTGAGGTGACCCTCGTAGCCGGCGCTGACCAGCTCCTCGTAGCACGCATCCACTTCGGCCGGACTGTCGCACGCAAAGGCGAGCGCTACCGCGTGGCCGCCGGAAGGCGGCGACCAGTCCGGATTGAACGAGCGGATCGTCTCGATCGTGTCGAACGCCAACGTCAGCCCGCCGGGCAGCGACGCCTCGACGTGTGGCTGGTTGTCCGCTTCGGCCGGGAAGTCGAGTCCGAGCCGGCGGTAGAAGGCCAGGGACCGAGCCATGTCGGCAACAACGACACCAATCACTTCCATGCGAGGTTTCATGCGGGCAGCGTATGCAGTCCGCCTCCCGGCGTCTTGAACGAATCGGACATGCCGCGGATCGGCGCCGCGGCGGCGATGGTGCGGTTCCGGCCGTCGTGCTTGGCTGCGAACAGTGCCGCGTCGGCCCGTCGTTCGAGTGCGTCGCCGGATTCGCCGCGACTCCACTGCGCGACGCCGGCGGAGAAGGTGATCCCGTCGGGCGTGTGCTCTCGGAGCCGCTCGATCACGTTGAGCACCTCGGCCATGGTCTGGCGCGGGAACACGATCGCGAACTCGTCACCGCCGTACCGGGCCAGGCAGTCGGTCGCTCGGAGCGTCCGCGACCACGCGGCCGCCAGCTCGACCAGCAGCGCGTCGGCACCGTGATGGCCGAACGTGCTGTTGCACTCCTTGAAGTGATCGAGATCGAGGATGGCCAGCGTGATCGAGAAGGGATCACGATTTGCACCGGCGAGATGACGATCGATGTCCTCTTCGAGCGCGCGGCGGTTCCACAATCCCGTCAGTCCGTCGCGACGAGCGACCGACCGGACTTCGTCGACGAGCATGGCCACAACGAGTCCTGACACCACGGCGGTACCGACGACGAGCAGCCACTGCGCCGCACCCGACTGGACCTGTTGGATCCACAAGACCGCGCCGTACCCGACCGCGATGACGACAACGTGGCCGGCCGCGACGCGGCGAGTGAAGAAGTTGAAGGCGTAGAGCGCGACCCAGATGTAGAAGACCGCAGCAGTGAGCGACCCGACACCCTGATTCCCGAAGTACACGCCCATCGTGATGAGCGCGGTGCCGAGCACGAGCAGGAGGTGGAACGCGAAGCGGGGCAGGCGGCTGCCCCAGAGCACCAGCACCGCCGCCGCGGGGTACGCCGCCAGCGCGCACACCACGGTGGCCGCAGTGTTCTGCGCGGCCCAGTGCGGCAACGCGAGCGAGATGAGGGAAAGCGTCGCGCCGGAAACGAAGAGGACGGCCATCCCACGCGCCATCGCTCTCGGCCCACGCGTGTGGTCCCAGCCCGCGATTCTCGTCTGCGTCTCCATCTGAGCATCCCCACCGATCCTCGGCGCCGGGCGACCGGCGCACGCCAGGGAATCGGCACCTTCACGAACGGTCTGTACCCCTTTGCGGGCACCGCCGCGGGGCGGCGGCAGACCGCGATCAGGGGTTGAGCACGGTCTTGCCCACGAGACGCCGGTCCAGCGCGTCCTGGAGCACCTTCGCGGTGTCGTCGAGCGGAACCCGGTGCGGAGCGGGCGGCGTCAGGCGGCCGGCCGCGACCGCAGCCAGCACCACCTCCAACACCGCCTGCTGCCCGGCCGGATCCCGACCGGTCCACGCGCCCCAGTCGACCCCGATGAGGGTGCGGTTGTTCAGCAGCACCAGGTTGGCGGGCAGCTTCGGGATCGCGCCGCCGGCGAAGCCGAGGACGAGGAAGCGGCCGTTCCAACCGGTGGATCGCAACGCCGCTTCCGCGTGCTCACCGCCCACCGGATCGACGACGACATCGACGCCACCACCGGAGAGCGCCTTGGCCTGCACCTTGAGATCTTCGGTCGTGTAGTTGATCACCTCGGTGGCGCCCGCGGCGCGAGCCGCGTCGAGCTTGTCCGCGCTGGAAGCCGCGGCGATGACGGTTGCACCGAGTGCAGTCGCCACGTCGATCGCGGCGAGACCGATGCCACCGCCCGCGCCGAGCACGAGGACCGTCTGACCCGGGGTGAGCGTCGTCCGGCGCGTCAGCGCGAACCACATCGTGGTGTAGCTCTGTACGAGTGCCGCGGCGCGGTCCAGCTCGAGGTCGTCGGGGACCCGAAAGAGGGAGTCGGCGGACACCACGACGTGGGACGCGAACGCGCCAAAGGTCGTCGCGAGCACCCGGTCACCGATCGCCCAGCGGTCGACGCCGTCGCCGAGGGCGACCACCGTCCCGGCGAGCTCAGTTCCGGGAGTGAAGGGCGGCGGGATCTTGATCTGGTACGTCCCCGCGACGAGCAGCACGTCGACGTAGTTCACGCCGGCCGAGTCGACGGCGACGACAACCTGGCCCGGCTCGGGAACGAGCTCCGGTTCCTCCACCATCGTGAGCAACGCGGGCGAGCCGTATTCGGAGCAGACGATGCGACGCACGGGCGCACAGTAACGCCGCGTCCGGGCGCCGCGGCGCTGCTCGGCCGTACCTAGCCGGAGCGGGGCGGCGCATCCTCGCTGCTCGGGACCTCGGACTGCTCCACCTCGTCGACGCCCTCGTAGTCGGCGAGCACGATCTCCGGTTCCTCGGTCTCGGCCACCGGGGCCGGCGGTTCGCGCTCCGCGCGCTGCGGTTGCACGTTGCGCCGGTGGAGGTGCGCCCATTCCTCGCGCAGGGCCCGACGGTCACTGCTGAAGCGCCAGCCAATGGCGACGACGAGACCCGGCCAGCCCGCGCATGCGTACGCGACGAGCAACCCACCTCGCCAGAGCTGGCGAGGACGCGGTGCGGTGTAGCGCCAGATGCTGCGCGGAATGCGCGAGATGTCGTACCGGGCCCACAACATCGGGACAAACGCCACGATGTAGCCCGACACGAAGATCAGGGCGAGCAGCTTGCTCCGACCCATGCAGCCCCTTCCCTTGCCGCTCCGAAGAGCGTGGCAGCCGAGCCGGGAGTCAGCAAATGACGGCGGCTCCGCTTCTTGTGGCGCAGGTCACGCCACTTTCGGGAACCACGGGTACGGCCGGGACCGTTCTCCTACGAGTCGCAGGGCCTCGTCATGACCAGGGAGTGAGTTCGAGTGGCTGGTACCAACGAAGATCGCGCGGTACGCCTGTCGCGGGCAATCGTGGCGACGATCACCGGTGACCGCGCGCAGTTGAACGACCTGTTCACGCGTGACGTCCTCGCTTCGGGTCCGAGCCTGCAGGTGTTCTCGCGCGAGCAGCTGGCGATCGAGATCAGCCAGCGAGTGCACGCGTTCTCCGACCGCAAGGTCTCGGTCGCATCGCTCGACGTGGCCGGAGACCAGGCCTGCGTCGAGTGGGTGGCGTCGGGTGTCCACTCGGGACGGTACGAGAGCGATGGGCATGGTCCGGGCGTCTTCGAGCCGACCGGTCGCCGCGTGCGTTTGCGGGCCATCTCGGTGGCCGAGTTCGAAGGCGACCAGATCTGCTCGATACGCAGCTACTGGGATGATCTCGCACTGCTCCAGACGCTCAGCCAGCCCGACACCGACTGAGCGACGACCTCAGCGGATGAGGTCGCGTTGCACGCGCGTGGCCACCGCGCGATCGATCGCATCGACCGCGGCCGGGGAGATCCGAGCGAGGTACCAGAGCGCCTTGGCCGAGCGTGGGACGACGATGATCGATCGATTGCGGGAGACGTCGGCCAGCGCCCTGCGGGCGAAGACGTCGGCGGAGATCGGTCGTTGGCGAACCGCTCGGAGGTACTCGCGGGCGGTGACGGGCTCCGACGCGGTCGCCGGAAGGTCCGCCGGCGGTGGCCGGTCGAGGATCGCGGTCTCGACGGCGCCGGGGCAGAGCACACTGACCCGGACCCCGTGCAGAGCCGCCTCCGGCCGCAGCCCCGTGCTCAAGCCGACGACGGCGTGCTTGGTGGCCGCGTACGGAACCACGAACGGTGGGGCGGCGAGCCCGGCGCCCGACGCGGTGTTGATGATGTGGCCGTCTCCCCGCTCGACCATGCCGGGGTAGGCGGCGACCAACCCGTTGACGACACCGCGCAGGTTGATGTCGATGATCCGATCCCAGTGCGCGGTGGTGAGCTCGTGGGTCGGCCCGCCGAACGAGATCCCCGCGTTGTTGAACAGCAGGTCGAGCCGGCCGTGGCGCTCCACGACGTCGTCGACCACCACCTGCACCGCGTCGGCGTCACGAACGTCGAGCGCGCGGCCGGTCACCGACCCTTGCTGCAGAGCGGAGGTGCTCGAGTCGGCGGCGATGGCTTCTGCAGCTGCGGCGGCCGCGGCACCGGCGATGTCCGCCAGGACGACGTGGGCTCCGGCATCGACCAGCCGGGCACCGATCGCGCGACCGATCCCGGAGGCCCCACCGGTGATGATCGCGGTCTTGCCCTCGAACGACATCGGGGTCACGGCCATGACGGGCCTTCCGGTCGCAGAACGGATCCTCGAGCCGCGTTCCTAGCGCCCCAGCCGGCGATTCCCGGAATCGCGTGATCTGCGAGACTGCCGATCCGTGAGCACCGACCCGCGTCCCGCGCCGACCCCGCACAGCCGCGACTCGGTCTCGCTCACCGACCGCGTCGCGATCGTCACCGGCGCCGGAGGCGGTCTGGGCCAGGCGACCGCCGCCTTGTTCGCGGCATTCGGCGCGACCGTCGCGATCTGCGATCGGGACACCGACGGTCTGGCCACGACGACGGCCGCGATCCAGGCGGCCGGGCGCCCCGTGCTGGCTCGCGAGCTCGACGTGCGCGACACGGACGCGGTGCATGGATTCATCGACACCGTCGTCACCGACTTCGGGCAGATCGACGTGCTCGTCAACAACGCCGGCGGCACCTTCTTCGCGCCGTTCCTCGACGTGTCGGATGGTGGCGAGGCGGCATTGCTCGCGGAGAACTTCACCCAGGTCACGCGTCTGGTGCGCGCGGCCGTGCCCGCGATGCCGGACCGGGGCGGGTCGATCGTGAACCTCACGTCGATCGAAGCGCATCAGGCCGCACCCGGCTTCGCGGTCTACGGCGCGATGAAAGCTGCGCTCGCCCAGCTGACTCGCAGCCTGGCGCTCGAGCTCGGGCCCCGCGGCATCCGGGTCAACACGATCGCGCCCGACGCGATGCCTACTGGCGGTGACCGCGATGTGCGGGCCGAGATGCTCGCAGCCGGGGCCGCGTACGACCCTGCGGTCGTGCCGCCCCTCGGCTTCATGGGCGCGCCCGACGAAGCCGCGGCGGTGGCGGTGTTCCTCGCCAGTGACCTCTCGCGGTTCGTGACCGGCACGACGATCCATGTGGACGGCGGCAACTGGGCGGCCGGCGGGTGGCGCCGCCTCGACCGCCGACTCGACGCCGTCGACGACCCGGAGGGAGCAGAGCATGGCTGAAGCACCGGAACGCCCGAAGATCACCGGGAAGGAGCCGGTGTTCCGTCACCTCGACGATCCCGACATGCAGTGGCAGCAGGTGAAGCGGCAGCGCAACGCGGACGGCACCGAGTCGGCGGTCTGGGAGAAGTGGCTCGCGTTCTCGCCGGATCCGCAGTACCTCACCGTCTACGCGAAGTACGACCCCGGGATGATGGTGCGCCGCCACGGTCACTTCAGCCCGCACGTGCTGTTCGTCATCGAGGGCGAGATCACGTGCGGGGATCGGGTCTGCCCGGCCGGCACGCACATCGAGCTTCCGTACGGCGCGGCTTTCGGACCCTTCCGGGCCGGGCCGCAAGGCGTCACGATGTTCGAGGTGATGATGGGCGACCCACGTTCGTGGGGCGATGATCCCGAGGTGTTCGACGCGTTGCTCGCGGAGCACGGAGCCGAGCGACTGCCGGACGTGGCCCTCGACTACCCGCCCTGGCTCGAGGACCTGCGCAGTCACTGGGTCGGGGCCGAGCCGGGCGAGTCCGACACCGCCTGAGTCGGTCGCGGGGTCAGTGGCCGTTCGTCGAGAAGTGCTGGTAGTCCCGGAAGCTCGCGCCCCAACCCCAACCCACCGAGCGGAACGCGTCGACGACGGCACCGCCCTCGACTGCCATCCCCGGGCGCACGTTGCTGCGGTCCGTGAAGGCCGCGCCCGCAGCGGGCAGCACCCGGCCGCCGTTCAGATACGGGTTCTCGATCGGGTTGACGTCGATCGCGTAGCCATACGCGTGGTTCGACCAGTGCGGTGCCGCGTCGGCGTTGATCGCGTTGCGGCAGGAGAAGCCCGTCGAGTTGTCGTCGAGGGTCTCGAAGTCCTCGAACTCCGCCTGCGTGAAGATCGGCTTCATCTTCCGGATCGGGAACCGCGCGTCGTAGAGCCGGTGGAAGGCCTCGACCACGTCGTCCGCGACGCTCGCGTGGACCACGACCTGACCGGACTGCGCCGCGCCGTCGAAGTCGACGAAGCTCACGGTGACCCGCCGGAGGTTCTCCGGGCTCACCGGGCAACCTTCGTGCCAGGACGCGCCGAGATCGCGCGGCCGTGACCGGTTCCACGGCCGACGCGAACGGTCCGCGGAGCCGGTGGGAGCGTCGTCGTGGTCGTGCTCGCGGTGGTCGTCGAGGTCGTTCGGGAAGTGCTCGTGCTCGTCGTGATGGTCCGCGGGGCTCGGGCCGGGGACGTTGCGTGGTCGCCGCGGTCATCGCCGCCGCACGACGCGAGCACCGCGAGGAGGAGCGCGGCGACCAGCCCTCGGCTCATCCGCCCGTTCGCTGATGGGGGACGTCCTCGTCGAGCCAGTACGCGTCGTGGTCTTCGATGACCAGGAGCTCTTCCCACTTCACCCCGATCGCACCACGCCCGATGTGCGGCTCGACCGCCCACAGGCCCGGGGCGGGCGGGTGGTCCGACGCGGGTCGTACGTTCCATGTCGGTGACGGCACCCCACGCGCTTCCGCCGCGGCGACGCCGTCGATGAACCATCGCAGCACGGTCTGGTCGAAGCCGCTCGGGTCGGGTGGTGGCACCTCGCTCAGATCGGTGATCAGCACGGCGCGGTGCCCGAGCACTGCCGCGGGGTGCAGCTGGTGACAGTTGCGGTCGCCGCGACCCGTCATGTCGGCGTCGACCGCGAGCGCGATCTCCCGGAAGGTCGCGCCGGCGCGCACCGCTTCGAGGATCGTTGACCGGTAGACGAGGTCGTCGGCCATCGCCGCGGTGTGCTCGCCAGTCGGTGCGTAGCTCCAGGACCGTGAGGTATCGACGACGAACCCGCCGAAGATGGGCGAGGCGTCGAGCACGACGGCGTCGCCCGGTTCCAGCACGCGAGCGGTCGGCCAGAACGACTCGGTCGTCCACGGCTCGGGCAACGCGCTCCGTTCCCCGAACAACGCCACGGGCAGATGGAAGAAGCGATCCGCGCCCTCGCGGCGGTACGCCTTCATGGCCCACCGGGTCGCGTCCCGCTCGGTGACCCCCGGCTCCAGCTGCGCGACGACCTCGTCGAGCACCCCGTAGGACACGGCCTGGTACCGCCGGAACTGCTCGAGCTGCGGGTCGGTGAAGCCGGCGAACTCGATCATCGGCGTGACCTCATTCCTCGGCCCACTTCCCGAGCTCGCGCAGCCGGGTCTGGCAGTCGCGCCAGGTGTCTTCGAGGATCTGGCGCACCGGGAGCACCTCGTCGATCCGCCCGGCCACTTGGCCGCTCATCGCGTAGGCCGCTTCCATCGAGCCGCCGAAGTAGAGATCCATGACCCCGTCGATCGACAGTCCGGCCGGCTGCTGCTCGCGCTCGGCCGCCGCGGCGAGCTCGGTGCGCAACGTGCGCATGGCCGGCTTCGCGAATCGGTTGACGATCACGGTGTCCGTCTCGGCCGCGGCAATGACCGCCTGCTTCCAGTTGTCGTGCACCGGCGACTCGGCCGCGGTGAGCATGCGCGTGCCCATCTGCACGCCTTCGGCCCCGAGCGCGAGCGCCGCGGCCATCGACACCCCGTCCGAGATTCCCCCGGCCGCGACGATCGGCACCTCGACGTTCGCGGCGATCAACGGGAGCAGCACCATCGACGAGGCGCCGTCCGGGTTCTTGAACCCGCCCCCTTCGATTCCCTCGACGACCAGGCCGTCGACCCCCGCGGCGATCGCCTTCCGCGCGCCGCGCAGCGACGGGACGACGTGGAAGACGGTGATGCCGGCTTGCTTGAGCTGCGGAACGAGCACCGCCGGATCGCCGGCGGACGTCGTGACGAATTGCACTCCGTTCTCGACGATGAAATCGATGATCGACAGGTCGCGGATGAAGAGCTGGGCGACGTTCACGCCCCAGGGCCGTTCGGTGAGGTCGCGCATCTTGGCGATCTCCACCCGCACCTCGTCGAGCTGACCCGACGAGGTCTCGATGATCCCCATGCCGCCGGCGTTCGATACCGCGGACGCGAGCTGCGCGCGGGCGATGAACCCCATCGGTGCCTGGATGATCGGGATCTCGATGCCGAGCTGCTCGGTCACACGCGTGTGCACGAATCCCCCCGTTCGTCGGTACGGCATGCGGGTACGGGAAGCGTACGCACGTGGCTGGGGACGGGGCCCCGGCCGCACACGTGGTGCTGGACACCGTGGCCCGCGTCCGTCAGTCTGCGCCGGTGCCGCGCTTGCTCATCGTCCACCACACGCCGTCACCACACGTCCACTCGATGCTCGAAGCGGCGAGGTCCGGCGCGCACGACGACGCCATCACGGGTGTCGACGTGATGGTGCGGGCCGCGTTGCGCGCGACCGCGGTGGACGTGCTCGAGGCCGACGCCTATCTTCTCGGCACGCCGGCCAACCTCGGCTACATCTCGGGCGCGCTCAAGCATTTCTTCGACACGATCTACTACCCGTGTCTCGACGAGACCGTCGGCCGTCCCTTCGGCGTGTTCCTGCACGGCAACGACGACACCACCGGCGCCGAGCGGGCGATCGACACGATCACGACCGGGCTGCGCTGGCACCTCGCGGCCAAGCCGGTCCGGGTGCTCGGCGCCCCGACCCGGGACGACCTCGACGCGTGCTGGGATCTCGGCGCCACACTCGCTGCCGGCCTGACCCTCGACGACTGAGCGCTACTCGCGTTCGGCGGGGACTGCGCCGCGCGTGATCGCGGCGTCCAGCTGGGCGTGGTCCTGCTCGGTCTGGTCCGCGTACGCGCGCGCGAACGCACCGATCGCCTGGTCGAAGCGCGCGCCCTTGCCGACGTACCCGTCGATCACGGCGGCGTCGCCGCTGCGCGCGTGGGCACGGGCCAGAACCTCACCGCACGCGCTCGAGAACGTGACCAGTCCGGGAGCGATGGTCCCGCTGTCCGGGATGATCTTCATGTCGCGGAACTGCCGCACGTAGAAGTCCATGCCCTCGAGGGACGTCCAGCCGACGAAGATGTCCGTCGCGCTCTGGATGAGCCGCTTGCCGTTCACCACACGAGCGCCGTGGTTGCGGTACCGGCTCCGCTTCAGATGGGCCTCGTACACCGACGGCACTGCTTGCTTGACCTGCAGGAACAGCGGGTCGCCGTCGCGGCCTTCGAGCAGGATCAGGTGCACCCGCATGCCGACGCTGCCGACGCCCACGACCTGGCGCGCCGTGTCGACGTACGAGAAGTTGCTCAGGCAGTGGCGACGGTCGTCCTGGATCGTCGAGACGTACTTCTCGAGGACTTCCTGGACGACCTCGAGCCGGTGCGGATCATCGAAGTGGGTCAGCTTCGGTGGCGCTTCCATGATGCGCCGCCGACCGTCGACGACCTTGGTCAGCTTCTCGAACGCGCCCCGGTTGTTCCGGCGCTTGCCCTGCTGGTCGATGATCTTCGACACGCGCTTGCGTTGCTTCCCCTCGAAGAACTGGAGCAGCTGATCGACGTAGATGCTCTCGTACCAGATCTCGAGCTGGGGCGCCGTCGCGTAGTGCGCGATGCGATTCCGGTACGCCGCGAGCATCGCGGCGACCGCGTCGTCCCCGACCCCGACGGCAAGCCCGTTGTGTCGTGCGACCACGACAAGGCTCGCGGCGAGACGCTGCACGTCCCACTCGAACGGACCGGGCAGGGTCTCGTCAAAATCGCGGAGATCGAACGAGAGGTTGCGCTCGGGGGTGGCCCACAACCCGAAGTTGAGGACGTGCGCGTCACCACACAGCTGGACCGCGATGCCACTGTTCGGCGTCGTCGCCAGGTCCGCGGCCATGACGGCCGCCGCGCCCCGGTAGTAGTTCCACGCCGAAGCGGACATCCGGCCGTGGCGAAGCGGCACGAGCTCCGGGACCCGCAGCGCGTTCTGGGCGAGGATCGTCTCGAGCGAGTCGTGGCCGCGTTCGGCCGCCGACCACTGGCCGAGCGTGGCCAGCGGGGCTCGGTCCCGGGCCGCTTTGCCCCGGTCCCGCCGGTCGGCGAGTGACTGCTGGAACGCACGGACCGGCACCGGCGGAATGCCAGCAGCGGCCGACCACCGGGTCAAGCCGGGGCCGGCCGCGAGGTCCCGACCAGGGGCCCTGGCCGGATCTTGGCCAAATCCTTCCCCTACCCATGGGCGGTTCTCACGTAGGTCTCAGGTTCCCCCGCGAACCTGCGGAGGCAGCGAAACTCGGATCACCTCGCAGAATCGAGCCGCAGTGACGAGAACCAGCCCGACCCAGCGAGACCACGGCCTGCGCCAGGTCAAGACCGTGACGAAGTGGCTCGCCGGCGGCGCCGCCGTGCTGACCGGGTTCTTCGCGGTCTGGGAGGCCCGCTCCGTCCACAGTGCATCGGCTGACACCCGGACCCCGGCCGTCAGCCAGAGCCCGACGCAGGATCCGGGCGGGGCGAGCCCCGCACCCGGAGGCGGCGGGTCGTACTCGGACCCCTCGTACTCGGACCCCTCGTATTCGGACGGGCAGCTCCAGGCGCCCGACTACGCGCCGGCACCCTCGTACCAGCCGCCCGCGGCCAGCTCGGGTGGCTCATGACGATGGCGGTCGAGGCGCTCGAGACGCGTGCGCTCGGGACGACGGCTCGCCTCGTCGTGAACGGACCGGTACCGGCCGGCGCGCTCGAGCGCCTGGCTGACGAGCTCGAGCTCGTCGAGCAGGCGTGCAGCCGCTTCCGACCGGATTCCGATCTCAGTCGGGTCAACGCGAACAGCGGCCGGACCGTTCCGGTCGACCCGCTCCTGGTCCACGCCGTCGAGATCGCGCTCCGGGCCGCGCGGGTCACCCAGGGTCTGGTCGATCCGACGATCGGCAACTCGTTGCTGTTGCTGGGCTACGACCGCGACTTCGCCTCGATCGCCAACGGCACCCCGGCCCGCAAGCTGCGCGCCCAGCGAGTACCGGGTTGGCGCGGGGTCGTCGTCGATCCGGTGCGGTCAACGGTGCGAGTACCGGGAGGCGTCGTGTTGGATCTCGGCGCGACCGCCAAAGCGTTCGCGGCCGATCGAACCGCGCGCCGACTCGCCGACGACTTCGGCAGCGGCGTGCTGGTCAGCCTGGGCGGTGACATCGCGGTTGCCGGGCCGGCGCCGAAGGGCGGCTGGCCGATCCTCGTCACCGACGATCACGCGGCCGGGCTCGACGCGGCGGGCCAGACGATCTCCGTCGTCTCCGGTGGGGTCGCGACCTCATCCGTCAGCGTTCGGCGTTGGCTCCAGGGCGACGTGGCCCGGCACCATCTGATCGACCCCTCGACCGGCCTCCCGGTCGACGGACCGTGGCGCACTGTGAGCGTGGCTGCAGGCAGCTGCGTCGACGCGAACGTCGCCAGCACTGCCGCGATCGTGCTCGGAGCCGAAGCGCCGGCGTTCCTCCGGTCGCGACATCTGCCCAGTCGCATCACCGCCCACGACGGCCAGGTCACCTTGGTCGCCGGCTGGCCGGAAGACCTGCCCCCACGATGAGCCTTGCGATCGTCGGAGGGTCGACGCTCTGGTACCTCTCCCGCGCTACGGGCATCGTCGCGTTCATCTTGCTGACGGTGACCGTGGTGCTCGGAATCGTCACCTCGCTGCGTTGGCAGAGTCGCAACATCCCGCGTTTCGTGATCGAGTACGTCCACCGCAACGTGACAGTGCTCGTGCTCGTCCTGATCGCGATCCATGTCACCACCGTGGTGGCCGACGGCTTCGCCCCCATCGGGTGGGTCTCGGCGGTGATTCCGTTCACCTCGCCGTACCGACCGATCTGGCTCAGCCTCGGCACGCTCGGGCTCGACCTGCTCCTCGCGGTGGCCGTGACGAGCTGGCTCCGCCATCGCGTCGGATTCAAGGTCTGGCGGTTCCTCCACTGGTCGGCGTACGCGTCGTGGTTCGTCGTCCTCGTCCACGCGCTCGGCACCGGAACGGACACCCACGAAGGCTGGGCACTCCTCGTCGAGGGCACCTGCAGCGCGGCGGTCGTGTTCGCCATCTGGCTGCGCATCGGCGCGCAGTGGGAGCTGCACACCCGAGCAAGAATCGTCGCGCTGGTCGCGACCGTCGTCCTGCCCGTCGCGCTCGCCGGTTGGTTGTTCGTCGGTCCTCTCGCCCCGAACTGGGCCCGCCGCGCCGGAACTCCGACGACGGTGCTCGCGCGTTCCTCGTCGAGCCGGAGCACGCCATGACCCCACTGACTTCCGCCCCGCGGCGCACGGGATGGACCGCCGGCCCTCCGGGGCTGCCCCGCATCGTGCGGGGGCTGGAACAGCCCGGCGCGCTCACCCCCGCGGATCACCGTGCGCTCCACGGGCCCCTACAGCTGCTCTCGACTGACGACCTCATCGACGCCGTGGCACGCGCCGGGTTGCGCGGCCGCGGCGGAGCCGGCTTTCCCACCGCCACGAAGCTCCTCGCGGTCGCCAACGGTCGCGGCCCACGAGTCGTCGTGGCGAACGGCGCGGAGGGAGAGCCGGCCAGCGCCAAGGACGAGCTCCTCCTCACGCGGACCCCGCACCTCGTCCTCGACGGGCTCGTCCTCACCGCGGCCGCGCTCGGAGCGGAGCGGGCGATCATCGCGGTCGAACGCACCCGACCACGCGCGCTGGAATCGGTGGCCGCGGCGGTGCTCGAACGACCGGCCTTCGGGAGGGATCCCGTCGCGATCCAGGTCGTCCCCGTTCCGGGCCGTTACGTGGCCGGGGAAGAGAGCGCGCTGGTGCATCTCCTGAACGGTGGCGATGCCAAGCCCACGGTCGTACCGCCGCGGCCGTTCGAGCAAGGGGTCGAAGGACGGCCGACGCTGATCCAGAACGTCGAGACGCTCGCTCACGTCGCGCTGATCGCTCGCCACGGTCCGGACTGGTTCCGCACGCTCGGGACGCCGGACGAGCCGGGGTCGGCGCTCGTGACGCTCGGTGGCGCCGTCGCGCGTCCGTCCGTGTTCGAGATCGCGCTCGGATCACGGTTCGATGCACTCATCGAAGCCGGCGGCGGTGAGACCGAGCCGGTCTCGGCCTACCTGATCGGCGGGTACTTCGGCACCTGGGTCCGGCGGGACGACCTGTGGGATCGGCGGGTGTCGGCGGCGGACCTGCGGCCGCTCGGAGCCTCGCTCGGTGCCGGCATCATCACCGCGCTTCCCCGGTCGTTGTGCGGTCTCGTGGAGACCGCCCGCGTGATGCGGTACCTCTCGCAAGAGACCGCCGGGCAATGCGGCTCGTGCGTGAACGGGCTCGCGGCGATCGCGGATCGGGTCGACCAGGTCGCGAGAGGTCGATCGAAGCCGGTCATGCTCGAGGATCTCGGCCGGTGGTCGGCGATGGTCGAAGGACGCGGCGCGTGCCGGCTGCCGGATGGTGCGGTCCGGTTCCTGCGCAGCGCCCTCGACGTCTTTGCCGCGGAGATCACCTGGCACCACGAGGGCCGTTGCTCCGCGACGCGGCACGACACGCTCCTGCCGATACCTCACGTCGGACGGGACTGGGGCTGGCGATGAGAGAACGCCTCCGCCTGGATCCGATTCGTTGCGACGGCCACGGAGTATGCGCCGAGCTGTTCCCGGAGGGCATCAGCCTCGACGACTGGGGCTACCCGATCCTGGATCCGCAGCCGATCTCCCGCGAGAACCTCGAGCACGCCCGTCGAGCCGTGTTCGCCTGCCCCGTTCTGGCCCTGAAGATCGTCAACGACCGGTAACCGGGACGTACCCCGTCCGAGGGACCACCCGTTAGTGGCTGAACGTCTCGGTGGTGTCGGTGAGCCGCTGCGCGATCCAGACGGGGATGATCGACGCGATGACGACGAAGGTCGCGACGACGTTGACCGTGGGGATCGCGTTCGGGCGTGAGAAGTTGTCGGCGAACCAGAGCGGGAGCGTGCGGAAGCCCGGGCCGACCGTGAACGTCGTCACGATGATCTCGTCGAAGGACAGCGCGAAGGCGAGCAGCCCGCCGGCTACGAGCGCGGACCGCATGAGCGGGAACGTCACGTAGCGGAACGTCTGCGCACCATCGGCACCGAGGTCCGCCGACGCCTCCTCGAGCGACGGAGAGAGGCGACGCAAACGGGCCGCCGCGTTGTTGAACACGATCACCACGCAGAAGGTGGCGTGCGCGACGACCAACGTCATGAAGGAGAGCTCGATGCCGACCCGCTGGAAGCCCGCCAGCAGTGCCACTCCGGTCACGATGCCGGGGAGCGCGATCGGCAGCACGATGAAGAGGTTCAACGGATTGCGGCCGAAGAACCGGTGCCGGGTGAGCGCGAAGGCCGCCAGCGTTCCCAGGAGCAGCGCGATCGCCGTCGCGACGAGGCCCGTCTGCACCGAGTGCAGCAGCGCCTGGCGCGGTCCCTCCTCGTGGAGCGCCTTGCGCCACCACTCGAGCGTGAAGCCGCTGGGCGGCCAGGCGTAGTTCGTCGCGGTGTTCACGCTGAGCCGCGCGACGTACAGGATCGGTGCGTAGAGCACGACGAGCACGCACGCGCAGAACGCTCGGAGCGCCCACCGGGTCGCGTTCGACAGATACATCGCTACAGCTCCTCGAGCGCGCCGGTCCGGCGCACCGCGAGCAGGTAGATGACCATGATGACGATCGGCACCGTGGCGTACGCGGCCGCGAACGGCAGGTCCACCGAGAACTGCCGGTAGATCACGTTGCCGAGGAACTCCGTCGTTCCTCCCACGATCCGGTTCATGTAGAAGTCGCCGAGGGTGAGCGCGAAGGTGAAGATCGATCCCGCCACCAGTGCCGGCACGATCTGCGGCAGGACGATGCTGCGCAAGGTCCTCCCCGCCTTCGCCCCGAGGTCGGTCGACGCTTCGAGCAACGAGTTCGGCAGGCGGTCGAGTCCCGCGTAGATCGGGATCAGCATGTACGGGAACCAGAGGTACGAGAGCACGATCACCGAAGACGAGTAGCCGAACCCCGGGGTGCGCCCGAAGATCGAGACGAGCGCGCCGCCGCCCGGATCCAGGATCGCCCGCCACGCGTAGCCCTTGACCAGGTACCCGGCCCAGAGCGGCATCGTCACCCCGACGACGAGCAGCCGACGCGCCCACGGGGTGGCCACCTTCGCCATGTAGAACGCGACGGGAAGCGCGAGCACCAGATCGATCACCGTCACCGTCGCGGCCGCGGTGATCGTCCGGATGGTGACCTCGCGGTAGACCGGCTCGTCCCAGAGCCGCTGGAAATTCTGCAACCCGAGGGTCGTGTCGAGCTTGGTCAGCAGACCGGTGGGATCGTCCGCGAGCGTGTAGAGCGAGGTGACGATCAGCGCCGCGAGCGAACCCAGGTACACGACGAGCAACCACGTCGCGGGGAGCGAGATCTCGAGGCCCAGGCGGACGCGCGGATGGCGCGCGAGCTTGGCCGCGATCCGGCGACGCAGTGAGGGTGAGGCGTTCGGAGCGGTCACGAGAGGCTCGTCATGGGGGCGGACCGAGTCGGCCCGCCCCCACGACGCACGATGGGTCAGCTGCCCTTGATCTCGTCCCAGGCCGAAGTCCAGTCCTTGTACGCGACGCACTCGACGTCCGTACGTCCGTCCTGGCACTTCTTGGTGGGAGTCGTCCAGTACGCGAGCTGGTTGTAGAACGTCTGGTCGTCGGCGTGATAGTCGGTGCAGAAGTTCGGGTCCGTCGTCTTCGTGCACGCCTGCAGGTTCGCCGGCGCCTCACCGAAGTACTCGACGACCTGGGCCAGCGTGGCGGGACTGGTGATCCAGTTCAACCACTTGTACGCGCAGTTGGGGTGCTTGGCGTCCTTCTTGACCATCCAGTTGTCCGACCACGCGGTGGAGCCCTCGGCCGGCAGGATCGCCTTCACCGGCGGCGAGGCCGCGTCGGCCTGGACTCCGTTCGTGGTGATCTGCCAGGTCGTCCCGAGCACGGTCGAGCCCTTGGTGAACGCTTCCTGCTCCTTCAGGTAGTCGGACCAGTACTCACCGATGTTCGGCTTCTGCTGCTTCATCAGCGCGACCGCCGCGTCGAACTGCTGCTGGTCGAGCGCGTACGGGTTGGTGATCTTCAGGTCCGGCTGGGTCTTCTGCAGGTAGAGCGCGGCGTCGGCGATGTAGATCGGCGAGTCGTAGCCGGTGACCTTGCCCTTGTACGGCGAGTCCTTCTCGAACACCACACCCCACGAGGTGGGAGCCGGTGTGACGACGTTCTCGTTCCACATGAGCAGGTTCGCGCCCCAACCGTGCGGAAGCCCGTACTCGACTCCGTCGACCGTGTTCCACTTCTGGCCCTTGAGGAACGGTGCGATGTCCGGGTAGTTCGTGAGCAACGACGTGTTCAGCGGCGCGGCGTCACCGTTCGCGACGCTGCGCAGCGACGAGTCGCCCGACGCCGAGTACACGTCGTACTCACCGGTCGAGAAGAGCTGGAACGCCTCGTCGGAAGTCCCGAAGGTCTTCACCGACGTCTTGCATCCCGTCTGCTTCTCGAAGGGTGTGACCCAGTCGTAGTCCTTGGACGTGGATCCGTCCTCGGCGTAACCGGGCCAGGCGAGGATGCTGAGCGCGCCTTCGCCCTTCCCGATCGCGGTGAGCTCGCCGTTGCTCGAGGTCTTGGCGCCGCCCGAGTCGTTGCTGTCATCGCTGCTGCACGCGGCGAGGACGAGCACGAGGACGAGACCGAGCGCGAGGAAGCGCAGGTGTCGTAGATGCTTCATGGGTTCTCCTGTTCGTCAGTCCCACTGGGGGACCCGGACTCGAAATCGGAAGGTGCCCGCCCGGGCAGGCGGAACGCGTGCTCCGGTCGGAACGCGAGACGGACCGCTGCTCCCCGGTCGATCCGTGGGTCGCTCGTGGCGTCCCCGACGTTCTGCGCGTCGACGACCAGCTCCGGGCCGGCGTCGAGCACGACGCGGAAGCGGGTCTCGCGCCCGAAGTACTGGACGTCGCGGACCGTTCCGGCAGTGATGACGTCGCCGGCGGCTCCCGCGGCGTCCGCGGTGAGCAACCGGATCTTCTCGGGCCGCACCGTGAACGCACCCGGCGCACCGAGGATGGTGCTCGCGGCGTCGCCCTCGAGCAGGTTCGAGGTTCCCACGAAGCCGGCGACGAACTCCGTGGCCGGCGACTCGTACACCTCGGCCGGTGTACCCACCTGCTCGATCCGGCCCTGGTTGAACACCGCGATTCGGTTGCTCATCGTGAGCGCCTCGCCTTGGTCGTGCGTGACGAAGACGAAGGTGATCCCCACGTCGCGCTGGATCTGCTTCAGCTCGACCTGCATCTCTTCGCGCAGCTTGAGGTCGAGCGCGCCGAGCGGCTCGTCGAGCAGGAGGATCCGCGGCCGGTTCACCAGCGCGCGGGCGAGCGCGACGCGTTGCCGCTGCCCACCGGAGAGCTGGTTCGGCTTCCGGTCACCGAAGTCGACGAGCCGGACGCTCGCCAATGCTTCCGTGACCCGCGTGCGGCGTTCCGCCTTCGCCACCCGCTTGACCTTCAGGCCGTACTCGACGTTCTGCGCCACCGTCATGTGCGGGAACAGGGCGTAGTCCTGGAACACCGTGTTCACGTCCCGATCGAACGGCGGCCGGTTGGTGACGTCCGCGCCGTCGAGCAGGATCGTGCCGCTCGTCGGCATCTCGAAGCCGGCGATCATCCGCAGCATCGTCGTCTTGCCGGAGCCCGACGGCCCGAGCAGCGAGAAGAACTCGCCGGCGCCGACGTCGACCGACACCGCATCGACCGCGGTCACCGCGCCGAAGCGCTTCGTGACCTCGCGCACCGAGATCGCGCGCGGCGAGTCCTCGGAGAATGCTCCGCCCACTGCCATCCGTCGCGACCTTCAGTCCCCGTTCTCGGCCTCAGTGGCTGTTGTGCGGGCACCCTACGCGCTGCGCCGTGACAATGCGCCGACTGCTGGCGCCGAGGTGACGAGACCGCGTCAGGCGTGCTGGATGCGGGCCTGCGCGCGCGTGAACAGCACGAGGGTGGTCGCGTGGAGCAGGTCGCCCACCACTACCGGAGCCTTCCCCGCGAACGCGCGGGCATGCGTGCCTTCGAGAATGATCCCGAGCTTGAAGCAGGCGAGGACCTCGTACCAGGCGATGGCGGACAGGTCCCGTGCGGACCGCTCCGCGTAACGGGCGACGAGCTCGTCACCGCTCGGCAGCCCGCCGGCGGCGCCGAGCGGACCGGCGAGTCCGGGCTCGTCGGCGGTCGGCCACGTGGCGAGGAGCCAACCGAGATCCAGCAGTGGATCACCGACCGTGCACATCTCCCAGTCGACGATCGCCGCGAGGTCCGGTCCGTCGTAGCGGTAGAGCAAGTTCGCGAGGTGGTAGTCGCCGTGCGAGATGCCGGGCGAGAAGCTCGCCGGACGGTGCGCGGTCAACCACTCGGCGACCTCGTCGAGCCCGGGGATGTCAGGGCCCGGATACCCCGCGTGCCGTGAGTACGACGCGAGCTCGTCGAGCCAGCGCGCCACCTGCCGTTCCAGGAAGCCATCGGGCCGCCCGAGATCGGTCAGGCCGACCGCGACATGGTCGACTGCGCCGAGCGCGGCGATGCCGTCGACGGCCGCGACTCCCATCGCGTGCCGCACCGACGCGTCAGCCGCGTGGAGCGCGGGGAGCTCGACCGTGGGATTGAAGCCGTCGACGGCCTCCATGAGATAGAAGGCGGCGTCACCGCCGAGCACCGTCTCGTCGGGGCACGCAGCCAGCAGAGCGGGATGCGGCACATCGCTGCCGGCCAGCGCCGTCGAGGACCCGCATCTCGCGGCGCATCATGTCGTTGCTCTTCGGTCGGAGGTGCCACGGGCCGCGGCGGAGCACGTAGGAGCGTCCACCCCGCTCGAAGCGCAGCAGCACGTTCTGGGTCCCGCCGACCAGGTAGACCGGCGCCTCGATCGGGCCTCGGGGCAGGCCCTGATCGTCCATCCAGGCCGCCAGGACGGCCAGATCCACCTCGCGGTGCGGGTTCGGACATGGACTGCACTATTGATGGCTCGCCGGTCTCGTATCAAGGCGGCGCCCGGACCCCGCCGAAGTACCAAGGTCATGCACACGTCAAGATGGGACATGACCGACACGCTCTCGATCGCCAATCCCGAGTTCTGGCATCAGCCGCTCGCGGACCGGATGGCGCACTTCGCCGACCTCCGAGCTGAGGGACCGTTCACCAAGGCCGCGGTGCTGAACCCGCTGTCGGGTGAGGAGGATGCCTTCTACGCGGTGACCCGGTACGCGGAGCTGGTGGAGATCAGCCGGCGACCCCAGGACTTCTGCTCCGGTCGGGGGTCGATCGCGATCGGTGACATGCCCGAAGAGGCGATGGAGTTCTTCGGTTCGTTCATCACGATGGACGACCCGCGCCACGCGCGCCAACGCGCGATCGTCTCCCGCTCCTTCACGCCCCGCGCGTTGCAAGCGGTGCTCGACTCGGTGGAGACGATCTGCACTGAGGTCATCGACGACATGTGCGAGCAGCGGCGAGGTCGATCTCGTCGAGGCGATCTCCGCGCCGTTCCCGCTGCTCGTCATCTGCGACATGATGGGCATCCCGCGCAGCGAGTTCAACACCGTGCTCAAAGCGACGAACGTGATCCTCGGTGCCGGTGACCCCGACATGCTCGGCGGTCAGACCGACATCGTCTCCGCGCTGTTCTCGGCGGGCATGGAGCTGACCATGCTCATGAACGACCTGGCCGAGCACCGCCGCGCGAATCCGGCCGACGACCTCACGACCGCGCTCGTGCACAGCGATGTGGGCGAAGAGATGCTGGCGCCGCACGAGATCGCGCCGTTCTTCATCCTGCTCGCGGTCGCCGGCAACGACACGACCCGCACCGCGACCAGCATCGGCATGAACCTGCTGGCCGAGAACCCGGAGCAGCGGGGGATCTGGCAGGGCGACCTCGACGGCGTCACGCCCTCTGCCGTCGAGGAGATCGTCCGCGTGGCCTCGCCGGTCACGTTCATGCGCCGCACCCTGACCCGCGATCTCACCTTGGCCGATCACGACTTCGTCGAGGGCGACAAGGTGGTCCTCTTCTACGGCGCCGCGAACCGCGACCCCCGGGTGTTCGACGATCCCGAGCAGCTCGACCTGCGCCGGGATCCGAACGTGCACGTCGGCTTCGGTGGCCCCGGTCCGCACTTCTGCCTCGGTGCTCACCTCGCCCGCCGCGAGCTCAGCGTCATGTTCCGTCAGCTGCTCACCCGGTTGCCGGACATCGAGGTCACCGGTCCGCCGGTGCCGCTGCAGGCGATGGGCGTCCCACTCGTCGGCGGCATCAAGCACCTGCCCGTTCGCTTCACGCCGGCTCCGCGCGTCGGGACCCCCTGACTCAGCGCAGATCCTGGCGGTAGTCGATCGCCACCCCGGGGAACGCTGCCGCGATTCCCGGACCGAGACCGACCGGAACCTTGTCCACCCCGAGCGCGTTCCGCAGCTCGGCCACGGTGAAGTGCTGGATGATGCGCCAGCCCTGCTTCGTGTCCAACGCCCCCGGTTCGCAGCCGTTGCGGCCGAGCTCGAGCAGCGCGTCCGGGATGCCGATGCCGAGCTGGCGGGCGAGACCGATGAGATCGGTGCCGCTGCGGATCGCCAGGCACGCGTCACTGAACGCGTTGTGCCCCATCTTCGCGATCTCGACCAGCCGCTTCGGCGCGAGCAAGGCGTCGTAGGTACGCATCGTCGACGCGGGTGTCACCGCCACGTCGTCCTTCCCGCCGATGACCATGGTCGGCGTGTTCGCGGTGACCGTCCCCTTCGGCCCACCTGGCGCCCACCCGACGATGACGCCGACGCGGGGATCGTCCAGGAGCCGAAACATCGTGCTGCCACCGGCCGAATGGCCGACTGCGCCCACCTTCGTAGTCTTGACCGCGTGGTGGAACCTGCCGGGCCCGTCGTTCAGGGCCGACATCATGTCGATCGTCCCCGTCGCGGCCTGCTGCACGGCGCTCGCGGTCGCGGCGTCGTCTGAGCCACCACCGGAGAACTGGGCCAGCAATCCATACTCCGCGTAGTCCGTCGATGCGACGACAAACCCCCAGGACGCAATCCCCGACAGCGGGTAGCCGTAGACGCCGCGCCAGCCGCCGGCGCCGTGCGAGAAGATCACCAGGGGGAACGGACCGTCGGTCGCGACCGGGACATCGCGCGTCGCGGGGATCTTCACCGTCAGGTCCACGCCCGGCGGCACCTTCGGCAGGGTGGCGAGGATCTCCGGTGAGATCGGATCCGTCTGCACGTACGTCGCGGTCGGGAGACCTCTCGTGCTCCCCGCCTTCGCCGGGTAGTACACCTCGACCTGGCGGTCCGGCAAGGAGACAGTCGTGACGCCGACCGCGTACGGTCCCGGCTTCGCGTACACGGGTTCGGCGAGCGCGCCCTTGACGGCGCGTGACGACGTCGGAGACCCGTTGCCTGACGGGTCGGAGCCGGAGCTGCAGGCCGACGCGATGACCAGGGCGACGACCAGCACCCCCACCCATGCTCTTCGCATGACGACATCCTGAGCGACGGCGCCGAGTGGGCGCAAAGGCACCCATCGGATCGCATTCGGTAACCTCGGCCGCGCGCGTCTTCCCCGACGCCCGAAGATCGGAGACTCGTCATGGCTGAGCGAACCTCGTACGCACCCGGCACCCCGTCCTGGGTCGACCTCGGAAGTCCCGGACACCGCGGCCGCCGCCAAGTTCTACGGCGGACTGTTCGGGTGGACCGCGGAGATGGATCCCCGCCCCGAGGCCGGTGGCTACGGGTTGTTGACCCTGCGGGGCAAGCCCGTCGCCGGGCTCGGCCCGCAGCAGAACGCAGACATGCCGCCGTTCTGGACCGTGTACGTCACGGTCGCGGACGCCGATGCGAGCGCGAAGCAGGCTGCCGACGCCGGGGGCACGGTCGTCGTTCCCCCGATGGAGGTGCTCGACGCGGGGCGGATGGCCGTGCTCCAGGACCCGCTGGGTTCGTTCATCTCGATCTGGCAGCCGCGTGAGCACATCGGGTCACAGCTGGTCAACGAGCCCGGCACGTTCGCCTGGAACGAGCTCGCGACTTCGGACCTCGGCGCGGCGCGCGCGTTCTACACGAACGTGTTCGGCTGGGGCATCGACCCGGACGCGGGCGCGGAGACCGCGGACGTGTACACCGTCGGCGGCGACGTGGTGTGCGGCGCGCACGCCGCCGGCCCGGGCGAGTTCCCGGCCTGGTCCGTGTGGTTCTCGAGCGAGGACACCGACGCGAGCGCGGCGAAGGCAGTCGAGCTGGGCGGTTCGATCATGATGCCGCCGACCGACATGGACTTCGGTCGCGGCGCCGTCGTCGCCGATCCCCAGGGCGCGGTCTTCGGCATCGGCACCATGAAGAGCCCCGCCGACTGACACCCCGCCCGCATGGCGGGTTTGGCGCCGGCGACGGCCGTCAAGAATCGGTATCATGGCGTCGTATTCGGTCAACGACCACGCGGTGGCGAAGGCGAGAAAGCTCATTGATGCCCACCGAGTACATGACGTCGCGCGATCAGCCGGGGAGGAGTGACCCGATGACCTCGTCGACCGAGGGGGCTGCCGCCATCTCGGCCGCGATGACGCGCGCCTGCTCTCGGAGGAGCTGCGTTCGATCACCTCACGGATCGCCGCGGCGATGCGCGGTGCGTCCGCCTCGGTGATGACCTCGCGCGACCCGTCGTCGTTGCGTGTGCTCGGACTCGACGACGACTCCGGCACCCGTTCCGGCGACCCGGTGACCATTCTCGAACTGGTCGGCGAACACGGGCACGACCACCAGGGGCACCCCCGCGGCAACCGCGCCGAACACGGTGCCCGAACCGCCGTGGCACACGACGACCTCGGCCCGATCGAAGACGCGCGCCTGGTCGACCCAAGTCTCGACGTGGACGTTGTCCGGGACCGGGCCGAGCGCCGCCGAGTCGAACTGGCGGCCGACGGTGAGGAGCACGCGGACGTCGAGGTCGCGCACCGCCGCCAGCGCGGTCCGGTAGACGTCGGCCGCGAAGTGTCATGTGCCCGAGCACGGTCCCGAACGTCAGGTACACGAGCGGGGCCTCGGAGCCGTCCCACCAGTCCGGGAGCACCTCACCGGCTGACGCCGGGTCCTCGCGGAAGCGCACGGTCGTGGGGAACGGCGACGGATCGAGCGACGCGGGAAAGCGCGTCAGATACGGCGAGGCGCGCAGCTCGTCCGTCAGGCCCGGGCGGTGCGCTTCGAGGGCGGGCGCGGCGACGTCGATCGACCCGGCTTCGGCCTGCGCGAGTGAGATCGCGACCTGCGCGGTCGGGATGCCGCGCCCGGCCCGCGACCACCGCCGACGCGTACTCGCACGGATCGCGCAGCACCAGATCCGGCGACCAGTCGGCGAAGACCGCCTCCATGCTCGGCAGCATCGCGGTCGTCGCCAGCCGACCGAAGAGCTCGCGGTTCCCGAGCATCGACGCTTCGAGCGGCGGCGCGACCGGAAGCCGCTCCCGGATCGGGGCCACCTCCTCCTCGGGCGGCTCACCGCCGTCGGCGAACGGGTAGCCCGCGCGTTCGACCATCTCGCGCATCGACGGCGGACCGATGACCAGGACCTCGTCGCCGCGCCGTTGCGCCGCGGCGAGGAACGGCAGCAGCGGATTCAGGTGTCCGGCACCACCGAGCGACACCGCCGCCAACACCCGCATGCGCGCCGAGCATACGAACCAAGGCGTCGGTAGCCGGGGCTACGCCCCGTCCGCCGCGGCCTGGAGCGCGGCGACGTCGAGCTTCTTCATGCCGTACATGGCCTGCATCGCTCGTTGCGCGCGCATCGGGTCGGGGTCGTTCAGGATCTCCACCATTCCCGGCGGCGCAACCTGCCATGAGACGCCGAAGCGGTCCTTCAGCCAGCCGCACGGGCCCTCCTCCCCGCCGGCGGAGAGCTGCTCCCAGTAGTAGTCGATCTCGTCCTGGTCGGCGCAGTTGACCAGCAGCGAGATCGCCTCGGTGAAGGGGAACTGCGGGCCACCGTTGATCGCGGTGTACTCCTGGCCGTCGAGCACGAAGTCGACGGTGAGCACGGTGCCGGCCGGGACGGGTGCACCTTCCGGGTAGCGCGTGACTGCGGTGATCTGCGAGTTCGGGAACACCGAAACGTAGAACGCCGCGGCCGTTTCGCTCTCGGTGTCGAACCAAAGGTTGGGGGTGATCCGGGGCATGGCACTGCTCCTGTCGTCGACGAGTCAGCCTCTCACCGTTGCCGACTCGTGTGACGTCCGAAACTCATCGCGCGGGAGCTGCCGCCGGGGGTGACGCGCAACCGAAGAGATCGACGTCGACGCGTACTGCGATCTCGGCCAGCGACGGAACGCCGACGTCGTAGGCATCCGCGGCGGCGAGGGTCAGCGCCAGCGCCGTGGATCGATGCTCATGGGTTGGTGCCGGCGCGACGGACCCGATCGGCGTCACCCACACGGATGCGGTCGACGCGCCGGCAGGAATCGTGACCTCGTTCGGCACGGCCTCGGCGTCGCCGTTGGTGCTCGCGGTGCCGGTCACGGTGAAGCGGACGGTGAGTGGAGTGTCGACCGATCCGGTGCGCTGCACCTCGAGCTCGCCGCGTCCGAGCGATGCGGCACTCAGGGTGCTGCACGGCCCGACGTCGTTGACGAGCACCGACGCGTCGCCGACCGCTCGGATCGTCACCACCGGGAGGTCGGGTCCCGGCAGCACCGCGATGGGGGCAGCATCGGGGACCGGCGCGGGCGGCGGCGGGTCCGAGACCGGTGGTCGGTGCCGCGCACGCGGCGTCGCACGGCACCGCGGTCTCCGGAACGGTCGGTGCCTCGACCGCCCGACGGGTGTGGACGACCGAAGCCGCGACCAGGCTCCTCGGTCCCGGAGCCGAGTCGGCTTCCGGCCGCCGCGCAACCGGCGACGAGCACCGCCACACCCGCGACCATCAGCGTCAGCCGCACCGGACCGTGGGCCCGAACGAGGCGAGGGGTCATCGGCCGGCGCGGATGCGCGCGAGCGCGGAGCCGGATCGGCGGAGACGAGCGGCCCCTCTCCTGGTGCCGAGCACGAGCAGACCGAGACCGAGGAATCCGAAGCCGGCGATCGTCAACGGAACTTCGGCGCTCCCGGTGTGCGGAAGGGTCGCGGCGGCGGCCGGCACCGTCGGTGCCGGAGGGTCGGCGCGGTCTCGGTGGCTGCGAGGACCGTGGGCGCGGCGACCGGCGGTACGGGAACGTCGCTCTGCGGGATCACCGGGGTGCAGATGCCCGTGAGTGTCGGCGTGACCTCACCGTGCAACGTCGAGGAGCGGCCGTCGGTCGTCTCGACGTCAACCGTGTACGCCGCGACGGAGTAGTTGCCCGGTCCGTGGATTGTCGGCATGTCGAGGGACTCGCCCGGTGCGATCACGGTGTCCGGGGCTCCGCCCGCGAGGTCGGTCCCCACGGCCCGGATGCCGACCTCGCCGGTGTTGGTGACGGACCAGTCGAGGAAGGAACCACCGGTCGTCGTCTCGCACCCACCGGCGCCCTGGGTCGACGCGCCGAACGCCAGCTGGGGCGTGACCGGAGTGCAGTCCTGCGATCCGTAGTCCACGACCACGACATCGTGGTCCTCGCTTCCGTTCGCCCAGCGCTCGGTGATCCGCACCTGGCCCGGCGCGGCGCTCGCCATGCCGGTGTCGATCGTTCCGGTGACGGTCTCTCCGCCGGCGACCGTGACTTCCGACTCGCCGTTGCCCCACGTGGCGTTCTCGTGGCTCTGGTCGTCGGTGGCCGAGACGACCATCGCGTGGTCGCCCGTCGTCGGCTCCGTGTTGGTGAACGTGACGGTGATCGAGGTGACACCGCCGACGCAGCCGGACCGCGCGCCGGCCGACTCGTCCCATGCGTGAGCGATGCCGCCGCACGCGATGACGCCGATCCCTACGCTGATCGCGACAGCAGTCGCGCGCACCAAATGCTTCATCCGATGTCACCTCTCGTCGCCTTCACGAACCGATTGCTGCGTTCTGGGGGCCCGTGCACGGTTCGCGTGCCTGTCCATCGTCGGGGTGCCGCGTCGTCCTTGTGCGGGCTATGACGCGGAACTTGAGCAAGTCGTTCCGCAATTCAGTGAACGGACGTTTTCGACTGGCGCGACACGGACAGTCACGACGCGCGCGATGCGCGACCGGTTCGAAAGCCACAAGAAGCGCGCGCCGATTCGCACGGTGGTCGTCGTCTCACCGACCGTCATGCCGGCAACCGTTGGGAACCAAAGTCGGCGCCAACGCGTCGTAATGTTCGCGGTACTTCCTCGCTGTCTGTAGGCAGGTGCCGCCGAAATGGCAAGCGAGAGTCGACATGACTGGGAGACACCGAGGCGCGACGTCTCCGGCTCATCCACATCGGATGAGGCGGAGACCGACACCTCGCCCCAACGGGATCGGTTCTCGAAGACCGTCGCCGCGCATCATCAGCAGCTCGCCCGACTCGCGTTCCTGCTGTGCAATGACCGACAGCAGGCTGAGGACGCAGTGGCAGAGGCATACGCGCGGGTGTGGCCGAAGTATCGGCGCGGCTCGATCGACGACCTCCTTCCCTACTTGCGGCGCGCGGTCGCGAACCAGGTACGGGGCGGGCTGCGGCGACGGATGCTCGAGCAGCGCGAAGCCGAACGACGGAGAGTCGACTGGCACGACGGTGTCTCGCCCGAACGATCGGTCGACGACGCCGAGATCATCCTGCCGGCGTTGGAGGCATTGCCGCAGAACCAACGCGCGGTGTTGGTGCTGCGTTACTACGAAGACCTCTCGGAGGACGAGATCGCGGACACCCTCGACATCCCGGCGGGGACGGTCAAGTCCCGTTGCGCGCGCGGGCTCGAGCACCTGCGGCGGGTCATGGGTGAGGGTGTCGATGCATAGGGCAACGACGGGAACCACCGATGTCTGAGCTCGAAGACGGGCTCCGATCGGCGCTCGCCGACGCGGCCAAGCGCTACTCGCCGTCCACCGGGATGGCCGACCGCATCGAGGCGGCCGTCACCTGGCGCGAGCGTCGGCGGCGGCGCCTGGCGACCGGAGGTGCCGCGGCGCTCGCGCTGTCGCTCTCGCTCGGAGTCGCCGGGGCCTCGTTGATGAGCGATGTCGGTGGCGGCGGCGAGGCCAAGATCGCCAGCCCCCTGACCACACCCCCGTTGACGGTGCCGCGGTCGACCCCGCCGGGCGGGACGACAACCACCCCGCCGACCGGGCCGGCGGTGCCGGCTCCCGCTCCGTCGGGAACCGCGTGCCCGCCTCCGACCTCGGGGACGACCAACGTGAGCTCGGGCCGAGACGCGGGATCCTCGAGCGCGAGTGCGGTGGTGCACCAGGCGCTCGCGCAGCTCGCGGCGCCGATGGTCTCGATGGCTTCGACCGCTCACAACACGTCGGCGTCGATCACGACCGGTGACGCGACCTCCACCAACACGTCGAGCTCCTCGACCACGCAGACCAACACCGGTGGCTCGACGACGACGAACGACCAAAACTCGCCGCCGCCGACACCGCCCGCCCCCGCCGGTGCCGCCTCCTTCGCCGGTGCCGCCCGTGGTGGAACCCGACGTGGCGGTGCAACCGGACACCGTCGCTCCGTCTCCCTCGGCCCCGAACGTCCTCGGCGCGGACTCCTCACGAGGCGCGCCGCCGAACCGCTCTGCCTGCTAGCTGTACCCGGGGAGAAAGGCCGCGGTGGTTCCCGCGATCGGCATCGGGTCCATCCCGAGCTTGCGGTGATCCCATGAGCGGGTCCGCGTCGCGTCGACGCGCACGACGACGCGCTTGTGGAGCATGAACTCGACGAGTGGCTTCACCTCTTCGGAGTACGGGCCGTTGTACCGCTCCCAGACGTTGACCCCGACCTTCCAGATCGCGTCCGGATCCTCGACGATCTCGCCCGTGCCCTCGATCGACACCCCGCGCAGCTGGTCGTAGGTGAGCCCGTCTTCGATCATGCAGGTGATGCGGTTGTCACGACGCAGGTTCACCGTCTTCTGCGCCCGGGCCTTCGTCTCGAACCAGATCTGGCCGTCCAGGACGGCGAACCACATCGCGACCAGGTGGGGTGTGCCGTCCGGTCCGATCGTGCCCATCGTCGCGGTGCGGCTGCGCTCGATGAACGTGGCGATCTCGTCGTCGTCCATGACGATCTGTGACCGCTGATTGGTGCCCATGCGTCTCTCCCGGGTCGTCGTCGAAGCCTGACCATATTGCGATCGGGACCGGCCGGGCCGCGCCCCAGAAGACAGACGGTGGCCGGGCCCTGCCGGCCCCGGGCCGTAGATTGCGCTCGGTCCACCTAGGAGGTCGGATGACGGACTACGACGCGATCGTCGTCGGAGCGGGGCACAACGGGTTGACGGCGGCGGCGATCATGGCCCGCGGCGGGATGCGCGTGCTGTGCGTCGAGAAGAACCACTACGCCGGCGGCATGGCGTCCACGACGGAGCTGATTCGCGGCTACCGGTTCGAGATCGCTGGATCCGTCGTGTTCCCTACTCCCGACGAGATCGTGGCGGACCTCGGGCTCGACCAGTGCGCGCCGCTCGACCCCGAAGTGATGTCGGTGAACATCGGTGCACCCGACCAGGCGCCAATGCTCTTCTACAGCGACGCCGAGCAGCTGATGAACCACATCGGCGAGACGAACGGCATGGAAGCGGTCGTCGGGCTGGCGGAGATCATGGCTTGGTGCGAGGCGCCGGCGCGTGCGATCGGACGCTTCGAGGTGCGCACACCACCGAAGTCGCTCGACGAGATGTTCGCGTGCGGGCGCAACGAGACCGAGCGTGAGGCGATCCAGACAGCCCTGTTCGGCAGCGTGATGGACGTCGTGGATCGCTACCTCCCGGATCGCCGACGCCACGGCTCGCTGCGCAGCATGCTGGCGTTCCTCGCGATCAACTCCACCTATCGCGGACCGTACTCACCGGGGAGCGCGATGTGCCTCGCGTTCGCGCTCGCCACCACCGGCACCCGCATGATTCGCAAGCTCGACGGCGGGATCGGCGCCCTCGCGAACCACGTGCTGCAGCTGGTCGAGCAGCACGGAGGTGAGATCCGGCTCCACACCAAGGTCGCGGAGATCGTCGTGCGAGATGGGAGGGTCGAAGGGGTTCGGCTCGCCGACGGAGAGACCATCACCGCGCCGGTGGTGGTGTCGAACCTCGATCCCACGAGCACGATGACCCGCCTGATCGATCGGGACCTGATCCCGGACGAGCTCGCGCGACGAATCGATGCGATCGACCATCGCGCTGCATACGTCCAACTTCACTTCGCGCTCGACGGGTTGCCCGAGTTCACGGGGCCGTACGCCTTGATCAATGAAGGGGAACGGCGCGCCTCGGTAGGGATGTTCGGGACGCCCGAGGAGATGCAGCGGGACTTCGAAGGTTGCCGCCAAGGCCTCGTACCCGAGTCGCCGTCGTTCGGCTTCCAGATCCCGAGCGTCATCGACTCGCGCCTCGCGCCCGAGGGCAAGCACGCCGCGAGCGCGTACGCGTTCTACTTCCCGGTGGTCGGGAGCCAGGAGGAGCAGTCGCAGCTCAAGGACGTGATGGCACAGCGCGTGGTCGACAAGATCACGAGCGTCGCGCCCAACTTCCCCGACATCGTCGACCGTCAGCTGACGTACGCGTCGTACGCCTACGAGCTCATGTTCGGATGCACCGACGGCGACTTCTGCCACGGCTTGATCCACCCGGAGCAGATGGGCCCGTTCCGGCCCGGTCCGCGTGGCTGGCCCGACAACGAGATCCCGTTCGAAGGCCTCTACCTCTGCGGCGCCGGCTGCCACGGTGGCCCCGGCGTGACGTTCATCCCCGGCTACAACTGCGGCTACGAGGTGCTCGACGCCCAGGCGTGACCTGACCGCGCCGGTGCTGGCATGCTCCGGCGATGGCGGTAGCGCCCGACACCAAGTACGCGTTCGACGGGGAGCACCACGTCGCGTACCAGGTGCTCGGCGAGGGCGGGCCTGACCTCCTGTACGTCCCGACCGCGACGTTCCCCATCGACCTGATGTGGGACGAGCCGGTGCTCGCCCGCGGGCTGCACCGCCTCGCATCGTTCAGCCGGCTCATCACGTGCGACCTGATCGGTGTCGGCAGCTCCGATGCCGTCCCGATCGCCGAGCTTCCCGCGATGCAGGCGTGGACGGACGGAATCGGCAGCGCCCTCGATGCGGCCGGGAGCGAATGCGCCGCGATCTTCGCCGCTCGGAGTCCGCGCTTCCCGCGATGCTGTACGCCGCGAGCCAGCCGGCGCGAGTCCGCACGCTCGTGCTCTGGTCTCCGTTCGCTCGGTACCTGCGCGCGCCCGACGCTCCGCACGGCATGCCCGAGTCGACGCTGGTGAAATACCTCGAGTCGGTCAAGACGACCGTCGGCACCGGCGCTATCACCGAGCTGCTCGCACCGAGCCAAGCGGGTGACGCAGGCTTTCGGCGGTGGTGGGCGCGGGGCGAGCGCCTCGCGGGTGGACCGGGCGACTGGGCGCCGCATCCTGGAGCTGTTCCTCCGCACCGATCTCCGGTCCGTGCTCAGCAGCATCCAGGCCCCGACACTCGTGCTCCACCGCCGCGACGACCTCCACGTGCACCGCGGTCATGCCGAAGCGATCGCCGACGCCATCCCCGACGCGCGGCTGGTCGAGCTCCCGGGTCATGACAACGCATGGTTCGCGGCGGACATCGACGGGGTGCTCGATCACATCGAGGCCTTCCTCACCGGCACGCGTGCAGCCGCCTCGACCAGCCGGGTGCTCTCGACCGTGCTGTTCACCGACATCGTCCGGTCGACCGAACGCGCCGCGACGGCGGGCGACGAAGCCTGGAAGATCACCCTCGCGGCGCACGACGCGCTCGTGGAGCGGCACGTGACGAGCTTTCGCGGCACGGTGGTCAAGTTCACCGGCGACGGCGTGCTCGCGACGTTCGACGGGCCGGCCCGAGCGATCGAGTGTGCTCGGGCCATCCGCGATGCCGTCCACGACCTCGGGCTCCAGATCCGAGCCGGACTGCACACGGGCGAGATCGAGGTCGTCGGCGACGACATCGCCGGCATCGGCGTGCATGTCGCCGCCCGGATCATGGCGCTCGCCCAGGCCGACGAGGTGCTCGTCTCCGCGTTCGGTCCCGCCGCTCGTGCTCGGCTCCGGGCTGCGCTTCGCGGACCGCGGCAAGCACGTTCTCAAGGGCGTTCCCGACGAGTGGCCCGTGTTCGCCGTCGTCGAAACTGACTCCTGAGAGCGCGACTCGCGCGGATTACCTCGTCGTGCGGCCCGCGAGCAGCGGCTGGTCCTCTCCGGCGACGATCTCGGCGAGCGCCGTCCGCACTCGCTCCGTGAGGTCGCCGAGCGAGTCCGGGCCGCCCGCCAACGCGGCGCGGCGGGCGAGGTCGACCGACTCCATCATCGACAGGTACGGCGCGATCGGCGACCGCGTGAGCGCAGCCGTCGCCTCCGCCGGCCAACGGGTGGCCCACCCGCTCCAGGACGGAGACCGCGTAGAAGAGCGGAATGAGATCCACGAACGAGCGGCGAGACGGCAGCGGGTCCAGCTGCTCGAGCAAGCCTTGCGCCGCCAGTCGGGGTCGAGCTGCGCGAGCAGGCGGGCCGCGTTCCCGGGCATCGTGAGTCGCGGGAGACTCGCGATCTGCGGGATGTCCTCGCGTGCCTGGCGCACCAGCCGCAACGACCGCTCGGGATCCGTCGCGGCCAGTCCCCACGCCGCGCCGAGCAGGCACGACGCGCGCACGAGTGCGACCTCTGACCGTGCCGCGATCTCCAGCGGCCCGATCGATGAGGCCGTACGTGTCGTCGGTGGCGCCGGTCAGGCTGAAGTGGTCGAGGACCGCGATGCCCACGAACATGTCGCGGGTCGCCTCGCGGTACCGGGCGTCGAGCGAGCGATCGACGCAGAGGCGAACGGACGCGGCGAAGTCTCCCTGCCAGGCCAGGACCAGCCAGCGCATCAGGCCGCCGAGCCCGGTCGGTTCGAGCGCTTCGATCTGCTCGACCTCCTCCGCCCACCGTTCGCGGGCTGCACCCTCGTTCGAGCCGGAAGTCGACACGATCAGCGCGCACAGGACGGCCCGGCGTTGACGCGGCCCGGCGCAGTGCGCCAGCAGCGGCCGGACGACGTCGGCGAAGTCGAGCCGGCCGAGCAGGAAGTACGCCACCGGCGGGCCGCACAGGCGCGCCGCGAGCTCGCCGGACTCGATGCGGGCCGCCCACAGCGCCGCCTCGCGCCAGCTGCCCGCTTCCCGCTCGAGGCGGCGGGAGCTGCGCTCGACCTCGGCGCTGCAGCAGTCGAAGTACGGCAGGTCGGTGATGCGTGGTCACCCAGCCGGCGAGCGCGTGGAGCGCCGCGTCGTGGGTGTCGCCGGCCGTCAGCTGCTCGAGGGCGAACGCCCGCACCGTCTCGAGCAGGCGGTAGCGATGACCGTGACCGTCGGGCTCGACCGAGAGCATGCTCTTCTGCACGAGAGTCGAGATGTGGTCCGTCACGACACGCGCGGGGAGACCCAAGCTCGAGGCGACGTGGATCGCCGCGTCGAGTGCGAAGCCGCTCGGGAAGACGGACAGCCACGCGAGCATCCGCTGCTCGTCTCGGCTGAGCAGCCGGAACGACCACTCGATCGTGGCGCGCATGGTGACGTGACGGTCCTGCGCGCGGTCACGACCGGCGCGCAGGTCCAGCATCTCGTCCATGGTGTCGACGATGGTCGCCAGGCCGAGCGTCGCGGCCCGCGCCGCGGCCAGCTCGATGGCGAGTGGGATGCCATCGAGGCGCCAGCAGAGCTCCTCGACGATCTCGTCGCTCGCTTCGGGCAGGTCGGCGCCGGCGGCCGTGGCCCGTTGCTTGAACAGCTCGACGCCGGTGGTGGGCGGATCGAGCGTCCGGACCGCGACGACGTGCTCGCCGTCGACCTGCAGAGGTTCCCGACTCGTCGCGAGCACCGAAAGCTTCGGGCACCTCGCCACCAGCTCGTCGATGACGGCTGCCGCCGCGTTGGAGGACGTGCTCACAGTTGTCGACGACCAGCAACGTGAGGTCTCGGGAGATGAGCGTCTCCGCGGCGGCGATCGCATCGGTGAACGCGGTGGCCCCGACGGTGCGCGCAACGGCGTCGGCAACATCGCCCGGCTCGCGAGCCGCCGCGAGGTCAACGAACCACACGTCAGCGAAACGATCCAGCAGCGTCTCCGCGGCGCGCAGCGCGAGCCGCGTCTTTCCGACCCCACCCACTCCGGTCAGCGTCACGATGCGGTGCTGCTGAGCGAGTGACACCACGTGCTCGACGTCCCGGTCACGACCGACCAGCGGCGACCGGGGCACGGGAAGGCGCGGCTGCGTCGCGGTCGAGTGAGCGAACGTCGCCCGGGACCGCGCGCAGCGCGGGGTGGCGCACCTGCCAGAGCCGCTCCGGCTCGGCGAGGTCGCGCAAGCGATGCCGCCCGAGGTCCACGAGCTCCGCCGAGGTCTCGCTGGTGCGCAGGAGCGCCGCCGTCACGTCCGAGAGCAGGATCTGGCCGCCGTGGCCGGCGGCCATGATGCGCGCCGCGCGGTTCACGGGCCGGCCGCGGAAATCCTCGCCCACCGGTTCGGCTTCGCCGGTGTGGATGCCCATCCGCACCGCCAGGCCGAGCGTCGGCATCTCCTGCTGCGCGTCGATGGCCGCTCGCAGCGCAGCGTCGGCCGACGGGAACGCGGCGGCGACACCGTCGCCCATGGTGGCGAAGATCCGGCCGCGGGCGCCTTCGATCGCCGCCCGCAGCGCGACGAAGTGCTCCTCGACTCGGCGGTGCATCTCCGGCGCGACCTCCCATTGCCGCGTCGAGCCCTCGATGTCGGTGAACAGGAAGGTCGTCGTCGCGGGGGGACCGGGCGGCGGCACAGCGGGAGCTCCCATCAGAGAATCTAGAGTGAGACTCCAATAAGATACCTGATGCTCGGGCAATCCCGCCTGAGACCGAGGTCACCGTGCGCGACCCGAGGAGGCACGATCCCCGGAGCACCGGAAGATGACGGTCGCCGGCAACGCTCCCGGCTCACCCGGGCCCGGATCATCGAAGCCGCCACCGAGCTGTTCGTCGCCCGCGGCTACCACGAGACGACGATCGAGGACGTCGCCAGCCGGGCCGGCGTCGTCGCGCAGACCGTGTACACCGCGTTCGGCACCAAGCCGAAGCTGCTCGCAGCCGTGCTCGACGCGCGCATCGCGGGCGACGACCAACCGATCCCGGTCGTCGAACGCCCCTGGGTCGAATCGCTGGCCGACGCGCCGGACGCCGCGGCGGCGATCGCCGTGCTGGCATCAGGGTCCGCGGCGATCTTCGTCGCGCGTTGCGGCCGTCTACGACGTGCTCCGGGGCGCGGCTTCGGACCGCGACGTCGCGGCGCTGCTCGAGCTGAACCGAAGCGGCCGGCGCCGGGACCAACGCCGGCTCGCGGAGATCCTCTCCGACGCCGGTCACCTGCACCCCGATGTCGACGCCGATGCCGCGGCAGACGTGATCTACGCCCTCGCCAACGAGGACGTGTTCCTCCTCTTGACCGTCGACTGCGGCTGGGGCATTGACCGGTACCGGTCGTGGCTCACCGAGGTGCTGCGCCAGCAGCTCACCGGGGCGGGCATCATGAGCGGGTGAACCCGCCGGAACCCGTCCTGCTGCGCAGTGGTCCCGACGGCTTGCTCGAGGCCGGGCGGGGCGACCGGCACGTCGCGGTGTTCGTCGAGCAGCCGACGCGACGCGGGAACGAGCCTGAGATTGCTGGCCCGCGAGGCGCCGATCGACCCGGTCGATGTCCGCGACCTGCTCGACGCGCTCGTGGCACGCGCCGCGCGCGGTGGCAACGGGCTCGAGCTCGTCACCAACGATCCGCTCGTGCGCGATCTCGCTCGCGCGCCACGGGTTCACCGGGTCGCTGCGAGGTCCGCTTGCCCCTGGTTCAAGTGGCGCTCCGAGCTGGACCGAAGATCCCGCGGGCGTACGGGACGCGCTGCAACAGCTGCTCCCCGAGATCGGCGTCGGGGTCGAGGCGAACGCCGGCGCGGCCCGAGCGTTGCTCCGGCGGGCAATCTCCGGAGTGTCGAAGACGTTCAACCTCTTCGCCGCGCCGGACAGCGTACGCGAGCCCGACCGTGTTCTCGGTTCCGCAACGGAGTGACCTGCTGATCGAGAGCGTCGCGCGCTGCATCGACACGACGATCGCGATCCGTCGCCGCTTCGGCCGCGTCGCCGCCACCGCGCGCCGGCTCTCCTTCGACCACGCGGACTACCAGCTCCTCCACGGGCATCACGCGGGTTCCGCCGATCGGAGCAGTGGTTTGATCCACATGAACGCGAGCTTCGCGTCGCTCGAGGGACTGATGGCGATGGAGCAGCTCCGCGCCGAGCGGACGGGCGGCGGCTCGGCCGGGGTTCCGGCGCCGTTCAACCAGATCGACGGGACGACCGCGCACGAGATCTGGCACCAGATGGACGGCGCGATCGAAGCCCGCCGCAGCATGGACGGGATCGACCTCCGCCGCCGGCTCGGCGAAGCGCTCGGCGTCGAGACGCTCGAGCAGGCAGTGAACGGCGCCCGCCCCCGGTCACCCGACGCCTGGAAGGTCGCGCACGCGCGCCTGGTCGACGAGGTGTCCGCCTACGCCGCGACCGCTCCCGTCGAGGCCACCGCCGAGATGTTCAAGCTCTGGTGGTGCGCGACCGGCGAGCCCACGCCGATCGTCCGCCGCTTCGGCGAGCTGATCGAGCCCCTGCTCGCCAGCTTCACCGCCTCGAGCGCGCTGAGGTGACCTTGATCGAGCCCGCTCCGTGGTGCAGCGCTCGTGCTCACCGGTCTGCTCGCCTTCTTTCCGGCGCGATCAGCGGCGCGGATGCGACCGGCCGTCGCACTGCGATCGGAATGACGTCCGGCCCAGCACCGAAGGCAGGCCTTCGGAGATCCTCGTCGAAGTGATGGAGTGGGGCCGCCCCTCGGGACGGCCCCACTCGATCCGGTCTGGGGGGGTACCGGATTCACTACGCCGCACGGTCGGATCCAGCTCCGACCTCGTGGGTGTCCCTGTCCCCGGCTCCAGGCGGCGTTCCCGGAGGCCACACCCTCGACGGTGGCCGAGTGTCGCTCAGCCGAGCATCACGCCGCCGTGCGCCGGGCGGCGGTGCCGGCAACGGTTACGCCACGCTCGGCGCCCGCCGCGGTCCCCCGCAGCGTCGCGAGCGAGTGCTCCCAGGCGAGGCTGTCGCGGAGGAACCTCAGTGCGATCTGCGTCTCGGCCTGCTCGTCGACCTGGCGGCGTCGTCACCTGCTGGTCGAAACGGAGTTGGTTCATGGTCGTCTCCTCCGGGCGCTGGTTGCAGCCGAACCTCCTGATCCGAGGACGACTGCTCCCTCACAGGGTGGAGGAACCACCGGCCGAGCGCTGTCGCACGCCCGACGTTCGGCGCGTCAAATCGGCGACAGTCGCGCGAAGGTCAGCGGGATCCGGCCGACGCGTGGAGCGCGTCGCGGTCGACGACGGTGACCCGGCCGCGTGCATCGCGACGGATGACTCCGCGCGCCTCGACGTCATCGAGGAACTTGTTCGCGGTCTGGCGGGTCACGCCGGCGAGCGTGGCGAGCATCGACTGCGTCAACGGAAGCTCGGTCTCGCCCGAGGCTCCGGCGAACACGGTCTCGACGGCGGCGAGTCGCTTCCACAGGTGGTCGGACGCCGGGAGGTAGAGAGCATCGGCGAGGGCGCCGGCGAGCCGGCGGATCTCGGTCGCGAGCGCCTCGACGAACACCCGCTCGATCTCGGGATCCTCGCGGAGCCGGGCGAAGTCGTCGTGACCGATCACGAGCGTCTCGGCCGGCGTGAGTGCGCGGATCGTGGCGCTGCGCGGGCCGGGCGACACGATCGCGAGCTCGCCGAAGTGCTCGCCGGGACCGATGATGCGGACCGTCGCGACGTCACCGCGCGGCGTTGTGATCTGCGCGGCGACGTGGCCGGACGCCACGAAGTACAGCGAGTCGCCGGGGTCGCCGACCCAGAACACCGTGGCGTCACGGTCGAAGCGGCGGCGGTGCGCCGCCGCGAGCACCCGCTGTCGTGGTTCGGGCGCGAGCGGTGCGAGCAGGTGGTACTCCATCGGCCTACGAGCGGCGATCGAGCATGTAGGGGATCAGCGCGCGGAGGAACGCGGTCGCATCGGTCTCCGGTACCGCCGCGAACGCCGCGTCGAACGCGTCCCCCGCGGCGTTCGCGATGCCGGCGGCGTAGGCCCTGGTGAACTCCACGCTGCCGTAGCGCGCCATCAGGCCGCGGATCTCGGCGACGATCGCCGGCGTCCGGTCGGCGCGTCCGAGCGCGACGTAACGGTCGACCGCAGCGCGGTCGGCGCCGTCCGCGTGTTGCATGAGATGGATCAACGCGAGCGTGCGCTTCCCCTCGTAGAGGTCGCCGTCGATCTCCTTGCCGTAGTCCAGCTCGTCTCCCTCGAGGTTGAGCAGGTCGTCCTGGATCTGGAACGCCGCGCCCAGGTAGAAGCCGAACCGCACGAGCGCGCCGAGGTCGGCGCCGCCGCCGGATCCCACCAGGGCTCCCACCCGCAGGGGATGGATGGTCGTGTACCAGCAGGTCTTGTGCATGATCAGGTCGAGGTAGTCCTCGGGGGTCAGTCCCTCGGCAACGTCGCGGCGCCAGCCGAGCTCGGTCGCCTGGCCCTCCAGCGTCCGCAGGGTCATCGTGTCGAACTCGTCCAGGACCCGGTCGGCCAACGCAGCCGGCATCGTGCGCGTGTGGCGGCGCAGCACCTGGTTCGCGACGACGGCGAGGGCATCCCCCGCGTTGAGCGCGAGACCGGCCCCGTACTCGGCCGGCAGCGTCGGACGACCGCGCCGCTGCTCGCTCTCGTCGGCGATGTCGTCGTGGACGAGGAACGCGTTGTGGAGGAGCTCGATGGCGACGGCGATGGGGAGCACGTCCTCGTCCGCGCCGGCGAACGCCTGGTTCGCGGCGAGACACAGTGCGGGCCGGATCGCCTTGCCGTTCCGGCTCGGATACGAGCGCGTGACGCGATAGAGCCACCGGTGCGGCTCACCGTCGGGGATCGCCTCGAGCATCGCCCGCCGGACGGTGCGGGCCACTGCCCGCAGCCGGTCCTCGACCTGCGGGCGCGTCCACGCGGTGGCGGTGGTGCCGGCGATCATGACGACGCTCCTTCGACGAAGACCTCGAGCGGCATCCACACGTCGGGCGCGCCCGCGACCTGCACGACCGTGCGGTAGCTCCCCGGGATCAGCGGAGCCGCCGCCCCGACGCAGACCTCGATGCCGCGACCCGATCGTGCGGGCAGCTCCCGGATCCGGGCGGGCTCGAAGCGCAGCGCGGCGGCGAGCACGTCGCCCTCGGGGCTGCGCAGGTCTCCGCAGTGGAGCTCCACCGGACCGACGGACTCCGTCGTGTCGTTGTGCAGCCACAGCTCGGCGACGCCGTCGACCGCGCCGCCGTTCGTGTCGACCACGACGCGCGGCGTTCCCGAGGACGCGCCCGTGGTCAGGTCGATGCGCACACCCGCCGGGTCATCGTCCCGGGATTCTTCCTGCGGACCGGGCCGGGCCGCGCCGTTCGTGGCGGCGAAGGTCTCCGCGGTCTGGCGCAGGAGCTCCATCCACACCTCGAGGAGCCGCCCGACCTCGCCCGCCGGACCGGCCGCCCCCGTCGAGCCCGCCGGCTCGCCGCCGGAGGCCGAGGGCGCGTCACGGTTCCTGGCCGGGTCACCACGTCGACCGACCGGACGAACCGCTCGACCAGCTCCCCGGCCGCCCGCAGACCGAGCGCCTGCACGTCGGCGAGCGCCCGGGCGTTCGCCACCGGATCGAGGAGGGACGCCCACGGCGGTCCCCGGTCGTCGCCTGCCTCGTTCATTGCGCTGCCTCCGATACCTGCGCCCACTGTGAAGCGGACGGAGCAGAAGATAGGGTACGCGGCACCTTCTGAACCGGAGAAGGGGGCAGATCCGGTGAGCGAACTCGAAGCGCTGCTGACCATCCACGGCGCGGTCGATCGCGCGACCGTCGAGCACCCGGAGCTGGCCGACGTGGTCGGCCTCTACTACGGCCCGTACGCCGGCGGCGGCGCGATCGGGTGGTTCGACGAGTTCCGCACCTGGACGGCCGAGCTCACGCACCGCGAAGCGTCCGAGATCCTGATCGTCGACGCGGCCGCGGTCACGTTCGGCCATCGACGAGCTCGCCGAAACGCCACCCAGCAACCTGATGCTGGCCCGCCGCATGCTCTTGATCGCGGTGGCGGCCCGCGTGCTGCCACCCGCCGACCTCGTGGCCGACGCCGACGAGCTCGCAAGTGCGCTATGCGATCCCCGATGCCGCCGGCCTGTCTCGACCTGCTGCGCGACGACGCGATCTTCGGGGACGCGGGCATGTGGTCCGATCTCGTGCATGACCGCGCTCGCCCGACGGGTTCCTGAGCCCCGACTTCGTGGAGCAGTCGCCCTCGGCACCGTGCTCCGGCCATCTCGTCACGGTGACGACCCCGGGTTCCACGCTCGAGGCCGCGGCGCTGGAGACCACGTACACGACCACCAAGCTCACGTTCGATCAGGCGAAGCGGGTGCTCGAGCCCGAGCGGTGGCCGGTATGCAACAAGCTGTGGTGCGAGCTGAAGCGCACGGGCACCTCTCCGGCCGGCAACGACGTGTACCACGAGGTCGTCAGCCTCGACTGCCTGCACCAGCCGCGAACCTGGACCGCCGCCTGCGAGCTCGAGTTCCGGCGGTTCGACACCCCGCAGGTCAGCATCGTCTCGTACAACCTCCTCCGGCCCGCACAGCCCGGCGACGCGATCCAGGTCGACTCCGGATCGCTCGAGGTGCGGCAGGTCGGGGCCGAGATCCACGTGCACACCACGAAGCGGATCCGGTTCGGCTACCCCTTCACCGGCGAGGCGCTCGCCATGGTGGCGTGCGCGCTCGGCTACGGCGCGGTCGCCAAGGCGCTCGTGTTCTGCTGCGCGTCGGGCGATGCTCAGGCACCGCCCCTGCCGCAGCGTCCGAAGAAGGGCAAGAAGGCCGGCCCCAACGACGCGGTCGACGCGGTGGCGCACGCGATCGCCGCTACCCGGCAGTGCGCCGAGGAGTGCATCGACGCCTACCAGTCGTCCTACCAGCGGGCGGCGCAGGGCAAGTACTCGACCGAGAACCTGGTCCAGGACACGATGACGATGTGGACGCGCATGATGCGCGACGTCGTCACCGCGGTCGACGTCGGCGCGTCCCTCACCCGGGCCATGGCCGGTCGGTACCGACCGACTCCCGATCCCGCGCCCGAGCCGGCCATCGCGCGAGAGGAGTGAGACCGTGAGCGATGGCATGGCGCGCGCGGTGGACGGCTACGTGCAGCTCGCCCGGTGGTGGGTGCAGGCCTGGAGCGACCACGCCGGCGCGGTCGCGGGCCGGATGGACGCCAAGACGTACACGTACGACCAGATGGTCGACGACGCCTGCGACACGGCGAACCTCGCGGCCGAGAGCATGGTCCTCTTCGTGTCGGAGACCCTCGACGCGTGCACCGTGATGAAGTCGCCGGGAACCCGGGCGCCGCTGGAGAGCGAGCTCTTCCGGACCTCGGACCCACTCCCGCCGGACGGGAGCGAGCGCGTGCTCCGGCTCGGCGGCGCGCTCCACGCGCTGCTCGGCAGCGACGTCCTGTCGCCGTCGACGGTCACGGTCCGGCCGTCGACGCTGCACGGGATGGAGACCGAGTTCTGGCTCGAGGTCGACGCCACCGGCAAGGCCGGTCTCACGTACACGGGCTCGGTCGAGGTCGTCAACGCCACGACTGGCGCGCACCTCGAGTCGATCACCGTGTGGATCATCGTGTCGTGACGGACGACGGCTCCCCCGAGGCACGCGGGCCCGACGCGATCGGCGGCCTCCTCGACCGAGCCGTAGAGGCCCTCAACGTCGGCGACGTCGCCGCGGCCCACGACCTCGCCGGCCGGGTGCTCGCCGAAGACGCCGACAACCGCGACGCGACCGATCTGCTCGCGACCGGCGAGGACCTCGGCGGCGAGGTGCGCCGGTTGACCATCCTGAGCTGCGACCTCGTCGGCTCGACCGAGCTCTCGGAGCGGCTCGACGTCGAGCGGTACCACTGGGTCATGGGCAAGTTCACGCGATTGCGCACGCGAGGTCATCGAGGACCGGTACGACGGTTACATCAACAACGTGAAGGGCGACGGCATCTTTGCCCTGTTCGGCTTCCCGACCCCGCACGAGGAGGACGCGGTGCGCGCGGTGCAGGCCGCGCTCGATGTCACGCGAGCCGTCGAGGAGCTCTCGGCCCGCACCGAGTCGACGGTCGGCGCTGCGGTCTCGGTACGCGTCGGCGTGCACCGCGGGCTCGTGTTCATCGACCGCGAGACGAGCGAGATCTACGGCCTCGCCGCCAACGTCACCGCGCGCCTCGAAGCGCTGGCCGCCCCCGGGCAGGTCGTGATCTCGCACGAGATCCGCACGATCGTGGACGATCGTTTCGACACCGAGTCCGCCGGAATCCACTCGGTCAAGGGCGTCGCCGAGCCCCTCCCGACGTTCAGCGTGCTCGGCGAGCGGCCCGAGCCGACGCGGTCGGGGCCGCAGTCGGGCGCGCCGCTCGTGGGCCGCGACGACGACCGTGCCGTCCTGCGCGCGGCATGGCGGACCGCGTGCGAGGGCGGCACCGAGCGGGCGCAGAGCATCCTGATCCGCGGCGAGCCCGGCATCGGGAAGTCGCGCCTCGCGGCCAGCATCGCCCACGACGTCGCCGCCGACGGCGCACCCGTGATCGAGCTCACCGGCTCGTCCTTCCACACCGATGCCGGCTTCCATCCCGTGCGCCGACTGCTCGAGCAGCGCGGCAGCATCAGCCCGGACACGCCGCCGGCGGAGCGGCTGCGCCGCCTCCGGCGCGAGCTGCAGGACGCGGGCCGCGACGACGAGACGGCAGGCGCACTGATCGCGCCGGTGCTCGGTCTGTCCGCCGACGCCGGCTACGAGCCGGTGTCGGCCGAGGGCCGCAAGCTCAACGAGGAGATCACCAACGAGATCGAGCACTACCTCACGGCGATCCTCGGGGACGGCCCGGCGTTGCTCCTCGTCGAGGACCTCCAGTGGTTCGACGACTCGACGATCGACCTGCTGCGCACCCTGATCGACCGTCCGCGCGGCCGTCTCGTCGTCATCATCACGTCGCGTGCCGACGTGCCGCTCACGACCACGACCACGGTGGAGCTGCGTCCGCTGACGGCCGGCGACTGCGCGCGCCTCGTCGACGCGTTGAGTGACGACACGATCTCGCCCGATGTCCGCCGGGCCGCCGTCGAACGCAGCGACGGGATCCCGCTGTACGTCGAGGAGCTGGTCCGCGCGGGTGCGCTCCCCCACGACGGTCTACCCGGGGCGGTCCCGGACGTGCTCTACGAGCCGCTCGTCGCGCGGCTCTTCACGACCGCGCACGGCGTGCCGGTCGCGGCCGCCGCGGCCACCATCGGACGGGTCGTGGACCGCGAGCTGCTGGCCGGCGCCGTCGACATCTCCGACGTCGAGCTCGACGCCGAGCTCGACGCGCTCCTCGAAGGCCACGTGCTGGTTCGCGTGGACGACCGCCGCTTCCGCTTCCGGCACGAGCTGCTCCGTGAGGTCGCGTACGAGCTGTTGCCCGAGTCCGGGCTGCAACGCGTCCACGGTCGCGTCGCCGACCTGCTCGCCGCGCCGAGCCGCGATCCCGATCTCGTCGACTGGCCGGTCGTCGCCGCGCACTACGCACGCGCGGGACGCCACACCGAGGCTGCCGACGCATACGCCCTCGCCGCCGAGCGCGCGCGTGCCCGCGGCGCGGTCACCGAGGCACGCGCACAGCTCGGTCGGGCCATCGACCACATCGAGCAGCTGCCCGAAGGACCGACCCGGATGCGCCAGGAGGTCCGGCTCCGGCTCCGGCGCGGCTTCCTCGCGATGACGGCCGAGACCGTGGGGAGCGTGGACGCCGCCGCCGACTTCGCCCGGTGCCTCGAGCTGGCGATGACCGACGCGCAGGGCGACGAGATGTTCAGCACGCTCATCTCGCTCTGGGCGTACCACCTCTCGAGGGCGGAGCTCGGGCGCTCGACCCAGGTGCTCGACGCGCTGCGCGGCGCGCTCACCGGCAGCCGTCGAAGCTTCCGCGCCACGAACCGCGCCGGGTACGGGATGATCCGGTGGTTCGAGGGCGACTTCGACGGCGGCCGCGAGGTGCTCGAGGAGGCCGTCGCGATGCTGGCGGTGGACACCGCGCCCGAGTGGGACTCCGTGTGGTTCGTGCCGAACGATCGGATCACCTCCATGCACGTCCATCTGGCGCTGGCGCGGTTCATGGCCGGCGACACCGCCGGTGCGGACACCGAGCTCGTGCGCTGCGCCGAGCGCGCGTCCGGCCTCGCGTTCCCCCAGGGCCCCTGGAGCAGCGCGTACTCCCGCTGGCTCACGTCGTGGGTCGCGACCGAGCGCGGCGATTTCGCGTCCGCCCGGGCGATCGCCGACGACGTCGTCGAGTCGGCGGGCCGCCACGGCTTCGACGGCTGGACGCTGATCGGCCTGACCCAGCGGGCCGCGGTCGACACCGCGGAGTCGGTGCGGCTCGCCGAGCCGCCCGACACGGTCCGGGCTCACGCGGAGTCCCTGGCCGGGCTCGTCGCGCTGTGGGAGATGAACGAGCTGCTCGTCTTCCTCCCGTTCTACGTCACGACGGTCGCGGCGGCGCTGGCCGCCGCCGGGGACACCGCCGGTGCGCGACTGCGCTACGAGCAGTCGCTCGCGCTCGCCGCCCGGACCGGCATGCGGTTCTACGACGCCGAGACGAGTCGCCGCCTCGCGCGGCTCGCAGGCGACGACGCCGCGGTCGTGGCCGCGCTCGAGGACGCGCGGGCGCTGGCGCGCCGGCAGGGCGCGCGTCCCTTCGAGCTGCGGATCGCGCTCGACCTCCACGAGCTCGGCGCGGTCGGGAGCGGCGATGCGCTCGCCACCGCCGTCGGCGGGTTCGCGGCCGACGCCGATCTCGCCGACCTCGTGCGGGCACGCACGCTCCTCAACCCGGCCGCGTGACGAGCACTCGTCCGGACGTCGCCATCCTCGGCGGCGGCATGGCGGCGATGGCGACCGCTTGGCGCCTGAGCGAGCCCGGATGGCAGGCCGACCTCGGCTCGATCACGGTCTACCAGCGCGGCTGGCGCCTCGGCGGGAAGGGAGCCAGCAGTCGCGGTCCGCACGGCCGCGTCGAGGAGCACGGACTGCACCTGTGGCTCGGGTACTACGAGAACGCCTTCCGCCTGCTGCGCGAGTGCTACGCCGAGCTGGACCGGCCGCGCACCGACCCGACGGCGCCGATCCGCACGTGGCGCGACGCCATGCTCCCGACGCCGCGAGGTCGGGCTCGAGGACCGGGACGACGCCGGGTGGCAGCACTGGGTCGGGCGGTTCTCGCCGAACGACCGTCTGCCCGGCGAGCCCGAAGCTGCCGGGAGGGCGTTGACCGCGGTCGACCTCGTGCAACGCGCGCTCGGACTGGTGGCCGACTTCCTCGCCTCGCTCACGACGGGCACGGAGCGCGGCCCGGCCGCGAGCGGGCTGCCGGTTGCGGTGCTGGCGCTCGTCCTCGAGGCCGCGACCCGCGTGGGAGTCGCCGCCGGGCGCGCGCCCGACGACGCGGCCGTGGTCGCACTCGACCGCGCGCTCGGCGGCGTGCGGTCGGCCCTCTCCGAGGAATCGGTCACGGACCGCGATCTCCGGCGCACGTGGCATCTCGTCTCGGTCATGACCGCCTGTGTGCGCGGCATGCTCGCCGACGGGCTCCTCACCGACCCCCGCAGGTTCCGCGCGATCAACGACGAGGACTTCCTCGACTGGATCATCCGGCACGGCGCGTCGCCCGAGGTGGCCGACTTCGCGTTCATCCGCGGCCTCTACGACCTCGTGTTCGCTGACGGCGGTGCCGACCGGGCGCGACGGGGTGTCAGCGCCGGCGTCGCCGTCTTCATGACGTCGAAGATGTTCTTCGAGTACCAGGGCGCGATCTTCTGGAAGATGGCCGCGGGCATGGGCGACGTCGTCTTCGCGCCGATGTACGAGGCGCTGCGCCGCCGCGGGGTGCGCTTCGAGTTCTTCCACCGGGTCGACCGGCTCCACCTCTCGGCGGACCGGACGATGATCGACGCGGTCACCGTCGGCCGGCAGGCGCACCTCGCCCGCGGCCACGACCAGTACGAACCACTCGTGCGCGTCGGCGACCTGCCGGTCTTCCCGCACGCGCCATTGGTTTCACAGCTCGCCGCGCCTCCCGAGATCGTTGCCGCGCCCCTCGAGTCCCACTGGTGTGCGTGGCCCGACGCCGAGGTGCGCACGCTCCGCCGCGGCGAGGACTTCGACGTCGTGGTGCTCGCGATCCCGGTCGGCATGACCGCGCTCATCGCCCGGGAGCTGATCGACGACCGGCCCGAGTGGCGCGCGATGGTCGACCACGTCGCCACGACCGCGACGCAGGCACTCCAACTGTGGCTGCGCGACGACGAACCCACCCTCGGCTGGGGCTATCCGGGCGCGACCGTGAGCGCCTACGCGCAGCCCTTCAACACCTGGGCGTCGATGGACCAGCTCCGCGCGGTCGAGCAGTGGCCGGCCACGGACCGACCGGGCACGATCGCCTACTTCTGCGGCGCGCTGGACGCGCCGTGGCCACCCGACGTGGACGGTCCGCGCTACCCGGAGCGGGAGCGGCGCCGCGTCCACGAGCACGCGATGCGATTCGTCACCGACGACCTCCCGCAGCTGCTGCCCGGCACCGCGAACGGTGCCGGCTTCCGATGGGAGCAGCTGTGCGGTGCGGACGGCGCCGCCGGGACCCGACGCCCTCGAATCGCAGCTGTACCTCGCGAACATCGACCCGTCGGACCGGTACGTGCTCTGCGCGCCGGGAACCGACCGGTACCGGCTGCGTCCGGACGAGAGCGGCTACGACAACCTCGTCCTCGCAGGCGACTGGACCGACAGCGGACTCAACGCGGGCTGCATCGAGGCCGCCACGATGTCGGGCCTCCAGGCGGCAAACGCGGTGCTCGGCCGGCCACGACGGCACCGCATCGCCGGCATCTACCTCGACTGAGCGTCACCTGGACTGCCCACGAGCCAGACCGGCCGCCGGGCCGTGACTTCGCCGCGCTCGGAGGGATTCGAACCCCCAGCCCTCTGATCCGTGGCGCCGCACCGGTGGCCCGGGCCGCGCGGACCCAGTCCTCCGAAGTCGGGTAGCAACTGGTTGGCCCGCGCGGAGCAGCCAGTGACACCGCCCGTCCTCGCGAGCGCCACCGCGCTCCATGAGCCCACTTCGGCGAAGCGGTTCCTTCGGTGAAAGTAGCTAGAGCTTGAAGGCGTAGAGGTATCCGTCGGCGGACGGGACGTACACCATTCCGTTCGACACGACGGGTGACTTCGTGATGGCCCCGCTGGTCGCGTAGTGCCACTGGGGCGCGCATGTCGCGGCTCCACAGCCAGCGGCGTTGTAGCCGTACACGTTGAAGTCGGACGAGGACCCGATGAAGAGCACGCCGCCAACTACGACGGGGCCCCCGGTGCCGCCGTTGGTGTTCTCGACACCCTTTGTTCCGGTCCAGGTGACCTTGTGGGTTGAGACGTTGACCGCGGCAGGCCCGGTGCTGCTCACTGGTTGGGTGAACGCGAACGTGTCGTTGACCGCGAGGGAGTTTCGACCGCCCGGACCGGCAGTCGTCTGCCACATCGGCGCGCACGTCTTGGGCGACCCGGTGCACCCGGTCACCCCGAGAGCGTCGAACGCGGTGACCTTCTTGTCGTAGTCATTGTTGGTGTAGATGAGGTTGTTGCGGACTGCTGCCAACGCGGAGACGGCCGGAACAGTTCCCGGGATCTGATAAGTCCAGATACGGCTGCAGCTCACCGTCGTTGTCGACGTTCCGGTACACCCAGCCGAGCCGTAGGTTGGGTAGGCGTAGATCTTGTTGCCTTGCGGTACGAAGAGATGATGGTTCGTCGCGTCAAGCGAGGGGATCGCGCTCGCACCCGCGTTGGACACCGGTGAGACGTAGGTCGCGAGCGGGCTGCATTGCTTCAACCCGTTGACCACTGCGCAGCGACTCACGCCATTGGCGTCCCAGACGGCAGCATCGGTGCTGGTGGTGTAGCCGCCGCTGTACAGATACCCGCCGGACACGATCGGCGGATACCCGGGCGGGAGGCCGATGGTGTGGAACAAGGGTTGGCAGGTGACCGGCGTCGTCGTCGTGCATCCCGTCTTGCCGTGCTCGTCAAAAGCCAGGATCGAGCCGCCATACAAGCCTGTCGGGACATAGACCATCCCGTTCGCGACCGTCGGCCCATCAGCGCCAGTGGTGTCGAAGCCTGGGGTGCTCACGCTGGCCTTCCAGAGCAGCGCTCCGGTGGTGGCGTTGCGTGCTTGGAGCGTAAGGTTCGCCACTTCGTACAACACGTTGTTCGCAACACTGGTCGAGCTGATGTTGGCGACAACCACGCTGCTGTTGTAGATCGAGCCGGTCGCCTTCTTCCATGCGGGTTGCAGCGTGTGCAGATTGTCAGGCGTGATCGTCGTTTCCGCCGATGCCCGGGTATTGCCCAGGTCGTAGCCGAAGCTCGCCCAATCACAACCCGCGGTCAGCAACACCAACGCAACCAACAATGAAGGAAGCGTGAGACGCGCCAGCGCGCGCGAATGAACGGTCCTGCCCATGCCCCTACCTCCCACCACCCGATTACGGGCAGCCTGACCCCGCATGACCCACCCTGACGCAACTCATGTCGGGACGTCGCTCGGCAACTATTGGTCGCTTTCGCGGGCATGTCAATCGAGACCTTCGAACGGGTCACCACCTGGTAGCCGCTCTCTCACGCGTCCATCCAGCCTGGCAGGGAACATCGACGGGCCGTTCCGTCACTCGGTCGCCCACGACTGCGAGCGGTTGCGACGCAGTGCACAATCGGCGGAGTTCGTGAGCAACGCTGCGAGCGTCAGGGCTGCTCGAGGGAACCGTCATCCCGACCGAGCTCGTCGAGGACCTTGCGGAACGTCTGGTACCGCTCGGCACCGACCCGCTCGGACCACTCGCGCTCCATGTGCTCGATCGTGGTGAGCGCGGAGGTGCGCACACGATTCCCTCGTGCGGTTCGTCGTACGAGCACGGCGCGACCGTCGGCGGGGTCGGGCCGGGTCTTGACGAGACCGAGATCTTCGAGCTCGCCAACCCGCTTGCTGATCGCCTGTTTGGTGATCCACGCGCCGTCAGCGATCTCCGAGGGCCGAGTCCCGTCATCGTCGATGAGATCGAGGATGCGACCGTGGGAACCTCTGAAGCCCTCCATGTCCTTCGGCAGGAGACGACCCATGTCTTCATCGGTGCGGCGGGACAGCCGCTCGAGCGCCGCAAGAACGTGGGCGGGGGTCGCCGGAATATCGTCAATCATGTTGACGATCATAGTCAACCACGTTTATCGTTTCCAACCATGATCGACCTGAGTGACGACGACGTGACGCTCCTGGCCCAGGCGGCGACCGGCCCGAATCGAACGGTCTCCGAATGGACGCTCGATCCCGCCGGATACGAGGTGGAGAACATGACCACGCTGGCGCTGGAGCGTCTCCGGGGAACGCTCGATTGCGGCACTTCGTGGTCGGTGTTCGCCAAGTCATTGCGCCCTGCCTCCGCGTCACCGATGTGGGATGACGTGCCGGAAGAGTTTCGGGACTCGGTCCTCGAGGATCTGAACTGGCTGGACGAGCCACGCATCTACCGCAGCGACCTGCGCCATCGCCTCCCCGACGGGCTGCGGATGCCCGAGGTGTTCCGGATCGACGAGTCGCCGTCGGTGATCACCCTCTGGATCGAGGACGTACCCGACTCTTCGCATTGGGACGTCGCTCGGTATCGGCGCTCAGCTCGCGCGCTGGGGCGGCTGGGTGGTCGCTGGCCCGGCGACCGTGCCGAAACCGAGCTCGGGATCCTTCGGCGGCCGATCGGTCGTCTCTTCTTCGGGAAGATCATCAACTTCGACCTCCAGATCATGGCGAGCGACGCGTTCTGGGACTCACCTCCCATTGCCGCCGCGGTTGACGCGGACTATCGGGCCGATCTGGGTCGCCTCGCCGCGGCGATGCCGGCACTGCTCGGCCGGCTCGAGCAGCTTCCACACGGGCTGGCGCACGGAGACGCGTCGCCGAACAATCTGCGGGAGCCGGGCGACGGCACGATCGTGGCCATCGACTGGAGCTACGCCTCCACTGCTCCGCTCGGCAGCGACCTCGGCCAGCTCCTGTCGGGCCTGGTCAACGACGAGGACCGCGACCCGACCGATTGGGCAGCCCTCCTCGACGCCGTGCTCGACGACTACTCCGCCGGCCTCGAAGAGGAGGGAGTCCACGCGGAACGTCGCGACCTCCATCGCGCGTGCATCACGTACCTCGCCGTGCGCTTCGTGTTCTCCGCCCTGCTGGTCGATCCCGACGCCGACCTCCCGCAGGACGACCGGCTTCGCCGACGGGCTGCCCTCGGGCGCCTCGGTCTCGACCTGGCCCTCGAGCTCAGCGCCGTCGACCAGCATGCTGACCGCGACATTGAAAGCAGCCGCAACCGACGTGCCAGGACCAATCACGTCAAGCCGTAGCTCGCGTGGGCCGGTATCGCAGGGCGACCGCCCCCGACCGGAACTCATGGCGATCCACGAGCTCGAGCTGGATGCGCTCGCGCAGACCGGCGAGCAACGTCGGCCCGTGTCCGGCAAGGACCGGCTGCACAAGGAACTCGTACTCGTCGATCAGTCCCAGATCTGCCAACGCCAGGGGGAGCGTCACGCCACCCACGAACAGGCCCTCGCCTGGCTCCTCCTTGAGCCGCTGAACCGCTTGCCCCACGTCGCCTCGCACCAGCTCGGCATTCCAATCGACCCCGCTCAGCGTGCTCGACACGACGTACTTCTTCGCCCGGTCGATGGTCTCGGCGAACGGGATCTCCCACTCATCCATCCAGTCAGGCCACGTGCCCGTGGCCGGCTGCCGCCACGCCGACTCCATCATCTCGTAGGTCACCCGGCCGAAGAGCAGGGCATCGGCTCGTTCCATCTCCGCGGTCCAGTAGCGCATCGACTCCTCGTCCGGGGGGAGCCCTGCCTCGTGATGGCAGCAGCCGTCGAGCGTGACGTTGATCGAGTATCGAAGTGGTCTCATCTCGTTGCTCTCCCTTGATGCGCGCCACGCGTTCACCGGACCGTACTCAGACGACTGCCGGCGCCATTTCTCATCGGCGCCCCGATCGCACCTACTCAACACCGTCGTGGTGCGAACCAGACCGCAGACCGAGCGCGCGACCGATTCGGCGATCGGCAATCGCCAGTGAGCCCTCGGCCCCGGTGTCCGCGAACCGGCGTTGTGGGACATCGAGAGGGGGCGGCGAGGGTGAACCTTGGATTCACCGATCCCGTCGAACGGCTGAACTGATCTCTTGATGGTGCAGCGAGTGGCAGACTTGAACCGATGCTGATTTTCGGGGTGATCCTCTGCGTCGCGGGCGGCCTACTGGCTCGGTACACGATCGATCCGACGTTCCCCGACGGCGCTTACGCAGGGATGACTCGGACGAGTTGGCGCGTCGTCGGTGCCGCCATCGTGGTCGTAGGCGTCTGCCTCTCCGTCGTCGGGCTCGGGGCGCTCTAAGTTCAGACTGAATTATCGGGCTGGTTTGACTCGCCGCTGGTTTGAACTCCGTCTAGGCCGAGGAACTCGCACAGGTTGAGGATCTCGATCGCGCGGTGCCCGGTCGGTGGCATGTTCACGATCCGCAACTTGCGGCCCTGCGCGTCGAGGACATCGCGCGCCGTCACCAGGACGCTGATCCCGGATGAGTCGATGAACGTCAGTCCGATGCAGTCGACGACTACGTCGTCGGCGCACGCCTCGATGACCTTACGGAGATCCTCGGCGATCTCGGGCGCGCTGAGCATGTCGGCATCGCCGACCAAACGGAACCGTTGCTCGGCCATCGGATGCCGCGACGTCTGCACCGGTCATCTGCACCGCGAGCGCGTGCTCGGCGTCGCGCTTGCTCGCGAAGCCGCCCCGCCAGCGCTGTCGACGCCGGCCCGTCACCGGATCCCGGCCCACGTCGACGACGTAGGACCAGGTCCGCCCTCGCTTCACCACAGTGCCTCGCATGTCCGCTCCTGTGCGCTATGCGCACTGCGAACGCTCGACGCGACGAACCTCTGCGGACCCGCTTGTTAGCAACCGTTAGCAAACGGCTGTCGAAGTGCACCGGGTGAGTGCAGTTGCACGCACTCTCACCTGGGCTTCTTCAGCGCGCTCGGAGGGATTCGAACCCCCAACCTTCTGATCCGTAGTCAGATGCTCTATCCGTTGAGCTACGAGCGCATGTTCGAGAAGGAAGTCTAGGCTAGGGCCCTCTGCATCACCCGGGTCGTCTCGATGCCACCTCTTGGCCATCGTCACCCAGACCCCGTGCCACCGGCTGACCGCCGCCTCCGGGCGCACGTCAGCCGGACGGACCGACCTTTCGGGGCAGGGGGAACGAGGAACGTCCCATGAAACGTCGAACGCTCGACATCGTGTTCAGCGCGGGCGGAGTCGCACTCGCCGCGCTGCTGGTCGTGCTGGGGCTGGTGCTCACCAACCAGGCCGACTTCGCCAAGAGCTACGTCAAGGATCAGCTCACCGAGCAGAAGATCACCTTCACGCCGATGGCCGGGCTGTCGGCCCAGGAGAAGCAGGCCAGCTGTCTCGTCGCGAACGCCGGTGAGCCCTTGACGACCGGCAAGCAGGCCGAGTGCTACGCGAACGAGTACATCGGGCTGCACGTCAGCGAGATCAACGGCGGCAAGACCTACTCGGAGTCGAGTGGCGACGCCCGGGCGCTGCAGGCCCAGGCCGACGCGGCGACAGAATCCGCGCCGAACGCTCCTGCGACGCTCGCGCTCGAAGGTCAGGCCGCGGCGGCCAGTGGCAAGGTCGACTCGCTGTTCCGGGGTGAGACCCTGCGAGGTCTGTTGCTGACGTCCTACGGCTTCAGCATCTTCGGTGAGCGGGCGCAACAGGCCGCCTACGTCGCGTTCGCCGCGGCGTTGGTGCTCCTGCTCGCGTCGATCGCCGGATTCGTCCACGCGTTCACGACGAAGAAGGACGAGTACATCCTCGACGCGGACCACACGAAGTCGGGAACAGCTTCAGGAAACGGCGCCAAGCATCCCGTCGAGGGCCCGGTGAAAGTTGATGACCCGGCACTCCTCTGACGAGAGCGTCAGATGCGTCAGCCCAGGCTGATGCAGGCCGCGCTGCACGCGCTGCAGCAAGGCGAAGTCCTGGTTGAGCACGAGACCGAAATCCGCGTCCTCCGGTGCGAGTGCCACGTCGAGTGGCTTCGCCCGGGGGGCCGGATCGTCGGTCGCGTGACGCTCGAAGAAGAAGCCGTCCAGGCAGGCGTGGTCGGGGGTCGCACCCGGGCGGGCGCGCAGCACCTGCACCAGGTCGGGATAGACCAGCAACGTCATGTTCGGGAAGACGTTGTACTGGTGGATGTTCATGATCTCGTCCGTGTCGAACCGGTCCAGATCCACACCCCGTGACTTCGAGAACTCGCGGATGCGTGCCGCGATGACGTCCTGCATCGTGGCGCCGATCGGTACGTCCGGGGCGACACCCGGGTCCGCGTCGGTCGGCATCCCGATGCGCGTTCCCATCACCAGGATGAACGCGGCCCACACGTCCTGGTCGGTGACCTCGCCCCGCAGCCGCGGGCTCGGCACGCCGTAGCGCTGCATCGACTTCCCGTGCCGGTCCCAGAGCCGCTGCGGCGCGTCGACGTCGTCCACGACCGCCAACATCTCGCGGTGCAGACCCTGTAAGTGGTACGTCTCGCTGAACCCGTCGACCGCGGCCTTCCAGTTGGCGTTGACCGCCACCTCGACGAACGACGTGCAGCGGAAGTCGTCGAGACCCACCCAGTCGATGTCCTTCGGCACACCTTCGAGGTACTCCTCGAGCGGCGCGGCGGCGGGGTCCACGTTCACGAAGACGAGTGGCCCCCACGTGTCGACCGCCGCCGCGAACAGCGGGACGTCCTCGTTGCGGAGCGCGCCGAAGCCCTTGCGACCCGGAACTTCGCGCAGCTCGCCCCGCAGGTCCCAGGTCCAGCGGTGGAATCCACAGCGCAGCTCGGTCAACCCGGAGCCGGAGCCGTCGCAGATCGGGTTGCCACGGTGCCGGCAGACGTTCTGAAACGCCCGGAGCACCCCGTCGTCGCCGCGCACGACGAGCACCGACAGCCGGCCGATCCGATGTTCGAAGAAGTCACCCGGCTCGGCGACGTGATCGAGCGCGCAGGCGAGCTGCCAGACCCTCGGCCACAGCCGCTCCTCCTCGAGCGCAGCCCACTCGGCGGAGGTGTACCGCTTCGTCGAGACCCGGACCGGACCGTCAACCTCGGTGCTCACCGCCAGATCATGCCCGAGATCATCCGTCGTCGAGGATCGTTCCGGTTCCGGTCGCCCGGTGGATCGTCGCACCGGTCGGCAGCGACAGCTTCACCTTGAAGGTCTCGTTGGTCTCGAGCTTCAGGTCCGGCTTGACCCAGATGTTGATCACGTTGGACACGGACCGGGCCGGGAGCGTCACGGTCCCGGACCGTGAGGTGAAGTCCGCCGACCCCGCGGTACCCACCGCGGTGGCGTACCTGACGGTCACGGCACCCGGTGACGACGCGGACAGCGTCACGGGGAACCGCAGCGCCCGCGAGCCCGAGTCGCCCTCGACCAGCGCCGCGTTGCCGATGGAGACCTGCACCGCCGGATTCGACGGCTGGTCGTCGTCGACGATCGAACCGGTGCCGAGTGCGCGGTGGATCCTCGCTCCGACCGGCGCCGACAGCCGCACGTTGTACGTCTCCTGCGCCTCGACCTGCCGATCGCCCTTCACGTACGTGGTGATGATCGCCGACGTTGCTCCGGCAGGAATCCTCACGGTTCCCGACTTCGCCAAGAAGTCCGTTCCCGCCGTGGCGGTGCGCGGCACCGTCGTGTAGTGGGCCGTGACTGCGCTGGTGGTCGGTCGGGAGAGTGAGACGGTGAAGCGCAGCTGTCGGGCCCGGAGGTCACCCTCGACCACGCCGGCGTTCCCGATCGAGAGCTCGACGGGCGGGTCGGCCGTCGTCGCCGAGACCCGGAGCCGGGTGTACAGCTGGGTGGTCGCGCTCGCACTGAGCCCGGTGATCTGCGCGGCGCTGGCAAACGCCACGATGCGCCCGTCGCCGCTGACCAGCGGGTGGGTCCCGCCCTGCGCGAGCTGCGTCCCCGACTGGTCGGTGCTCATCCGCGTCGTCTGGCCCGTCGTGCGGTCATAGACGAACGTGTCGGGAACACCGTTCGTGTCCCCCGCCACGGCATCCGCCGCGGTCGACTCGTAGCTCACGAAGCGTCCGTTGTTGCTGATGCGCGGTCGGGAAGCGGCACCGTGGGCCAGCCCCCCGGTCGAGCTCAGGCTGGCTCGTTGGGTGGTTCCGGCCACGAGGTCGCGAACGAAGACATCCGCGGCGCCATTGGTGTCGGCGATGCCGTCGAGATTGGTCGCGGTCGAGGTGAACACCACGAATCGACCGTTGCCACTGATGTGGGGCGCGTCGTTCGCGCCGTTGGCCGCCGCACCACCCGTCTTGACGCTGACGAGGGTCGTCGTGTTCGACGCCACGTTCCGCACGTAGACGTCGGGATTGGGATTCGTGTCGTTGGGGGTCAACGAGTCGTAGCTCTGGAACGCGACGATCTTGCCATTCGAGCTGATGGAAGGACTCTGCCCGCCGATGTCCGCCTCGGTGCCGTTGGACGTGAGGCTGACCCGCTGCGTCGTGTTGGTGACCCGGTCCCGGATGAACACGTCGGTCCAGTCGTTCCGGTCGCCCGCCACGAGTCCCGGCGAGTCTGACTCGAACGCGATGTAGCGGCCGTTCGCGCTGAGCGACGGGTTGTCGCTGTCGTCCGTGGCCTGGGCGCCGTTCGTCTTGGCCGAGACGAGCGACGTCACCCCGAGCGTCCGGTCGCGCAGGAACAGCTGGTAGAACCGGCCGTTCCCACCGGGAAGCACGTTCGCGGTGTCGCTGACGAACGCGACGAACCGACCGTCTCCGCTGATGGCCGGCGTGTCCGCCGCGTCATCGACGTAGCCGTTCGCACGTACCGACTCGGCGGTCGTCTTCCCGCTCCAGGTGTCACGGACGTACACACCACCGTCTTGCTCCACCCACCAGGTTGTCGGCGGCTGAGTCGAAGGCGACGTAGCGTCCGTTGTCGCTGATCGAGGCGTCCGAGTAGGTCGGCGTCTCGTAGTTCGCCGGCTCCCCACCGTTCGAAACGCTCGCGCGGGTCACGAACGCGCTCCCGCTGAGCGTGACGACGAGCACTCCCGCAGCAGCAATCGTGCCGACGAGCCGCGTTCCGGAGCGGACTCGACCAAACGCCCTCGGCATCGCCATTTCCCTCTTCCGTCGTCAGTCGTCGTCGCTGATGGTGCCCGTTGCCACCCAACGGTTCGGATGGAGCGCGACCCCGTCGGGACTCGAGAGGCTCACCGTGAACTTCTCGGTGTCTTCGCCGACGGTGTCGGGCTTGATCCGCACGGTCACCACGCCCGACACCGACCGGGCCGGGATCGTCACCGTGCCGGAGACCGGCGTGAAGTCTGCGGTGTCGGCGGTCCCGGGAGATGTCGCGTAGTGCACGGACACGGCACGGGTCGGGACTGCCGCAGACAGCGTGACCGCGAATCGCAGCGCGCGAGACCCGGCGTCACCCTCGACGAGCGAGGCGCTGCCGATCGACACCCGCACCGTCCGGTCGCTCGGATTGTCGTCGTTGATGATCGTCCCGATGCCGGTCTTGCGCCAGAGCTTCGCGTTGACCGGATTCGTGAGCACCACGTTGACCGTCTCTTGCGGTTCCGAGACTCGATCGCCCCTGACGTAGATCACGACGACCCGTGAGGTGATCCCGGGCGCGAAGGTCAGCGTGCCGGTCCTCGCGACGAAGTCGGTCCCCGCGGTCGCCGTGTGCGCGACCGTGGCGTACGAGACCTGCACCGGCTCGGTCCAGGGCTTGGACAACGTGACCGTGAGCTTGAGCTGCCGGGCGCGGAGGTTGCCTTCGACCACGGACGCGTTGCCGATCGAGATCCTCGGCACCGACTCGGTGGTGAACGTCCCAGCTCGTCACCGTCGGAGTCAGGTCGCCGACGTACGTGGCGCTGATGGACACGTGGTAGTCGGAGCCCTGCACCAACGGGGCCTTGCGGGATCACGACGACCTGATGGCGGCTGGCGAGCACCTGCCGCCCGAGGTCTGCGTCCGTCGCTGTCCGCGTTCGTGTAGCTGTTCTCGTCGTACACGCACGACTCCACCGCGACACCGTTGCGCTCGAGGGTCGCGGTCGTCGTCGACGCGACGTCCGGCGCATTCGGGAGCAGCGCGAACAGCGGGGTGCCGGTGTTGATCGGACCGGTCCCCGGGTTGTAGCCCGGGCACGAGGAGAGCGGGTCCGGCGATTCGCCGCCGTGGTAGGACTGCTGCGGGATCGGCAGCGTCGAGTTGTCGCCCGGGAAGAGCGTCGCGGTCGTGGCCGCCGCGCCGGTCCGGCCGCGGATCACGTCCATGGTCGCGGCCGCGGGATACGGCGTCGCGTCCGCCCGGCGGTACGAGCCGAAGCCCGACGTCACGAGCATCGGGTCGAGGATGCCGGCCGCGTGGAACGGAGCGGTGATCCACTGCTCGACGAACTCGCGGTCGGACTTGGTCGGATTGCTGGACGCGGCGACGTTGCCGTTCGCCCCCGCATCGCTGCCGTCCAGCGGAGTACCAGGGGTTCGGCGTCGTGTCGTCGGGCGGGTCGAGGAACTCGGCCTCGGTGTGGCCGAAGTCCCCGGTCTCCACGATGTAGGTGGAGTGGGCGAGGTCACCGGTCGAGAAGGTGGCGTCCTCGGTGAGCGGGTCCAGACCGGAAGCGGTCCGCCAGGCGTTCGCGGTCTCGAGCCACGTCGAGGAGTTGGTGAGCGGGGGAAACGGCGTCGGGGTCGCCGCCGCCGCGGGCGCGACCGGGCCCAGTACCGCTGAACCGATGGCCGCGGAGATGCCACCCGCGCTCATCACGACCGACGCCGTGAGGACCGCGAGGACCCGCCGCCAAGCCGACCCCCCGTTTTGCACGATTTCTACCTTATCGTCCATCTGTTCGGCTTCAAGAGAACCGGGCCCAACGACCTACACGGATCCTGCCACGAAGCGCGCGACGGATCCGGTCGGGGCGCGCTAGATGGCTCCGGTCACCACCAGGATGGTGGCCGCCACCCCGATCGCGATCCGGTACCAGCCGAAGATCGACAGGTCGTGCCGCTCGAGGTACCCGACCATCCACTTGATCGACACGGCCGCGGCGACGAACGCGGCGACGAGCCCGACGAGCGGCGTGAACCAGCCGAACGCATCGATCATGCTCTGGCCGTCCTTGAGCACCTGGTACGCCGTCGCCGCGCCGAGCGTCACGAAGCCGAGCAGGAAGCTGAACTCGACTGCGGCCGCCATGGAGTAGCCGAGCAGCAGCGCGGCCACGATCGTGACCAGGCTGCGGCTCGTTCCCGGCCAGAGGGCAATGACCTGCGCCAACCCGATGACGACGCGCGTCGCGCGGCGTCAGCAGCTCGAGCGCACGACCCGCCCGCGGGGAGAGCAACCCGGCTCGCGTCATGACGAGGATCAGGATGCCGCCGATGATCCACGCGCCGATGACCGGGCCGACGCCGAAGAGCACATCCTTGATCGCGCTCTCGAGCACCACGCCGACGACCGCAGCAGGAACGAACGCGATCAGCACCGCGATCAGGACCCGCCGCCCGTCCGCGCTGCGGCCGGTGATGCCCTCGACCATCGTCACGAACCGGTGCCGGTAGAGCCCGAGCACCGCGAGGATCGCTCCGGCCTGGATCGCGATCTCGTACGACTTGACCGCGTCCTCGTTCGCGCCGTGCTGGCCGACGTCGAGCACCCGGGCCAGCACCAGGAGGTGTCCGGTCGAGCTGATCGGCAGGAACTCGGTCAGGCCCTCGACGATCCCGAACAGGATCGCCTGGCCCACCGAGAGCGCGTCACCGGTCTGGGCGGCGAAGCGTCGCCGCACCGGCGGGTGCGCTCCAGAGCAGGACGAGCGGCGAGCGCGGCGACGGACGGCGGTGGCGACCGCCGGAACCCGGTGTCTCAGCACTGGACCTCGAAGACTGCGCCGGCCCGTTCGGCCAGGTCCACCGACGCGTTGTCCTCCGCGTAGCGCTTGCCCTGGACGTTGAACATCTGCACCGGCTCGGGCCCGATCGGGAACGGTCCCCAGTGCCACGTGCCACGGAACAGCGCGAGCCGGTCCAGCGGGCGCAGCGAGAACGCTCGGACCGACTCGAGGTCCGCCGGATCGGAGAAGTCCACCGCCGCCGGAGCAACCGCCACGACCGAATCGACGTTCAGCGGCATCAGTGTCTGCGTATGCGTGTCGTGGCGGTACATGACCGCGCACACCGCGCCGTGCGCGGTGTGCTCGACCTCGTCGGGCGCGTGACTGATCACGTTCACGTGCGGGTCACCCAGGAGGAACTCGTAGGTGTGCGTACGGTCTCGCGGATCCGTGTCCTCGGCCGGCACCCAGCCGAACGGCTCCCACGCGGAAGCGGTCAGGGGAGCCGGCTCGAGCGCGATGGTGCGCACCGCTGCCACTGGTCTCCCTCCGCAGATCGACGCTGACCGACCCGCGAGCATAAGCCTGCCGGGCGATACGCTCGGCACGGACACGGACGCGGGACGGAGGAGACGGCGATGGACGTGCGGTCGATCGAAGAGGTGGCGCCGGTCGTCGAGCACAACGGCACCGTCCCGGTGTGGTGGCTCGTGAACCCCCGCGAGATGAAGGACATCACCGAGGGCGGGTTCCTCGAGCTGGTGAGCGAGTTCGAGGTCGCGGGCGGCGGGCTCGTCGACCCGCACTCCCACCCGACGCACGAGTTCTATTACGTGACCGTCCGGGCGCGGGATCATGATGATCGACGGTGAGGAGCGGGAGATCACCCAGGGCGATCTCGTGCACATCCCGCCGAACCTGGTGCACAGCCTGCGGCCCGTGAGCGACCACGCCCCGATCCACTGCTTCTGCTTCGCCGTCGGTGTCGCGGGTGCGGGCCCGGTCGACTACACCGAGCACTAGTGGGGCGAATCCTGGTCACCCGCCGGGTTCCCGACGGCGGGCTCGAGCCGCTGACGCGCGCCGGGCATGAGCTCGTCCAGCGGACTGACGACCGGCCCTACACCCACGACGAGCTCGTGGAGGCCGCGCCCACCGTCGACGGGATCGTGTGCCTGCTGACCGACCGCATCGACCGCGCGGTGCTCGAGGCCGGCGCCGCGGGTGGCCGGCTGCGAGTCGTCGCGAACGTCGCGGTCGGATACGACAACATCGACGTCGCCGCGGCGACCGAGCTCGGGATCGGCGTGTGCAACACGCCCGGTGTCCTCGACGAGACCACCGCCGACCTCGCGTTCCTGTTGATCCTCGCCGCGTCGCGCCTGGCGCACGATGCGGAAGCGGACCTGCGCGACGACCGTTGGAAGGGTTGGGGGATCCTGCAGTACCTCGGCCGGGACGTGCACGGCGCGACGCTCGGACTCGTGGGGTTCGGTCGCATCGGCCAGGCCGTCGCCCGCCGGGCCACCGGCTTCGGGATGCAGGTCGCCCACCACACCCGCCACGACACCGGCCTTCCCGGTTGGGTCGGTGATCTCGATCGCCTGCTGGCCGAGGTCGACGTCGTCAGCCTGCACGTGCCGCTCACCGACGCGACTCGGCACCTCATCGGCGCCCGCGAGCTCGGCCTCATGCGGCCCACCGCCGTGCTGGTGAACACCGCCCGGGGCCCGGTCGTCGACGAGGCCGCGCTCGCCGCGGCGCTCGAGGACCGGGACGATCTTCGCCGCGGGGATCGACGTGTTCGAACGGGAGCCCGAAGTGCATTCCGCAGCTGCTCGCGGCGCCGCGCGCCGTGCTGCTCCCGCACATCGGCAGCGCGACCACCGCGACCCGCACGCGCATGGCGATCGTCGCCAGCGAGGGCGCGGTCGCGGTGCTGGCCGGCGAGCAACCGCACAACCTCGTTACGGTGCGACCCATGACCGGCGACCGAGACGGATGGGTGCTCCCCGACCCCGGCTGGACCTGCCCGGAGTGCAGCTTCGTCTTCGACGAGTGCGTCCCGGCGTCGATGCCGGAGACCGGTGCGCGGCTTCGCGCGGCGGTACCGCGCCCCGCTGACCCGCGGGCTGCCCGGTGAGGACCTCGACGCGCTGCTGCGCACCCGCCCGGCCGACCGGCGAGCTGGTCGGCGCTCGAGTACGCCTGCCACGCCCGCGACGTGCTGCGGGTCTCGGAGCACCGGATCGCGAAGATCTGAGCCGAGGACCGACCCGTCGTTCCGGCTGGTGGATCCCGACGCCGGCGCGACCGATCGGCAACTACAACGAGCCAGGATCCCGCGGCCGTCGCCGACGAGCTCGCCGCCGCGGCCGAGGCGCTCGCGGCACGGCTCGAGTCGGTTCCCGACGACGGCTGGGAGCGGTTCGGCATGCGCGACGACCTCGAGCTGACCGTCGACCTGGATCGGCTGCAACGCGATCCACGAAGGGACTCGCATCACCTGCTCGACGTGGCGCGCACCGTGCGCGCCGCCCGCGGCCGGTAGCGCGTGCTCGCCGGAGCCGCGCTAGTCGGAGTCGCGCACCACGAGGACCGGACACGGCGCGTGGCGCATGACGTGCTCGCTCACGGAGCCGAGCACGAGTCGCTTGAGCCGACCCTTCCCGTGCGAACCCACGACGATCGCGTCGAAGCCTTCCTGCTCCGCCACCCACACGAGCATCGGACCGGCGTCGCCGGCCTCGATCCGGGCGGTGACGACGGCTTCCACGCATCCGGCAGCACGGCGATGACCGCATCGATCGCGGACCGCGCGTCGGCCTGCTCGTTCGCCAAGTCGGCCTGGACCTCGGCGGCGCTCTCCGTGGAGCCCTCGATGCCGCCGGCGTCGTCGCCCGGTGTGCTCGTGATCACGGCCATCACGGTGACCGCGTCGACGGCACCGAAGAGTCCTCCGGCGCGCTGCGCCGCGAGGACCGCGAGGTCCGATCCGTCCGACCCGATCAGCAGCTTCATGCGTCTCCCCCGACATCGATCGGCGACGGATCGAGGCCGAGCAGCTCCACCGTGGTGCGACCCTTCCCGAGCGCCTCGAACAGGTCTGCTTCTTTTCGGGCGCGGACCCGGCCCGCGTTGATGACGTCCGCTACCCGCGCCGCCGGCACCACCACCACACCGTCCGCGTCACCGACGATCCAATCGCCGAACTCGACGGGGACACCGCCGCAGTGGATGGGCCTGCCGACCATGCCGGGATGGCTCTTCGCCGCGCCGCGCAAAGCGATCATCGCCGAGAACACCGGAAAGCGACGCGCGTGAATCTCCTGCACGTCGCGCACGCCACCGTCGATCACCAGCCCGACGACCCCGCGCGCCTGCGCCGCGGTGGTGAGCACCTCACCCCAGTAGCCGAGCTCGCGGAAGTCGCCGACGTCGACGACGAGCGCATCGCCGGCTTGCGCGTGCGTGATCGCGACGTGCACCGCGAGGTTGTCGCCCGGCGTGCACCGGACCGGCAACGCCGGCGCCGCCAGGCGCGCGCCCGGCCATGCGGCACTGATGCGGGCCCGCATCGCGTGCGCCCCGGACTCGCCCAACGTTGCCGAGCCGAGATCGAACAAGGCCGTCGAGATCTCGTTCGTCGGCTGGCATCGGGTGTCTCCTACCCACTTCGAATGGCGGAGGGAGAGGGATTTGAACCCTCGAGGAGGTTGTACACCCCCTACTCGCTTAGCAGGCGAGCACTTTCGGCCGCTCAGTCATCCCTCCGAGTCCGTCGAGTATACGGACCCGCTGCCTCAGTTCGTCCGGTCCCGCAGATGGCGGCCCACGTGGCCCACCACGACCCGCCGTTGCTCCTCATCCAGATAGCAGTAGACGCGCACGAGCTGGCGGCCGTCGCGCCGGAGATGCGGGCCGAGCATGATCGGCCGCCCGCGGTACGTCCGCTGGTAGTCCTCCGCGAATTTCTGCTTGGCGGTGATGCTCACGTCCCGCACCCAGTCCAAGCCGCTATCGCGGCACGCCGTACCGAAGTCCACGCGCAGCGCCCCGGCCGCCCAGTCCGCCGCGACTGCATCGAGACGCTCGAGATCCCCTTCGACGAGATCGCCGCGGTCATAGCGCCATTCGCTGGCCGAACGTTCGGCTTCGGGAAGGAAGACGAGGTGATGGCTCCTCGCCTTGGCCCGGCGCACCACCTCGCCGAGCGTGCCGTTCGTCGCGGGCGCCGCGAGCTCGGGACCACGGGTCGCCAGGGTGAGATAGCCCTGCTCGAACCGTTCCCGGAGCTCACGCTCGCGTTCGAGGCTCTGCTCGAGCACGTAGATCTGCTCGTCGGAGCGGCTGAGCTCCGACTGGTACTCCGAGATGAGCTCCTCGGCCGCGGCCCGGTCACCGGCGACGGCGGAGCGCAGGCTCTCGAGCTCGACGCGTCGCTCCTGCTGGTCGGACGCGTCCTGGCTCCGCGCCAGCTGCTCCACCAGCGGATCGCCCTCCACCCGCAGCGTCGCGGCGCCGACGATGAGATCCGCGAGCACGTCTCCCACCCGCGCCCGCGGTCCATCGGGCCCGGCGACCTCCTCGGCCCGCCAGCTCGGGTGGTGATGGGGCGGGTCCGACGACCGCCACGACGGCCACAGCAGCCGCACGCCGCCCGGCGGCGCACCGCGCCCGGCGCCGAGCTCCGCGTCGAGCGCGGCCACGGCGGCCGGACCGTCGAGCACCACCACGTGCGCGAGTGCGACGAGATCCGCGGCGAAGCGCGCGACGTCCGCGCGCACGCCTCCGTGCTCGTCGGGCGCGACGAGCACCACGGGCAGGCGGCGGTCGCCACGCACGAAGGCGTCGAGATCCGCGGCGCGATCGGCTCCGATGCGCAGCGCGTCAGCCACGATCCGCCACCCCCCGTCGACGCACGGCACCTCGCGCACGATCTCCGCGACGAGGCTCGGTGGGCGGATCCGCGGCGCCGGCGCGGCGCGCACCTTGGGATCCGCGGACTCGAGCTGCTCGAGGATCAAGACGCGCCCGTCCTGATCGGTCGTCGTGATCTGCACCGTCGCCCGCAGCCACAGCGTCGGATCCTGGGCGTGCAACCGGGTCCAGACGAGCTCGAACGCCTCGTCCGGGCCGTGCGGATCGTCGAGCAGACGCCAGCGCACGGTGACACCCGGCCCGGGCTGCCAGCGCTGCGGCGCGTGCTCCGGCCACCCGCCGTACGCGCGGCCGACCCAGCGCTTGGTCAGGGCCCGCGCCACGCGCGGCGCGGCAGATGCGGGGTCGGCGAACTCGAGCAGGCAGGTGTAGATGCGGCGCATCCGCTCACCTTGGGGGCCGGGATCTGCGTGTGCAGGGTACCGGTGCCGCGGGCCGGGATCGGCCTCACCGGGTGCCCCGCCAGGAAGATCTCAGGCCCTGAGACCTCGGGTTCGGTGGGTCAGCCGGTGACCAGATGGTCGATGCGCTCGAGCGTCTGCTCCATCGCCTTCGCCGTCTTCTTCGCCGTCGGACGGACCGCCGCCTTGACCTTCTCCTGCGAGATGTCCCAGGTCTCCGTGACCCGCGTGCCGCCGTCGACCGGCTCCAGGTCGTAGCGCCAGATGCGGCCACCGAACAGCTTCTTGCGCCCGAACAGCCCCAGCGTCGTCTGCCACGCGATGCGCCGACCGTCCTCGAACTCGATGACCTCGTTCTCCGTCGTATACGGGATGCCCACCTTCATGCCCATCCCGAACGTGGAGCCGAGCGCCAGCCGCGAGGTGTCGCCCTTGGCTTCCCGGACCGTCCCGGACCCGTCGATCTTCTGATGGCTCGCCGGGTCGGCGAGGAGGTCGAAGATCTTCTCGGGCGGCGCCGCGATCACCCGCTCGACGGAAACCTGGTCTCGATCGTCAGCCATTCCGGCAGGGTACCTGGCTGCTTGTCGGGTCGCTCCTGGACTCCACACCTTCGTACCCGCTCCGTCCTACGCTCGGCTATGGAGCCGCTCGACGCGCTGGACCGCATCGCCTTCCTGCTCGAACGATCGCAGGCACCCACCTACAAGGTCGAGGCGTTCCGGCGGGCCACCGACGTGATCCGCGAGGTGGATCCGGCGGAGCTGCGCGAGCGGGCGGAGCGGGGCACGCTGCGGGAGCTGCCCGGCATCGGCGACACCACCGCCCGGGTCGTGACCGAGGCATTCGCCGGCGGTGTCCCGTCCTACCTCGAGCGCCTCGAGCTCGACGCGGCCGAGGACGCGTCGGCCGAGCCCGGGCCGGGCGACGAGGTCCGGGCCTGGCTGCGCGGCGATCTGCACATGCACTCGGACTGGTCCGACGGTGGCTCCCCGGTCGAGCGCATGGCGCGCACAGCCGCCGAGCTCGGTCACGAGTACCTCGCGATGACGGATCACTCGCCCCGGCTCAAGGTCGCGAACGGGCTGACGCCGGAGCGCCTCCGCGAGCAGCTGGATCTCGTCGACCGGTTGAACGACGAGCTCGCGCCGCTGCGGATCCTGCGCGGCATCGAGGTCGACATCCTCGATGACGGCACCCTCGATCAAGAGGACGAGCTGCTCGCCGAGCTCGACGTCGTCGTCGCCAGCGTGCACTCCAAGCTCAAGATGAGCGCCGACGCGATGACCGCCCGGATGATCGGGGCGATCGCCAACCCGCACATGGACATCCTCGGTCACTGCACCGGCCGGCTCATCGTCGGCAAGGGACGCGACGAGAGCCAGTTCGACGCGGAGCTCGTGTTCGCCGCGTGCCGCGAGCTCGACAAGGCCGTCGAGGTGAACTGCCGGCCCGAGCGGCTCGACCCGCCCCGCCGCCTGCTGTCGATGGTGGACGAGATGGGCTGCAAGATCTCGATCGACACGGACGCCCACGCGCCCGGCCAGATGACCTGGCAGGGCTACGGCTGCGCGCGGGTCGCCGAGACCGGGATCGGCCAGGACCGGATCGTCAACACCTGGCCGGTCGACGACCTCCTCGCCTGGACCGCCGCCCACGAGACCGCCGGCTCCCCCATCTAGCCCGTTCTCGGCACGTTGAGGCGGTCCAGCGCCCCCTGAGCGTGCCGAGAACGGTGGTCGGTCAGGCCGGGTCGGCGTCGAGGAGGACGATCGACGCCGTCGCCGGGGGCGAGGGTCAGCGTGCCGTCGACGCGCTCGCCGGTCGCGGGCCCGGCACGGTCGCGACGCGGATCGTGCCGGTGACGCCCGGCGACCGTCGCCGGTTCGGCGCCGAAGTTCAGCGCGACGACCGTCCGCTCCCCGCGTCGATACGCCAGCACCGCGTCCGGCGCGTCGACCGTCGCGTACGCACCCTCGCGGAGATCGGGCAGCGCGTCGCGCACGCCGATGAGGTCGCGACACAGCGAGAGGAACGACTCCGGGTCGCGGCGTTGGTCCTCGACGTTGGTGGACAGATCGCCGAACGGCAGCCACGGCTCGACACCCGGCTCGGTGAAGCCCGCGCCCGGGGCACCGGTCCACTGCATCGGTGTGCGCGCGCCATCGCGCGTGTACGCCGGGTAGTAGGTGATCGAGACCGGGTCCTGCATCTGCTCTTTGGTCATCGGCGTGTCGAGCATGCCGATCTCGTCGCCTTCGTACAGGAAGACGCTGCCGCGCAGGGTGAGCAACATCATCAGCGCGCACGCGCGCCCGCGCCGGGTCGTTCTCCGCCCAACGGGTCGGGAAGCGCGGCACGTCGTGGTTGCTGCCCGTCCACACCGGAGTGCAGCCCGCGGGCATCAGCTCCTCGGTGCGCTCGATCACTGCCCGCAGCGCGGGGGCCTCGAGCGGCACCTGCACGAACGGGATGTTGAACGCCAGGTTGAGCTCGTCGCCGTTCCCGTAGAACGGGATCACGTCGTCGATCCGGGGCATGAACGTCTCGCCCACCAGCATGCGGGGCGGGTCGTAGGAGTCGGCGATGGCCCGGAACCGGCGGTGCACGTCGTGCACCTCGGGCCGGTTCTCGTTGTAGACGAACTGCTGGCCGCGCAGCTGCTCGAGGATCGGTCCGTCGGGCGCGGCCGGCGGGTTGTCCCGCAGCTCGCGGTCCTTGATGACCATGTGCGCGACGTCGATGCGGAACCCGGCCACGCCGCGGTCGAACCAGAACCGCAGGATCCGATCGAACTCGTCCCGGACCTCGTCGCTCCACCAGTTGAGGTCGGCCTGCTCGGGGAGGAAGTTCTGCAGGTAGTACTGGCCGGTCAGCTCGTCGAGCGTCCAGGCGGAGCCGAAGAAGCTGCTGACCCAGTTGTTCGGGGGCGAGCCGTCCGGCTTCGGATCCGCCCAGACGTACCAGTCGCGCTTCGGGTTGTCGCGCGACGAACGCGACTCCTGGAACCACGGGTGGTCGATGCTCGTGTGGTTCGGCACGAGGTCCATCAGGATCCGGATGTCACGCGACGCGGCGTCGGCGATGAGCTCGTCGAGGTCGGCGAGGGTGCCGAGCGACGGGTCGACGTCGTAGTAGTCGGCGACGTCGTACCCGAAGTCCGCGTTCGGCGACACCGTGACCGGGCTCAGCCAGACACCCCGGATCCCGAGCCACTGCAGGTGGTCCAGCCGGTTGATGATGCCCCGGAGGTCACCGACCCCGTCGCCGTCGGTGTCCTGATACGAGCGGGGATAGATCTGGTAGAGCGTGCCTTCGCGCCACCAGGCATTGACGTCGTCACCGGCCATTGGCGCAATGCGTGCAGGGCGAGCGCCGAAGCGACGCCCTCATACGGTCTCTGCGGTGATCAAGTACCTGGGCTCGAAGCGCCGGCTCGTGCCCATCCTCGGCGAGATGTTCCGCGCGTCGGGCGCGCACACGGCGCTCGACCTCTTCACCGGGACGACGCGCGTCGCCCAGGAGCTCAAGCGCCGGGGCGGGCATCGTCACCACGGTCGACGTCGCCCGCTACTCCGAGGTGTTCGCGCGCTGCTACATCGAGACCGACCGGGACCGGGTGGACCTCGACGCGCTCGCCGCCACCCTCGACGAGCTGGATGCGCTCGACGGCGTCGCCGGCTACTTCACCGAGACGTTCTGCACACGCGTCCCGGTACCTGCGGCCGGAGAACGGCGAGCGGGTCGACGCGATCCGGGCCGCGATCGAGCGTGACACCGGGACTCGCCGCTCTATCCCGTGCTCCTGACCAGCCTGATCGAAGCCGCGGACCGGGTGGACTCCACCGTCGGCGTGCAGATGGCGTACCTCAAGCAGTGGGCGCCCCGAGCGCACAACCGGCTGACGCTGCGGCTGCCCGAGCTGCTCGCCGGCACGGGGACCGCCCGCCGCGGTGATGCGCTCGAGCTCGCCGGCACCCTCGGCTCCTTCGACCTCGCGTACCTCGACCCGCCGTACAACCAGCACCGCTACTTCACGAACTACCACGTGTGGGAGACGCTCGTCGCGGGCGACGAGCCGGAGCACTACGGCGTCGCGTGCAAGCGCATCGACGCGCGCGACGACGAGACCAAGAGCCCGTTCAACCGCAAGCGCGAGATGCCCGACGCGCTGCGCAGCGTGCATCGACGCGGTCGACGCGCGCGTCCTGATCCTCTCGTACAACGACGAGAGCTGGATCTCACTCGACGAGCTGCTGGAGCTGTGCGCCTCACGCGGGCACGTGGTCGCGCTGGCCTTCGACTCGACCCGCTACGTCGGCGCGCAGATCGGCGTGCACAACCCCGCGGGCGAGCGCGTCGGCGAGGTCTCGCACCTGCGCAACCTCGAATACGTGCTGGTGTGCGGCGACACCGACACCGTCGAGCGCGTCACCGCGCCCGCCGGCGACGCGCGGGTTACGCGGAGGCCGCGATCAGCCGACCGAGATCCCGCAACGACGGGGTAGCCGCCCCGAGGGTGAACTCGGCCTGCTTGACCCACAGGAAGTAGCGGTGGATCGGGTAGTCCAGGTCGATGCTGATGCCACCGTGCACATGGAGCGCGGCGTGCACGACGCGGCTGCCACCCTCGGCCGCCCAGTACTTCGCCGTCGCGACCTCGGTCCGGGAGTCCTGACCTTCGGCCAGGTGCGTCGCGGCCTGCAGCATCGTGAGCTTGATCGCCTCGGTGTCGATGTAGGAGTCGGCCATGCGCTGACCCACGGCCTGGAAGGTGCCGATCGCCCGGTCGAACTGCTTGCGGGTCGTCGTGTACTCGGCAGTGATGCGCAGCGCTTCCTCGCACGCACCCGCGGCGATCGCGCAGATGGCGGTCATCGTGCGGTCGAGGATCCACCGGAGGTGCTCGCGACCGTCGGCGATCTCCCCGATGCGCGCCGCGTCGCTCACGGCCGCGCCGTCGAGCTTGAGCACGAACTGCGGCTCGTGGTTCATCGTCTCCTGGCGCTCGAGCGTGATGCCTTCACCCTTCGGCCACACGAGGAAGAGCCCGACGTCCTCACCGACACGCGCCGGCACGAGGATCCCCGCCGAGATGTGCGCCTGCGGCACGTTGACCTTCTCGCCGGTGAGCTTCCAACCGTCGCCGGACCGCTCGGCGATCGTCTGCGGCTCGTCCGCCGGAGTGCCGAGCTCGCTCAGCGCCGCGGTGAGGATCGCGTCGCCGCTGACGACACTGCTGAGCTCCTCGATCTGCGCCGGCGTGCCGAACTCGGCGATCGGCAGCGCGGCGGACACGAGCGTGTGGATCAGCGGCATCGGCGCGACCGTCCGACCCTGCTCCTGCAGCACGAGGCACAGCTCGAGGAATCCGTAGCCGAGGCCACCGATGCTCTCGGGCAGCCCGATGCCGAGCAGGTTCGCCTTGGCGAACTCGGCCCACGTCTCGCGGTCGAACCAGTCTTCGCTGTTGTCGAGCTCGCGCAGGTGCGTGAGCGTCATGCGGTCGCCGAGGATCTGCTTGGCCAGGCCCTGGAGCTCGAGCTGCTCTTCGCTGAGAGTGAAGTCCATGAGTTCTCTGTCTCCCTACCGGGGTGAGCCGGGCATGTTGAGGCCGAAGATCGCGATGAGGTCGCGCTGCATCTCGTTCGTGCCGCCGCCGAAGGTGAGGATGTGCATGCTGCGCGTGCGCGCCTCGAGCCGACCCTTGAGCACCGCTTCCGGCGAACCGAACTTCACCGGCGCCGACGGGCCGATGATCTCCATGAGGAGCCGGAACGCCTCGAGGTAGAACTCGGTGCCGAACACCTTGATCACCGACGCGTCGGCCGGGTTGAGCGGCGCACCCTGCGTCGCCTCGGCCGCGACCCGGAAGTTCGCGAGCTTCAGGAACTCGAGCTTGGCGTGCACGCGCGCCAGGTTGATCTGCACCCACTCCTGGTCGATCACGCGCGTGCCGTCGGCGTTCTTGGTGGCCGCCGCCCACTCGATCGTGTCCTCGAGCTGGCGCTCCACCACACCGCTCGCGCAGAGCGTGACCCGCTCGTGGTTGAGCTGGTTGGTGATGAGGTTCCAACCCTGGTTCTCTTCGCCGACGAGGTTGCCGACCGGAACCCGGACGTCCTCGTAGTACGTGACGTTCGTGTCCAGCCCACCCATGTTCTTGATCGGTTCGTACTTGAAGCCGGGCGTGTCCGTCGGGACGATGATGATCGAGATGCCCTTGTGCTTCTTCACGTTCGGGTCGGTGCGCACCGCGAGCCAGATGTAGTCCGAGTCGCTCGCGAGCGAGGTGAAGATCTTCTGGCCGTTGATCACGTACTCGTCGCCGTCGCGCTCGGCCTTGGTCGTGAGCGACGCGAGGTCGGTGCCCGCGTCGGGCTCGGTGTAGCCGATGGCGAAGTGGATCTCGCCGGCCAGGATCTTCGGGAGGAAGAAGTCCTTCTGCTCCTGGCTGCCGTACCGCATGATCGTCGGCGCCACGGAGTTGATCGTGAGCATCGGGACCGGCGCGCCGACCCGCATCGACTCGTCGAAGAAGATGAACTGCTCGATCGCGGTGCGGCCCTGCCCGCCGTACTCCTTCGGCCAGCCGATCCCGGCCCAGCCGTCGGCCGCCATCTGCTTCCAGATCTTGCGCGGGACGGGGCCGATGCCCTCGCCCGTCGACAGCTGCGGCCTCGACCTCGGGGGTGAGCAGCTTGTCGTAGTAGCTCCGCAGCTCGTCCCGCAGCTCGGTGAGCTCCGGCGTCAGGCCGATGTACATGGGCAGTGCTCCTCTGATCGCTCGCCGACGACGGCGTTGCGCCCGCTATGCGACTGCCCGCGCCACCTTTCCGTCAAGTCGGACGCCCCCATGCTCGTTTCGGCGTGAGTTCGCGTTGCCCTGACAACGCGAATCCACGCCGAAAGGAGTCGGGCCGGGGGTGTGGCGGAGGGAGTGGGATTCGAACCCACGGTGAGTTGCCCCACAGTGGTTTTCAAGACCACCCCGTTCGGCCGCTCCGGCATCCCTCCACCGACGAGATTACCGGTGGGCCCGGCCTACCCTGGCGGTTCGCATGGCAGTGATGGGCTGGATCTCGCACACCGAGACCGTCGTCGCGCCCGACGACCGCGTCTGGACGGTCCGCCGGGTGCTGCTCCCCGCCCGCCGCGCTGGATCGGCAAGGCACCGGCCGAACCGGTGCCGACGACGCCGAGCGTCCGCGAGCTGGGACGAGGCCTGGGGCGGCATCGACTTCGGACCCCTGCCCTCGACGGCGCCGTGAACGGCCCGACCGCGCTCGTCGTCGCCATCATCGTGTTCCTCGTGCTCCTGATCGGCTGGGCGTTCCTGATCCCGGCGCTGTTCTTCCTCTTCGACCTGCTGATCCTCCTGGTGATCACGCTCATCGGCGGCGCCGTCCGCGTGCTGTTCCGGCGGCCGTGGAAGATCGAGGCCCGCACCGGCGGCGCTGATCGCCGAGCAGCACAGCCTGGGGTGTGGTCGGCGTGCGGCGGAGCGCAGACGCCGTCGACACGGTCGCGTTCGCGATCCAGCGCGGCGAACGCCCCCGACCAGATCCGCCTCGACCGATGAGTTTCGCCGCCGCGACGGGTCGACACTCTCGAGAGCACCCCCCGCAACCAACCGAGGTATCACATGACCGTGATCGACATGCAGACCGGCCGCGCAGCGGATGGCCCGACTCATCGAGGGCGTCACCGACGATCAGCTCGGCCTCCCCACTCCCTGTCCCGACTACACCGTCGGCGATCTGCTCGACCACATCGACACGCTCTCGGTCGCGTTCGTCGAGGCGGCGAACAAGACACGTGACGCCGGTACGGTGCCGCCTCGCGGTAGCTCGGCCCGGCTGGGCGACGACTGGCGCACCCGCATCCCGCTCGCAGCTCGCCACCATGGCCGACGCCTGGCGCGACCCCGAGGCGTGGACCGGGATGACGGTGATCGGCGGTGGCGAGACCCCCGGTGAGGTGTGCGGCCTGATCGGGCTCGACGAGCTGATCGTCCACGGCTGGGACGTCGCCCGGGCCACCGGTCAGGAGTTCGAGAGCGACGACGAGTCGCTCGACGCCTGCCGGAACGTGCTCTCGATGTTCGCGGTCCCCGGGAAGGTGGTCGACCCCGGCGGCCCCTTCGGCACCGTGGTCGACGTACCCGCCGACGCGCGCCGCTGCTCGATCGAGGTGCCTCGGGCTGAGCGGCCGCAACCCGGCGTGCGAACGCGTCCGTCGCGCTTCAGGGAGCTCGCGGGAAGGGACGCGGCGACGGGGTCAGCACTTCGACGCCGTCCTCGGTCACGACCAGGGTGTGCTCGTACTGCGCGGTGCGCAGGCCGTCGGCGGTCACCGCGGTCCAGCCGTCGGGCCAGATCCGCTCGCGCCACGAGCCCATCGTGATCATCGGCTCGATCGTGAACGTCATCCCGGGCTCGAGCACGGTCAGCGCGCGCGGCTCGTCGTAGTGCGGGATGCTCAGGTCGCCGTGGAACTCCTTGCCGATCGCGTGACCGCAGAACGTGCGCACCACGCCGAAGCCCTCGGACTCCGCGTGCGTCTGGATCGCGCGTCCGATCTCGTTCGTCACCGCGCCCGGCTTCACCACGTCGATCGCCTTGCCGAGGCACTCACGCGTCACGATCATCAGCAGCGCCGAACGCTCGTCGACGACACCGACGGGGAACGTCGCGTTCGTGTCGCCGTGTACGCCGTCCAGGAAGATCGTCACGTCGACGTTCACGATGTCGCCGTCGCGCAGCTCCCGGTCGTCCGGGATGCCGTGGCAGATGACTTCGTTGACCGAGGTGCAGACGGACTTCGGGAATCCCTTGTAGCCGAGCGGGCTCGGATAGCCGCCCCGGGCGATGTACGCCTCGTGCGCGATCTCGTCGAGCTGGTCCGTCGTGACTCCGGGCTCGATCGCGGCGGCGACCGCGTCGAGCACCTCACCGGCGGCCAGACCGGCCTTGCGCATCCTCGCCACCGTGTCGGCGGACTTCACCAGCCGCTCATTCCGGCTCGACGGAACCCCACCGGTCGCGATGTACGGCGGCCGGTCGATGTCGCGCCGGCACCTCGCGCATCGGAGCTCTGCTTGCCCGGCTTGATGGGCTCGTCCAGCATGCCGGTGGCAGTGCTTGTACTTGTGTTCGCTCCCGCACCAGCAGCGGTCGTTGGGTCCGAGACTCATTCCATGCTCAGCTCTGCGCTTCGACGGTGGTGAACCCGGTGAAGGGCACGAGGACATCGGGGACGGCAAACGAGCCGTCGGCCTGTTGGTAGTGCTCGAAGAGGAACACCAGCGTACGACTGATCGCGCATGCCGTCCCGTTCAGGGTGTGCACGAGCGACGTTCCGTCCTCACCACGGACCCGGGTGCGCAGACGCCGGGCCGAGAAGTCCAGGTAGTTCGAGCACGAATGCGACTCCCGGTACTGCCCCTCGGACGGCAGCCAGATCTCGATGTCGTACTTCTTCGCCGCGGCCGCACCCAGATCGCCGGCGGCCACGTTGACCACGCGATAGGGCAATCCCAGGTCCCGCACGAGCGATTCCTCGATCTCGACGATGCGATCGTGCTCCGCCCAGGACTGATCCGGCTCGGCGAACGAGAACATCTCGATCTTGTCGAACTGATGCACCCGGAAGATCCCCCGCGTGTCCTTCCCGTAGGTGCCGGCCTCGCGCCGGAAGTTGGTGGAGAAGGCGGCGTAGCGCCGCGGCAGGGTCCCGGCCTCGAGCAGCTCGCCCCGGTGGAGCGCGGAGAGCGGTACCTCGCTCGTCCCGGTGAGGAACAGGCCGTCCTCGGGGAGGTCGTAGACCTGGTTGCGGTCCGTCGGGAAGAACCCGGCCTCCTCCATCACGTGCTCGCGCACGAGGACGGGCGGCACCACCGGGGTGAAGCCCTCGGCGACGAGTCGCCCGAGCACCCATTGCACGAGCGCGAACTCCAGCAACACCGCTTCGCGCATCACGTACGCGAAGCGCGAGCCACCCACTTCGGCGCCGTGCTCGCTGTCGACGAAGCCCAGCTGCTCCGCGAACGACGCGTGGTCGAGCGCGGGCGGCGCCGCGGGCGGATCACCGACGACGCGCACGACCACCGCGTCATCCTCTCCACCGTCCGGCACTGACGGGTCCGCTGGGTTCGGCACCTGCAGCGCGAGCTCGCGCAGCGCGGCCTCCGCCTCCGCGAGGCCCGGCTCGAGCGCGGTGAGCTCTTCCTTCAGCTCACCCGCGGCCGCGATCTTCGCCGGCCGCTCGTCGGGCGAGGACTTCCCGATCTCCTTCGACGCCGCGTTCTGGCGCGCCCGCAGCTCCTCCACGGCCGCCAGCAGCGCGCGCCGCGCGTCGTCGGCGGCGAGCACTTCGTCGATCAGCCCGTCGCGCACCCGCTTGCGTTCGATGCCGATGCGGTACTCCGGCTCTTCCCGCAGCCGGCGGACGTCGATCACTCCGCTCTCCCGAAGATCTCCGGAGGGCGAATGCTCGACCCGGAGGTACGAGGCGCCCTCCGGCGGCCTTCCGCCGCGCTCACTCCGGCCGCACCTGCAGTCGGAGCTCTTCGACCCAGCGGTTGGCGTCGCGCCAGGCCTTGCCCGCCGCGGTGCGCTGCACCGAGGCTTCGCGACCGGCGACGGGGTACGAGCCGAGGAACTTCACCCGCGCCTGCTTGGCCGCGAGCGTGCGCAGGCAGTCCGCGACCAGCTCGTCCGCGACGTGACCCTCGAAGTCGATGAGGAAGCAGTAGTCGCCGAGGCTCTGCTTGGTCGGCCGGCTCTCGAGCTTCGACAGGTTGAGCGACCGGGCCGAGAACTCCTGCAGGATCCCGAGCAACGACCCGGGCCGGTCGCTGCGCTGGAAGCAGACGACGCTGGTCTTGTCGTGTCCCGTCGGCGCCGGGATCCCCTGGCCGACCACCACGAACCGGGTCTGGTTCTCCGGGTGGTCCTCGATCTCCGCGGCGAGCTTCTTCAGGCCGTAGATCCGTGCCGCCAGCGCGTTGCCGATCGCCGCCTGGTCGGAGCGCTTCGAGCGCGCGACGCGCTGCGCCGCTTCGGCGGTGGAGTTCGCCGCGACGATCGTCGCTCCGGGCAGCTTCTTGCTGAGCCATTCCCGGCACTGCGCGATCGCGTGCGGGTAGGAGAGGACCGTCGTGACGTCGCCGAGCGCGGTGCCCGGCTTCGCGAACAGGTTCAGCGAGATCGGGAGGTCCACCTCCCGCTGGATGAGGAGGTCGTGCTCGAAGACGAGCGTGTCCAACGTGACCGAGACCGATCCCTCGATCGAGTTCTCGATCGGCACGACGCCGAGATCGTGGGCCCCGCCCTCGACCGCGGCGAGGACGTCCGGGATCGACGCGTAGGCCACTCGTTCGCCGGCCGCGAGGTCCGCCTGGGTCAGCAGCGCTTCCTCGGTGAACGTGCCGGAGGGTCCGAAGAACGCGACGGGGGGCACGGCGGCATGGTAGCGGGGGGCTGCTCCGAATTGACCGCCCATTCGTTCACGACGGCCGAGTCGTCGGCGTTACGGTTGGGCGTGCGCCACTGGACGGTCGACGAGGCCAACGCCGCACTCCCCTGGGTGCGCGAGCTGCTCGGTCGCATCCGCAAGCTGGCGGCCGAGGCGAAGCGGTCGTCGAACGGCCGGGTGGCGAGCAGCGAGGCGGAGCTGGCCGCCGCGATCGAGGAGCTGACCCGCGACGGCATCGTCCTGCGGGACCACGACCGGGGCCTCATCGACTTCCCGGCGATCACGCCGAGTGGGCGCGAGTACCTGCTCTGCTGGTTGGACGGCGAGGAGAGCATCACGTGGTGGCACTGGGTCGAGACCGGCTTCGCCGGCCGCACGCCGCTGAGCCGACCGCCCGAGTAACGGGCCTCAGGTGCCGGTGCCGACGACGAACGACACGCTCGTCGTCGCGCTCCCACCGATGTTCAGCGTCGCCGCCGTCCGCGCGCCGTCGACCTGGTAGTCCCCCGCGGTCCCGCGGACCTGCTTCGTCACGTCGAGCAGCATCCGCACGCCGGACGCGCCGACGGGATGCCCGCAGCCGATCAGACCACCGCTCGGGTTGATCGGCAGCGGCCCGTCCGCCATCACCGTGCCGTCTTCGATCGCCTGCCAGCTCTGGCCCGGCGCGGTGATCCCGAAGTGGTCGATGGCCATGTAGTGCGTCGTGGTGAAGCAGTCGTGGCATTCGATCGCGTCGAGCTCGGACACGTCCGCGACGCCGCTGCGGTCGAACGCGTCGAGGATCGCCCGGCGCACCTGCGGGAAGACGTAGGGACCCTCGTCGCGAATGTTGTCGGCGAAGCTCATGCGCGCGGTGTGGTGGCCCCAGCCGCGGATCGACGGGATGTCGTCGAGCTCGAGCCCCCGCTGCGCCGCCCAACCCGACGCGTACTCACCGGTGGCCAGGATCACCGCGGCGCCACCGTCGGTGATCTGCGAGCAGTCGTGACGCCGCAACCGGCCGGCGACGACGGGGTTGTCGGTGTCGTGCTCCTCGAACGCGTGCTCCGGGAGATCCCAGGTGCGGGTCTGCGCGTTCGGGTTTCGCCGCGCGTTCTCGAAGCTCGACTCGCGCGAGCGCGGCGAGGTGCTCGGCCTGCAGCCCGTACCGCCGGTCGTACTCGTCGCCGAGTGCCGCGAACACCTCCGGCCACACCATCGCGACGCCCTCGGTCTCGTACGGCACCCAGGCCGCGGCGCCGAGGTTCGCCACCGCATCTCGGGTCGGGACGTTGCGCATCATCTCGACTCCGACGACGCACGCGGTGTCGTAGCGTCCGGACTCGAGGTCGGCCATCGCCGCGAGCACGGCGACGCTGCCCGAGGCACATGCCGCCTCGTGGCGCGACGTCGGCAGGCCGGTGAATGCCGGATCGGCCTCGACGAGCAGACCACCGAGATGACCCTGGCCGCAGTAGATCTCCGAGGCGAAGTTCGCGACATGCCCGACACCGATCTCCGTCGCGTCAACGCCCGCGTCGGCGAGCGCGCCCTGCACCGGCTCGGCGACGACGGCCGCGATGTCGCCGCCTTCGCCGCGCCCAGCTGCGACCGAAGTCGGTCTGCGCGCCGCCGAGGACGTACACCTCACGTCATCAGGTGAGCTGCTGGCCGGCGAGGGCCTCGGCCCCGACCCACCACGCGTGGTACCCGATCGGTACCCGCTGCGGGATCGTCACCCGCGCGATCGGCCCGTCCTCGACCCGCTGCGCGTCCACCACGATCACCTCGGACGCACCGGAGCCCGCCTCGGTCACGAACGTCAGCACGTAGCCGTCGTCCTCGTGCCGGGAGCCGACCCGGGGCGCGAACACCGTCTCGCCGCCGAACCGCCCGTCGCCGTATCCGTAGGCGGTGCCCGCGCCGGTGTCGGTGTCGTACTTGACGAACCCGTCGAACAGCAGCGTCGGTTGCTCCGCCAGCCGCGGGCTGTACGCGTAGCGCGTCTTCTGACCGAGCAGCTCGTTGTTCATGCGCGGGAACTCGGTCATCACGTCGTCCAGCGCGCGCTCGCGCACCGCGCCGGTCGCGAGGTTGAAGCGCCACTCGTGCAGGTACGGCTCGAGCCGCAACACGTCGATGCGCGGCACGGTGTCGTAGTCGTCGACCTGCGCGAGCGGGTTCTCGATCCGGCAGCCGACGAGCACGATCTCGTCGCCCTCTTCCCACGCGTTGATGGTGTGGTACATGTAGCAAGGCTCGGCTTCGAACCACCGCACGGTGCCGCCGTCCGCGTGGCGACCGAGGACACCGAAGCGAGCGGGCATGTCGTCGCGGAACGTCACGCGCGTCTTGCCCTGCGCGAGCAGCTCCGGGTCCCACATCAACGGGAAGTCCAGGAAGATCGTGTGCTCGCGCGGTGATCGCGAGGTCGTGCAGCAGCCGCGGCCCGGGCAGGTCGACGTCGGTGTGGTGCACCATCTGCCCGTCGGCCGACATGACGCTGTAGGTGAGGTACGGCGGCAGCACGTCGTAGTCGAACACCATGAGCTCGCCCGTCGTCGGGTCGAGCTTCGGATGCGCGGTCAGGCCCTTGCGGGAGCGCCCCACCGAAGTCGTACCGACCCCGAGTGTCGAGCGACGGAAGCTCCACCTGGTAGCAGGGGCCGCCGAGCCACCAGAGCGCCAGGAGCCGGCCGGCGTGGAACACCAGGTCCGTGTTCGCGGTGTCCTTGAACGGCCCGCCGGGGTGGCTGAAGTCCGGGCCGCTCGTTGATGCCGCTCCAGATCGCCTCACCCGCGGCGGTCTCGGCTTCGAGGGCCTGGGTGCGCACCCAGCGGTTCCGGTAGGTCGCGTGGCCGTTCTCGAAGTGCAACGCGTGGAGCATGCCGTCACCGTCGAACCAGTGGTACCGGCCCTTGGGCGCGTACTTCGGGATTCGAGCCGTTGCGCACGAACACGCCCGCGAGATCACGCGGCAGCTCACCGATCACCGCGCACTCGGCGTCGATCTCGGTATCGATCGGGGCGAAGACACCCTCGAGATACGGACTCACCGCGGTCTCGTGACCGGGTCGTTCGGCGATCGCAGTCATGGATCCCCCCTTGCGTCCGCGCCAGCCTACGCCCGGCCTCCGAAGATCTCCGGAGGGCAGCGGACTTACCGCGAGCGCTTGGCGCCCTCCGGCGGTATGACCGAGACGGCGAGCGTGAAGGCGGCGGAGAAGGTCGATCCCGGACGCACGGAGCGGGAAGTCACCGGTCACGAGCGCGTTCGTCGGTGCGGTCATCGGCTCGATCGCGCAGAACGACGGCCTCGCTCGGCGAATACACCTGCGCGTACGGATAGCCGTCGTCGTAGGTGAGCGTCAGCCGCCGGTCGCCGGCCGAGAGCGTGAGCACGCGTTCGCTGCTGAGGGCGAAGAGGTCGTCCAGGTCCCGGCCGGCGAGCGGCGCGCGTTCGGCGGCCGCGGGACGGGCGCGGCCGGTCGGGATGCCGCGCCCGTCGAGCTTGGCGTTGGCCCGCTCGGGCAGACCGAGCTCCCAGTCATCACGATCGGTGCCCGGGAGCTGGAGGTACGGATGCCAGCCGAACGCGACGGGCACGCTCACCGGACCGCTCGGGCGCACGGTGGTGGTGATCCGCAGGCCCGACGCGGCGAGCGTGACGTCGATCGCCAGCTCGTGCGGGAACGGGAAGGACGCGAGCAGATCCTCGTGCGCATCGAAGTCGAAGCGCGCCGCGAGGCGTGCACTCCGGGGTCCCGCGCCGAGCCGGGTCACCTCCCACTCCGGTCGCGCCAGCATCGTGCCGTGAATGGGCAGACCGTTGTCGTCGGTGTGGAGATCGAGCGTGCCGCAGGTTCACGTTGACGTCGCCGATCCGGTACCGGTCACGCGACAACCGGTTCGCCCAGGGGTAGAGCAGCGGGATGCCCGTCGTGTGCCCCGCCTTGTACGCGTTGAGCCCTCCCGGCAGCGCGACGAGCTCGCGTCCCCGATGCGTGAACGACGCGACGAGCATGCCCAGCGACGGCAACACCACGGCTTGCGATTCGCCGGCCCGCAGCACCGCGGCGGCGGCTCCGTGCCACGTCCGCACGGATGCGGTCGGTCGCGGAGATCCGGTCGACGGGCTCACGGCACCAAGCTGATGACGTCCGTGCGAGCGACCGAGTGGTCCGCACGCTTCTCGATGATGATCTGCGCGCGACGCCGAGTCGGCTGAATGCACTCGCGCAGGTTCACCAGGTTCACACTGCGCCAGACGTCGCGGGCCAGCGCCCGGCGCGGCGTCGATCTCGAAGTCGGCGAAGCCCTCGTAGAACGAGCCGGGGGGCGGGTCCTCGCAGAGCTCCAGGAACCGGGCGACGTACCACGCCTCCATCGCGTCCTCCGGTGCCTGCAGGTAGACCGCGATGTCGAGGCGATCGGCGAACTGCAGGGCGTTGACCCCTTCCATCACCAGCACGTCCGCCCGGCCGACCGCCAGGCGCTCGCCCGCCACGATGTCGTAGCGTGACGTGGGAGTAGACGGGCACCGTGACCTCGGCACCTCCCTCGCGCACGGCGTCCAGGAACTGCTCGACCGCCGGAACGTCGTAGCTCTCCGGGAAGCCCTTCCGGTGCAGGATTCCGGTTGATTCGAGCACCGCATTCGGCAACAGGAACCCATCCGTGGCCACGACCTCCACCGTGTGTGGGGCACAGCAGCTCGCGGACCGCCGCGGCCGCGGTGCTCTTGCCGACCGCGACCCCGCCGGCGATCCCCAGGATCAGCGGGCGGCGCGTCCCGACTCGCGCGGCAACGAGGCGGGTGAGTGGCGCGTATCCGTCCCTGACCTCCACCGGCCGGAGGTTACGTGGAGCGGGCCACCCGTGTGCCCGGCGCCACCACGAGCGATCCACTTTCCGGGTCGCGAACGCGAGAGAATGGACGAATGGCTGTGGACACTCGCACTTCTGCGCGCTCGGACGCGGGAGATGGTGCGGGCGCGGACGGGACTGGAGGTACCGGGAAGCCTGAAACCGGTCGTCATCTCGTCCGCATGCGCTACATGCCGGGACTCGACGGGCTGCGCGCGTTCGCGGTCACCGGCGTCCTGCTCTACCACGCCGACCTCGACTGGATCCCCGGTGGGTTCCTGGGCGTCGACGTCTTCTTCGTGATCAGCGGGTACCTCATCACGTCGCTGCTGCTTGCCGAGCACCGCAACCGAAGTCACATCGGACTCGGCCAGTTCTATCTCCGTCGCGCGCGCCGACTGCTGCCCGCGCTCTTCCTCGTGCTCGGGGTCACGTCGCTCTTCGCGGTGGTGTTCCTCCCCGACGAAGTCACCAAGCTGCGCGGCGACGTGGTCGCCGCGCTCCTGTACGGCACGAACTGGTGGCAGATCTTCCGCAACGTGTCGTACTTCGAGGCGTCGGGCCGCCCGCCGCTGCTCCAACACCTCTGGTCGCTCGCGGTCGAGGAGCAGTTCTACCTGATCTGGCCTTTGCTGCTGGCCGGCATGCTCCGGCTCTGGCACGGCCGCCGCAAGCCGATGCTGCTCACGACCCTCGCCATGATCTCGATCTCCATCGCGCTGATGGTCGGGATCTCCATGAGCCGGGGCTACCCCATCGACGCCGACCCGTCCCGCGTCTACTACGGCACCGACACCCGGGCTTTCACACTCCTGATCGGCGCGGTGCTCGCCATGGTGTGGGCCCCGTGGCGGCTCTCCAAGCGCACCCCGCCGGGCGGGCGGATGGTCCTCGACCTGCTCGGCGTGGCGGGGCTGGTGGGCCTCGCCTACATGTTCCTCGAGGTCAGCGAGTTCTCGAAGAGCCTCTACCGCGGCGGCTTCGTGGTCACCGCCCTGCTCGCCGCGCTCGTGATCGCGGTGACGGTGCATCCCGCGGCGGACCTCAGCCGGTACTTCCTCGGGCTCAAACCGATGCGGTGGATCGGTGAACGTTCGTACGGGCTGTACCTGTGGCACTGGCCCGTCTACATGATCACCCGCCCGCAGCTGGACATCGGCGTCACGGGCCTCCCGAACCTCGCGCTGCGCCTGTCCGTGACCGTCGCGCTCGCCGAGCTCTCGTACCGGTACGTCGAGCAACCGATCCGCCAGGGCGCGCTCGGCCGCTGGTTCAAGTCCATGCGCGCCGCGACCGGTCTGGAGCGGATGCGCATGGGCATCGCGTCGATCGTCACCGCGGCGACGCTCTGCCTCGTGATCGTGCTCGTCGCGATCGGCCTGGCGAACGGTCGGCCCGCCCCGCCGCCGCCCGGTCTCGACGCCGACGCCGCGTCGGCGCAGACCCCGATCCCCACCACCGTTCCCACCACGACCCCGCAGGTCACGGTGCCCGGTCAGGTACCACCGCCGTGACCCAACCGGCAGGACCCGTCGTCCCGCGCATCACCGCGATCGGCGACTCGGTGATGCTCGGCGCCAAGACGGCGCTCGAGCAGCGCCTGGGCAGCGTCCGGGTCGATGCGGCCGTGAGCCGCCAGTTCGGCACGGCGATCGACATCCTGCGCGAGTGGCACGACGCGGGAATCCTCAGCGACACGGTGGTGGTGCACATGGGCACCAACGGCATCATCACCCAGGGCCACATCGACGCGGTCATGGACATCCTCAAGGACCGCAAGCGCGTCGTGTTCCTCAACCTCAAGGTGCCACGGCGCTGGGAGCAGCCCGACAACGACGTCCTCGGCGGCACCATCCCGAAGTACAAGAACGCGGTGCTGATCGACTGGCACTCGGTCGCGAGCGCGCACCCGGAGTGGTTCTACGAGGACGGCTTCCACCTGCGGCCGGACGGCCAGCGCGCGTACGCCGACCTGATCGCGCAGCAGACCCCGGCCAACCCGTAGCGGGGGACGCACCGTGGCAGGTCCGCTCCGGTCCGGATCCGGAGCCAGACCTGCACTGCGGGCTCACTACACGTCGATGGTCTCGTACACCTCGACGCTCCCGCCGCTCGTGAGCACCGGGCAGCCCTTGGCCAGGTCGGTCGCGGCCGCGAGCGAGTCCGCGACGACGACGGAGTAGCCGCTGAGGCCGGCCTGGTTGCCGTCGCTCATCGACCCGTCCGACGTCACCGTCTTCGACGGGCCGAACGGAGCACCCGGGTTCACCACGGCGTTACCGAGCTCACCGAACCAGCTGCCCCACGCAGCCATCGCGGCCTCTTGCGCAGCCGGGTCTGCGGCCATGCCGCCGCCCCGGTATGCCAACACGTAGTTCGTCATCGTCGCATCTCCTTGTCTGGTGGTTCGTGCGAGCCGCGGCTGCGACCCACTTCATTTCGGGGTGAACGATGCTCCGGCATCGACGTCGCCGCCGGCCGCGGCGATCTGCAGACGGTTGAGGAAGAAGTCCCAGCCCTGGCCGTGTTGCACCGCCGCCTGCTCGCTGGGGAGCTCGGTGTGCAGGAGTCGCACGACGGTTCCGTCGCCGTCCGCGGTGAGGGTGATCTCGACGCGCGTCGAACCCGGCGGGAGACCCTCGTTGCCTTCCCATCCCCAGGTGAACACCACGCGCTCGGGCGGCACGATCTCGACGTACTCGCCGACCGCGATCTGCTGGTCGTTGACGTCCACCCGGTACACGCCGCCCGGCCGGGGGTCGAGCTTGGCCGCGGTCCCCTTCCAGCGGACCATCTTCTCGGGGTCCGTGAAGAACTCGAAGACGGCTTCGGGCGCCGCCTCGATGCGGATGGACATGTCGACGAGGTGCGTCACGAGCGTCCCTTCTTGGGGCTCTTCTTCTTGGCGGGCTTCGGCCGGGCCCGGGTCTTGGTGGCCCAGACCTCCCGTTCGACGGCCTGCTTGAGCCGCTGGAGATCCCCGGCCCACATCTCGCTGAGCCAGGACTGCGAGCTCGGCGAGCCCGTCCGGGCCGGGCCCGGTACCAGCGCCTGGTGCCGTCCCGCCTCACCGCGACGAGCTCTGCGTCTTCGAGGATCCGGAGGTGCTGGGAGACCGCCGGGCGGCTGATCGGAAAGTGCTCCGCGATCTGGCCCGCGGTGTGCTCGACGTCTCGGACGAGGTGGAGGATCTCCCGCCTCGTCGGTTCCGCCAGGGCTCGCATCGCGGCATCCACCTCGCCAGCGTAAAGGAATCCGCGCGCGAATGTGTAGCCTTTTCCTTACGTAAGTGAAAACCTACGAATCAGCTCGAATCTCGGTGCGATCGGAAGCCGGGCCGGGTTGCCTTGATACCGTCGATCAATGAACGAAGAGCAGCTGCAGAAGGTCAGGACCGCCACCGGCTTCATCGCCGCACTCGACCAGAGCGGGGGGAGCACCCCGAAGGCGCTGAAGCTCTACGGCATCGAGCCGAGGACCAGTACTCCGGCGACGACGAGATGTTCGACCTCATGCACGCCATGCGGAGTCGGATCATCACGAGCCCGGAGTTCAACGGCGACCGCATCCTCGGAGCGATCCTCTTCGAGATGACGATGGACCGTGAGATCGAGGGCCGGGGCACTGCGGACTACCTCTGGGGCGTGAAGAAGGTCGTCCCGTTCCTCAAGGTGGACAAGGGCCTGGCTGACGAGGCCGACGGTGTCCAGGTCATGAAGCCGATCCCGGACCTGGACCCGCTGCTGGCGCGGGCGCTGGACAAGGGCGTGTTCGGGACCAAGATGCGCTCGGTCATCAAGCTCGCGAACGAAGCCGGCGTGAAGGCGATCGTGGACCAGCAGTTCGACATCGGCCGCCAGATCCTCGCCGGCGGGCTCATGCCGATCATCGAGCCCGAGGTGGACATCCACAGCCCCGAGAAGGCGCAGGCCGAGGAGCTGCTGAAGGCGGCGATCATCGAGCAGGCCGGCACCCTCGGTGACCAGCAGGTGATGCTCAAGCTGACGCTGCCGGAGCAGGACAACTTCTACGCCAACCTGGTGAAGCACCCGAACATCGCCCGGGTCGTGGCGCTGTCCGGTGGCTACAGCCGGGACGAGGCGAACGCGCGCCTCACCCGCAACCGCGGCGTGATCGCGAGCTTCTCCCGCGCGCTCACCGAGGGTCTCTCGGCCCAGCAGACCGACGACGAGTTCAACGAGCAGCTCGACGACTCGATCGGCAGCATCTACGAAGCCTCGGTCACCTGACCCGACAGGGTTAGACCGGTTGACCCCTGGGTACCACCGATCCTGACAATTCGGACCGGAGGGAACATCATGGGTATCGGCATCAGCATCTTCCTCATCGCCGTCGGCGCAATTCTGGCCTTCGCCGTGACCGCCACTGTCACCGGGATCGAGCTCGCCACCGTCGGCTGGATCCTCATGATCGTGGGCGGGATCGGCCTGGTGCTCTCGCTGCTCTTCTGGAGCTCGTGGACGCGCGGCCGCCGAGTCGTGCAGACCCGCGACGACGTCAACCTCATGCCGTAGGCATCACCGGCCGGGGCGGGTGAACCGGGCCAGCGTGAGGACGTTCGCGTCGCCCGACACCCCCACCTGATCGGCGCCGCCAGGTAGCTGTTCCCGGAAGGCGGAAGGTCGGCGGGGCCGGCTGGTGGGCGAGGGGGGACTTGAACCCCCACATCCTTTCGGACACAGGCACCTGAAGCCTGCGCGTCTGCCAATTCCGCCACTCGCCCGAGTGAAGTGCCGAGAGTAGCGCCCGCACCACCGGCGTCCCGGGCCGGATCCCTCGAACTAGGGACTGAATGCCCTAGTCCTCTCGCGCCTCCGTCGCTTACGTTCGGATCGGACGACAAGCAAGGCGATCGCGACCGGGGGAACCGTGCACAAGTTCTGGGGCTGGCTCGGGCTGAACCTCGGCAAGCACTGGATCATCGTGCTCAGCCTCGGCGCCGTGCTCACCGTCGGCCTCGGCTACGGCATCACGAACCTCAAGTTCGCGACCGGCCAGGACAGCTACCTGAACCAGGGTGACCAGGTCTACAAGGACAACGTCCGGTACCAGCAGCTGTTCGGTGGGCAGGCGATGCTCACGCTCGTGACCATGAAGCCCGGTCACGACGTCACCGAGCTCTTCACGCCGGCGAACATCGCGCAGTGGAAGTCGATCGAGCGCACGCTCCGCGCCAACGGGCAGATCGCCAACGTCGTCTCACCGCTCACCGCGCTCGAGTTCAACGACGCGCTGGTTCGCAGCCCGTCCGGCGACCCGACGCAGGGCGTCGCGGGAAAGATCCTGGTCGCGGGCCTCGCGCGCGACACCAGCCCGGACGGGGCTGCAGCTCGCAACGCTGACGCGCTCACGACGCTCGCCCGCATCAATGCGATTCCCATCGCCGAGCGCAAGCTCACCAACCCCGCGTACGTCGACTTCCTGCTCCACGACAACCAGGGGAACATCCGCAAGCCACTGCTCCCGAACTTCCCGTCCGACCGCCACGCGCAGCTCGTGACCCGCCTCCGCGGCAACGCGTCCATCGAGGCGGAGGGCAAGGCGTCGGTGTTCGTCCAGGACACCGCGAAGAACCTGCAGTTCGACAACTCCTCGATGGTCACCACGGGCGCGCCCGTCCTGTTGAAGAACGTGAACGACTACCTCACCGGCGGGATGCTCACCCTCGGGGCGATCGCGGTCGGGATCATGGCGCTCATCCTGCTCGTGCTGTTCAGCGTCCGGTGGCGGCTGCTCGCGCTCGGCGTCGTGGTCATCGGGGTCATCTGGGCCTTCGGCATCGCGGGCTACCTCGGCATCCCCCTCACGATCGTCACCATCGGCGGTCTCCCGGTGATGCTCGGGATCGGGATCGACTACGCGATCCAGATGCACGCGCGGGTTGAGGAGGAGGTCGTCGTCGCTCGCGCCGACCACCCGATCCAGGAGACGTCGCGCAACCTCGGTCCGGCGCTGCTCGTCGTGACGTTCGACGCCATCTTCGCCTTCGCCGCGCTGCACTACGCGAAGGTGCCGATGCTGCGCGACTTCGGCTTGCTGCTGGCCGTCGGGGTCGCGGCGATCTGCGTGAACAGCATCATCGCCCCGCTCGCGATCCTGGGGATCCGCGAGTACAAGTCGCCGACGAAGCGCAAGGACTTCCGCCAGGGTCCCCTCGGTCGCCTCGTCGTCTGGCTCGGCAGCATGAGCCCAAAAGCCGGCATCTGGTTGGCCGTGGCCAGCGTCCTCATCTTCGCCGGCGGGCTGTCCGTGGAGGACCGCCTGGTGCTCCAGACCGACCCGCTCCAATGGGTGAACCAGCAGTCCCAGGTGATCAAGGACCTCCACGTCGTCGACCGGGAGACCGGCTCGTCGAGCGAGCTGGCGGTGTTCGTGCAGTCCGGACAGCAGTTCAGCGACGAGACCGTCGGCTTCGTCGACGGCTTCACCCGTCACCAGCTCCGAACCCAACCCAAGACGCTGCTGACCGGTACGAGCATCGTGGAGATCGTCAGCGATCTCGGGGACGTTCCGGGCGCGGCCCACGTCACACCGACCGGCGCCGAGGTCCAGGCCGCGTACGACGTCGCGCCGCGAGACATCCGCCTCTCGACGGTTGCGCCGCGGGACCACGCGCTCAATCTCGTCTTCCGCACCGGCCCGAGCGGGCTCGACGCCCGCGCCAAGGTGGTCCGTGAGATCCGCGACACGGTCGACCCACCTGCGGGAGTGAGCGCCACGCCGTCAGGGCTCGCGGTCGTGGGCGTCGGCCTGCTCGACAACCTCGAGGCGAACCGGATCCTGCTCACCTACCTCGCGATCTTCTTCGTCTTCCTCTTCCTCTCCGTGCGCTTGCGCAGCATCGTGCGCGCGCTGCTGTCGTTGGTCCCGGTGCTCATCGCGGTCGGAGCCGCCTCCCTGTTCGCGTACGCGCTCGACCTCAAGCTGAGCCCGATGACGGCGGTCGGGGGGCCACTCGTCGTCGCGGCCTGCACGGAGTTCACCTCGCTCATCCTCTTGCGCTTCGTGGAGGAGCGACGCCGGGGCCTCTCCCCGCGCCATGCCATCGTCGTGACCGCCTCCCGCACCGGGCGCGCGTTCATCGTCTCGGCGCTGACCGCGGTCTCGGGCGTGGCAGTCATCGCCACCTCGTCCCTCCCACTCCTGCGGGACTTCGGGCTGGTCGTCGCGCTCAACGTCGCGGTGGCGCTGCTGAGCGCCCTCATCGTGCTGCCGCCGTTGCTGGTGTGGGCCGACGGGCGCCGCTGGGTCTCTCGGGGGCTCGTACCCAAGGAGACCCTGGATCGGGCCGATGCGGACACCGCGACCGGCACGACGCCAGAGCCTGTACCCGTGGGCTGACCGCCCAGCCCGAGCTCAGCGTGCCCCGGTTCTGACGGTTCGGGCCCGTACACTCGGGACCAATGGGAGTCCAGGGGTTCGAGCGACGGCTCGAGCGGCTGGTGGAAGGCGCGTTCGGCAAGGCCTTCCGCAGCGGTCTCCAGCCCGTCGAGATCGCGCGCAAGCTGTTGCGCAACATGGACAATGGCCGCACATTGGGCGTGCGGGGCACCGTCGCGCCCAACCACTTCGTGGTCTGCCTCTGTGAGGAAGACGCGCTCCGCTTCGACGACTACGCCGATGTCCTCGAGCGGGAGCTGGCCGACGAGGCGCGCGAGCACGCCCGTGAAGACGGCTACCACTTCATCGGCCCGGTCACGGTCCAGCTCGTGGAGGACCCTCGGCTGAAGCGGGGCGACCTCGAGGTCGAGGCCTCGATCAAGGAGGGCCCGGGTGGCCGGGTCGGGGCGCTGGTCCTGCCCGACGGCCGCCGGATCACGCTCGGCGAAGAGACCTACGTGATCGGCCGGCTCTCCGACTGCGACCTGGCCATCGAGGACCCCCTCGCCTCCCGCCGGCACTGCGAGATCCGACCCGAGCCCGATGCCTACCGACTCGTCGACCTGAAGTCACTGAACGGCACGACCGTCAATGCGGCGCCGGTGAAGGACCACGTTCTCGCCGACGGCGACCTGATCGGCATCGGCGCAGTGGCTATCCGGTTCGAGGCGTCGTAGCGCGCCGGGAGCACTGTGTCCGAAGGTCTGCTCACCGTTCTCAAGTTCTGCTTCCTCGCGCTGCTGTACCTGTTCCTGTTCCGGGTCGTGCGCATCGTCCGACTCGAGCTGAAGCCCGTGAAGGCCGCCATGCCGATGGACGCGGTCGCCGGCGCGCCGGCAGCCGTCGCTGCGCCGGCGAAGAAAGCGAAGCAGGAGCGCAAGGAGCGCAGCGGGCCTTCCCTGTACCTGCTCGAGCCGCCGGGCCGCAACGGTGAGTCGTACCCGGTGACCGACGAGGTGAGCGTCGGCCGCGCGCTCGGCTGTGCCGTCGTGCTCGAGGACGACACCTTCGTGTCGCAGGTGCACGCGCGCCTCTTCCGCCGTGGCCGCGAGACCTACGTCGAGGATCTGGGTTCGACCAACGGGACGTTCGTGAACGGCGAGCGCATCACCGAGGTCACCCGACTCCGGCGCGGTGACCGCGTGCAGTTCGGCAACACCGTGGGGGAGATCACCCGGTGAAGCTGACACCGGGCGGGTCCACCGACAAGGGCCAGGTGCGCGACGGGAACGAGGACGGCTACGTCGTCGACCGGCGCTTGCAGCTGTTCGCGGTGGCCGACGGGATGGGCGGGCACCGGGCGGGCGAGGTCGCCAGCGCCACAGCCCTCGAGGCGTTGCGGGCCGCGATCGCATCCGGCACCGGCCTCGGCGACGCGATCACCAACGCGAACACGGCGGTGCACGACAAGTCCGCAGCCGACCGTGCGCTCGCCGGCATGGGCACCACGCTCACCGCGGTCGTTCCCGACGGCCACGGGGTTCTCGTGGGTCACGTCGGCGATTCGCGCGCGTACCTGCTCCGCGATGGCGAGCTGCGCCAGCTCACCACGGACCACAGCCTGGTCGAGGAGCTCGTGCGGGAAGGTCGACTCACCGAGCAGGAAGCCGCCGTGCACCCGCAGCGATCGATCATCACGCGCGCCCTCGGCGTCGAGGGTGCGGTGCAGGTGGACGTGTACTCCGTGCCGTTGGAGGCCGGTGACCGGCTGCTGCTCTGCTCCGACGGGCTCACGACCATGTTGCGCGACGACGACATCGCCGGGCTGCTGCGGCGCGAGTCCGATCCGACCCGCGCCGCCAATCTGCTCGTCGACGCGGCGAACACCGCTGGCGGCGAGGACAACATCACGACGATCGTGATCGATGTCGAGGACGACGGCGTCGACCCGCTCGCCCCGGCCCCAGTCGCCGCGGCGGCAACGGCGGCCCTGCCGGTGGTGACCGCGGGTGACGCGCCCGCCGCGTCCGAGCCCACGGGCGCGGCCGAGCCCGGTCGCGCAGAAGTCGGCGCTCCCCGAAGGCGCGAGCGCGGCAAAAGCGCTGGCGGACAAGGCGCGCCGCGAGCAGCGAAAGGAGAAGGAGCGCCACCCGTACCACGCGGCCGGCCGCTTCTTCCGGTTCGCCGTGCCGATCATCCTGATCCTCGGACTCGCGGTCGCGATGACCGCCTGGTACGCGCGCCGCACCTACTTCGTCGCGTTCGACCAGTCCGGCCAGGTCACCGTGTACCAGGGTCGGCCGGGCGGACTGCTGCTCTGGGACCCGACCGTGATCCGGCACAGCAAGCTCACCAAGACCGACCTGCCCGAAGACGCGCTGGTTGACGTCCAGGACCAGAAGCAGTTCTCGAACCGCGGTGACGCGATCGCGTTCGCCGGCCGGATCGAGGCCCGGGCGACCGCCGCCACCAGCACGACCACCACGACCACCACAACGATCGTGCCCTCGCTGCTCGTCCCGCCGCCGGCCACCTGACGGTGAGCGTGATCAAGGAGCGGCGCCGGACCGAGGAGCTCTACCTCGGCCTGCTCGCAATCGTGATCACCGGCGCGGGCTACGTCCTGCTCGCCCTCTCCGAGGCGCCCGCGATCCCGCCGGGGCTCTGGGGCTTCCTCGCCGCCATCCTCGGGCTGTTCGTGATCGCCCACGTCGCCGTGCGTCGCCTGGCCCCGCGCGCGGACGCGACCTTGTTGCCACTCGCCGCGGTGCTCCTCGGGATCGGGTTCGTCACCATCTCCCGGCTCGACCTCGCCGTCCCGGCGGCGGATCGGGTCGCCCCGACCCAGGCGGTCTGGACCGCGGTCGGCGTCGCCTCGTTCATCGCCACGCTGCTGATCGTGCGCAACGTCCGGTCACTCGCCCGCTACCGGTACACGTTCCTGCTGCTCGGGGTCATCGCACTCATGTTGCCGCTCGCGCCGGGCATCGGCGTCGAGATCAACGGCGCGCGGCTCTGGGTCGAGCTCGGACCGCTGCGGGTCCAACCGGGCGAGGCGGCGAAGGTGCTGCTCGTCGTGTTCTTCGCCGCCTACCTCGTCGACAAGCGCGAGCTGCTCGCATCGGGAAGCCGGCGCATCGGTCGGATGCACGTGCCGGATCCGAAGCACCTCGGCCCGTTGCTCCTGCCCTGGGTCGTGTCGATCCTGATCATGGTGCAGCAGAAGGACCTCGGATCGTCGCTGCTGTTCTTCGCGGTGTTCGTCGCGATGCTCTACATCGCCACCAACCGGTCGGCGTACCTGGCCGCGGGCACGGTCCTGTTCGGCGCCGCCGTGGTGATCGCGTACCAGGCGTTCGGCCACGTGCACGAGCGCATCAGCACCTGGGTCAACCCGTGGTCCGACCCGAAGAACCAGGGCTACCAGCTCGTGCAGAGCCTGTACGCGTTCGGTAGCGGTGGCTTCCAGGGCACCGGCCTGGGCCTCGGCCGGCCCGACGTCATCCCCGTCGCGACCACCGACTTCATCTTCGCCGCGATCGGTGAGGAGCTCGGCCTGCTCGGGACGGTCGCCGTGGTCATCGCGTTCATGCTGCTGGTCGGGAGCGCGTACCGGATCGCGGTGCAGGCGCAACGACCGTTCTCCAAGCTGTTCGCCGCCGGCCTGGCGACGATCCTCGGCGTCCAGACCTTCGTGATCATCGGCGGTGTGACCCGGGTGATCCCGCTCACCGGTGTGACGCTGCCGTTCGTCTCCTACGGCGGATCCTCGCTCGTCGCGAACTTCGTGATCCTCGCGTTGCTGCTGCGCATCTCGCACGAGAACGCCGTCGACGCGGAAGCGGCGGCCGAGAACGAAGCTCGTCGCGCCGCGGTCGAGGCGGCCCGCCCGTGAACAACGCGATCAAGCGGGTGGCCACGGCCGTGGTCGTCCTGCTGCTGCTCCTCGTCGCGCAGCTCACGTACCTCCAGGTCGTCGACGCGAAGAAGCTCGCCGACGACCCGCGCAACTCCCGCACGTACCTCCGGGACTTCACCCGGCCCCGGGGCGAGATCATCAGCGCCGACGGCAAGATCCTCGCCCGTTCGATCCCGAGCGACGACGAGTTCGAGCTCCAGCGCGTCTATCCGTACGGCGAGCTCTTCTCCCAGATCGTCGGGTACCAGTCGGTGGTCGTCGGCAGCACCGGGGTCGAGAAGGAGTACAACGACGTCCTCTCCGGGCGGAAGACGAGCCTCAACCTCCGCAACATCGGGGACCTCCTGCTCGGCAAGCAGCAGACCGGCAACGTGGTCCTGAGCCTGCGCACCGACGTGCAGCTGATGGCCAAAGCCGCGCTGGGCGACCAGGAGGGCTCGGTCGTCGTGACGGACCCGAAGACCGGGGCGATCATCGCGATGTACTCGAACCCGAGCTTCGATCCCACGCCGTTGGCCGGCCACAACCCGAAGGCCGTGCAGGCCTACTGGGACGTGTTGGTGCACGACCCGCAGAACCGGTTGCTGCCCCGCGCCTACCGCGAGCGCTACCCACCCGGATCAACGTTCAAGATCGTCACGACCGAGGGCGCGCTCGACACGGGCATCGCGACGCCGACCACCGAGTTCCCGAACATCCGCTCCTTCACGGCACCGCAAGCCGGTCGCCCGATTCAGAACTTCGGCGGCGAGCGTGTGCGGCGGGACCCTCGAGCAGAGCTTCGTGAGGTCGTGCAACACGACGTTCGCCGCGCTGGGCCTCGCGCTCGGTGAGCAGTTCCCGCCGCACATGAGCGGCTTCGGCATCTACGCGCAACCGCCGCTCGACCTCTCGCCCAGTGCCGCCGTGAGCACGGGTCCGCAGCCGGGCACGTTCAACGACAACAAGCCACTGTTCGCGCTCGCCGGCATCGGGCAGGGCGAGGTCGCGACCACGCCGCTGCAGATGAACCTCGTCGCGTCGGCGGTCGCGAACGGTGGTTCGATCATGAAGCCGCATGTGGCCGCCGAGATCCGCAGCGACGAGGGCCGCGTCGTCTCGACGATCGACGCCGCGCAGTGGAAGCAGGCGATGCCGGCAAGCCACGGCGACGACGATCCGCGACTTCATGGTGCAGGTCGTGAACAGCCCCCAGGGCACCGGACGCTCCGCCGCGATCGCCGGTGTCACCGTCGCCGGCAAGACCGGCACCGCCCAGACCTGCGACAACTGCACACCGCACGCGTGGTTCGTGTCCTTCGCGCCGGCCGAGAACCCGCAGTACGCGGTGTCGGTGATCGTCGAGCGGGGTGGCTCCATGGGTGACGAAGCGACGGGTGGCCGGGTCGCCGCCCCGATCGCGGCAAAGCTCCTCGCGTTTTCTTCTCGGCAAGTAGCGTTGCCTCGGCCCATGGACACTCCCCCCACCGTCTTCGCCGATCGCTACGAGATCGTCCGCGAGATCGCACACGGCGGCATGGCCGACGTGTACCTCGCCAACGACTCGAAGCTCAATCGTCCCGTCGCGCTCAAGGTGCTCTCGCCCGAGCTCTCCCGCGACCCGATGTTCGTCGAGCGGTTCCGGCGTGAGGCCCAGTCGGCCGCGGGTCTGAACCAGCCGAACATCGTCGGCATCTTCGACTGGGGCCAGGAGCACGGCACGTCGTTCATCGTCATGGAGTACATCGACGGTCAGACGCTGCGCGACATGATCCACGCTGATGGCGTGATCGCCCCGGCGCAGATCGCCGACATCGGGTCCGACATCGCCGCCGCGCTCGCGTTCGCGCACAAGAACGGGGTGGTCCACCGGGACGTGAAGCCCGGGAACGTGCTCATCACGACGGCCGGGCAGGTGAAGGTCACGGACTTCGGGATCGCCCGGGCCGGGGGCAGCAGCGACGACCTGACCAAGACCGGCGCGGTCATGGGGACGGCGACGTACTTCTCGCCCGAGCAGGCCCAGGGGCTTCCGGTCGACGGTCGCTCGGACGTGTACTCGCTCGGTGTCGTGCTCTACGAGATGGCGACGGGCGCGCCGCCGTTCGGTGGTGACTCACCGGTCAGCGTCGCGTACAAGCACGTGCGCGAAGAGGTGCCGCCGCCGCGCCTGGCCGTGCCCACGATCCCGACCGAGCTCGAGCGGGTCATCCTCACCTGCCTCGCCAAGGACCCGAACGACCGGTACCAGTCCGCCGACGATCTGCGCGCCGACCTCATGCGCTTCCGCCGCGGCCAGGCCGTCATCGGCACCGCGGTCACCGCGGTCGTCACGTCGATCCCCGACACGACCATCCGTCGGAACCTCCGATCGGACTTCCGTCGCGGTTCCGCCGGTCGTCCCGCTGGACCCGGACGCGGCCGCGGCCGGCAAGTCCCGCAAGGGTCCGGTCATCGCCGTGATCGTGGCGTTGGTCGTGCTGATCGGGCTCATCGGCTACCTCCTCGTCACCCAGCTCGGCGGCGACAGCTCCGGGGCCACGGTCCCGGTGACCAACGTGGTCGGCGCCGAAGAGGGCGCGGCCCGCACGCTGCTCGAGGCCCAGGGCTTCGGGGTCGACGTCGTCCGCCGGGCCAACGACCAGCAGCCCCGGGGCATCGTGGTCCGCCAGGATCCGTCGGGCGGAACGAAGGTCGAGAAGGGCGAGACGATCCTGCTGACCGTCAGCGACGGGGCCGGCACCGCGAAGGTGCCCAACGTCGAGGGCGACACGTTCGAGGACGCCCAGGCGCAGATCGAAGCCCGCGGCCTGAAGGTCGAGCGTCGTGAGGAGGCCAGTGACACGGTCGCGCCCGGCATCGTGACCCGCACGGATCCCGGCGCGGGCGTCCGGGTCGACAAGGGCAGCACGACGGTCGCGGTGTACGTGTCCGCCGGACCGGCACCCGTGAACGTGCCGAACGTCGATGGCCAGGACCAGGTCGAGGCGACCCAGACGTTGAACAGCGCCGGCTTCCGCGTGATGAAGGAGACGCAGCCGAGCAGCACCATCTCCGCCGGTGACGTCATCAGCACCACTCCCGCAGCCGGCAACCCGGCACCGCGCGGGAGCACCGTGACGATCACGGTGTCCAGCGGGCCCGAGACCGCGACGGTCCCCAACGTCATCGGGGACACGCAGAGCAACGCGACCGACGAGCTCACCAACGCCGGGTTCGACGTCACCGTCGTGGAGGTGCCGTCGACCGTGCAGAACTCGGGCAAGGTCATCGCCCAGAACCCGTCGAGCGGGACGAGCGCTAACAAGGGCTCGACCGTCGTCATCACGGTCGGCACCGGCCCGTCCGGAACCACCAGCACGACGTGACCTCAGGTTCCACCGGCAAGCCGTCGCGGCTCGAGCGGTGGTACGTGGACCACGGGCGTCACGATCTCGCCTGGCGGCACACCCGTGACCGGTGGGCGATCCTCGTCTCCGAGGTGATGCTGCAGCAGACCCAGGTGCCCCGGGTCGCCGATGTATGGCCCGCGTTCATGGCGGAGTTCCCGACTCCAGCGGTGATGGCCGCGGCCGGCCCGGGCGCGGTGATCACGGCGTGGGGGCGGCTCGGGTACCCGCGCCGGGCGCGCCGCCTCTGGGAGGCCGCGACGGTGATCGCCGAGCAGGGCTGGCCGGAGGACCTGCGCGAGCTGCCGGGCGTCGGCCGCTACACCTCGGCGGCGGTGCTCGCCCAGGCCCAGGACGTGGACGTCCCCGCGGTCGAGGTCAACATCCGGCGGGTCGTCGAGCGCTGCGCCGGCCGGCTGCTCACGCCCACCGAGGCCGAGGCCGCAATGGTCACACTCGCCCGACCACTCCGCGGGCGCGAGCGGCTGCTCGCGTTGATGGACGTCGGGGCGATGCTCTGCCGGCCCCGCGCGCCGCGCTGCGGCGAGTGCCCACTCCGGCGCCGGTGCGCGACCCGCGGCCCACTCGTCGACGAGCGCAGCTCGCGCCAACCCGCGTTCGCAGGATCGTTCCGGCAGCGGCGTGGCGCGGTGATGGCGCGCCTGCGCGACGGCGCGCCGGTTCCGGTGGCCGAGCTCGACCCCGAGGCACTCACGTCACTCGTCGCAGACCGCCTCGCGGTCGTCGGCGACGAGCACGCTCGTCTCCCCTGAGCGCGTCAGACGGTGACGGGGGCCAAGAAGTTGCGCAGGAGATCGTGACCCGCGTCGGTGAGGATCGACTCGGGGTGGAACTGCACACCCTGGATCGGGAGGTCGCGGTGCCGCAGGCCCATCACCGTCCCGTCCTTCGTCTCCGCCGTCACCTCGAGGCAGTCCGGTACGGAGTCGCGGGCCACGATCAGCGAGTGGTAGCGGGTCGCGGTCAGCGGATCGGGGAGACCGGCAAAGACACCGTCGCCGTGGTGACGCACCTCGGAGGTCTTCCCGTGCATCACCCGCTCGGCCCGCTCGATGCGCCCGCCGTAGACCTGGCCGATGCACTGGTGACCGAGGCAGACCCCGAGCACCGGCACGCCCCGCTCGCCGAAGTCCCGGATCGCGTCATTGCTGAGCCCGGCATCCTCGGGCCGGCCCGGCCCAGGCGACACGAGGACCGCGTCCGGCTCCAGCGCCCGCATCTCGTCCAGGCTGATCGCGTCGTGACGGTGGACGACGGGCTCGGCGCCCAGCTCCCCCAGGTACTGCACGAGGTTGTAGACGAACGAGTCGTAGTTGTCGATCACCAGAACCCGGTGCGTCATGTCGCGCACGGTACCGGAGCGGTGGACCCGGCCCGGGCCGATAACCTCGGTCCGTGCCTCAGTCCGAGCAAGCCCGTGCCCAGTCGAAGAGCAAGCGCTACACGCCGCCGCCGACCAAGAAGAAGAAGTCTTCGAGCCCGATGTGGGTGCCCGCGGTGATGTTCACCCTGCTGTTCACCGGCACCTTGGTGATCATGGTCAACTACATCGGCCTCCTCCCGGGCGAGCAGCAGAACCGCTATCTGCTCCTCGGCCTGATCGAGATCACGGCCGGCTTCGTCTTCGCCACGATCTACCGGTAGCGCGCTCCCCGGCCTGGGTGTCCGAAGGGTGCTGTTCGCGCCGAACGGAGGCTTCGAGGGCAGGAAAAGCCTGGAGTTACAGGGTTGTCGTTCCCCACAGTCTGGGGAGAAGCTTGTGGATAACCCGCCGGAGGGCCGCTCAGCTGGAGCCGCCGACCAACGTCATGTCCTCGCGACAGTGCCGGGGTGGGTCCGGCGCCTCGTCGTCGCCGGGCGCCGCGGTCATGGTGACCTCGGCCCCGCACACCGCGCAGCGGTACTCGTAGTCCACCGGGCGGAGGTTCTCGAGGTCCGGCTCGTCCGGCGGGCCCGGCCGCATCATCCCCCGCACGAGCTTCACCGCGAGCAGGTAGAGCACGAGCGCGGCGGCCAGCGCGATGAGGACGCGTACATAGAGCGGCACAACGGCGACTCCGGTTGTCGGGTTGTGAGCTGGACGGTAGCGACCAGCAGGCTCGCGGACTAGCCGAGGCGCTCGATGATCGTCGCGTTGGCCATGCCGCCACCTTCACACATGGTCTGCAGGCCGAACCGACCGCCGGTGCGCTCGAGCTCGTTCAGCAGGGTGACCATGAGCCGAGCACCCGATGCTCCGAGCGGGTGGCCGAGGGCGATCGCCCCGCCGTTCACGTTCACCTTGCTCATGTCCGGGTGGTGCTCCTTCTCCCACGAGAGCACCACCGGCGCGAACGCCTCGTTGATCTCGACCAGGTCCATCTCGTCGAGCTTCATGCCGGCCCGCTCGAGCACCTTGGTGGTGGCCGGGATCGGACCGGTGAGCATCATCACCGGGTCCACGCCCGCCAGCGCGAACGTGTGGAACCGGGCGCGCGGCGTGAGCCCGAGCTCCTTCGCCTTCTCCTCGCTCATGATCAACAGGGCGGCCGAGCCGTCCGTGATCTGCGACGAGTTCGCCGCCGTCACCACCCCGTCCTCTTTGAACGCGGGCTTGAGCTTGGCGAGCGTCTCCATCGACGAGTCGGGCCGGATGCCCTCGTCGGTGCTCATGAGCTCCTTGCCGTCCTCGAGCGACACCTCGATCGGCACGATCTCCCGCTCGAAGCGACCCTCGGCCGTGGCGGCCGCCGCCCGGCGGTGGGACTCGACCGAGAACCGGTCGTTGTCCTCACGCGAGATGTTCCACTTCTCGGCGATGAGCTCCGCCGAGATGCCCTGCGGCACGAGGTTCGGGTACCGCTCGAGCATCTTCGGACCGAACGGCATGCTGCCCGGGCAGGAACGACGCACCCATCGGGACGCGGGTCATGTTCTCGACGCCCGCGGCGATCACGACGTCATACGCGCCGGCGATCACGCCCTGCGCCGCGAAGTGCGCGGCCTGCTGGCTGGATCCGCACTGGCGATCGACCGACGTGCCGACCACCGTCTCGGGGAACCCGGACGCGAGGGCGGCGTTGCGGCCGATGTTCACCGCCTGGTCTCCGACCTGCATGACGCAACCCATGATCACGTCCTCGACCAGCGCCGGGTCGATGCCGGTGCGCTCGACCAGTGCCCGGACCGTGTGGGCGGCGAGATCGACGGGGTGAACGTCCTTGAGCTTGCCGTTGCGTCGCCCGAGCGGGCTGCGGACGGCGTCGACGATGACTGCGGTAGCCATGAGGGCCTCCAAGCGAGAACTTGACTGTACGGTCAAGTCTACGTCCGGGAGGCGCAGTACATTCCAGGCCCGTGCGGGACATGGATCGTTCGTTGGGCGACGGCGGGATGGCGTTGCTCGGCCAGCTCGGGGTCAGCTTCACCAGCTACGGCGAGGGCTGGGTCGAGGCGACGTGGGTGCCGACCGAGGCGGCCTGCAACCCGCTGGGCCCGGTGCACGGCGGGGTCTACGCCGTCGTGCACGATGCGGCGATGAACTTCGCCACCAACGCCGCGCTCGAGAAGGGTGACCGCTGCGCCACCATCTCGATCACGTATTCGACGGTCCGGGGCGCCGCGAGCGGCGACGAGCTCGCGGTTCGGGGTGAGGTGATCCGGCTGGCCCGCCAGATCGCGTACCTCGAGACCACCGTGACCAACGCCGACGGCGAGCTGGTATCGAAAGCGAGTGGCCAGTTCATCCTCCGCCGCAAGGAGCCGACGACATGACGACGCGCACCGTGGTGATCGGCGGCGGGATCATGGGCGCGGGCATCGCCTACGAGGCACGCGTCGCCGGATTCCCCGTCACGATCGTGGAGGCCAAGCCCGAGCTCCTCGAGGCGGCCGAGCAACGGGTCGCGCACTACGAGTCACGCGCCCGGGGCAAGGGCGCCGAGCTCGACGGATTCGGCTCGCTCGACCTGAGCACGGATCTCGCGGGTGCCGCCGCGCAGGGCTGACGTGATCGTCGAGGCGGTATCGGAAGACATGGGGCTGAAGAGCTCGATCTTCGAGACGGTGGGCGCGGCCGCGGGCGACGACGCGGTGCTGGCGTCGAACACGAGTGGTCTGCCGATCGAGGTGCTCGGCGCGGCCAGTGGCCGGCCGGGCCAGGTCGTCGGGACGCACTTCTTCAACCCGGTCCCGGCGATGCGGTTGGTCGAGGTCGTGCGCTCCGTTTCGACGACGGAGCAGACGCTCACCCGGGCGCTCGCGTTCTGCCGCGCGCTCGGCAAGGAGACGGTCGAGATCCGGGACCTGCCGGGGTTCGTCACCACCCGGCTCGGCACGCTGCTGATGTGCGAAGCGGCGCGTGCCTACGAGCAGGGAGTCGCGTCGGCCGAAGATCTCGATACGGCGATGAAGCTCGGGTACAACCACCCGATGGGCCCCCTCGAGCTCGCCGACCGCGTCGGGCTCGACACGCTGCTGGCCATCCTCGACGACATGCGCCAGGCCTATGGCGACGCGTTCCGCGCTCCGCCGTTGCTCCGCCAGATGGTGGCGGCGGGCAAGCTCGGGCGGAAGAGCGGTCACGGCTTCTACGACTACGCCTGAGCCGGTGGGCCCCGTGACGGAGCCGGGCGGGCCCGACCGCGCGCGTGACTCGGGCCTCCGGCCGTGGACCCAGCGGATCCGGCACGGCTGGCTGATCGAGATCGCGCTCGGGATCGGCGTGTACTTCGGCTACGACGCGCTACGCGAGCGCGTGTCGGGAACGACGGCCGACGCGCTGCGCCACGCGAAGCAGATCGTGAGCGCCGAGCGGTTCTTCGGCATCTACCAGGAACACCGGGTGCAACAGGCGTTCCTGGACTGGCACCCGTTCATGTCGTTCTGGAACATCTACTACGGGACGATTCACTTCGTGATGCCGGTGATCGCGCTGGTCGCGATGTACCGCAAGATGCCGGCGCGCTACGTCCGCTGGCGCAACACGCTGCTCTTCATGCTCGGCTTCGGGCTGATCGGCTTCTGGCTCTACCCGCTCACCCCGCCTCGGCTCATGCCGGCCCACTACGACTTCGTCGACGCGGCCGCCGAGTACTTCAACTTCGGTCCGCAGCAACGCATCGCGCTCGACGCGAGCGGCCAGCCGACCGCGGCCGCGAAGGCGGCGTTCGGCAACCTGTACGCGGCGATGCCGAGCCTGCACGTCGGTTGGGCCACGTGGTCGGCCCTCGCGCTCCTCCCGCTCACTCGGCGCCGATGGCTCAAAGTGCTGCTGTGCTGCTACCCGCTCGCGACGATCTTCGCCATCGTCGTCACGGGGAACCACTGGATCCTGGACGCGATCGGCGGCTGGGTGGTCCTGGCCGCCGGCTACGGCTGCGCGACGTTGCTCGAGCGCGCGCTCAGTCGTCGTTCACGAGTGTGACGGTGCCGGTCCCATCGCCGATCGTCAGGTTGACGGGCGACGAGAGCGTGACGTTGAAGGTCTCGTTGCCTTCCACGTACTGATCCGCGGTGAGGTAGATCAGCACGTACATGACCCGCGTCTTCGGCTTGAACACGATCGTGCCGCTGCGCCCGCTGTAGTCGTACGGCGAGATGGCCGTACCGCCACCCGTCGTGTAGTTCACCGACGCCGTCGTTCCCGCAGGCTGGTTGAGCGACACCGCGAGGAACACGTAGCGCGAGCCGCCACTCTGGCCCTCCCGAACCGACGCGTCGCCAATCGACGCCACGGTCCCGTTGACCGCTTCGTCGTCGATGATCGTGGCGACTCCGGTGGAGTCCGAGACCAGTGCCCCGATGACTCCGCCGAGATACACGGTGAACTGCTCGTTGCCCTCGGTCACCGCGTCCGGCTTCACGATGATCTTGGCGTACCGGGTGGTCTGGCCCGGCTTGAAGTACAGCCGGCCGTGGCGGGCCTTGAAGTCGACGCCGGAGGTCGCGGTCCCACCCGCAGTCGCCCACTGCGTCGTCACCCCGCTGCCCGGAGAGATGCGGTCGAGGCTGATCATCAGGCGGATGATGCGCGTGCCCGAGTCCCCTTCCCGGATCGACGCGTCGCCGACGGAGATGTGCGGCGCCTGCTCGAAGTCGTAGATCACGTCGTCGGTGCTCACGCCGACGACCAGCCGGTCGACGTTCCCACTGAAGCTGCTCCACCCGGAGCCGGCGTTCGGACCGATGCCGAACCGCACGATCGCGTTCGGCATCGCCGCGGTGATCTGCGACCACGTCGCGGTGCAGGTGAACGGCGCGCACGCCAGCACCCCGTACGCCGAGAGGTTGGAGGTGGCATACCAATTGCCGCCGTACGGGTTCCAGCTCTGCCACGTGTTGTCGACCACGCCGCCGCCGTTGCCCGCGGGCTCCCAGACCAGCTGCGTGTAATTGCTGCCCGAGGTCGTGGTGCTGTCCGGATCGATCTCGATGTTGAAGGACGGGACGACACCCGGCTGGGTGGAGCTGGCAGCGCGGTAGGTCGAGTACTGCAGCTTGGTGATGTCACCGAGATCAGTTCCCGGACCGTCGCAGGCACTGCTCACCGCACACGTGCCGTAGGCGTAGGTGTAGAACGCGCGGTGCTGGGACGTGTTCGCGACGGCGATGGACAGGCTCCCGGATCCGGCCGGAGGCGTGGCCGGGCCGGCGACGAACCCCAGGGTGCCGGTGTCGCTGCCGGCGGGTGACGACCACGAGCCGTTGGGCGACACATCGCCGGGTCCGACCGCCACCGTCGTGCTGCTCGCGGCGGAAGCCGGCGCGGCGGATAGGACGACTGCAGTCCCTACGGACGTGGCCGAGACCACGAGGATCGTGAGCATCCGCCGTGCCCAGCCTGCGCCGGTTCGAGTCGTCCCCATGCCGATACCTCCCTGCCTCGCTCGCTGCACCGTATCGCTCCGCTCGGCGTGCCGTCGATGGCGCCGGGTTTACCGATGACCCTTCACCGCGGACTTCAGGCGGTCCGGAAGGTACTTCGACGCCAGGCGGCGGACACGCCACTGGCTGGTGAACCGCAGCTCCTCGACCCGGCCCAGCTCGCGGCAGCGGCCCTGGCGGACCATGGAGTACAGCTCGAACGACTCGAGCTCGTTCTCGTGGAAGTCCGCACCACGACGCGCGGTCATGAACACTCCGGGTGCGGTCGGGTCGCTCTCGACGTTCTCGACCGTGAAGTCCGAGAAGATGGCTCGCATGTCGTCGTTCTCGTAACGCCAGAAGTCCCACGGGAAGGCGTGGTACGGGAACCCGATCGAACGAGTCGTCACGAGCAGCACTCCGCCGGGCGCGACCAGGCGCTTCAGGTTGGAGATGACGACCCGCCAGTCCCGAACGTGCTCGAGCATCTCGGTGCAGATCACGACGTCGAAGCTCTCCGAGCCGAAGCGGGCGACGAGCTCCTCGGCGTTGCACACCTCGTCGACACCTGGCCCGGCTTCGATGTCCACCCCGACGTACTTCGCCGGGCCGAGCGCCTCGACGTAGGAGCGCAGCGAGCCGTTCACGTTGCGGGCCCCGACCTCGATGACCCGGCGGTCCCGGATGTCAGCGGCGTCGAGGTGGGCCTCGCCGTAGGCGAGACAGGCCGGATTGCACATCCGGGAGACTCTAGAACCGCCACGAATCGTTAGGAAACCACGATGCGTGGCGGTTTCCCTTGTCATGGTGGGCTTGCGTCCGTACGGTGACGAGGTCACTTCCCGGGGGGGTAGCCATGAAGGTTCGAGTCGTCGCGGTGCTCACGTGCGCGCTGATGCTGGCCACGGTGATCGGCGCGGGAGTCGCCGGCGCGGATGACATCGGCGAGGGCACACCGACGGAGATGAAGCCTCGCTTCGTCACCCGCTGCACGTTCTCCCATCGCCTGGCCGACGACCCGATCGTCTACTTCGACTCGGCCGGGCGCGAGCCACTCCCACGACTTCTTCGGGAATCGCACCACGAACGCGTTCTCCACCGTCAAGACGATGAAGAAGGGTACGACGACCTGCAAGGACCAGCAGGATCTGTCCGGGTACTGGACCCCCAGCCTCAAGGTCGACGGTGCCACCGTGAACCCGACCCAGGTCAGCGTCTACTACTCGAGCAACGGGAAGCCCTTCAACAAGATCAAGACGCCCAAGAAGGGTCTCAAGATCGTGGCCGGCAGCGCGATGGCCACGGCACCGCAAGGAACGAAGATCACCTCCTGGGACTGCGCCGACGACAACACGGTTCCCAACGGGCCTGACGTGCCGACGTGCCCGCTCGGCACACTCGCGCTGCACGTCAACTTCCCCGACTGCTGGGACGGTGTCCACCTCGACTCGCCGGACCACAAGAGCCACATGGCGTACGTCGGCAAGGGCAAGATCTGCCCGCCCACCCACCCGGTCATGCTCCCGCGGCTCCGCGTCAACGTGAAGTACCCGACGACGGGCGGGCCGACCGCGGTGCTCGCGTCCGGCGGCCAGTACTCCGGTCACGCGGACTTCTTCAACGTGTGGGTGCCTTCGGAGCTGCGACGCCTGGTGAAGACCTGCATCAACGCCGGCATCACCTGCAACGCCAAGGCCTAATTCTCAAGATCTCCGTCGGCGTCTGACGAGCGGTGACGGTGCGTCGGCCGACGGCGGATTCTCAAGATCTCCGTCGGCGTCTGACGAGCGGTGACGGTGCGTCGGCCGACGGCGGATTCTCAAGATCTCCGTCGGCGTCTGACGAGCGGTGACGGTGCGTCGGCCGACGGCGGATTCTCAAGATCTCCGTCGGCGTCTGACGAGCGGTGACGGTGCGTCGGCCGACGGCGGATTCTCAAGATCTCCGTCGGCGTCTGACGAGCGGTGACGGTGCGTCGGCCGACGGCGGTCTACTTGTAGCCCTGCATGATGTGCTCAACCCACCAGGCGGGCGCGGCGTTCATCAGCGTGCCGAGATCCCAGTAGTCCCACCAGCGCGTGATCGTGCCGTCCTGGATCTCGAACACCGAGACGAACGGCAGGACGACGAGCTCGCCCGTCTTCCAGTGCCACTCCTCCGAGTGCTCGAGGATCACCATGTCGCCCTCGGCCACCATGTTCCCGGGCCGCGGCACGTAGCGCTCCAGCGGTTCGATCCCCAGGCGCAGCCGCGCCTCGATCTCGTCGGGCCCGCGCGCACCATCTTCGGGCGCCGGGACGTCGGTGTAGTGCGAGGTCGCGTCGAAGTACGCGCGCACCGCCGGCCAGTCGCGGTTTCCCATGTCGACCCAGAACCGTTCGATCAGCTCCCGGTTCGCGGCCAGGTCGCTCATTCCGCAGTCTCCTCCACCGGTTCCCACGGGATCCCCTCGGGCCGTTCGAAGCCGAAGTAATCGATCTCCCAGGCGAACGTCTTGCGGATCTGCGCGTCGGCCTGCTCGCCGACGGACGTCCGCGCGCCCTTGGGTCGCACCTGGCTCTTGGCTCGCGGCAGGTCCACCGGCGTCGTGATCCCCACAGCGCGCATCGCGGTCGCGAGATCGTCGGCCAGCGTCTCGTACCGACCGAGGAAGTCGACGACGAGCTGATCGTCGATCGTGTACACCCGCTTCGCCGTCGGCAGGTTGCCGGGCACGAGCGCCCAGTCGTCGAACGGTGGGCGCGCCGCGAGGTGACGGGTGCGCCAGAAGTACCGCGAGATCGACTTGTCCCACGAGTTGCGGTCGAAGCAGAAGCGGTAGAGCGAGTCCCACGTGCGCGCGCCGATCCGTTCCCGGACGAGGCGCGCCGGCATGTGGTTGTAGAAGAGGTGGTCGTGGCGGCGCACGGTTGTCCACGTCCGTTTGAGCGCGTCGCGGTCCGATCGGGTGGACCACAACGCGGTCGCGATGTTGCGAACGCTGTTGTCGGAGTTCCGGTGCACGTGACCCGGCTCGGGTGGTGTGATCCGGGTGACGATCGCGTCGGGGCCGGCGAGCGGCTCGAGGTACAGCTCGACCGAGGTTCCCGCGGTCTTGGGGACCTTCAGGAACGCGAACCGGTGTTCGAACGAGACGATCACGGGAGGTTCCGTGCCGCTCGGTCGCCGAGCCACCCGACGCGGCGGGCCGCCGCCGCGACGGCTCGCCGGGCGGCGACTCCGGCGCTGTAGGTCAGGCTGCGCGGCGTGCTCGCCGCCCACTTGCCGTTCTGCTCGTATCCCAGCTGCTCGAGCAGCGGGCCCCCGATGGACCGGAACAACAGCAGGTCGTTCGGGCTCCACGAGTCGCGCCAGCCACCGACGCGGCCCGGCCCGAAGAAGCCGGCCGGCTCGGACCGGTCTGCGGAATACGGTGCGAACTCGCCGCCGAGCACGATCGGATCGTCGCCGCCGGCCCGCATGACATCGAGCCCGTACTGCTTGTAGAGCCCCGCGCATTCGTCGAGGTCAACGTCGAAGCCGCAGAACGCGTAGACCCCTTGCAGCACCTCGGGATCGGCTGCGGCCAGGTCCTCGTAGCGGACCTCGCGGTAGACGAAGCCCAGCTTCCGGTACTGCTGCGCGCCGCGGACGTTCGTGACCCACGCCCGCGCCGCGTCCTTGATCGTGCGGGGCGCCCAGCCCTTGCCCCACCCGTCCGCCGCGCCGACCAGTGACGCGGCCACATCGCGCCCGTCGCGAACGAGGTGGATGACGCGCACTTCCGGCGCGTACGCCGCGACCACATCGGCGCTCGTGCTGTGGGACGGGCTCTTCTCCAGCAACACGGTCGCGTCGGGCTCGAGCCGTGCGATCCCGTCGAGCACCGAGTCGATGACACCGCGCACGATCGCCACGTACTCGTCCGTCGTGAGCACGGCCGGGAGCCCCTTGTAGCGCCGCTGCTTCCACGCCTCGGGACCGCCCCGCAGCTGCCAGGACCACGCCTCGGCCAGCGGGCTGATGTAGCGACTGAACAGATCCGTCTCCTGGGGCGTCGCGATCGAAGGGTGCGCACCGAGCAGCGACTGCAACCACGTCGTACCCGATCTCGGCGCGCCGACCAGCAGCACGAGCCGCGGCCTGGTCGGGCTCACGTGACCTTGGACCAGCGGGCCGCGACGAACACCGGGGAGAGGCGCACGATCGCGCGTGGCACCGGGTTCAACCGCAACCGGCCGGAGACGATGAAGGGACCGACCGGCTGCCAGGCGGTGAGCTCGTCCTTCGTGTCCTTCTCATACGCCCCGAACCACAGGAAGTACTGGCGGGGCGGGAGCGGGAGGTGGTCCAGGTCGATCTGGAGATCGGTCTTGCCCTCCTGCAGCGTCGCCGCGTGCCGCACCACGAAGATCGGCGTGGCCGCGCCTTCCGAGATTCCCAGGTACAGCATCGTCGAGCGGTCCTGGTCAGTCTCGACCGACAACCGGATGGTGCAGTCCTCGGCCACCGTCACGAGTCGCCCGTCCTGACCCTCCGCGCTCACGCCGGTGACCCGAACAAGACCCTTCACGTCTGCGTTGGCCTCGGCCCGCTCCTCGATGGCGCGGCGGTATCCGGCGAGCGTCTGGTCGATCGGACCGTCGGCCTTCACCGTTCCGTCGGCCAGCCAGATGCCGCGGCGACGCGGTCGCGCCGACGGTCGCGAGGTCGTGCGATACGAGCAGCAACGTGGTGCCGCTCTGGATGACATGGCGCATACGGTCCAGGCACTTCTGCTGGAAGGACGAGTCACCGACCGCGAGCACTTCGTCGACGATGAGGATCTGCGGTTCGAGGAACGCCGCGACCGAGAAGCCGAGGCGAACCTTCATGCCGCTCGAGTAGAACTTCACCTGCCGGTCGATCGCGTCCTCGATCTCGGCGAACGCGACGATCTCGTCGAACCGCTCTGCCACCTGCTTGCGGCCGAGACCGAGCAGGTTGCCGTAGATGTTGATGTTCTCCCGACCGGTGAGCTCCGAGTGGAGCCCCGACATCACCTCGATGAGTGCCCCGACCGAGCCGTCGGTCCGGATGCTCCCGGTGTGCGGGAACATGAGGCCGGAGACGATCTTGAGCAACGTCGACTTGCCGGCGCCGTTCGCCCCGACGATGCCCACCGACTCACCGGGCTCGATCTCGAACGAGATGTCGCGCAGCACCCAGCGCCACGGATTGTCGGTCGGCTCACGCCGGCGCAGCAGGTGGCTCGCCCGGCTCACGTGGTCGCGCAGCAACCGACGGCCGCGGTCAACCCGGAACCGCTTCCAGATGTGCTGGACCGAGACGGCGCCCTCAGCTGACATCGGCGAAGCCGGTCTCGAGCCGCTTGAAGAGCATGAACGATCCGACGAGCCAGAGGCACGCCATGACCGCGGCGATGATCGTGTAGCTCGCGACCGGGACCTGGTCGTACAGCACGCAGCGCCGCATGCCGTCGATCACGCCGGCCAACGGGTTGAGCGCGACGTAGACGTTGCGCCAATCCGCCGGGATCTGGTCCATGCCGTAGATGATCGGCGAGAGGATCAGGCCACCCTGGAGGATCAGCGGGAGCGCGTGCCGCATGTCGCGGAGGTAGACGGTGAGCCCGGCGATGAAGAGCGTCACGCCGGTGGTGAAGATGAAGAGGATCAACGCGAGCGGGATCACCCAGTACGAGGTGACGGACGGCCACGTGCCGTCGAGGAGGAACAGCGCGCCGAGCGCGATCGATGCGCAGGCCACGTTGACGATCGATCCGAGGATGTCCGAGATCGGGAAGACCTCACGCGGTGCGTACACCTTGTTGAGAAGCGCGTTGCCGACCAGGCTCGTGCCGCCACTCGACACCGAGCTCGAGAAGAACGTCCACGGCAGCAGACCGACGTAGGCGAAGAGCGGGTACCAGACGCCGCCGGTGGCGATCTTGCCGTCGAACCGGTTCGCTAGGAACGTGAACAGGACCATCAGCGTCACGGGTGCGACGAGGGCCCACGCGATGCCGAGGACCTCCTGGCTGTACGTCGACCGGATGTCCCGGACCGTGAGGCTCCAGATGATCCCGCGCGAGTTCCAGAGCTCCGAGAGCGAGCTCCGGAACCGGAACGCCCTCCGGTAGCGCAGCTCGGGCGGCGGCGCGTCGGGGACGGGGTCCGGGGTCGAGAGGACGTCCTCGGTCGGCTCGTCCTCGATCGGGTCCGGGAGAGTCGTGGTCACGGCTGGCGCGTGGCGCTGGGACACACGGTGATGCCGGCGGTGCACAGCAGATCGGTCACGCCCTTGCTCCCCCCTCGCGGCCCCGAAACGTGCAGAATCGAACATCACAGGGTAGCCCTGAAAATTCGGTCACTACACACAGTGGCCGGTCCACCGCTGCCCTGTCCCACCGACGATTCCGCCCCCGAGCTGCGGTCAGGCGGTGGCCCGACGCCGCATCACCCCGGCGAGCCGTCGGCACTTCGCGGCCTCGTCAGCGTCGAGGTTGCGATCGAGGGCCTTGCGCTCGGCCGCGGTCGCGATCGTGGATCGCAGGGCCCGGCCGCCGGACCCCCGGCGGTAGCGGCGGGTGAAGCTCCGGGCGAGGAGGAGCCGGAGCGGCTGGGCGGCGAGCTGGGTGATCCGGGGAGCCGGCATCTTCGGACAGGTCAGCAGCACGTACGTCAGCGCCACGTCGCTGAGGCCGTCGCCCCGGGCCGCGTTGGGCCAGTCGATGACGACGGGCCCGCGCTCCGACATGATCACGTTCAGGGGGTGCAGGTCCAGGTGCACGACCCGGTCGCCTTCGCCGCGCAGCTGGCGGAACCAGCCCGGCGCGGTGATCTCGTGCAGAGCGTCATGCAGGTCGGCCAGGGTGCTCGCGTGGTGGGTGAACGTCCACGGCTGCCGCACGATCGCGTCCATCATCAGCGGGCCTTCAATGCGATCCATCACGAGCTCAGTGCCGCCGGCCCGCAGCTCGTGGACCGCCGGCACCGGGTAGCCCTGCTCGGCGACGAAGGCCATGATGCGCGCCTCGTCCTCGAGGCTGCGTCCGTCGAACGTCTTGCGCAGCACCTTGCCCGGCCCGAACTCGTAGATCGCTCCGTCGCGACCCGCCGCGATCTGGCGCCCTGCTTCCACGGTCATGCCTCGACGATCCGAGCGGCCGACGTCAGCAGACGTAGAGCGGGCCGGTGGGGAAGTCGTCGGGGAATCCCGGATCGGACGGGAACTCGAACCGGTTCGGACACGAGCGGGTCGTCCAGCGGTGGATCCACCCGTGCATCCGGCGGACGTCGGTGAAGACACCGGGGAACGCCTTCGTGGCGCAGCCCGCGCCGCGGCTGGTGAGCCCGATCTGCACGAGCTGACCCTGGGGATCGTGTGCGTAGAGGGGCCCGCCGCTGTCGCCGTAACAGGCGTTCCGGCCTTCGGTGCCGGCGCAGATGTCGCTCCCGGGCACGACGAAGTGCGGGAAGAAGTCGCGGTAGGCGTCCGTGCACGTCTGGTCCCCGATGAGCGGGACGATGACCGCACGAGCCCGGACCGGCGGATGCGCGTTCTCGTTCGGGTATTCCGCGATGCCGAGCCGCTTCGTCAGGCCCCAGCCGGCAATGGTGGCGTCCTTGCCCTCCGCCATGAGCGGCAGGTCGGCGATCGTGGCCAGGCGGGTGACCGGGACGTCAAGGTCGATCGAGGTGTGGAACAGGGCGATGTCGAACCCGAGCCCGCGCTTCACGTAGACCTGGTGGACGACCGCCCGGTTGACGTGCGCCACGACCGCCCGGGGATCGCCGAGGTCCCGGCTCCCCACCTGCACCAGGAGCGGCTCGTTGAAGAGCACCGCGTCGCTGCAATGGCCGGCGCTCAGCACCCATCGGCGGGCGACGACGGTGCCACTGCACATGAGCCGGTCGCGCGCCGCGACCTCGCGGGCTGCGCGAGCAGGATCGCCGCGAGCGCAGGGAAGTCGTTCGGTGCGACGGGGTGACCACCAACGACCAGCTGCGAGAGGTCCGGGGGCGGGTTCGAGTCGGCGGTGAACGGCGCCGGCGATCGCGCCGTCCGGAGCGGACAGTCCGAGGGCCGCCACCGCGACGGTCGCCACGAACGCGACCCGGAGGGTGCGGCGGAGCTTCGACGGGGCGCCCACGGAATCTCCTGCCGTCGGAAGAGGCCCACGTTCAGCGGACGGTCAGCAGTGTGACCACCGGCTGCCGATTGCGCAAGCACGTTCGTCGGTTGGGTCGGTGATCGTGCGAAGGGGTAGACCAGGGGCATGGCACTCGAAGGAACGTACGAACCGAGCCCGTGGCCTCCGATCGCCGACCAGGTCCGCCTCTTCGAGGAGACGGGTGGCGCCGAGGGCAACGAGCTCGAAGGCCAGCCCTGCATCATCTTGTGGACCAAGGGTCGGCACAGCGGCAACGTGCGCAAGACCCCGCTGATGCGCGTGAAGGACGGTGACCGGTACGCGGTCGTGGCGTCGCTCGGCGGGGCACCGAAGCACCCGGTCTGGTACCTCAACCTCACGGCCAACCCGCACGTCAGCCTGCAGGACGGCACCGAGCTGCAGGACTACACGGCTCGCGTCGTCGAGGGTGACGAGCGGGACGAGTGGTGGGAGCGGGCGGCCGCGGTGTGGCCCAAGTACAACGACTACCAGGCCAACACCGAGCGCCGGATTCCCGTCGTGGTGCTCGACCCCGTCTGAGCCATCCGCTCAGTCAGGCGCCTTCGGCGCGCCCGCGTCGGCGAGACCGGACCGCACCGAGTAGGCGGCGATCTCGGCCCGGCTGGTCATCGACAGCTTGGCCAGGATGTTCGACACGTGCACCGACGCGGTCTTCGGGCGAGATGAACAGGCGCGGTCGCGAGCTCGCCGTTGGTCAGTCCCTCGGCGAGCAGCGTGACGACCTCGCGCTCGCGCGGGCGTGAGCTCGGCCGGGCCCTCGACCGGTCTCGCCTCCGCCGAGCCGGCGCTGCAGCGCGGCCAGCTCTTCGACCCGGGTGCCGCCCCACCGTTCGAGCAGACTCGGCGGCGATCGCCGCATGCTGCTTCGCCTCGTCGAGCCGCTGGAGCGCGACCAGCGTGCGGCCCGCGCCGACGTGCGCGGTGCCGAGCGCCGCGGGCCGGACCTGGTCACCGGCGCGGGCGATCGCCGCCTCGTAGTCCGCCGAGCGCGAGCTCGTCGTCGCCCCGCGCTTCGAGCAGCTGCGCTCGCGCGAGCATCCGGTAGGGGTCGTCTTCCAGCGAGCCGTGGCCGAAGCCGACCGGGAGCAGGTCGAAGATCTCGTGCACTTCCTCGTGCGGCGTGCCCCCGAGCAGCATCGCCCGCACGAGGTCGTGGACGAGCTGCGGATCGATGCCGCTCGCGGCTCGACGGCGACCTCGACCAGCTCGTCGCCGAAGCGCTGGACGGCGTCGCGGTCGCGGCGGATCGCCGCGATGTGCAGGCCGAGTCCGCACCACCACATCGACCTTGTCGCCGAGCGCCGGGTCCACCGTGGCGAAGATCGCTTCGGCCCGGTCGACCTCGCCGGCCTCGAGCGCGAGCCCGGCCGCGTGCGCGCGGTACCAGAACGCCGGCTTGCTGCCGGACGAGTGCCGTTGCGAGCGGAGCGCCTCGTCGACATGCGTCAGCGCCGCGCCGAGGTCGCCTTCCCACTCGGCGAGATCGGCGAGACCGTCCCAGTAGCTGCCGGCGAAGAGGTCGAACCCGGCCCGCTCGGTCGCTTCGCGCATGCGCACCAGCAGGGAACGCGCGTCGTCGGCGTCGGGTCGGTAGTAGTCGCCCCGCACGAGGTTGTTGAGCCCGCGCGCGACGATGACCCACTGGCTCGAGCGCCGCGGCCTCGTCGACCGCCGCTGCCAGGAGCACCGCGCCCTCGTCGAACAGCTCCGGCGTCGTTCATGAACGCCGAGCCGCGCTCGATCTGCGGCGTGGGCTCGCACCTCGGGCAGGTCGAGCCGGTCGGCCAGCTCGACCGCGCGGTCGGCCCACTTCGTCACGCCGGCGAGGTCGTCGCGCAGCATGCGCCATCTCGGCGAGGACCGCGAACGCCCGGGCCTGCTCCGCGCCTTCGTCGAGCCGTTCGACGAGCTCGGCGAGCGCGGCGGTGTCGGTCGTGGTCGCGGCGGCGTCGCCGAGGTCGTGGTCGAGCCGGCAGATGAGCCGGAGCGCGGCCGACTCCGCTTCGAGGTCGCCCGACGCGCCGGGCCCGCTCGAGGCTGCGACCGCGTGAAGCCGCGGGCGTCGGTGAGCAGGCCGCTCAGCCAGGCGGCCCGGCTCGCGAGGTCGAGCAGCTCGGCGTCGTCGGACGCCTCGGTGAGCCCGAGCTCGGCGAGCTGCAGCGCCTGGTAGGTCGAACCGGAGTGCAGCGAGCGCGGCGCGCCCTCGCGCGGCCGCTTCGACCATGTCGTCGAACTGGCCGGCGCCGTACGCGTGGTGCGCGATCGCCGCGAAGTCGTCGCTGTCCGTCGCGCGCAGCGCATCGAGCGCGGCCTGATGCAGGCGCCGGCGCTCGCGCCCGAGCAGGTCGGACTCGATCGCTTCGCGCGCCAGCGCGTGGCGGAACGAGAACACGTCGGCTTCCGCCTCGACGAGCAGGCCGCGCGCGACGAGGTGGCGCAGGATGCGGGATGAGCTCGTCCTCGGAGTAGCCCGGAGACCGCGGCGAGCAGGTCGAAGCCGACGCGGGTGACGCCGAGCACCGCCGCGGTCTCGAGCACCCCGCGCTGCTCGGCGCGTGAGGTCGTCGAGCTGCGTGCGGACGAGCTCGGCCAGGCTCCACGGCAGCTCCTGGCGGAGCAGCTCGTCGGGATCGTCCTCGCGGGCCGCGGCGAGCAGCTCCTCGAGGAAGAACGGGTTGCCGCCGGTGCGCGCGTGCAGCGCCTCGACGACCCGGTACGACGGTTCGCGCCCGTAGACCGCGGCGAGGAACGAGCCGACGTCGGCGACGTCGAGAGGCGATCGAGGTGGAGGTGCGTGACCGCGTGGCGGCGCTCGAGCCGGGGCAGCATCTCCGCGGTCGGGTGCCGGCGGTGCAGCGCGTCGGGCCGGTAGGTACCGACGAGCAGCACGCGGACCGCTGCCCTGTTCGGCGAGCCGTTCGAAGAGGGCGACGCTCTCGGAGTCGGCCCAGTGCAGGTCGTCGAACACGACCACGCTCGGCGCCCGCGCGGTGAGGTCGCGGACGACCTCGAGCCCGAGCCGCACGCGCTCGTCGGTCGGGCGGTCGGGGTCGGCGAGGAGCGCGAGCCGCTCGTCGTCCTTGCGCCTGGCCGGTCGCGAGCGCGTCGAAGCAGCAGCTCGAACGGGCGGCCGAGCGAGCCGGGGTCGGCCTGGCCGGCGAGGACGACCATGCCGGCGGGGAGCCGGTCGATCAGCTCGCGGACGAGCCGGGTCTTGCCGACCCCGGCTTCGCCGCCGACCAGCGCGATCGCCGGGGACTGGCCCGCGTCGACGAGGCGGGCGAGCCGGTCGAGCTCCTCGGCCCGACCGACCATCTGCGGTGAGAGTCCGGGGCGCCCGACGAGCATCCCCAGAGCGTAAGACGATCGGCGCAACCTCAGGCGAGCGAATGGCGGGCGGCGGTCGACCGGGCGGTGCCGGCGCACGTAGCGCAGCCGGGGCTGGCCGGCGGCCGGCTTCTCGTCCGGCTTGCCGAGGCGGTGCTCCTCGGCGTTCGCTTCCCGCTCCGAGCTCGACGGTCATTGACGATCTGGGTGCAGATCAAGGTTCTCCATGACCATCAGCATGAGCGTCTGAGGTACCCGGGCACATCGGGTCGATGCCGTATTCGGGCGCCTATTTCTGCCCGATTTCCGGGCTGGAATCGGCTAGGACCGCGGCTCGGCGCCGCGGGCGGCGATGAGACGGGCCGGCATGCCGATCGCGACCTCGAGCACGCGGCTGTCGCGGACCAGACTTGCGCGATGAGTAGCTCGGCCTGGGCAACGGAACCGGGCGTGCTGGAGCTCACGGACGGTCGACGGGTGCGGGGCCGCGGCCTGCGGCAGCCGATGCCGGCTGGTCCCGACCCGCAGTTCGGGCTGTACCTGCTGGGCAAGAACCCGCCGCCGAATGCGCGGCCCTCCCGGTGGTTGCGCTGGCCCGACTTCCGGCTGCCGACCGACCCAGATGATGCGCGTACTGCGTTCCTGGAGGCATTCGAACGCAGCGCTGTCCGAGCGGGTCGAGATCGCGTGCGTCGGTGGTCGAGGACTCACCGGCACCGCTGTCGCGGGCCTCGGCGTGCTCGCCGGCACGCCGGCCTCGGATGCGGTCGCGTATGTCCGGGAGCACTACGACCCGAAGGCCGTCGAGACTCCCTGGCAATGCCGCTTCGTACAACGATTCCAGCGGTAGCTACGAATTCCGGTGGAGATGATGGTGCTGTGCGTCAGGACATAGGAAACGGGTCTCTCAAGACATAGGAAACCGTCGGGTCGGCAGGCTCGGCAATGTCCAAGGCCCGGTTGATCGTCACGGCGGTGGTCCTCGAGGGCCGCTCCCAGTCCAGCGTCGCTCGCGAGTACGGCGTCTCGAAGGGCTGGGTCAGCAAGCTCGTGGCCCGCTACCGCGCCGAAGGTGACCTCGCGTTCGAACCCAGATCGCGTCGCCCCAAGACGACACCCACCGCGATCGCTGCGACGACCGTCGCACTGATCGTCGAGCTCCGAGAACAACTCGTCGCTGAGGGTCTCGATGCCGGGCCCGACACGATCCACTGGCACCTCGAACACCACCACCACACGACCGTGTCCGTCTCCACCATCGCCCGGACCCTCACCCGCGCCGGACTCGTCACTCCCGAACCGAGGAAGCGTCCACGGTCGTCCTACATCCGGTTCGAAGCCGACCAACCCAACCAGTGTTGGCAGTCGGACTTCACGCACTACCCGCTCGCGGACGGGACCGACACCGAGATCCTCTCCTGGCTCGATGACCATTCCCGCTACGCGCTGCGGATCACCGCGCACCAACCCGTCACCGGCCCGATCGTCCTCGCAGCGTTCCGCGCCACGAGCGCCGAGCACGGATACCCCGCATCAACATTGACCGACAACGGAATGGTCTTCACCGCACGTTTCGCCGGCGGACGAGGCGGACGCAACGCGTTCGAAGCCGAACTCGTCGCCCTCGGCATCGTCCAGAAGAACAGCCGACCGAACCACCCCACCACCTGCGGGAAAATCGAACGGTTCCAACAGACCCTCAAACGCTGGCTCCACCAACAACCCGCACCGACCACGCTCGCCGAGCTCCAGGCACTCCTCGACACGTTCCGCACCATCTACAACGAGCAGCGACCCCACCGTTCACTCCCACGACGCGCGACGCCCACCACCATCTACACCCGCGGCCCAAAGCCACCCCGACCGGAACCGACAACCCGCACCACCGGGTCCGACGCGACCGCATCGACACGACCGGCGTCGTCACCCTCCGTGTCGCCGGCCAGCTTCGCCACATCGGCATCGGACGAACCCACGCCCGAACCCACGTCATCCTCCTCGTCGACGACCTCAACGTCCGCGTTGTCGACGCCGCCACCGGAGAGCTCCTCCGCAAGCTCACGATCGACCCCACCCGCGACTACCAACCCACCGGCGCGCCCAAAGGCCCCACCCGACCCAAAAAGAAAC